>JBIPNO010000183.1:0-31211 GCA_044372775.1 Haloferula sp.
CCCCGGGCTGTTCGACAACCTCATCGATTCCTGACGCCATGGGCTTCCGACTGATGCAACCGCGCTTCCCGCTGGGGAAGGTCTACGCCACGCCCGGTGCCATTGCCTTGGGAGTCGATCTCACCGCTTACCTCCGCCGCCATCACTGCGGGGATTGGGGCGACGAGCTCTGCGCCGAGGACAAGCAGACGAATGAGGATTCGCTGGTCCACGGGATGAGGATCCTGAGCCGCTACGCCACGCCGGGCGGGTCGATCTACATCATCACGGAGTGGGACCGCTCGATAACCACGATCCTGCTGCCCGAGGAATACTGATCCGGCTCCGTTCAATCCGCGCGCCAACCAGCCGCCGTCGAGTCTAACGGCAGGGCGAAAAACGCGGATGGTGCATGAGATGGCCGGTCATATTGCCATCCCTTGCGCGGGGGCAGTGTGTTCCTACGCCTGATTACGCGGCGTTATGGCCGGTGAAAAATGGTGCGCGGTGGCGTGCGGATGGCGCGCGACAAACGACGCGGGTGGCTGGCAGGAGGAAGGATGTCGGAACGCGGGCACTCCTGCCCTCACCGGCATCCAGATCCCACCTGATCCCTAGATGAAACCGCAAGATCCCCAAGCCGAAGCCATCACCTTCGGCGTCGAACTCGAAACCACCATCCCCGCCACCAGCGGCGTCGTCATCGGTGGCTACCACAATGGCTCCTACGTTCGCGCGGGCGTGGCCACCACCACCGGCCTGCCGCTCCACGCGCCCGGCTTCAACGGCTCCCACTGGAAAGCCGAACGCGACGCGTCGATCCGCGCCAACCCGGGCCGCATGGCCTGCGAGTTCGTCTCGCCCATCCTCCAAGGCGGCGACGGCGTGGCCCACCTGCTCCAATTCCTCGAATGGGCACGGGCCATCGGCGCGAACGTCAACGGCTCCTGCGGTTGTCACATCACCGTGGGCGTCAAATCGATCATCGGCACGGACGATCCCCAAGCGATGAGCGAATACGCCCGCAAGCTCGCCCACATCGCACGCTGGCACGCCATGAGCCTCTGCGGCCAAACGGGCACCGGACGCCACCTGAACCGCTACAGCCACACGCTGGGCGACGACGTGGGCACCTTGGTCCGCCAGATGGAACGCCGCACGGACCCGAGCCTCAAGTCGGTGGCTGCCCGCCAATGCGGACGCGGGATGATCAACTTCCAGAAGCTCTTCAGCCACGGGGTGATCGAATTCCGGGTCTTCGCCGGCACGCTCAACCGGCACAAGCTGCTCCACCACCTTGCCACGGTGCTCGGGCTTTGCCGGCGGGCCGCCGAGGTCGAATGCCTCGGGTCCTTCGCCAAGAACAAATCGCAGGCCAAGCGCACGGCCACCGCCAAGGACGCGCTGCGCTTCCTCTGGGACTACCTTGGATGGACCGGCGGCAAACGCGACGTCGCGCTGGGTCTGGTCGGCCCGCTGCACTCCGAGTTCAAGACCTACCGGAAAGTCGCCGAGCGGATGTGCCGCCGCTTCGATAGCCGTTTCCCCTTCGCCAACCTCTAACAGAACGACGTGATGTGTGTGATCCTTGTATGCCCTGGGAACGTGCGCCCTGATCGCGCGACCCTCGATGCCTGCCATGAGGCGAACCCGCACGGAGCCGGCGTGGCATGGCGGGAAGACGGCGAGGTGCGCTGGATGAAAGGGCTCGACCCCGGCGAACTCGAAGCGCTCATCTCCAAGCTTTCCGGCGAGATCGTGATCCACTTCCGCTGGGCGAGCGTGGGGGAGGTGACGCCGAAGCTGTGCCACCCGTTCCCGGTGAGCGCGAAGGCGACCACCCGCCTGACCGGCCACGCCCGCGCCGTGCTCTTCCACAACGGAACGTGGAGCGGCTGGCGCGAAACCCTGCGGAGGATGCCGAAGCACCGCATGCCCGACGGCCTGCTTTCCGACACGCGGGTCGCCGCCTCGATGGTCGACCTCTGCGGGATGGACGTCCTCGACCGGCTGCCCGGCCGCTGGGTGCTCTTCGAGCGCGACTTCACCGAGCTCTACGGCGACTGGCGGGACTGGCGCGGGATGCGCGCGAGCAACCTCGGGTTCCTCCACGAGCTACGCGGCCATGGCGGCTGCACGGGCTATTCCCAGCCCTTCCTACCCCTTTCCGACGAATGCGGCACCCCGGACTTCTGATCCACCCGCCCTCGTCCTTCCAACGCGAAACCATGACCCCAAACCACGACCCCATGACCCTGAAGAAATGCCATGTCCAAGTCGGAGCGCCGGTGAACCGGAGCTTTCACCCCGCCTTTGAAATCGACGCCCACGCCCTGCTGTGGGCCAGCGCCAAGGGGCGCGAGTTCATCCCCGCCACCGCCACGATCGGTCGCAAGGCCTACTGCAACGACCCGCTGCGCCAGGAGCCGCTGCCGGATGCCCGCAAGTATCCTGTGCTCATCGAGCGGATCGGCTACTGGGAAACGGTGCTGGAACTCGACGACCCGCAGGTGGTCCTCGGAGCGGCGGTGGTGGCTGCGCTCAACAGCTTCCACGACCTGCTCGGCGACAGCCCGCTGGCCGCGGATCCGGCGAAGTTCGTCACCACCATCACCGATGCCGCCCGCGAGTGGGCGGAGGAGTGCTTCAACGCCGCAAGCGATCACTGATCCCATGAAAGCCACCATTCAATTCTCCCCGATGCTGGTTGCCTCCCCACGTGCGGATCACCAGCAACTCTACACCGCCAAAGAGCTGGCCACCTATCTGCGGGTCTGCCGCCGCCAACTCTACACGTGGCGAATGAGCGGACTCATCCCCTACATCAAGATCGGGAAAGCCGTACGCTTCCGCCTCGCCGATGTGGAGGCAGTTCTCGCCACCCTCACCATCCAGCACGAACCCAAGCCATGAACCGCACCTACAAACTGATCGCCAGCCGGGGGACCGAAGTGATCTTCGACGACCGCATCGACGCGCCGACTCCCCGCGCCGCCCGCCATGAACTCAAGAACCGCCTCGGGCTCGCCAGCCTGAGCGGCATCGTTTATTCCATCACCGAGATCCCGGTGGACCTGATCCGCCAGATCGTGGACGCCCGGGTGGCCGAGCTGGCCGGCGGGGCACCGATGCAAACTCCGGTGCCCCCCGATGTTGAGGCTCTGGTGATGGAACGCCTCCAGCCGATCCTGCGCCGACTCGCGGCATTGGAACGAATGCCGGATGAACCCGAACGCCCTGCGCGCTTCGACCCGCTCGCCATGCTGCCGGACGCCCCAGGTGAAGCGACCGAGCCGGACTGGTCCCTCGTGAAGCGCCACTTCCGCCGCTACCGGGACCCGGCCAAGACGGCCGCGAAATACGGCATCAACGTCCGCGAACTGAACGCCCGCGCCAGAAGGGAGGGCTGGGAAGCATGATCGAGGTGAAGCGCTACCGGAAGCCCGACGGCTACCCGTCCCGCTACTGGGGTGTCTACGTGGATGGCGAGCTGCTGGCTGTGGTGCTCTACCGCAAGGGTGCCATGGCCATTGCCGACATGCTGATGCGCGGGCGCTACCGAAAGGAGGCCGGTGATGCCGCGTAGCTCGAAGCCCCGGGCTTTGCCGCCACCCGTTCCACCCACCTGCTTCATCCCGTCCTGCCCTGCGGATTTCGTGGGGCAGGCGGGCAAGGTGGCGGAGGTGCTTCTGCGGAAGGCTGAACGCTTGCGGACGAGCCCCGACCAGCCGCTCAAGCTCCTCATCTCCGGCGCCCCCGGCATCGGCAAGACTAGCCTGGTCAACCTGATCGCCCGGACGCTCGCCCACCACCCCGCGGCCATCGAGGACGTGAACGGCCGGGAAGTCGGACTCGACCTGGCCCGCGACTGGACGCGCCACCTTGCCCACGGGTCCTTGTTCGGTGCCTGGTCGATCAAAGTCGTGAACGAACTCGACCGCTGCTCGAAGGACGCGCAGGACCTGCTCCTCACCTACCTCGACCGGATGAAGCCCGGCCAAGCGTTCCTCGGCACCACGAACCTCGACCTTGGTAGCCTGACGGAGCGATTCCAAACCCGGTTCCAATCGGTCCGTCTCCAAGCCCCGGAAAACGAGGTTCTCGCGGCATTCCTCGCCAGGCGGTGGGCGGTCCCTATCACCACTACCCGGATGATTGCGGAGGGGGCTCAAGGGAACGTCCGGGCGGCGATGGGGGATTTGGAGCTGTGGATGGGGTAGGGGGCGAGTCGAGTGTCAGCCACCCGCTTTGTCCGTGAGGCGCAGCATTCGCTCGGCGCGCTGCGTGACGATTTCTCGGACGCGCTCGTTTCTCAACTCGGGAAGCCGGTCGTCGTCCCGGATGGCATCGATCACTCGTCGGCACAAATCGTGGATCCGTCCGCGGACCATCGGCCACCCCAGCTTCGCCTGAACGCAGAGTTGCTTGAAGTGCTCCGGGGAAACCTCGGCGAGGGTCGAAGCGCTGCCGATCTTCATCGAGAGGGTGGTCGAAAGCTCCGGCCACGCCATGGTGCAGACTTGATCGTAAAGCGGGGCCATCCGGCGGGTGCCTGCTTCGTAGAGGAACGAATGGTTTTTCCCGTGGGCATCGGCATTCCCCGTGACCACCGCGAAGATCACGGCGTCCAGCAAGCGGGCGATGTCGAGCACCGGTGCGGTCGACCATTCGCGGACCAGTTGGAAACACTCGCGCAGCGACGGGCCGCCCTCCTGCTGGTATTTGCGCGAAGATGGATAGCCCATCGCCTGGCAGAAGTCTTCCTGATGCAAGCGCCGGACGCCTTGCCCGGCTGGTTGCGGCTGTCGGTCGTAGCGCTTGGCGATCAGACACGGCACCTCGCCAATCCGCTCCTCCCGGACCTCGGCCGCATCCAATCCGATAGCGCGGGCTAGCGCCATGCACCATGCCTCGTTTTCAGCGAGTCCTGGAAAGCGCGACGGCTCTGGCTTGATAATGTGGGTGCTGGGAGTGCCACCCAGTGGCAATGCCACGCGGCTGGATCCGTCCGGCGGGGTGTCGATGACCACCGGCAGTTTGACTTGGGCCCCTGCTAGCGACAGCCGCAGCCCTTCTTCCCCGGCAAGCAGCGGTCGATGCGGCAGGCGCGCCATGATGGCGGCCAGCTCGGCCGCGCTGAGCCATCTCACGCCATCCCCTGTGGGAGATGAACCAACCGGCGTCTCCGGCATCAGCGAAATCGCCCCGGCACACTCGCCGCCGATCCGCTCCAGCATCGCGAAATCATTGTTCGAGCTGATGCCCAGGTTCCGCGCGATCTGATCCCTGGCGTCCGCCTCCGGTAGCAGGCCGCCGAAAAACACGGCGACCGGCTGACCTGAGAATTCCTCGGATCGCAAAGGCAGCTGACGCGACAAGGCGCAGGCATCTGCGGCGGCCAGCCATGCCTCGTCGTAGCGGAAGCCCAGCTGGCTACCCTGATCAACCAGCAGGCCGACCCGGCTGCCATTCCAGTGCACGACCAAGGTGTTCATGACCCGTGGATCTCCAGTTTCAGGCCCAGCACCCGCACGATTTCCAAAGCCTTGCCCAGTTGGCAGGTCGGCTTGCCTTTCTCAAGGTCCACGATGAAGCGCAGGCCGCTTCCCGAGGCCATGGCCAAATCCTTTTGGGTGACCTTCAGCCGGCGTCTTTGCTGCCGGATCGCTTCACCCAGAGCGCTTGCGTCCTCGATCGTTTTCATTCCCGAGCGGGAAGATAGCCGGGATCCGTCAGGGAATCCATCGTAAAGTTCCTGATCGGGAAGTTTGTCGGTCTCTTTAGCGGGGAGCTTCAACAAATGCTCCCGTTCGGGAACTTTGAGCCAAGCAGTCGAACGGACAACGCCTATGTTATAAATAGGCAATTTTGAGATTTAGTTGTAGTCATTTTTAAAAAAAAGGTGAATATATCAAAAATATCAGTAAGTGACCCAGGTGTATCCACTCGGAAAATTATACCCGTTTTACGGGTTGAAGTGATTTAGCGGATGTTTTGATTCTTAAGCAGGTTTGTACGTGCCTGCTCTTTTAGGTAAGATTCTTTGCACCTTTCGCAAGGGCACATCAATCGGCTCACTTCGCTAGGAGAAGATTTATCTTCATAATGATTGGATTTGAAATGATTAATTGCCTCGATTTTACAATTAAAACTCTTTTCCTGGCGGATTCTCAAGATGAAACCTCTTGTGGTAGAAGTCCATTTGCCTTCAAAACAATCCCAACGAACGCCATACCATATGAGGCCATGTCTATAATTGACGATATCTAATTCATTTTCTGAAAGATATATTTCCTCGTGGACACAAAGTCGAGACCTTTCCATGAAATAATATTTTTCTGTTGGGTTGAATGATTTATATTGAGACTCGTTCCATAATATGCCTGGATCTGAATTCGGATCTCTCGGGTTCTTGAACAAAAAAATGTTATTTTTCTTGCAACTGGCGCAATCGCAATCACTGAAATTGTGTAAAATTATCGTGCTGGCTTTTCCATGCCAGTGGTATACATAAGGCTTGTGGCCAAATCTTGATTGATCGCGATGCTGTGCGTCCAAGTAAGGTGAGTATGCTTGAGTCCAATGAAGTCTCCGGCAAGGCTTGCTTAATTCTTTGAGTCTATCCTCCTCTTGCTTTAAGCGGTTTTTGTTGTTTTTTATTTCCTCATTGCTCAATAATATTGGCGTATTTTTGAGTATCTGCTCGTTTAATTGATCGGCAGCTCTGATTATGGCGTAAGCAGCCTCTTCTGCGCTGCACTTGAAAAACTCGCGATTGGCGGAGGCTCTTAAATGACTTAAAATTGAATGCGATAATTGCTCGATATTTCTTGCGTTGTCAGCAAATAAAAATGCTGTGGCGACCATAAATGGTGTGGGGACACCTGTTCCGCAGATTTCAACTGCCCTCTCTTGGGGGGTGCCGCTTGTATGGCCTATCTTGATGAGGCCGGGCATGGAATCGTTGATCATAATGTAGACCCATCCTGTTTTCATGTATGCTATAATTTAATTGAATTTTATATCGATTTGATGGTAGTTTCGGAAAATAAGATTACGAATGATTGCATTCTTTTCCTGTAGGCGAAATTTGGTGGTGTTGCTCGCCTCGTTATTGAAGTCGCCATGCTTTGTTTAAGGTGATTTGCATTCCCCGAAATAATGCGATTGAGGATATTTCAGGATCGTTGTCTATCCTTCCAAGATCAGTTCCGTTACGTGATAAGCTCAACACGGTTGGGGCTGAGACATTGTCGGTAAGTTCGAAATGCGCCTCAACACCACTGTGATGCTCTTGAAAAATAGAACGGATTTCGAAATGCAATTTTTCTGAAATAGTCTTAGGTAGACTGATTTTTACTATGGGTTTCATTTTTGAAATTGACTAGAGATGCCGCTGAACCGACGCCTCCTTTAGAGATCCCGGCACGCGCAATTACTGCAACGGACTCTCCGGTGGATGCTCGACTAGTGCGTCGTTTGGCGGTGGCGTCGATTTTACAGTCATAGACTTCTGGTGCAACACTTAGCGCGACAAGACCAGGGCGCCGGTTCGGAATGCTCCCGGCTTGCCCGCCACCGGGATCTTCACCAGCCCTGCACCGACGACTCCCTCGACTGCTGCTGCTGGAAGAAGCACGCCGCTCACCGCCGCTTTGCCGGCGAGGATGCCGCTGGTGGATGCGGCGACATCGAGCGTCCCGCTGAAGCTGCCGGTCTTCGCGTTGATGCTGCCCTGCCAAGGTGCGACGAGGCGGCCCGGGATGGGGAGCGCGATCAGCTTGTAGGAGGCGTCCAGCGCGAAGGATTCCGGAAGCGCCGCCGAGGCATCCTGGTCGGGCAAGCCGCCTCCTTCGATGACCACACCGCGGAAGGTCTGCTGGGTGATGCCCAAGGTGGTAGAGAGGGCAATGGAGCTGGCAGGCGCGGTGAATCCACGCACTCCGACCTCGGCTGGCAGGGCGGCGAATCCCCCTGGATACGACAACTCCCCGGCATCAGCGGCGCGATACCACCAGAGCTTGCTCTCGGTCCGGCTCAGGGCGGTTTGCGGAACTCCCCCGGTCTCGTGAAGCGATACCACGCCGCCGATCCGCGACGAGAGGTTGCGGTAGGGTTTCAGCCAGAGCAGGGCCTGGCCGGTGGCTCCGAGCTTGAGGCTGCCCTTGATCGGCTGAGCATCGCCGAGCTGGCCAGTCAGCTTGATGCTGCCTTTGGTCGAGATCACGCCGGTGGCCCAGCCGATGCCGGCGGGGATCAGGAAGCCGTCCTGCTCTCCTTGGTCGATCACCATCGTGAACGACTTGGTGGCAGCAGGTAGTTCGGCCCCACGGGCGAGACGGAAGCCGCGCAGCGTGCCTTGCGGGTGGGTGCCGCTGGCAAGTGCGTCGGGACCGCTGACGCTCAGGGTCAGGGTTTGGGCGGTCAGTCCGGTCGCGGCGGGGAAGGTCATCGCCATCGACGCGCTGGTGGCCGCGGGGTCGAGGTCAAAGGTGCCGGTGGCCTTGCGGATGGTCTTGGATCCCGCCACGTCAAGAGTCGCGGACCATTTGCCGGGGGACGACAATCTGGCGGTGACGAGGCCCTGCGGGATGCCATTGGCATCTTCCAACAAGGCCTGCCAAGAGCCGGTCAGCGTGGTGGGGAAAGCCCCGACCGGTAGGCTGAGCTGGATGCTGCGGACGACGGTGGCGCCTTCGAGGATCTGGATCGTCAGCGCGCTGGTGGCCGGTTTTCCGGTGAGCTTGCCCTCGAGCACGCCGGTGGTGGCGTTGAAGGTCATACCGACCGGGAGCTTGCCGACCAGCTTGTAGGTGCCTTGGAACCCGAGTTCGCGCAGGTCGAGGCGGATCCGGTCGCCGATCCGCGGTTTGAAGGCGTCGGTCGTGCCCTTGAAGACGAGTTCGTAGGTGTCGCTCAGGCCGTCCCCGTCGCTGTCGGCGCTCTTCGGGTTGGTGTTCCGCTCGTTCACCTCGCGGCCGTTGAGGATGCCGTCGTTGTCCGGGTCCTCGTAGGCGTCGGCGATGCCGTTGCCGTCGCTGTCCTGGGCGAGGGGATCGGTGAAAGTCGAAAAGATTTCATGCCAATCAGATAGCCCGTCCCCGTCGGTATCGGCCAAGAGAGGGTTGGTTCCGCGGGCTTTCTCCTCACCGTCAGTGAGGCCGTCGGAGTCGCTGTCGGCGACGAGCGGGTCGGTGCCGTCGATGATCTCTTGGCCGTCGTTGAAGCTGTCGCCGTCGGTGTCGGCGAGGTTTGGGTCGGTGAGGCGGACGATGATCTCCTGGTAGTTTGTCAGGCCGTCGGCGTCGGGGTCGCGGGTGTCTTCGACGAAGGTGGCACCGACCGTTTTGTCGGAGTCCATGAGGAGGGTGAGCGGGTTGGTCGAGCCCGAGGCCTCGCCGGACCACGAACTGAAGAGGTAACCTGCAAGTGGGGTGGCGGTGACTGTGGCGTTGGTGGCGCTGAGGTAGGAGCCTGCGCCACTGACCGCGCCATTGACCGGAGCTGTGACGGTCAAGGTCCAGTTTCTGGTGTCGGTTGGGATGTTGCTACTAACAGCGCTTCCAAGGCTGCCCGTCGCGTTGGAACTGCGGGCCACCCGGAGCCCGAAGGAGTCGTTCGTGGGCGCCGGGTCGCGGCTGTAGTTGCGGACCGCGACGCGGCAGCCGTTCGCGTCGTTGACCCAACCGCCGCCCCGGAACACCCGGTCCGCGCCCGAGTAAATGTCGAAGCACCATTCAATAACGTTTCCACTCATGTCCGATAGCCCTAGCTCGTTGGCCAGCTTCGTCGCCACATCTTGGGTCGAGCTGCCGCTATTGCTCGAATACCAAGCCACCACGTTGATGTCGCTGCTGCCGCTGTATTCGAAGCCGTTGGTCTTCACCCCACCGCGGGCCGCGAACTCCCATTCCTTCTCGCTCGGCAAGCGATAGCCATTCGCCGTTGCATCCACCGTCGGCACGGAATTACCAGTTCGATAGACCGCCGTGTCCACCTTGTAGACCGGGCTCAAGCCGTCCTTCTCGCTGCGGGCATTGCACCACTTTAGAGCTTGATACCAGCTGACATTCGTAACCGGGCGGTTCGGTCCCGTGCCTGCTCCCACGCTCCCGATGTCGTAGCCATTCGCTGCGGCCCAAGTTCGGACCGTTTGGAACTCGCTCCAGGTCACCTCGGTCTTCGCCATGAAGAATCCATCCACGGCTTGGGCTCCCGCCCACGACGAGTCGGGCAGGGCTCCTGCTGCAACGTAGGCGAAGCCTTCCGGAGGCGGCACCACGCCATCGTCCACCTTGACCTCGAAGCGCATCGCCGTGCTGTAATTTCCCAGCCAGTCCGTTCCCGCGTTCCAGGTGGTCACCTTACCCGTGCCGACCGGCACATTCGCGCCCACCGCTCCAGTCAGGGTCGTGGCGGGGACGCTGAAGGTCGTGCCGCCATCGCTGGAAATCCGCAGCGTGACGCCGACCGTCGGCGTGTCCGCCGTCACGTCGTAGGTGATGTCCACCAGCTTTGTCCCAGGGCGCTGGGCGGCCGTCAGGTTTGACACCACAGGATCCGCGGCGAAGGCGTTGGCGAAAGTGCCGAGGATGCCCAAGGCGGCGGTGAACAGGTGGCTGGTGGTCATGGGTGAGGTACTTTGGAAAGGTTCGCTGCGCGGCGAAATGAAAGCGAGGTTGGTTGACAGGGTGGGACAATTGCAGGGTGAGAATCGGCCGATTTTCGTCAGGCTCACCGGACTTTCGCCACCATGCTTGAAACTCTAAAAACTTTGGTTCTTGAGTCTGCGGACCCCTCGCAGTTTGTTGGTCCGCTGCACCGTCTGCAACCGGAAAAGCCGGGCAGGGAGATGAAATGCCCCTACTAGATTTCGGTCGAAAATGGTGACAAAACGAGCGTTTGAAGGAGTCGGAAGTCACTGACCGTGAGGAGGAAATCTATTTACGATGGTGACAAAGTTCCTGGGTCCTCCCACCCCCATCCAAATCCTATGAAAGGAGCCATTTTCAACTTTACACTTTTTTTCGCGTCGAGATCGACCGAATTTGGCGCGAGGGTTTGAGTTGTTGGGTCTGCAAATCATTGAGGGATAGTGGTCTGCGGCTTTCGAGGCTGGCGCTTTCTAACAGAAAATCGGGGCGTCCGGAGGTGTAAAGTGTGTAAAGTACACCCCCCAAAAGTGTAAAGCTGGCGGTGCTTTTCGGCCCGGAAAATCGCGTCTTGGGGAAATCATTCGAAAGGGCCGTTCGGGAAGGTAAATTTTGGCGTCCAGCCGATGTGCTTTTTTGCACTTTTGATCCCGGCGAGGGTGGCTGGAACATCCGCCGGATTGGCGGGGCAGGGTTGCGGATCTGGTGGATTGTCGTGGTGGGTCGCTTATGGGGGGCACTTGGCGAGGAGGCTGTCTTGGTGCCCGAAGGCCTTGTCGACTTCCAGCACCGCCAGCAACTGCCGGGCCCGGCTTGCGCCCATGAACCAGCTGTAGGCGGTGAAGTCTTCGTGGCAGTCGGCGAAGGGCGGCAGGCCGAGGAGGATGACGGCGCGGGCATCGAGGCCTTTGGCCTTGTTGATCGAGGTGTGGCGGATCGAATCGGCGGGGACGTCGGGTTCGGTGACTTCGCGGAGGTTGCGGCCGAGCAGGACCCGGCGCTCGCCGAGGGCGCTGCGGGCGATGTCGGATTGCTTGTGCAGGATCAGGACTTCTTCCGGATTGCAGAGGCCGTCCTTTTTCCAGCGGGTGATGATCTCCTCGACGAGGGCGAGAGCCTCGTCCGCGCTGCCGTATCGATGGTTCTCCGCGGCAGGTCCTTCCGGCAGGTGATCGCCGCGGCCGAGAGCATCGAGCATGGGAGAGATGGCGGAGTGACGATGCTCCTGGAGGAAGCTCCACAGCGGCCGGGTGTAGCGGACGGCGGGTTGGAGGTGGACGTGCGCGGGTTGCGACCAGCCGGATGCGAGGAGTCCGGCATCGAAGCGTTCCGGCGCGCGGAAGGGCGGACGCTGGGCCGGGTCGTAGAAAATGCTGGCCGGTGCCTCTCGGCCCTCACTCAGGAGGATCCGGTAAATGTCCCACCAGCCGCCGGAAGCCGGATCATCCGGTGATGTCGCATCGTCCGGCCACGCGGTATCGTGGTCCTGTCCTTCGTCGACCACCATGGCATCGAAGGTCGGCCACTTGCGTCGGGCTGTGGCATCCCGGGAAATTGCGAGCACATGGCAGGGCAGGCGGAATTCGTAGTAATTCCGCCATTCGTCGACGGTGGCACCCTGCGCCGGGGCGGGGAGTTCGTCGCCGGCTTTTGCCAGTTCGCGGAACAGTTCTTCCCAGCCGTAAACGACGACCTCACCGCGGTCGAGGTGGCGCATGGAGACCAGCCGCTTGAGCTGGGCCGTAAGCGCGAGGTTGTAGACGAGGAACAGGACTCGCCTCCCTTCGCCTTCGCGAGCGTAGCGGAAGGCCTGCTCCAGTGCGTGCCAGGTCTTGCCAGTCCCAGTGCCACCGCGGACGAGGATCTGGCGGTTGTCGCGGAGCTGGTCGAGCAGGGTGAACTGCGAGGTGAGCTGGCGCTGGAACAACTGCTCGGTGTGGTCGAGGAAGCCCCGGCGGGTGGCTGGTTGGACGCTGGCCCCGAAGACGGCGAGCACCCTATCACGCTCCGGAGGAAGAACCGGTTGGGAGACCTTGTCGCCGAACAGGTCGAGCCAGGTGCGTAGCCAGTGGTCGAGGTCGTTGCGGAGGACCAGCAGTTGCCGGGGGATGCCCTTGCAGTTCTCCAGTTCTCGCGAGGCCAACTCGTCCGCGATGCAGAGCGCCTTGGTTACCCAAACGGTGGAACCCGCCTTCTTCAGCATTCGGCGGACAGCCGCCCATTCACTGATCAGTTGGTCGACCGGGCTGCCGGCCTCGCCTTCCCAATGGCCCGTCTCCGCGAACCAGCGGGGAATGGAACTTTTCACCTCCAGCACCAGCAAGCCGCCGGCAGGGCCCAGCACCAGGAAGTCACCCTCCCGGTCGTTGCCGTGCTCGTCCCGGTAGAAGTAACCCCAGAGGATGGTCCAGCGGTCGTCGAGTTCCTTCAGCACCTCCGCGACCCGGATTTCCGAGGCGTGGCAGTGCTCGTGCGGGCGGTGAATGATCCAGCGGGCCATGGCCGACGACTCAAGCAAGGAGGGTGGGGAAGGGGAAGTCCCGTCCCATCGGCTTGGGACGGGAGTGCCCGATATGCAACCCGCGGAGAGGAGGCCAACGGCGGTTTTATCCGAAGACTTTGAGCTGCAGGAATAGGATGAACGCCTAGTCCTCCGCCATCGCATCGATCATCGCCTCCGGTTTGGCTTTTGAGGGATCTAAACGAGGTCGGGTTTAATATCGCTAATAGCAGACGTTCATTTTAATTGATAAAAATATTATCGACCGAAGATGTCGCGAATGACGCCTGTGGTGTTCGGGAGGGCAATGGTGAAAAGGTGTGCGAGAATGCGAATAATTCTGGTTAATATCCACCAGGGAATTAAGATCGGGCTGAAAATAATTTTAAAGAAAGTCTTCATTGTAGGTTGGCGATAATCCCCGCTCGATTTTTATCGAGCGGGGAATTTTCTGGATTGGCTGCCCAAGGTTCTTATTCAGCGCGCAGGCGTGGTTCCGGTCTGCCGCCCCTTTTCGTCGTAGGTGAAGATCGTTGATCCACGGCGGATGCTGACGCTGCCTGATGTGAATCCATACAGCCCATCCCCCGCTGTAACGGTCCCGAGTTGGCGTCCCTTCTCGTCATAGATGAAGACGGTGCTCCCTTTTTGAATTGCATTCGCGATTGCCATTGTGTTGGTTTTGTTATCTCTTGTTGTTTTTCTTATTGGGTTAGCTTGGAGCGACTGTGCGCTATTATAGCTAACAAATATTTCCGGTTTGGTGGGAGGGTTCCCCCGTAATTTGCGATGTGAGATCCTTGGCCTGGCACCTGGTTGAAGGCTGCTACCCGCGTCCTCTTCAGGAACGTCGTAGCGCTGGTTGCAGGAGGGGCAATGAATCTTCATGGTTTCGAGGTGAGGGTGTGAGCTGGGATGATGGGAGATGAGAGTCGGTTCCGTCGGTTGTTTGCTGGGGCTGGGTGACGCCCGACGCTGCTTGATCGAGCAACCGCATCGCGGCCACTTCGGGTGGGCAGTTCCACTCCCGGGCCTTGACCTCGATCAGGCGTGCCAAGCGGGGGCTGAGCTGGGCCAAATCGAGGGCAAGACATTCGGTCATGGGCGAAAAGTTCCGGATTCGGGTAAAAGGCGGGTTCAAAATGCGTAAAACGGGTATTCGGTCAACTTGAAAGGTCGATTCTTTGGGGGCTGGCGTTGCAAGGACTGCACGATTCGGTTATTCGCTCCTCCGCAGTGACCAAAGAGGAGATCAAAGCGTGGCTGAAGGAGTCCGGGCTCGACCGCGATTGGCTGGGAGCCCAACTCGGCGTGTCGCGGAGGACCGTGGACAACTGGCTGTCGTCGAGCATCCGGATTCCCGGGCTGAAATTGCAGGCGATCGAGCAACTGCTCTCGAAGGGGCGCGAACCGCTCGCGGCAGAGCCGGGTCCGCTCCTTTTGAACGGGCAGCCCTTGTTGCTGAATCCCGGCAAGGACCGTTTCAATCTTTGGAACAAGGCTTGGAAGCAGAGCGATGCCGAGACGCTGGAGGAGTGGGCGATTCGCGCCCTGGACGGGCTGGCGGAAAAGGCTTTCCCCGAGCCCCTCAAGGGCGGCTCGACGAAGTCTGAGGGTCGCTCGAAGTAGCTCGCGTGGGCGGTTGATCCGCTACCGGGAGTGAGGAGGGGATGGGGCGTGACAGCAGCTGCGGCCGTCGTGGCGGGGCGGGCGGTTGGCTCGGAAAACGTGGGGTGGGACAGGACCATGCGGACTCCGCTTGTAACCCGTCTGTCAAGGGGAGGCGCTTCCCTTCGAATAATAAAACGTTAAGGGAAGATGGTGAGTTTTTCACATCTGGAGGGTCGAAAAATGGCCTCCGATTTTTCTGAAAGAAGCGCTTGCCTAGCCCGCGTTTTGGGGTTCCTCACTGTCCTGCGGTCGCACCGTTGCGAACCAGAAGTCAGGGTTCGCCTCACTCACCCCACATGCCAAGAAAGCCCATCAACGTTCTCATGTGCCACCTCGCGGGAGTTTCCGCGGTGCTTGGCGCCATCGTCCGTCCGGTCCGTCGTCGCGATCTGCCGGTTCCGGAGTTCAGCCTGCTCTCGGATGAGGCGCCCCTGGATTTCCTGGTGCTCGCGGAGTTCGAAGATGATGAGAGCTCGTGGGAGGAATTCGACAATTTCACCGAGGCCTCGGCGGCCTTTGAAGCCTTCAGCGCGAACGATGAGGATGCGCTGCGGGTTCGGCTCCGTTCCCGCCACGGGCATCGTCTTGACTGGGCGCAGCCCGGTTTCCCGGTTGAGTCCCGTGGGGAGGGGGATCGGTATTTATTGCTGGTCGAGGAGGCCGATGGCTCGCGGATGTTCGAGTTTCACGACGACTGGAACCAGACACAGGACGTGGCGCTGGAGCGTCAGCGCGCAGGCGCGCGATTCATCGAGCTCAGGCGCGCCGGCGAGCCGTCCTTGTGCTGGGCTGCGGCGGCCCTCCCTTGCTCCGTCCGCTGACTTCCGATCCCTCCCATGCCACCCACAGTCCGCAACTCCCTCACCACGGCCATCACCCGCTTCAAGGCTTTCAACCCTGATTCGGATCGGGGATTCCGCCGCGGCCCTGGCCGCTCCCCATGGCGTGGCGGATTGTGGGGAGGCGAGGGGGCGGCGGAGCTTGTCGGGGCGTCCTGTCTGACCTTCTTCCAACCTTTCTCAAGGGCCAATTGAACCCATTAGCATCACTACAAAACCCATACCCATTTTACGAATCCATGACTGAACAAACACCATTCTCAGTGAGTGCCTTCAACGATATCGAGCTTGCGAACAATCCCGAGCAGCGCTGCCCCTGCGTCCTGGTTTTGGATTGCTCCAGCTCCATGAGCGGACGGCAGATCGACTCCTTGAACGCCGCGGTCCAGCGCTTCTCCGACGAGCTGCGGGCGGATGATCTTGCCGCGAAGCGGGTCGAGATCGCCGTGGTCTCCTTCGGCGACCAGGTGACGGTGCTTTCCGATTTCACCAGCGCCCACTCGTTCTACCCGACTGAACTGATTGCCAACGGTGGGACTCCGATGGGGGAAGCCCTTTGCGAAGCCGTGCGACTGATCGAGGTTCGGAAGCGGAAGTTGCAGGAGCACGGCATCAACTATTATCGGCCATGGCTGGTGCTGATGACCGATGGATCCCCGACCGACCAGAATACCCCGCACTGGCGCAATGCGGTGGATCTGGTGAGCTCCGGGGTAGACGCTCACAAGTTCACCTTTTTCCCCTTGGTGACCGAGGACGGCGACAAGCGCACGGTCGGCCAGCTCTCGCCGAAGACCCAGGTCAGGAGTCTGGACTCCCACAAGTTCTCCGAGTTCTTCCTCTGGCTGACGCGGTCGCTGCAAAGCGTGGCGAGATCCCAGATCGGGGGGAAAGTGACGCTGCCAGCGCCGAACGACTGGTTGACGATCGATGTCTGAAGCCAAACTCCGATTGGAAATGCGGCATTGGTTGGCGTCCGGGGTGTCGGTGAGGGGTCGCAGCCATTTCGCTACGGGTGAACCGTGTCAGGACCACTGCATCGCCAGAAGCTTCTCCGGCGTGCAGATCCTGGCGCTGGCGGATGGCGCGGGCTCCTGCGAGCTTTCCGGGATCGGTGCCCAGGCGGCTTGCATCGGCTTTGTCCGCCATGTGCGGGAGCTGCTCGGGCCTTGCCGGTCGGAAGCGGAGGCGGTCGATGCATTCCTGGAAGAGTCGACCGAAACCGATTGGCATGCCGCCGTGGAAAGCGCGCGGGAATGGGTCGAGCGGGCCGCGCAGAAGCGGGAGGTCGATGCCCAGCACTCGATGGCCTGCACCTTTCTGGGCGCGGTGCTGGGGAACTCCTCGGCGGTTGTGCTCCAGATCGGCGACGGTGCCTGGGTCGCGGAGGTCGGGCAGGGCTGCTTCGGCTGCGTGACTTGGCCGGAGAACGGTGAGTTCGGGAACGAGACCTTCTTCCTGACTCAGGCTGCGTGGCGGGAACACGTCCAGTTTGCGAAGATCCCGAAGTCCCATGGTTTGAGATCGTTGACGGGTTTTTCGGACGGTGTTGAAACCTTGTGCCTCGATCAGGCGGCGAAGGTCCCGATCGATGGCTTCTTCCAGCGGCTCGCGACGGTCCGCCGCTCATGCGGGAGGCGGGAATACGAAGCGGCGCTCAAACAACTCCTGCAGTCTCCCCGGGTGACCGAAAAGTCCGATGACGACTGCTCCATCGTCGCTGTCTGCCGTGAAGGTCTTTGACGGGAAGCAGGAGATCCTGTTGGGCCCGCGGCTTGGTGCCCCCGGGGCGGACGGGGCTGTCTATCGGGTGGCCGGTGACGATACAGCTTGCGTCAAGATCTTCGATCCGACCGCCCGGGGGCGGTTGGTGCAGCGGTTGCCGCGGATCCAACAATTGGTGAAGCTGGCTCCCGCTCTGGGGGCCAACGCCGCGTTGCCGACCCGCCTGGTGGCGGAGAAGCCGAACGGGACTCCCATCGGCTTTGGCATGAAGCGGATCGAAGGGAGTGAGGTCCACAACCTCTACGGGGTGTCGAGCCGGCAAGTCCATTTCCCGGGGACGGACTTCCGCTTCCTGCTGCAAGCGGCCAAGAATACGGCGATCGCGACGGCCAAATTGCATGAGCACAAGGTGGTGATCGGGGACATCAGCGGGCGAAACCTGATGGTCCGGAAGGATGCCACGGTGTGTTGGATCGATTCCGACAGCTTTCTCCTGGGGGCCGCGGGATTTCATGAGGTGTGCCCGCTGGTCACTCCCGAGTGGACCGCTCCCGAATTGCAGCAGGATCGGCACCGGCAAACGGTCCGCTTGCCGGGCCATGACGCCTTTGGTCTGGCGGTCATGATTTTCCATCTCCTGATGCTGGGGCGGCATCCGTTCCAGGGTCGATTCACCGGAGCGGGCGAGGCACCGGGACTACCCGACAATATCGGGAACCGCTGGTATGCCCACGCGGGCTACGCCGCGATCCCGCTCAAGTCGCCGGTCGGCACTCCGCCCGTGGCGCATCTGGGGCCGGCGATCGAGGAGCTTTTCGTCAAGGCCTTCCTGGCAGATCGGCCCGACCGCAGGCCATCGGCGAGAGAGTGGGTGGAGGCGCTGCAGAAGGCCGAGGCGGGCCTGCGACGATGCAGGGGGTATGCCGCCCACTTCCATTTCTCCGCCGCGACGAGCTGTCCGTGGTGCGGAGTGCTGCCGGAATACGGGAACATCGATCCCTTCGAGGGCGTCGTGGTGATCCCGAATCATGCCAATACCGGTGCGGCCGGGCCGGGCACTCTCGGTGCGGAGATCTCCGCATTCATCGCGTCTCTGGCGGGACCGGCATCGATCCCCAACGCGATCTATCGTCCCACGGCCGCGGCGGCCGCCGTGACATGGAGCTACACGAAACCCGGTTGGTTTGCGTCCTGGCTTTCCCCGATGCTGGCCGAGCGGGCGCGGGTGAAGAACATCAAGGAAATCTTCGAACGTTCTGTTTCCGAACTCGAGGCCCGCTTGAAGCTCCACTTGAAGGTTCAGCAGGACTGGTTGGACTGCATTGCGGCGGCTGCCCGGAATTTCACGAAACTGCAAGGAGAGGCGGCGGTCCAACTCGCCGAGAAAGCATTGCGGGGGGAGGCGGCGGCTTTGCTCGGATCGCCACAGCAGGATCGCGAGCGGCGGATGTACCTCGCCAGGTTCCGGATCCTCATTGGCGAGATTCCGGGGATCGGCCCGAAGCGGGTGGCGGAACTGGCAGGCCATGGGATCACCACCGCGGCCGATCTTGTTCCTCATCGGATCGCCGGCATTCCCGGCTTCGGCGAGACCCTGACCGTGGGCCTGATGGATTGGCGGAAGAGCAAGGAGAAGGGCTTCCGGCCAAGTCAGGTGAATGCTTCGGCCGGCGCGGTCGAACATCGGGCCCGCCAGCTTCTTGCGGAGCGGAAGAAGGAGTTCACCCAGCGATGGGCGCTGCTGGACAGGGAAATCCGCAGCTTGATCGAAGGGGCGAATGCCTGCGCTGGCGAGGCGGTGAAGATCCAGAAGGAGCTGGACGCGACGAGAGCCAACGCCACGGCCGCGGCTCAGGTGCTGGCCCGTCTTGGTGGGCCGTAGCGGGGCAAGGAAGGGGAGGCTGAGGGTCGGCTTGCGGCTCATCATGATCGAAGCGGTCCACGGAAGAATCAAGGTGGCGGAGCGAGTGGCTCCGCGGGCGGATTGGGGTTCGCCGTTAGAGTGGGCTCGGAGAACGCCTGGCTCAGCCATGGCTCGCCTGCAACTCGCCAGTGATCCTGCTCCTTGCGGGCGACCACCGCGCCCTGGGGATCGAGGATGGCCCGGCCTTCGCTGTCGAAGCGCAGCGAAGGGTAGGGGCCGAATTTCACCCAGGCTTCGCCGCGCAGCCAGAGATAGATGGCCGCGGCCGGAATCTCGGGTTGCGGCCTCATGGTCGAAATTCGGGCCATCAGCTCTTTTGTGTTGGCCTGATCGTGCGCCATGAGAGCCGCATCGGGGCCGCTGGAATCGACTTCGCAAAAGGTCACCGTGTCACCGCCGGACGGGAAGCTGCCGATGGCGTTGAGATCGGGCTCCTTGCCGGAGAGTTCGTCCTTCAGTCCGCGCAACTCGCTCGGCCAGCGGTAGCGACCGGGAGCGTGCTCGTGGAGGTAGCGGTCCTCCATGAAGAGCCAGCGGGTATTGAGATAGGGGAGCAGTGCGACCAGGAAGTCATGGCGCAGCCGGCCGCCGCCGTAGCCCGCGCCATCCCGGACCCAGACGAGATGGCTGATCGGGAGGCGCTCGGAGAGCATGAATCGCTGAAGGAAGAAAACATTCTCCACGCAGAAGTAGATCAGGTCCGCCTCCGTCGTTTCTCCTGCCGCGTCGGACACGGCGAGCCGGAGGTAAAAGACGCGTCCGGTCATCCGGTTCATGGGCAGCGAGGTGTAGCTCTCGCTGGGCGGGAATCGGAACATCCCCGTTCTGGGGTGGAGCTCCGTTTGCGCGACAAGCCGGACCGTGGCACCGTCGTCGAGATCCAGCCTCCGGCCCCTCCGCAAGTCTTCGATCGAAGTGCCGAGGTAGTCGGAGTAGATCCACAGGTCCGGCGGAAGATAGGATGCCGGCCGATTGGCGTCGGTCCCGATAGCCGGTCCGGGATCCGGGGTGTCGTTTGTCGGACGCAGAACGGTTCCGTCCGCATCGGTCAGCCCCAGCTTCGCCATCCCCCGCGTCTGCTGATAGAGCAAGGGCTCGAAGTCGTCCCCCGCCGAGGGGTAGTAGCAGATCCGGCCGTCGCTTTGCAGGAAGCGCTCGATGCAGTCCAGCCACAGCGTTTCATCCGAGGCCCCGAAGGTTTCCTTGAACAGGAAGTGGAGATCCGCGAGCCCGCGGCAGGCCTCGCGTGGCGATGGGATCGTGATGATGCGCTGGTTGGGGGCGGTGGTTGGCTCCTTGCGGTTCGCCAGCCTTTGGGCCCGGGGGGAACGCGGGCTGTTTCCTGACCAGCAGGTGAGGCAGTAGCGTGCGTAGCCTTTGCGATAGTTGCCGGGCGGGCCCATGTCATCCATGGCCGCTTCGTCGATGCGGTAGGGGCTGTCGCAGGCCTCACAGGTTCTTTGGTGCGCTTCTTGCTGCATGGGGTGAGGGTGCGCGATTGGGCTGGAGATTGGCTGGGTTGCCTGCGGGTCACCCCCCTGAAACGGATGGTCGGCCATCCGGTCCGTGATGCATCAGCCACCGCTGGGAACGCTTGTCATTCTCCAGGTGAATCCAATGACTCCAGATGTTCTCGGAGCCGGTCGCGGCGGGCTTTCAGGCCGGGTAGCTCGGCTTCGCATTGAATCCGCACCTCGCGGGCGGAGAGATAGGCGGCGTGGTCTTGACTCCCTTTCAGAATGGGCTTTTTGCCGTGGTTGGTGATCCGGTGAATGGTCTGCCAGGCATTCGCAAGGCTGGCCTCGCGGTTTGCGATGGACGCATCGAGGTGGCGGATTTCACGTTCCAAACTGCCGCGGTCGGCGGGAAGTGCCGGTTGAGGTTCCGGAGACACGACAGTGGGCTGTTGTGACGTCCTGGATTCGGCGAGAGCCTCCATTTCGGCCTGATCCATGGTGGTGCGGAGTTGCCCTGCCTGTTCAAGCAGCTCCGTGGTAGATGCCAGGAGTTTCTGGGCCTCACGGGTCCGCAGGCCTCCAGCATCCGCCCGATCGAGATCGCGCTTCTGCATCGCCAGTTCGATCTGCTCGTCGATTTGCGCCAGCTTCGTTTCCATCTGTTTCAGCGTTCCCTCGACTCGAAGGATTTGCTGCTGGAAGCCGGCTCGGGCGGCGTCGCTTCGGTAATTGTTCTGGAGATCTTGCAGCTCTTTCCGCTTTTCGCGCAGGCCGTCCATGGCGCGGACCAGTTGATCGCGTTTCGCCTTCGCGGCCGGATCGTGCGACTGGAGGAACTCGTTGAAATTCTTTTCTCGTTCTGCTTCCGAGCAGCCGACCGCCCCGAACGCGAGCAGCAGCACCATGGTGGAGGCGAGAAGGCGGGGGATTCCAAGCATGGCGAATGGAGGGGTCACAGTTCTTCTTCGATTTCTTGGACTTCAACGATGGACTTGGCTCGGTCGAGCTTCTCTTTCAGCTTCTTCTCCATGTCGCCGATGGTCTCCATGCGAGCTTTGGAGGGGTTGTCGACGCCAAGATTGTCACCCAGGCCGCCGATTGCCTTTTCGCTTTCGAGTTCCTCTTCGATCGTCGTGATCCGTTCCTCGAACGCCTTATATTCAGCAGCAAAGGATTTGAGGGCTTCAGTCGCTGCAAGCTCCTTCCGTGAAAGCATCTCGACCCGGGTCCGGTCGGTTGCGGCAAGTTCCCGCTGGACCGCCGCCTTCTCCGGCTTCCCTTCCTGGTCCATCTGCCTAGCCAGCGCCTCCCGCTCTCCGGCACGGCGCTCGTAGCTCCGCTTCTGGGTTTTGATTGTCACCAACCGCTCCTTGCAGGACTGGTACTCTTTTTTCATCAACTCCATGGCAACCCGACCTTCCCCGGCAAACGATGCCAGCTCGTCTTCTGCCTGATTGTGCAGGGCTCGGATCGAGGCGCGAGACTTCTCGCTGCAGGAAGAGGTGAAGCAGGATGTCGCCAGGATGAAGGCAAGGAGGATTGAGTGTCGTGGTGTCATGGAGCGTGGGTAGGGATGGTGACGAGACGGTGGGTGGTCGATCGAGCGATGGTTTCGAGTGATTCGGAAAGGGGCTGTGATCTTCGCGATTGAAGGCGAGTTGCGTGAGACGTCAGCCAGGTGGCCCTGAGCGCGGCTCCGCATCGACTAAAGTTTGAACGACTTTGCACGACCGGTGGTGACTGGATTCAAAGCGCCGCATGAGGAACCAGTGAAATGACCGTCAGCAGATGCTTGGCCCGAGAGCAGGCAACGTAGAGGTGCTCCTTGCGGAAGTAGGTGCTGAAATCCGGGACGTCTGTCAGCACCATGGCATCGGTCTCGAGGCCCTTGAACTTGCCAACCGTAGTGAGAAGGATCCCATCTCCACTCCTCCACTTTACCAGGTCATCCGTGAGCGCGACGCCCGCGAGGCGGGTAGCTCCATACAGGCTGCCATTCTCGGCGCTGCGGGCTGTCACCACCGCGATCTGGTTCGGCTTGAGCCCGTCATTCAGCCACTCCCTCACCTGCTTCTCCGTTGCTGTTGCCTGGGAGGCGGCAGTATCGGCCATAATTCTGATCGGATCCCGGCCTTTCGGCGTTCCTGCCCGGGTTCGGATATTCTCTCCCAGCACCTGCCCGCACCGCTTGGCAATGGACTCGGTGTTACGACAGTTCACCGGCAGGGTGAATGGCTCCCCGAGAGCGGGATAGTAGCACTGACTATCGCTGAAAATCCGTTGGACGGGATCGAGGAATACGAACAAGGCACCGTCCGTCATGTTTCGGTTCACCATCTCCAGGCCGTCCCACCAACCACTCTCGAAGTCCTGCCCCTCATCCACCACCACCGCGTCGAACCTGTCCTCTGGCAAAGAGTCCAAAGCCTGCTCGAACAGTCGAGGTGCCGTGCTCTTCCAGAATTCCGGATTACTCCCCGCGTTGGGCCATGAAATTCCGGCGCGCTTCACCCACTCGGCACACAGCTTGTGGTAGTGCCTGATCTTGACCAGATCTCGATAGCTCTCGGGAAGATCGCGCTCAAGCCATTCAGCTAGCAGCGAATTGTAGCAGACGAAGAGGACGCTCTTGCCTTCATCCGCGAATCGCCGGGCTCGGATCATCGCTAGCATCGTCTTTCCCGATCCAGCCACTCCGCGGATTGTCGCTCGATCACGCTCTCCTAGAAAATCGAGAATCCGCGACTGTTCATCGGTTAGACGGTGAATCTGGCGCTCCTGATCCTCCAGCTCCCGCCACAGCGCCGGGGTGAGGCGAAACGTGGAGGAGAGAGCCATCAAAATCTTGTCCAATAACGCCTGCCCGATTCCCTGAGGCGATGGATTGAACGGGTAAGATTGGAACAACTGCTCCACCTTCCGGCCGATCTTCGCCAGATCCCGGGCACCAAACAAATTCGAGTTCGTCGCGCCTGGTGGCAGCGTCCCTTGGTAGTCGCAATCCGGAAAAACCACTGCCCTCGCGCGCACAAAGGGCATTTGCGCCGGTCCACCAGGAAAGGAGCGTTCCTGAAGGATCTTCTCCAAAGCACGCAAGTTATCTCCTGCCTGGGCGAACGGGTCTTTGACCGAATGGGCAGCGCCACGGCGGTCCCAGCGCTGGGTGGATGGCTCGTAGAACATGTGCCCCCCCTTCACCTCGATGACCATGAAGCCAAAGCGCGGATCCACGATCACGAAGTCCGCCTCACCCTCGCGGATCACCTCGCCTTGCCAGGGCTTGTCGAGGTCCCTCTCCTGCCGAAGCCAAGGGTAGCTGTGAAAGATCCGCACGTCCTTCGGCAACTGTGAACACAACGCCTCGGCGACGACCCGCTCGGATGGAGTGGGGATTTCAGCAGGAGAGTGACTTGGAATAAGGGTGGCCATAGCTTACGGAGTTCACTTCCAAATTCCAAGAGCCGCCAGCTCTTCATCGTTGAATCTGCGTCCGTCCACCAGTCCCACTCCATTCCGGAGGCGAAGCCAATTACCGGGAACTCCATCCAACTCGGCGCGGCGGGTGACGAGCCACTGACCGTAGGCCCCACCGCCTTCCGGGTATCGTACCAGCACCCAATCCCCTGCGCTAGGCGGCACGGTCGAACGCGAAACGGAGCGAACCGTTCCATCGTCGAGCCTGAAGTCGAATGCGTCGGGGGTGTCCGCATTCAGAGCTTGCCGCGCACGTGCGCCCGGCGGCTGTTCCGGAGCTTGGAGGATCTCGCGAATCAGCAGAGCTGCGTCATGACGATCCAGCAACGCATGATCCCTCTGGTTGCGATGGCTCCGAAGGCAGCGGTAGCATGAAGCTGCTGGTCTCAAATTGCTCTGGCTCGCCGCGGCTAATGCAAGGAACTCAAAGCGTTCGATCGGCATCCGCGCTGAATCGACAGGGTCTCCGCAGCTGCAATTTTCGCAGGTGTTCGCAGCGTGCTCGAGAACTCTTCTGACAAGTGCCGTGCGGCTTTCATCCAACACCTGATCTCCCGTGAGCACGAAGTCGAGCACGGCACCTCCACCACCGTCCGCTTCATCGAAAATGACGAAACCCAGTTCCCCGTTCTGGTGGATACCTGGCTGCACGATGCCTCCTAGGTCACGATCCTCGATTCCTTTCACCCTTGCCGCTGCGCGGAGAAGGGCATGCAGCGCGGATTTCATCGCGGCATTGAGGCGATTCCTATTCTGGTGGGTCTGTTGCGCCCAAACTTGTAGTGTCATCCCATTCGCAAAAAGCCCAGGTGCGAGCATCCAACCGGCAATGTCGGTACGGATGTCGTGATAAAGTGCGAAATTGGGGCCGTCGGCCGCTTGGAAACCCTGATGTCGTGGCCCTTGGTTGATGAATGTAATGGTTCCCGAGTTCGACTCCTTCGCGATAAGGCCCGTTCCGGCCACCGCAATACCCGCTCTGAACGCCCCGGTGTGCATGTGTAATGCAGTTCCGCGCTCTTGGGTAATGCCCGAACCGGCTGTGGAAACCCTCGATCGAAAGGCGTCCGGACGGCAGAGGTTGACTACTTGAAGTTGCCCATGATCTCCGCAAAAGCGGCATTGCTGGCCCGCCGCGGCATCAGGATTCCAATCCGGCTCATGGCAGGAGTTGCACAAATACCTTTCCACGGCGTTACCACCCGCTGGAACCATCTGTCCGTTTTCAAACACGAGCGCAATCGCCGACTCAAACCGGCGCTTGTTTGCCGTGACCACTTGCCCTGGTGCGTATTCGTAAAGACCTATCCGGAGATCACGATCCATTTTTACGTTTTGTCCGTGATAGTCACTGCTGTCTGGCATGAGTTTGATCAAATCCACCGGGAAGCCGTATTTGGGCAGCACTCGTCGCCGGGATAGCCAGCTCACGGTCTCCTCGTGCAAAAGGCGGTTCTGTTGGCGAGTGATGTAACGAGGGTGGTTTTGAGGAATGGGACCAAGCTCCAGCTTGCTTTGATACTCCAGTTCGCGTCGCCGAGGTTCCTTGTCATCCGCATCCGGAAAGTGTGGCCCACCAAGCTGTCGGTAAGCTTCGGGCAGGCCAGCGTTGTAGGGTTGAATGACAGGTTCGGCCGGTTCTTGACTGAGCAATTGCCAAACCAAATCCTGAGCGACTTGGTAATCCAGAGTGCCAACACCATCAATTTTTTGGAGGTAGGTCTGCAGCGCGTCCTGTTCTTGCTGCTGCCAAGCAGGCAACTCCCTGACGAGTGGCGCGAATGTCTCAGTCACGGGATGGGACTGTTGAACAGCTCTGCCGGCAGCGACACCCAGGAAGAAGTCTCCTGCCTTTCCCCACTTGCGTTTTCGGTTGCCTTGCTGCTCCTCCCCATTTCCATCGAATCGCTTGGTCGTGATCCTTGCTTTCTGGAGGCGATCAAGCCAGTCGAGGAAATAATGGATCGCCTCGGCACGAAGGTGGCGGGCGCGAAACATGGGGTTCTCCAGGTAAATTTTCGGGGCGTCCATGGGGCCGAAGAGCAACTGGCCTGGATGCTCCCAGTAGTAGCGATCGTGCGAAGACTGCCCTAGGAAGGTCAGCGCGTAAGAAGATGAGCCTGGCCGGCGTCCCGCACGTCCGGCGCGCTGGCGGTAATTGGCGACTGCCGGTGGCATGCCGTTCAGGAAGACGCAGTTGAGATCGCCGAGGTCCACTCCCATTTCGAAGGTGGTGGAGCACGAAAGGATGTTCACCCTCCCATCGGCAAAGGCTCGCTGATAGGCGCTGCCGCGTTGCGTGGCGATCTGGGCCGTGTGCTCCTCAACGCGGAGGGGAATAATCAGGCGTGTGGCAAGATCGGCGTCCTCATTGCTGTCATCAAGTGCACCAGTCTCCGGTGTAGCAATCCCAGAAAGGATCTCGAGGCGCATGGGGTCCAGTTGAAAAGTGTTGTCGCCGATATCGACCAGTAGCCCCCCTGGATTTGTGAATGAGCCCCAAAGTTGCATAAGAAGCAATTGAGCTTTTTCAGCAAAGAAATTTCGGATTTCACCCAAGGCCATGTTGAGGGGGGTTCGCGCTCCTTGGGGAAGTATGCCGACCAGCAAGTCGATCCATAGGTTCGTCGGATTGGAACAAACCGTCAGCGCAATAATGCGGAGGTCAGTCAGATCTTTTCCTGCAATCGCTTGAGCCAAAGCAGGCGCCCTCCCAGGAGTAGCCAGTGCGATTAGGCGATCTGCCAAATCTTGATGCCAGAATTTACAGTGTTGAACCAACGAGATGCGAACAGTGCGGTTGAGAAGAGAGTTGACAGCGGCTGTCACGAAAGGGATTGCCCCCTGACCGCCGTCTTGGCTCGTTTTACTGCGATATTGGTTCAATTCAGCCGAGGGAAAGCCTAGGGGAAGTTGCAGTTGAACCCTTCGCAGCAGGAGAAGAATCATGTCACTTAGGAGGGCTTCCATTTCACCCGGTTGCATATCCAATCCCGGGACCTCAAAGCTTCGAACATTTTGATTGGTCAGCCTCAAAAGACCCCGGTTCAGGATTCCATTTCGCCCCCTCCTGCAGAGGGCTTCGATGAGGCGGTACTGGGCGGCTTCGCCGGTGGTCAGGTCGCCAATGGGAGTTTCTCTATTGGTTCCTGGATTAGGCTGAACGCGAGAAACGGAAAGCAAGCCTGTCAGGTTGTGCTCCTCGATCTTGGTCTCGAGAATGGAAGCGATTAGTGTGGCAGATGGCTTAATGCGTGATCGCTTGCCTATCATCATCTGAGGGTTGTTCAGATAGTCGTTCCAATCGTCTGGGTTTGTGTTCGTTAATCTCAGTACGTCCTCGTCCGTGAGGATCTGGGAGGGATCACTCTGAACAGCCTCCTCGATGAGCCTTACAACCGTCGTTTCCGCGGTGTATTCCTGAAGTCGCCACGCGAGGTTGGCGGCCCCGCTCCGAGAGTCCGAAAAGACGAGCAATTTCCTGCCGGCTCCCGGGAGGTTCCGCGCGGCAGGATCGGTACTTTCATCCGAAAGGCGTGCCAATTCTTCAAGAGCCGCCACCCGAACCTGTGGGCCGCTCGCCTCATAAGGAGTGATAATGCCGTAGCGCGAACCTGAATGGTTTCCCTGGCTCTCTCCGCAAGCGGGGCATTGGGCGATGAACTCTGGGGAGCTATTGTCCCCCGGCCCTTGATGAGCCAGCACCTTAACCGCATCAGGATCCTGAAAGAAAACATTGTGCACCGTTCCGCTGCGGGTATTCAACCAAAGTTCTGGGCTTTCTCCATTCTCGAACTGACGGCCCCGCACCCAAGCGAATGCGTGAAGGTAGCGGTAGTCTCCAGATCGGTTGGAGCACAGTTGGAGTGGGAATGCAGCGAGTTGTTGTTCCTTCGCGAAGCCCAAGGCAAACGGCTGGCCGCACTCACGGCAGAGGCCCAGGGCGAGGCTGTCATCAAGAACTTGTGGTATGAGTTCCACATGAACATCGTCGATGTTGTCCTCAGGACTCAATCGAAGACCGGGTGTCTCCACGCCACGCAGCAGTTGATGGTAACGGGCATCCAGCACGGGCGTCCGCTGTGCTCTCTCCTTGGCTAGGGTTCCTAGCGAGACGAGTGCAGTGAGTGCGGCCGGCCCCTGCTCATCACCGGGGAAAAGTGCCTGGGCCACTGCCCTCATGCGGGACAAGTCCGCGCCGTCCGGATTGTCCACTGTTCCACGTAGGTGGTGCTTAAGCTGCAATACCGTGGAATGGCCGGCCAGCGCGCTGGCTAGCATGACCTGAAAGCCCTCGCCTTGTGGCTTGAATCCTTGATGCCTGAGTGCATGGGTCCATTCCTGGTTGAGCGTGCTCTCTTCGGCATTCAATTCTTCGGCGACTCGATCCAGTGCTTGAGTGGCCCCCTCGAGGTAACTCCGAACCGCCTGCGTGAGATTCAGTGCGAGCGCATCCGGGCTGACGTCCAACTCGGCAGTGACAGCAAGTTCGGAGGCGCAGCAGAGAATCCATTCCAGCGCCTCAAGCGAGATTGTTTGGGTTGCTTTTTTCCATTCGACCAGCAAATGCAGGCGGTTGCCGACGGGGTTCTGTTGTCCATTTCCCATGAGGTCGGCCAAAATACTGCTTGGTCGCGGGTCTCCCTCGTCGTGCAGCCATTCGCGCCACGTGGCATAATAATTCAATGGGGCGATTCCAGCTGTAACGAATTCAAGGAGAAGGTGGAAGCCGGCCCATTGTTCGGGAAGA
This sequence comes from Haloferula sp., assembly GCA_044372775.1. Taxonomy (GTDB): domain Bacteria; phylum Verrucomicrobiota; class Verrucomicrobiia; order Verrucomicrobiales; family Akkermansiaceae; genus Haloferula. The sequence goes on from JBIPNO010000183.1 coordinate 28,972, forward strand.
ACCCCGCTTTCCAAGGATTTCAAGCCATTCCCGATAAGTCCGCTTTTCACGGCCGCGTTTACCATGAGCAGGACAGACAGCAGGTCGCCGACCGCTACCGCCTGCTGCGGGTTGACGATGACCGCCACCGCACTCTGGAGTTCACGGTGCCAGTCCCGGCGACCAAGGTAATCTTGGGAGCGTCTGATCCGATCCTCGTTTCCTAGAGTGAGAACTTGCTCAGGGGTGAGTTGCTGCCCCGATGGCTGATCGGGAACATCACGCAAGGTTCCGAACTGCACAGCGAAAGAGTTCGCAGCCGCGGGAAACAGGCGCGAGGCGAAATCCGTGCGGATCCGCTCCGCTTTCACTTCAATAGCGATTTTATCGCTTATGAGAGTCGCCGAGGTCGCCAGATATCGCAACTGATCGGCAGGAGTTCCGGATGCCTCTACCCTCCTTTTGACACGGCGGATGAGCCAAGCAATTTCTGTTCCCAACGCTCCGCTGTAGCAATGGGCTTCATCAAGGACGATGTGCTTCCAATAGCTTTCGAATAGGCAGTTGTCCTGCGGTTGCAAGAGCAAGCGCTCGAGCATCGCGTAGTTCGTCACCAAAATATGGGCGGGTGTATCCCGCCACTTGCGACGGGTGGTGATTTCGTTCTGCAGGGCGGCCTCATCGTCGAAACCGAAGTGCGCCCCTCCCTCGACGGTCTTCGGTTTGAAGGCAGCCTCAAATGCCGGTGCACGATCTGTTAGGTCCTGCCGGATCCGGACGTCCGCCTCCGTCTCACCCGTGAATTTTCCGAAACGTATTTCTGGAGCGAAACGCAGCACTCCACGCAGTCGGCGGATCTGGTCATTCACCAATGCGTTCATCGGGTAGAGGATCATTGCTCGAACACCTGGGCCAAGTTGGCCAGCTTCATTCTCACGCACTAGGTGATCGATTACGGGGATCAGGAAGCTCTCGGTCTTCCCCGATCCGGTGCCTGAGCAGACCACCAGATTCCTGCCGTCCGCACAGACATTCCGGACCGCCTGCGCCTGGTGTTCGTGAAGGCGGATATTGCCGGGTAATCCACCTTCACTGCCGTGGAAGTAGTTGGCAAAAATCTCTGCCGTGCGCCATGTGATGACGCCTTCATCTGCCAATTGGGCCAGCGAAACGCCAGGTTTGTAATCTGGCACCAGTTCCAGGAAGGGGTCTTGGGCAAGCGGGTTTTCAGCAAAAAAATCATCCAGTATCGACGTCATCTGTGGAACAGACTGTTCGACAGGGAGAGACTTTCGGATCGAATTGCGGACGCGACGCTGAATTTTCTTTGATACTTCGACGGGATTCATGGTGCCTAAATGGGTTCGTGAAACCAGGCGAGCGCCCAGTCCACAGTGAGGAGATCGGATCCGAAAACATCGCGAGCTTCAGCATTCTGCCCAATGCTCAAGCATAGGTTTTTCAACAGCTCGCGAATCTTAGGCTGAGCCAGTCGCCGAATGGGATCGTCATTGGGAATGATTTCTGAATGGGCTTCCACCCGGGCATGAAGGCGACATAGCACGGCTACTTCAAAGCACAGGGATCGGTCTGGGTTTACGGCGAAAGCTTCGGTTGCACTTTGGAACACGTATGCCAAATGATCTTCGTTCCGCCCTCCGATCAACGATTCCGACCAGCCGAGTGCCGCCAGGAAATAGCCATGCACAAGCTGATGATCTTCGGGTTGAAGTCTGAGATCTACTTTCCGAGCGGCCTGCTGATTGAGGTTCTTTGGCTGAACCGAGGCTTGCCAGGGCAGGGGAGCCTGCCCGGTGGGTAGTCGAAAGACAGTGTTACCTTCATAAGCGAATTCGCTTCGGATTTGGGTTTGCTGGGGGTCTTGCAAGAGCCAACGCACGGGGCCACCATTTAAAAGACCGTGGAATCCATAGGCCGGTGCTGCCGGACGAAGGCGGAAGGTGTTAATCACCAGCCACACCTGATCTGGGCGATTTCCTTGAGAAATTATTTGGAGCCCCTCCAGAATCGGATTCAACTTACGAATAGCCGCGGGATTCGGGGCGACCGGAGGATTCCGAAGCTGGCCATTTTGGCTTAGGGTGCAACGGGTATAGATCGCATTGAATCGCCTCTGCAGGGATTGACCACTCCATGACCATTGTCCAGCGACAATTAGAAATCCCCTCGACGACAATTAGAATGACCCACCGGTGATCCGCGCGCTCCTTGGCGGAGGGAGGGGCCGGGGCCGGCGGAGC
>JBIPNO010000062.1:0-31117 GCA_044372775.1 Haloferula sp.
GCGGGTGAAGTCTTAGACATGCCGAGCTTGCCGGCTCGCTCACCCTGTCAACACATAATTCGGACTTTTTTCCGTTTTAATTCACTGTCAGTCAGCGCGTTGTGGCTTAACCTGACGCGAATGGGCACCTGGGGCATCTACCCGGACAGCGGTGCCGGTTGGGGAAAACTGAACCCGGACATGAAGTCGTTCGAGTCATTGGGCAAAGTGCCGAACACCCAGATCAAGGACTTCTTCGAGGCTCCCTTCATGCTGGAGAAGGACGGGCTTTACTACTTCATGTATTCGGCGGGCAGTTGCCACGACAGCACCTACCGGGTGATGTATGCGGTGGGGGACAAGCCGAACGGCGATTTCAAGATGGGGCCTAACAACCCGATCCTTGTCACCAATCCGGACAAGACCATCGACGGGCCGGGGCACCATTCGATGCTGAAGGAGGGGGATGACTACTACATGATTTATCACCGCCACGACCTCCCCTTCACTCCCAACGGCCTCACGCGTCAGGTCTGTGCGGATGTGATGCAGTTCGGCGGGCCCGGCGAGATCAAGGCCATCGTCCCGACTCACAAGGGTATCGGATTTCTCGGCCAGAACACCGAGCCGGGCACCAATCTTGCCTTTGGCAAAAAGGTCACTGCCTCGTCCCACTACACCGACACGCTGCGCAAACACGACTACAAGCCGGAGTACGCGGTGGACGACAACAATGCCACGGTCTGGCGGCCGGGTGACAACAAGATGGGCCACTGGCTTCAGATCGATCTCGGCAGCCCGCAGCGGATCCGCCGGGTGCTGACGCAGTTCGAATACGCGACGTGGTTCTACCAATACCGGCTCGAAACCTCCACCGATGGCCAGACTTGGGAAACCTTCGCCAATCGCGAGGAGAACACCCGCTGGGGAAGTCCGCTGGTGGACCGCGGCGATGTCAACGCGCGCTATCTGCGGATCACCGTGACCGGCACCGAGAAGCCCGGCCTGTTCGGCTCGATCTGGAACCTCAAGGTTTTCAGCGAAGATCGGGAGGACCGCCTGGAGAAGATCGCCGACAAGGCCTTCGCCGCCTACATCGCCCCGGAGCAGGCCAAGCTACCGGTTGAGTCATGGAAAGCCACCGCTTCTCCAGATCCGAAGCCGCTGATCCAGCTCGATGCCGCCACACTTCCCTTGGGCTCCACCGTCGGATCGTGGAAGAACGCCGGCAGCCTGGGCGGCACCTTTGACAGCCAAGCGCACACGCCCACCGTCGGCCTCGCCGGCGGACGCAAGGCGGTCCGCTTCAACAGCGGCGAGTTCTTCAAGGCGTCGTTCCCTGCGCCGATCGAGCTCTCCGGCAACAACAGCTTCACCGTGTCCACCTGGGTCAACAATCCGGAGGTGGGCGAAAGCGAATGCCTGATCAGTTGGGCGGGCCGGGGCGGGCCGGATGCCGCCACCGCGCAGATCAACTACGGCACGAACCCGCGGTTCGGGGCGACCGGTCACTGGGGATTTGCCGACATGGGATTCAATGGCAGAACTCCCGAAGCGGGCCGGTGGAATCACCTCGCCGTGGTGTTCGATGGAGTGATCGAGCGCGTCTATGTGAATGGAGAAATGGCGAACTCCTCCGCCAAGATGCTGCTGATGCATCGCGGTATGCCGGTCTATCTCGGTGCTTCGATGCCCGACACCGAATTCTATGACGGCTACCTGGCGTCGCTGGAGATCTACGACACTCCGTTGAGTGAAGCTGCGGTGGCAAAACTGGCCGCAGATATGCCTGCCGCAGATGTGTTGCAGCATCTCGAGTCCGCCCGCCTCGATTACGGTCCGCTGGGGGAGTGGGCCAACAAGGGTGCCAGCACCGGCGATTTCAAAGCCGGGGCCGTCGCGCCGACCGTCGAGGATGTCGCCGGTCGCATCGCGGCTCGTTTCCGCCCCGGTCAGACCATGGTTTCCACGGCCGGCCCGATGGAGAATGGCGGCGATCTCACGCTGGTGGCCACGGTCCGCAACGAGAAGGCTGGAATGACCGTGCCGCTGCAATTGGTCGCGGCGGATGGCAACCGAGTCCCCGTCTCCCTCGATCTTCCGGATGGGCGCTGGCATCAGGTGGTGATCACCTCGGATGCGGTCTATCTCGATGGCAAGCCGCTGGAAGTTTCCCCGGTCGCCCTGCCAGCCACGCTCAAGGCGATTCATCTTGGCGGGGAGTCGTTCGACGGTGCCTTGGCGCGCGTCCAGATCTTCCGTCGCACCCTCACCACCGCGGAGATTCTTGAACTGTCCGAAGGCTGGACGAAGGAGTGGAATGTCCCGCAGACCGCCTTTGCCACGGCACCCAAGGCCCTGAGGCCCGGCATGATCAGCATGTCCGCGCAACGTCCTGACGGAAAGATCTCCGGGGTCCAGTTCCACTTCGCCGAGACCAGCGGGAAAGCCGGCGGGAAAAGCAGCGGCTGGATCAAGGAGCCCTTCTATCTGAACGAAGGCGTCCAGCCGGATCAGAATTATACCTATCAACTGAAGGTGCGCGATGGTGATGGCAATGTCTCCACCGTGCCTGACTCGCTGAGCGCCTCCACCGCGAGCGGCCAGTTCGAGTCCTTCAAACTGGATGCCGGGAAGCCCCACGATTTCCTCAAGGACGGCGTGAGCGGCACCGGATGGAGCGGGCTGGTCAAGGACGGCCCCGGCGCGACGCTCGAAGCCGTGGCGGTCGTCGATCAAGCGCTTTTGTTGAAGTCCAAGGGGACCTCATGGGATGGTAGTCCCGCCCGTGGCCCGTTCCTCTATCAGGAGGTCTCCGGTGACTTCGTCGTCGAGGTCGAGGTCGCCGACTACGCCGGCCTTGCGAAACGCGAGCCGGTCGGAAACTGCGACGGCGGCCTGATGATCCGTTTGCCGGAACCGACGAGGGGTGAGAACCTGGTCGCCCTCTCGTTTTTCCCACCGTGGAATCAGGGGAACATGATCACCAGCACGACCAACGGCGGCCGCTATCAGAAGGGAAACCTCACGGGTTTCGAAGCGAAGCGCCACCTGCAGATCATCCGTGCGGGCTCCCGGATCCACTGCCGTGTCAGCGCCGATGGCAAGACGTGGGAGGAGATGCCCGAGTCGCCCATCCACCGTCCCGACCTCGCCGGAAAGCCGCTCCAGGTCGGCGTGGCCCATGGTTCCAATGGGGATGCCAGCAGTTATATCAGCTTCAGTGGGTTCACGTTGACCCGGGCGAAGTAGGGGCCTTGCCGCTGCCCTGCCTCTTTCCTCGCGATTCCGATGATCCTGATGCCGCGGGGAAGGCACTTCGCGCGGTGCGTTTGCAGGCGGGTGGAAAGGGAAAGGATGAGGTGGGTCATTCCATCTCGTCCAGCCGCCGCAGGGTCTCTTTCGCGATCCATTGGCCGTATTCCACCTCGAAACGGGGAACGAAAACGGAGTGGCCGTTCTTCATCGCGTCGAAATCCGCCTGCGCGGTCCAGTGCTTCTCCTCGCGGTGGATCGCCGGAATCGCGAAGGCGGTCGCGAGCATCGCGGCGGCGATGAAGGGGCGGGCCGCGACCATCAGGGTGGCGCGGTGGAGGGTGCGCTCGGCGGCGGCGTGGAAACAGCCCCGTGCGAGCAGGGCCAGCCAGATCAAGGGAAAGGCGAGCAGGCTGGCGACGAGAACCGCTGCCAGCGGATCGGACTGGTTCCAGGATTCAGCAAGCTTCGAAAGGACCGAAGCAGTCGGGATGAGCGCCAGGGTCACCGGATAGAACAGCCGCCCGGGGTCCACGCCGACCCAGCCGAGCGCGAGCACCGCGCCGCGGCGGCCGAGCCGCCAGCGGGTGGCTTGCAGGGTGCCGAGGACGATGGCCACGACCAGCGCCACGGCTTGTGCGAGCCACAAGAAGAAGCGATTGCCGGATAGGCTGAACTCGCGTGGGTCCAACCAGGGTACGCGCGTCGAAAAGACATAGAGTCCGGCAGGCAGCAGCACACCCAGGAGAGCGATCCAGCCGTGGTCGCGGCGATCTAACAGACCGGCGAGCCGTGATGGGAGAAGACCGAGTTCCTTCCGGGATCGCCAAGGCACGAACAGCAGGAAGGCCAGCGCCAGGGTCAGCAGGACCGCGACGGCGTGCATCATCAGCCGCTCGTACATCGCATACTCCGCGAGCCGGCCACCGCGGAGTTCGGGCTCGGTAACGGGGCGGCTAACCGGGCTGCTGCCGCTCGACCGGAAGCTGGTCGCTGAATTCACCAGATGGCTGCCCCGGCGCTCGGTCAGCGCGTCCGGCGGAGCCTGGGGGTCCGGGTGAAGCTTGGTGTCGAGATGATCCGCCAGGGTTTGGTAGCGCGCGGCTTCCGCGGTATCCCCGAGCTCCAACCACGCTTTCGAAAGTCCCAGCGCTCCGTCTCGGGCCAAGCGACGGGTGATCATGCCGGGCAGAATGCCCGAAGCGTGCTCGCCCAGAGCCCGCACTGCCCGCGAGTGGAGCCGGCCCCACTCTAACAGGCGCTCCTGGTCCGCTGCCTTTGCGGCTTGATCCGCCGCAAATCCGAAGGCTTCGGCGTAGCGGTTCAGACTCATCCAATCCGATTTGTGGAACTCGGGCTGGCCTACCGAAAGAATCGGGTAGCTGCAAAGGTCCGCGTAGTTGACTGGTGCGGCGCAGGCTTCCATGCGAATGGCCTCCAGCCGACTCTGGTAGTCGTCCAGTCGCGGCATTGCGAGGGCCGCGTCGAGGTCATCCCAGCCTTCTTGGAACGCCTTGGCATCGATCACCACGCGGGGCGGCTTCGCGACCCTCGGTAGCTGCGGTGGCGGCAGGCCTTGTGCCCGGGCGGCAAGCTTTTCTGTTCTGGTAACTCGGGGAGGCGGAGGAAAGCCGATCGCGGCCTCCATCCGCGACGCGCCCCGCATCAGGCGGAACCAACCGTTGCCCGGATCCAGTTCCTCGCCGGTTTCCACGAAGCGGTCGGGCCAGCGCTTGTGCTCACTGCGAAAAGCGAGAGCGTAGGCGTAGTAGTGCCATGGATCCTTTGGGTGCGAATCCCAAACCGGCTTCCACCGCATGGACGGGCTCTCCTGAATGAATTCGCCCGCGAGCAGAGCGAGGTCGGCCGGAGAGACCTGTTTCTCAAGATGCCGGATGAAGCGGTGATCTCGCTCTGCTTTCGGAATGCCTGGCAAAGTCGGAACTTCGGGACGGCTACAGCAGGCGGTGGAAATCAGATTGGTGGTGAGATTCCCGGTCCAAATGGCCGCCAGCGATTCGCGCGCCGCGGGCCCGGCGACGGTCAGCCAGAGAACCACCAGTGCCACCGCCGCCACGACAGCGAGGCCGAGCCGGTGGCGGAGCGGGAAGCGGCGGGCGGTCGATTCCATCCGATCCGTCGCGCTGCGGAGGCCGTCGCCATTCGCCGGCGGGGGAAGGGTCTCCGCCAGCGCCACCGCATTCTCTAACAGGTCACGCCGCGCCCGGTCATCGCCCAGCGGTTTCATCACCGCATCGATGAAGGCCTGGCGTTCGCGATCCAAATCCATGGGGTCGCACTTTGACGTGATCCCGCACGGTCTGGCAATCTCCGCTGCTCCATCCAGCGTGGTGAAGTTGTTGTGCGACCGGGATCGAAGCTCTCCCAGCGGGCAGGAATCCAAGCTGTAAGTAGTCCCGGCTTCAGCCGGATGAAGCACGGGCGATGCGGACGATTCGAATGAGGCGGGCACCGAGGGACCATGCGTCCGGCTGAAGCCGGGACTACGTACCTCAGGGGTTCGGCTCCTTCGAGAGACTACTGCTTTGGAATGAGGTCGCTCCTTCACTCCAGCGCTTCGAGATCCGCCCGGGCCTTGCGGACCGCTTCGAGCAGCTTGGGCTTCCAGGTTTCGAGGAATTCCTGGTCGGCGGCGGTGGGGTTGCCGGCGTGGGTGCGGGGGGACTTTTCGAAGCGGTTGATCGAGACCAGATGGCGTTCGTGTTCGCGCAGGGCAGCCATTCCGGCGGCGGTGACAAGCAGGGCGGCGAGGACCGGCCAGAAGACGACGCGCAGGCGCAGCAGGCGCTCGGGGAAGCTTTCGCGGGGCGCGGCGAAGTGCCAGACGATCAGGACCAGCAGCCACAGCGCGCCGATGGCCAGGCCGCCGGCGAGACCGAGCAGGGGGAGCTTGGGGTCGGCCCAGACCGAGGGGATGGCGGGCAGCACGGCGGCACCGATCAAAGTGCCGAGCAGCATCGCCAGCGGCACCATGCCGAGGTGAAGCCCGCGCCCGGCCATCCCGAGCGCCCGGCCGCGGACGGCGAGCCGCCAGCGGGTGGCTTCGAGCGCGAGCAGCGGCACGGCGAGGATCCAGGCGCCGTGGAGGATGGCCAGCAACGTGAAGCGCGGGTCTTTCTCCTGGGCCAGCGGCATCGTCAGCAGCCCGTGGCCCGGCAGCCGGGTGGCGATCGCGTAGAGCAGCAAGGGCAGGCCGAGCGAGATGAGGAAGATAAGCAGATGATCCGAGCGGCGGAGGATCTGGCCGAGCCGTTCGGCCAGGCGGTCGTAGCCGCGGTTGGATTGGAGGACGGCGAGGTGGATCAAGAGCAAGAGGCCGAGCAGCAGCACGCTGCCCCAGCCGATCAGCCGCTCGTGCATCGCCCATTCGGCGGCGATGCCGGGGCGGGTGAGAGCGGAGTCGTGGGAGGGGATGGTGGAGGCATCTGCCGCGAGGAGGCTTGAAGGCGCGCCAGCCGACGAGGCTTCCGCCACGAGGACGGCTTGCATCTGCATTCCCAGGCCGGTCATGATCTTGGCGTGTTCGGGAAGTCCGTCGTTGTCCAAGAAGCTGACAAGCGGGCTGATCGAGCCAAGCGCGTAGGGATGCCTGAGAAAGGAGACCAGCTCCGCACGGGTTCTCGCGTTGCGGATGGAGTGGCCGAAGAGATCGATCCAAGTCGGGACCAGGGGTTTCAATAGCTCCGGGTAGGCGGCCGCACGCATGATCGCGGCATCCACGGCCATCAGTTCAGACCCTGGCGGAAAGCGGTAGCCGGTACCGGGCATTTCCCGATCGATGAACCGAGCGGCGGGGACCACGTCGGCCCACAGTTCTTCCTCCGGCAGCAAGGCGACGCGCTGGTCCCAGGTGGCACGACTCGGATCCTCGAAGCGGGGTGTCGCGACGGCTTGTTCGAGGAGTTTAACGCTGCGTTTCAGAACGCCGATTTCGCCGTGAGGTTGATTGCTCATCATCACCCGTGCCTGAATACAGGCGTACCATCCGTTTCCCGGATCAAGCACCTCACCTTTCTCGATGAAATCCGGCGGCAGCTTGCCGTTGCTCCTCAAATAACCAAGCGCCGCGTCTGCGTAGCGCCCAGGATTCATCGGCTCGCGCTCCGCCAGCGCCTTCCAACGGTCCTCGGCCTTCTGGGCTGTTAGATCGCCGAACAGGATCTCGCCGTCCGCCGGGCTGACCCGCGAGAGGATCCGTTCGCGGATCACCTGCTGGCCATTCAAGGCGGCGCCGGGATGATAAGGCAACTGCCCGGCCTGGGTCACCAGCAGCAGCTTCAGCTCCCGCCGCGCCGCGCCGGGGACGATGAAGGCCGCGGCGACGGCGAGGCCGAGGAGGGCGGCGAGGAGGAGCTTGGTCTTCCCGTGGCGCGAGGGTGCTTTGACGGTGCGGAAATGCTCCGTGGTCTCCGCGCAGGCCGTGGGGAAGCTTTCCGGCAGCCGGTGCCGCGCGTGGGCGGTCATGTGGCGGACCGCTTCGGTGAGGTAGCCGGTCTTGGGCAACGGCTCCATCAGCGCGCGGACCAGCTCGTTCTCGGCATCGTCGGGATTCAAGGGTGGCAGGATGACGGAACGGCGGGCGGTGGCAAGAGCCGGGGTTGTTGGCTTGGACTGCGGCAGCCTGCTGCCGCTCTGTTGCCACAGCCTGCTGTGGAGTCAGGTGCCACCTCGCGAGCACGATTCGCTTCTACCCCGGCATTCCACTTCACGTTCGATCCCATGGAGTGCTGCGGCATGACGCAGCTTTTGCTCGGGAGGCGGACGCTTCGTTCGACTGGCCACGAATCGCCCCCACGGGCGATCCGCTGCCATTTGGGCGAGGCGGACTTCATCCCGAGCCAAAGCGACGTCCTGCCGCCGCATTCCAAATTGCTTGGTTGCGTGCCCTCGCACTTCTTCTGCGATCGTCTCTCCCCGGCTCGCCAGCAGGCTGGCGGCCGAGAGCGGCAGCAAGGCTGCCGCAGTCCATGGCTGCGCCGCCCCATCTCACGCCATCACTTCCTTCACCACCCGCGACGGCTTGGTGACATTGCTCAGCCGCTGGTCGAGGCCCTGGTAGGGGAAGGTCAGCTTCTTGTGATCGAAGCCGAGCAAGGCCATCAGCGTGGCGTGGAAGTCGTGGGCGCTGACCTTGTCGACGGCGGCTTCGTAGCCAATGGGATCGGTCTCGCCGTAGGTGAAGCCGGGCTTCACGCCGCCGCCGGCCATCCACAGGGTGTAGGCGCTCGGGCTGTGGTCGCGGCCGACGTTCGTCATCTCGACGCCGCCGCGGTTCTCGCGCATCGGGGTGCGGCCGAATTCGCCGCTCCAGACGACCAGCGTTTCATCGAGCAGGCCGCGCTGCTTGAGGTCGTTGAGCAGGGCGGCGATCGGCTTGTCGATCTCGTTGCACTTGTCGACGAAGCCCTGCCGCAGGTCGGTCTGCGGGCCGGTGCCGTGGGAGTCCCAGCCCCAGTCGAAGAGCTGGATGAAGCGCACGCCGCGCTCGGCGAGGCGGCGGGCGAGCAGGCAGTTGTTGGCGAAGGATTCCTGGCCGGGAGCGGTGCCGTATTTCTGGTGCATCGCTTCCGGCTCCTGCTTCAGGTCGAAGGCATCCAACGCGTGGATCTGCATGCGGAAAGCCATTTCGTACTGCGCGATGCGGGTGACGGTCTCCGGGTCGCCGACCTCGGTGGCGACGCGTTGGTTGAGGTCGTTCAGCGCGTCGAGCGTCCGGCGGCGCAGGGCCTGAGAGACGCCGTCGGGGTTCGAGAGATAAAGCACCGGCTCGCCCTGCGAGCGGCATTGCACGCCCTGATAGACGCTGGGCAGGTAGCCGGAGCCCCAGACCGATTTGCCGGCGTCGGGGTTCTTGCCGCCGGAGGTCAGCACGATGAAACCGGGCAGGTTGGCATTCTCCGAACCGAGGCCGTAGGTCGCCCACGCGCCGGCCGAGGGCGAGCCTAACAGGGCGCTGCCGGTGTGGAGCAGGAGCTGCGCGGGGCCGTGGTTGAACTGGTCGGTCCACATCGATTTGATGAAGCAGACCTCGTCGATCACCTTTTCGAAATGCGGCAGCCGGTCGGAAATCCACTGGCCGCTCTGGCCAGCCTGGTGGAAAGGAAACTGCGAGCCGAGCATCTTCGGCACCCCCTGGATGAAGGCGAACTGCTTGCCTTCGAGGTATTCCTGCGGGCACTCCTTGCCGTCGAGCTTGGTGAGCTCCGGCTTGTGGTCGAAGAGCTCGAGCTGGCTCGGCGAGCCGGCCATGTGGAGGTAGATCACGCGCTTCGCTTTCGGTGCGAAGTGCGAGAGGTCGGGCATCAGCGGGTTCGCCGGGTCTTTCGGCAGGACGGCGCCTTGGCTCTGCGAGGCGAGCCACAGCCCGCCGAGGCCGACCGAGCAGTTCTGCAGGAAATGCCGGCGCGTCTGGTGGCGGGCGCGTTCGAGGTGGAGCTGTTGGAAGAGGTTCATCGGTTCAGCGCGATGTCGGAGTTCAGGAGCGTGTTGGCGACGAGGACCAGCGCGGCTTCGTCGGGAGTCGGGGCGAGCTTGGCGGCTTCGGTGGGAGTCTTCTCGTAGTCAGCCTTCGCATCGGCGTGGAGCTTCGAAAGCGTGGCAACCACCGGAGCCGGCGCGTCTTGCAGGGTGAGCAGGCGGTAACCGTGAGTCAGGCGTTCCTCGAGGGTCGCACCGCTCATCCGCTTGGCGAAGGCTTGGGCGAACTCGATGTGGGCGGGGTCGTTCAAGGTGACCAGCGCTTGCAAGGGCGTGTTGGTCGAGATGCGGCGCGGCGAGCAGACGTCGCGGGTCGGCATGTCGAAGCTGAGGAAGCCCGGGAAGCCGCTGGTGCGCTTCGAATAGGTGTAAACGCCGCGGCGGTAGCGGTCCTCGCCTTGGGAGGTCTTCCAGCTCTCGCCGTTGTAAACCGAGCGCCAGATGCCTTCCGGCTGCGGCGGATAGACCGGTGGGCCGAATGGCTTGCGCGAGAGCAGGCCGGAGACCAGCAGGGCCTGGTCGCGCACCATCTCCGCCGTCAGCCGCTGGCGCGGGCCGCGGGCGACGAGCTGGTTTTTGGGATCGCGGGTGACGAGTTCCGGCGCGACCTTCGAGGTCTGGCGGTACGATGCCGATAGTACCAGCTCGCGGAGGAAGGGCTTGAGCCGCCACTGGTGGTGTTTTTGCAAGCGCAGCGCGAGGTGATCGAGCAGCGGCTGGTTCGACGGGGCGAGGCCGGAGCTGCCGAAGTCCTCCTGGGTCTCGACGATGCCGGTGCCGAACAATTCGGCCCACAGCCGGTTCGCCATGACGCGGGCGGCGAGCGGGTTGCTGTCGCCGACCAGCCAGCGCGCCATGTCGAGGCGGTTCAGCGGCTGGTCACCTTTCGGGCCGCCGGTGAGCGCGGGAATGGCCGGCTTGACCGACTGGTCAAGGGTCGTGCGGTTGCCGCGGATGAAGAGGCGGGTGTCGCGGGTCGCGGCGGGCAGGCGTTCCTGCATCACCGGGATGGTCTTGCCGGGGATGGCGTTGTACTGCTGGTTTAGTAGTTGGCGCTCCTGCCAGCGGGCGGCGCGTTCCGGCGACTGGATCAAGGTGACCAGCCGCGGGTCGTCGGAGAGGGAGATCTTGAAGCGGGAGAGCACGCAGGACTGGTTGTTGCCGTTCGACACCGCGCCGTGGCGGATGCGGATTTCGAGCTGATCGCCCTCGGTCGCGGCGACCGGCTGTTCCGGCACGAACCAGCCGCGGCGCGGGCCGTGAGCCATCGGGTAATCGCCGAAGCCGGGCGCGCCGTCGTGGATCGCGTCGTTCGGGTCGAAGGGACCGGCGAGGAAATCGGCGACCACTTCCTTGAACGCGACCTTCTGGCGGCTGCCGTCGGGCTTCACCAGATCGACCTCCAGCTTGGAAACCACCGCTCCGCGCTCCAACCAGGTCTTCGGGTCGTCGCTCTTCATCAGGATGTCGAACTGGAGCGCGGCGAAGGGCATCGCCGGGCCGGTGAGCGTGTAAACGGCACCGGTCGGATTGGTGCCGGAGGCGTGGATGATGCCGTCGGACTGGGGCGTGAGCTGGCCGTCCTTGCCGCTGGATTTCGCGGCGGTGGCGGTGAAGGTCTGCCAATTCGCGATGCCCGCGGCGACCGCTTTGCCTTCCTCGTTGATGATGTCGCGATGGCGGCGGATTTCCTTTTCGAGACGCACCGCCTCGGCCTGCGCGGCGGGGTCGTTGGCGACCTTGGTGCGCGGGAAATCGCTGTCCAGGTCCACGTCCTCCGTGTTGTTGAAGAAGGCCATGAACTTGTAGTAATCCTCGTGCGGGTAGGGGTCGTAGGGGTGCGAGTGGCACTGGATGCAGCCGAAGGTGGTGGCGTTCCATGCGGTCCAGGTGGTGTTGACCCGGTCCATCACGGCGGCGAGGCGGTATTCCTCGTCGTCGGTGCCGCCTTCGGTGTTGTTCTGGGTGTTGCGGTGGAAGGCGGAGGCGATCAGGTCGCCGGGTTCCGGGCTCTCCAACAAATCACCGGCGAGCTGCTTCACCGTGAAGGTGTCGAAGGGCATGTCGGCGTTGAAGGCGTTGATCACCCAGTCGCGGAAGGGCCAGATGTCGCGGTGGGGGTCCTTTTCGAAGCCGAAGGTGTCCGAGTAGCGCGCGAGATCGAGCCACATCGAGGCCCAGCGCTCGCCGAACTGGGGAGAGGCGAGCAGGCGGTCGGTCGCTTCGCTCATTGCCGATTGAGGATTGACGATTGCCGATTGTTGGAAGGATTGCCATTCCTCCAGTGAAGGAGGCAACCCGGTGAGATCGAGGGAGACGCGGCGCAGCCATTCGGCGGGCGAGGCTTCGGGGGAGGGGGCAAGATCGAGCGCTTCGAGCTTGGCGAGCACGTGGCGGTCGAGGTCCGCTTTCGGCCAGGCGCTGTTCTTGAGGGTCGGGACCGGAGGCTCGACCGGCTTTTGGAACGACCAGTGCTCGCCCCACTTCGCGCCTTCGGTGATCCAGCGTTCGAGCAGCGCGACCTGATCCGGCTCCAGCGGATGCGGATGATCCTCCGGCGGCGGCATCTTTTCGTCGGGGTCGTCGCTCTTGATCCGGCGGATCAACTCGGACGCGGCGGGGTCGCCGGGGACGATGACCGTCTTGCCGGACTCGCCTTTGCCGAGCGCCTCCTCGCGATAAAGGAAGGACACGTCGCCGGCCTGCTTCACCCCGCCGTGGCAGATGGTGCAGTTCTTGTTCAGCAGCGGCCGGATGTCGCGGTTGAAGTCGATGGGCTCTGTCGCCGCGGCGGCGGCGAGAGGGATCGGGGCGAGGGCTGAAAGGAGGCGGCGCATCGGTGGACGGACCTTACGTCATGCCATACGGGATTTCCATCGCGCGAAACTTGGACTTTCGTGATAAAACTTGTGGATTTTGGGGTAGGATCACCCGAAAGAGTGATGAAGTGAATGACCGGCATTGGAAGATTTGGTCGGAGCAGGTGCAGTCGCCGCTTGGCAGCCTGGTGGAGATCGGGGAAGTCGTCGGTTCCGGCGGAAAGATGTCGCGCTTCCGCTACCTGCGCCGCTACGCGCTGGTCGTGATCACCCGCGGCGAGGGCCACTACGAGGACGAATCGGGCCGCGAGCGCAGCCTTCGGACCGGGGACTGGATCCTGGTTTTCCCGGATCTCGGGCACTACTACCGGCCGGTCCGGCCGGGGGGCTGGGATGAGGTCTACGTGATGTTCGAGGGGCCGGTGTTCGAGACCTGGCGGGCCCAGGGGCTGCTCGATCCGGCACGGCCGACCGGGCGGCTGGCGGATCCGGAGGGCTGGCTGGCGGAGTTCCAGCGCGCGATGGCGGACACCAAGTCGCCGGCGCTGGCCCGCTTGTGCGCGTTCCAGCAGTTGCTCGCCGCCGCCGTGGCCGGAACGGGCGACCCGTCGCTGTCGCCCTCTGCCGGCACGGCGTGGTTCGCCGATGCCTGCCGCCTGCTGTCGCGGCCCGAGGGCGGGGCGGAGCAGGCTGCGCGCGAGCTGGGGATGAACTACGAGACCTTTCGTAGGAAATTCAAGGAGCACGCCGGCACCGCGCCGCACCGCTACCACCGCCTGCACGTGGTGAACCTCGCGGCGCGGATGCTCGACTCGACCGACCTGAAATCCGCCGAGATCGCCCGCACCCTTGGCTTCTGCGACGAGGCCTATTTTTCGCGCGTCTTCAAGCAGGTCACCGGCCGCTCGCCGCGGGAATACCGGCGGCGTCAGGAGGCGGGCTAGTCCAGAAGGTCCGGCCGGTTGCGGCGGGTCCGCTCCAGCGCTTGCTCCTTCTTCCACGCCTCGATCTTCGCGTGGTGGCCGGAGATCAGGACGTCGGGGACTTTCAGGCCGCGGAAGTCGATCGGGCGGGTGTAGGCGGGAGCTTCTAACAGGTTGGGATCGGAGAAGGATTCCTCCTGGTGCGAGCGCTCGTCGCCGAGGGCTCCGGGAAGCAGGCGGACGATGGCATCGGTGACGACCGCGGCGGCGATGGCGCCGTTGGTGAGGACGTAGTCGCCGATCGAGAGTTCGAGGTCGACGAGCTGTTCGATGACCCGGTGATCGACGCCTTCGTAGTGGCCGCAGAGCAGGATGAGGTGCTTTTCTTCCGACAGTTCCTTCGCGATGGCTTGCTTGAAGACCTTTCCCTGTGGGGTCATCAGCACGACCTTCGAGTCCGGCGTGCGGAGTTCCTCGATCGCCGCGAAGATCGGGCCGGGCATCATCAGCATGCCCTGGCCGCCGCCGCAGAGGGTGTCGTCGGTGCGCTTGTGCTTGTCGGTGGACCAGTCGCGGAGGTTGTGGGCGTGGATCTCGACCAAGCCGGCGGCGCGGGCGCGCTGGATGATGCTTTCGCTCAGCGGGGCGAGGGCGATCTCGGGGAAGAGGGTGAGGATGTCGATGCGCATCGGCGGGGGCTTCTTAACCGCGAATGGACGCGAAGGGGCGCGAAATTTTTCGGAGGGTAGCGGATCGGCGGCGCCGTTCCGGTGGGGGAGGGCCAGTTTGAGGTGGGACGGGCGCGGACCTTCGGTCGGGCCGCCCCTAGCGGAACGGCGCAGCCGGTTCCGCTACTGGGAGTTCGCCGCCAAGGCGATGAGCCCCACGATGATGATCACCAGCAGCGTGACGAAGGCGACCTTCCAAGCGCTGAGCGGGAAGCGGGCGTGGGCGATGCCGGTGACGGCGTTGACGGCACCTTGCCAGGTCTTGCCGCGGTACTGATAGGCGAGCAGCCAGATCGGGACGAGGATGTGCTTGAAGGTCCGGTTGGAGAACTCCGGGCGGATCTGGAGGTTCCGGTAGGTGTCGCCGGGGACCTCGCGGCCGCACATTTCGCGGAGGATGGCTTCCATGGTGCCGAAGCCGTTGCGCGCGGCGTCGAGCAGCGGGACCTGGTAATGCTCGACCTGCCAACCGGAAACGAAACGGGTCTCGTAGGGGACGAGTTCCTTGGTCGGGAAGGGCTCGAGGTGCTTGAGGAGATCGATGTCGAGCCCGCGCGAGCCGGAGACCACGATGTCGTCGAACCAGGTTGAGACATGACCGCTGGCGGGCCGCCATCTCACGCGGCGTTCCCGGCGGGTGACGGTCCGGCCCTGCGAATCGCGGCTGGTCACGTTGACGTAGTAGTAGGTGCCGCTGTCGGCGGTCCACGGGCATTCGGCGGAGGCGTCGAAGGTCCAGTAGGGAAGGTAAACCCGGTGGATGCGGTCGATCAGGTTGCGGCGCTTCAGGTCGTTCGGCGCGAACCACTTCGAGGCGAGGAAGGCCTTCAGCGCGTGATAGGCCTTTTCCTGCGAGACGATGGCGGGGAGCAACGACTCCGGGGAAATCGGACTGGAGATGTCCTGGTAGTCGAGCAGCTCCGGCGAGCCGCAGAAGTCGCAGTGCTGGGCGACGGTTTCGGCGCTGCGGACGATGACCGCGTGGCAGTTGTTGCACTGCACGCGGCGCTCCGCGGTGTTGACGGTGTGGCCGCCTTCGCCGAGGCGGGCGAGGGTTTCGTCGAGGTCGTGCTCGACGATGGAGCCCGGCGGCGGCGGCGGGGCGATCCGTTCGAAGTGGTTGCCGCAGTAGGGACAAACCAGTTCCGCCTTGCCGGGGTCCCACTCGCCCTTGCCGCCGCATTCGGGGCAGACGTGTCTTTCCAACGAGCGCACTTCCGCCGCCACGCCGCGGTCGCCCGGGAGCGGGGGCGGCATGCGCTTGCGCGGGACTTCGAGCGGCGGGCCGGCCGCTTCGTCCACGGGTTCAGATGTCTCCATGACGGTGCGGGTTCCGGGCCGCCTCACGCCCTCGCCAGCGGGATGGAACCACGGCGTAGGTAGTCCCGGCTTCAGCCGGATGAAGCACGGGCGATGCGGACCACAAAACGGAGGCGGAATCCGAGGGACCATGCGTCCGGCTGAAGCCGGGACTACATGCCACTTGGAATCGGTCCGTCGGGATAGCTTCGTTCACGGTCGACGATTTCAGGATCTTTCTGCAATGGCTTGCGGCAGGGATGCCGCAGCCACGCTAGTGGGCGAGGAAGGTGTCGAGGGCGGCGCGGGTGACGCGGTAGCTCGAGCCGATCTTTTTCGCCGGGAGCGTGCCGCCTTCGATCTCGGCCATGACGTCGGCTTCCGACACGCCGAGCATGCGGGCGACGGTGGCGGGGTCGAGGATGTCGGGATTGGGCGGCACCGCGGCGGCGGCCGCAGGAGCGGCACCGGGGAGCGGCGGCGGGGTCCCGCCGGTAAGTCCGCCCTGTTGCATGAGTTCCTTCGCCACGGCGAAGCCGACCGCCAGCTCGCTGGCCATGCCGGCCGCGCCGCCGCCACCGCCTTCGGCCATGCCCTGGGCCATCTGGTATTTGACGTAGTCGTTCAGGTTGCCGATTGCCGACATGGCGGAACGCTTGTCGATGGCCTCCTCGACCTCGGGCGGGACGCTGACGTTCTCGACGATGAAGGAGGCGACCTCGATGCCGTACTTGGCGGAGATCACCGGATTGATCAGCGGCATCAGCGCGTCGCCGAGCTCGGTGTAGCGCGTGGCGACGTCGAAGACCGGAACCTGGGCGTTGGCCAGGGCGTCGGAGAAGATGCTGACGATGCGCGAGCGCATGGTGTCGGCGAACTCATCGACGCGGAAGTCATGGTCGGAGCCGGCGACTTCCTTGAGGAAAGTCTGCACGTTCACGACGCGGAAGTCGTAGGTGCCGTAGGCCCGGGCGCGGACCACGCCGAGGTCGGCGTCGCGCAGCATGATGGGATTGGCGGTGCCCCACTTGTTGCCGGTGAAGAGGCGGGTGTTGACGAAATAGACGTCAGCCTTGAAGGGCGACTGGAAGCCGTACTTCCAGCCCTTGAGGCGGGTCAGGACGGGGATGTTGTCGGTGGTCAGCGTGTGCTTGCCGGGGCCGAAGGTGTCGCCGAACTGGCCGAGATAGAGGAACTGCACGGTCTGGCTTTCGCGGGCGATGAGCTGGGCGCCGTTCTTGATCGCCTTGTCGTCGTCGGGGAAGCGCCAGGCGATGGTGTCGCGCGAATCGTCCTGCCACTCGATGATTTCAAGCAGCTCGCCTTTGATGAAGTCCAGAAGTCCCATAGGTGTGGAGGGCAAGTTACCCGAGCAGACTGGAGAGACGGGCGGGTCGGATCAATGAGAAATCGGCGGCGATTTCGGAAGGAGGAAGCCGGGTCAGCCTTCGAAGGTCCAAACTCGCTTGCTGGAGCCATCGCTTTCCCGCCGCGTCTCGCCTTCGAAGCTGATCAAGCGGGTGATCTTCGCGTCGGCGTGCTCGGCGATCCTTTCCGCCAGTGCCTGAGCATGGGTCACGACGACGATCTGGGTCTCCGGCGGCGTCTTCAGCACCAGTTCAGCCAGCGGTTCTAACAAGTCCGGGTGCAGGCTGGTTTCCGGCTCGTTGAAGACGAGCAGCGGCGGTGGTTTCGGCGTGAGCAGCGCGGCGCAGAGGCAGAAGAAACGGAGGGTGCCATCGGACAGTTCGCTGGCGTCCATCCAGCGATCAACCCCGGGCCGGGCGATCTGAAGTTGGAAGCCGCCGCTGTCGTCGACCGCGCGCCACAGGGTGCCGGGGAAGGCGGCCTCGACCGCTTCGTTGAGCTGGGTCCTCCAGCCGGACTCCCCGATGCTTTGCAAGGCGGCGGCGAGGTTGGATCCGTCATGGGCGAGGACCGGCGACCACGAACCGATCCGCGGCCGGCGCAGCGGGGAGTCGGGATCGGTGCGGAACTGGTGGTAGAAACGCCAGCCGAGCAAGGTTTCGCGGACAGCTGTTAGAGTGGGGAAGCTGAGGCCGTCGCGGATTTCGCTGAGCATCGATTCCGGGGCGTGGACCGGCAGCGGCGAGGTTTCCATTTTCCCCTCGGGAGTCCGCAGGTCGATCACCGGTCCCTTGCGCTTCGCCATCACCCGGCCCTTCGCGCCGCCGAAGCGGAGGGACTCGGATTTGATGTCGGGATCGGTCTGGAACTCGGAGAAACTGTCGGCAGACGAAAGCCCGCATTCCATCGAGAAGTCGAAGTCGGCGTGGCTCAGCTCCCAGGTGATCCGCTTCAACTCGTCCTTCCTCCGTTCGCCCGCCCACAGCAGGCTCGGCATCCCGCCTTCCTGGGCGACGGCGTCCGCGAAGCGTCCGTCGGCCATCCGCTGGAGCATGGCCAGCGCGCGGTAGAGGTTCGACTTCCCGACACCGTTGCCGCCGGTGACCACGGTGATCCGCCCGAGCGACAGCCGGAAATCCCGGAGCGAACGGTAGCCGCGGAGGTGGAGGGTGCGGAGCATGGGATTTCTAGCGCAGAAAACCGAGGCGGTTCGCGGGCCGCGGGATCGTTCCCGGGATTTGTTTTAACTTCCATTCCCCGGCTTGGCCACCCTGGATCCGTGGGGTTGCCTGCCCCGGTGAGGATTCGAATTGTCGGTGGATTTCGAAGTTGTCGAATCAACCCGGGGCGGAAAGCGTCGGAGTGGCTTCGATGAAGAAACGACATTCCGCGATTTTGATCGGCACGCATCTCCTGGCGCTTGGCGTCGGATGGTGGGCGGTGCGGGCGCGGGAGACCCCGACCGCCGCCGATCCGCTGCCCGCGCTGGCGGGAAAGACCGATCGACCGGCCCGCCAGGAACGCCGGGTCGGCACCGCGGAGCTGCTGGCGGCATATGGCAACTCGGATTTCTGGGGGGAGACCATGAGGCTCCGGAGCGCGGCGACGGTGGAGCCGCCGGCCAGCGGGCAGACTCCCGTTTTCATCCCTCCCGAGCAACGGGCGGCGGAGGTCGCGGACATTCCTGCCGCGCTCCAGAAGGAACTTGAGGCGCTGAATGCCGGGAAGACCTACGATTACGAGTTCGCGAAGGCATTGATCAGGCGGTGGATGAAGGAGGATACGGCAGCCTGCGCGGCGTGGCTCGGGGGGATGAACTCACGCATCGGCTGGGGCGATCCCTTTAACGCGTTTGCCGAATCCCTGCCGCCCTTGGAGTTGATCGGACTGATGGACGGTTGGCTACGGAGGAACCGCGGCTCGGCTTTGTCGGCCATCGCCAAGCAGGTCGGGAAGGACAACGCGTCGGAGCTTCCGGCCCTGCTTGCCCGGCTCGGCGGTGACGAGGCAAAGGGGTTTATGGAGAATGCCGCCAACTACGCGCGGTTGGAGGATGCGGTGGTGTGGTTGAGCCTTGTGGCCGATGATCCGAACCGGATCGCGGGTCTCGCGGGGAAGTGGATCCAAGGCCCGGGGTCGAACTGGCAGTGGCGCGACGGGGAATGGCAGCCTTCGAGTCCGGAAATGAAGGATTGGGAGGCAAGGGCGGAAATGGCCTTGGCTGCGGCGGCGGGAACCCCGGCCGAGGAGGTCTTCCGCAGGCATTGGGAAATGGAACGGCTGCGCAGCGACTCAGGTCGGGAGCTGGCCCGGGTGGCGCGCGAGCCGGAGGAGGCCGGTGCCGCGCTGGTCGAGTTGTACCGGGCGGCGGGGCAGGACGAGGCGGAAGCGGTGCGGCGCGCGCGCGAGGAGATCTCGAAGGGCTATCAAGATGGCTTGCAGGTTTGGCAACGGGAAGCCTGGGAGCAGGACTTGCAACTCAGCCTGCTCGGCCGGCAATCCCTTGAGACGGTCCTCGCCGCGCGGCTCGATGCCATCGATTCCTCGCTCCCCGAGGTGCTGAGGTCGGGAACCCGCGGCTCGAGCTGGCGCGACGCGATGAGGATCGATCCCGCCGCGACGCTGGAGGTCGCGCGGCAGCGGGGAGCGGGCGACGAGGCGGTGCGGGTGGCGGCAGAGTTGATCCGTGACAATGAAACCTCGCTGCCGGTCCAGGCGGAGGTGCTTGGCTTGCTGGCGCGGCAAGGGCTTTGGAAACCGGGTGGCCTGCTGCCGAATGCCGAAACCTTCGCGGCGGAATACCTGCGCGACGATCCGGTGTCGGCGCGTGTCTGGCTGCAAGGGCTGCCGGAATCGATTTCGACCCAGATCAAGGAGGGCTCACGATGAAAAGGCGCACGGTGGTCCTGCTGCTGATGTCCCACCTCGGGCTGGCCTTGCTCGGTGCCTGGCTTGCAGGTGGCGGGGAGAGGGAGGAAGTCGCGGCGCTTCCAGTTTCCGTGGCTCCGGCATCCGCTTCCCCGCGGTCAGTGGATCCCTCGTCTGCCAATCCGATCCTGCGGGCCAGCGGGGCCGACTTCCGGTCCACGTGGGAAGAAATGATCAGCGGGCCGAGGAGCGATAGCAGCGGCGAACCTCACGGGAACTCGATCAACTTCTTCATCGACTGGTGCCGGGTCGATCCCGAAGGCGCGATCCGCGGCCTCTCCCGGCTTCACGCGCCTCGCTTCGCCCACAACTACCTCGGCAACGCGATCCTCTATCACGGCGCGGAACTGGCGCCTGCCTTGGTGAAGCACTGGCGCGAGCTGCGCCTGATGGCGGGCTACAAGGTCGAGCACGCGATGGGGCGGTCCTTGAACGCCCTCTCGAAAAAGGACCCGGAGGCCGCGGCGGCGCTGTTAGGCGAGCTGCCGCCGGGCACGCGCCGGAAGATCTACGGCACGCTCTTCGACCGGCAGGATGCCGCGACGATCGAGCGGCTCCTGAAAGCTCTGCCGCCCTTCGATCCCGCTGCCGCTGAGGACAAGTCGCGCCTGTGGACCGTGGTGGCGGAGGCCGTGGATGCCGCCGATTCCGAGCGCGGGGTTTGGGACTGGCTCGTCCGTGCCGATGATCCCGTGGCGCGGCGGGAGCTGGTGATTGCGGGGATCAAGAAGGCGCAGCGGGCCGAAGACTGGTCGGGCTTTTTCGGCGCGGTGGAGCAACTCGAGCCCGCGGCCCGGGCCGAGATGCGTGAGGTCGTGCGCCAGATTTCGAAGAACTACAGCAACAGCCCGGAAGTGAACGCCGCAATCTCGGCGGAGTTCCGGCGGCGCGGGCTGGAAGATTGGTTTGCGGAGCCGGCGGGGGAATAGAGCGAGTTGGGGTTCGATCCCGAATGGCAAGGGATGAAGCAAGGATACGCAAGAGAGTGCTGGCTTCAGCGGGCAAGCCTGATCGCGGGCCGTTAGACTCGCCGACTAAAGTCAGCGCTCCCCCGGATTCATGATATCGAGCTGCGGCTTGGTCGCATCGGTTCGCCTTTTGCCACCCGCGAGGCTTCCGCGAGGAAGGCAAGACGGTGCCCCGCCAGTCCGTCGAGGCCGGGTGGTAGGGCCGACGGGCCTTGGAACAGGCGGTCGAGGGCATCGACGATGCCATGATCGCCGCCGCCGTGTCCGGCATAGCCTTCGTCCGACGGCTTGAGGATCTCCACCGGCTCGACCCGGCCGTCGAGGTGATGGCGCAGCCAGAGTTCCGGCGAGCCGGCTTCCTGGTAGGGCGTCCCGCCTTTGAGCGCGGCTTTCGTGCCGTAGATCTCGAGGGTCCGGCCGCAGTCGAAGGCGGTCATGGTGTGGGTCGCGGTAATGCCGTTCTCCAGCTCGCAAGCGAGCACCTGATGGTCGACGACGTCGTTGTCGCAGCGGTACACGCAACGGCCCCACGGCGAGGTGCGGAGGAAGTCGAGGATGGTCTCGTCTTCCGCCTCCTCCGAGCCATCGAGGACCATCCGGAGCCAGCGGCGCTTGTCGCCGAGGTAGCGGTGGGCGTCGTAAATGCAGTCCTTGGCCGCCGGGCAGCCGTCGGTGCAGCGCTCCGGTGCGCCGGCCGGGGCGTTCTCCGCGCGGAACCAAGTACGATCTCCATAGGAGGAAATCGAAGCCGCCGCGGCGCCGCCGAGCCAGCAGAGCAGGTCGGCATCGTGGGAGCACTTCGCGACGATCATCGGTGTCGATCCTTTCGCGCTTCGCCAGTGGCCGCGGACGAAAGAGTGCGCCTGGTGGTAGGGCTCCACGCCTTCGTGGGTGCGGATTGAAATCACCTTACCGAGCCGGCCGCTATCGACCACGCTCTTCACCGTGGAATAGAAGGGTGTGTAGCGCAGGACGAAGCCGAGCGCGACGCGGCGGCCGAGTTCGCGGGCACGGCGGTCGATCGCCTCGCAGCGCTCGAGCGACTCCGCGGCGGGTTTCTCTAACAACACGTCGTAGCCCGCCTCGAGCGCGGCCATCGCGTGGCCGAAATGCTGGGCGTCCTGGGTGGCGATGACCAGCACGTCGGCGAGCTTGCCGGCGGCGAAGAGCGCGTCGGCGGAATCGAAAGTCCGCACCGATCCCGCCGGGGCCAGCGCGGCCACGAAGTCGCGTCGGACCGCCACCGGATCGGCCGCCGCGGTCAGGCGGTAGCGGTCGCCGAAGGAGGCGGCGATGCTCGCGTAGGTCCGGCCGCGGGAACCGCAACCGAGGATGGCGATGGAGAGGGGATCGGACATGCCCGAGGGCTACGCGGATGCCCGGGCGGAGTCGAGTGCCGAGGTGGCGGTCGAGGCCGGCCCTGCGCCGCGCGGAAGCGGGGGCTTGCACCGGGAAGGGAGACGGGCAAAATCATTCCGAACGGTAGAAACGTCGAATTCCCCGCCCCATGAAGATCCATTGGACTGTCGCGCGCGTTGATGAAGAAGAGGAACCGGATCCGGTGATGGCGCTGGATTGTGTGCTGACGATCCAGGGCCGGATCGAAGTCGATGGCGAGAAAGCAGGGCAGTTGTTCGCCTGGTATCTCGCCTCCGACGAACTCGACACGCCGCGGGCCTTCCTGGAGTTGTGGGATCTCGATGGCGACATTTGCAGCATCTACGAGGACATCATCAATCCGCAGCACACGGGATTCCGCGAGCCGCTGCCGAAGCTGCTGGCGGATTCACCGGGACTCCTCGTGGTCGATTTCATCGCGCTGCGTCCCGCCTTCCGCCGCAAGGGTCTGGGTCTCGAGATCCTGCGCGAGATTGTCCGGTGCTGCGCCGACGAACGGGTCGGCGCGCTGCTGCTCGATGCCCGGCCGCTGCAACGCCGGCCGGGAGGCTACGATGAGTTCGACGAGGAAATCCGCGAGCTGCCTTGGAACGACGGCGAGGAGGACCAGGACCGCCTGATGAACCATTTCCGCGGCTGGGGGATCCAGCGCCTGCCGCGCACGCGGTTCATGGTCTGCGCGCCGGACGTGATCACCGCCGAACGGGCGGATGCATGGCCTCCGGCACCGCTCGCGGAGGACTGGGACGAGGATGATGATTGTCCGTTTTAGGCCGTAGAGAATTCGTAGCGCGTGCTACGTCCGCCGCCGACCGCAACCAGCGCTCCCAGCCGGGCAAGCTCCTGAAGGTCGAGCGTCGCGGTGGCTTTCGAGCTGCCGGTGAGGCTAATCGGCTCACGATTCGGCCGACTTTTGAGCCGATTAAGGCATCTATTCGGCTCATCTTGCCATTTGGGGACCTTCTCGGTGGACCTTTGAAGCTGACCCCGTCGGCATGGGCGGCGTCGGAGAGAAGGCTGTCGTTGAGCCGGATTTTCATCGCCTAGAGGGGGTGGATGCGCCCCTCGACGGAACCCTGCCCTATAAACTTGTGGTCGAAGATCGGCTGGGTGGCATGGAAGCGGCGGCTGCGATTTTGAATTTGACCATTTTTCTGATCAATTTATGGATGGTGCCATGAACGTCCGCCAGATCAGCATCAGCGAGTTCAAGGCCCACTGCACCGAGGAGATGCGGGAGGTGGAGAAAGGCAACGTGATCCTCCAGGTCACCCGCCACGGCAAAACCATCGCCGTGGTTGGAAAACCCGTTGAGGAAGCGGTTGCGCCGCTCCTCGGCGCCGGCAAAGCCACCGCGACCCTCAACGAATCCTACGATCCGCACGCCCCCGCCTTCGATGAGGAGGATTGGGAAATGAACCGTTGAGACTGATGCCCGGCTACCTCCTCGATACCTGTGCCTGGATCGATGCCCTCCTCGCTTCCGAGAAACTGCGACCGTCGGTCCGCAAGATCATCGCGAGCAAGACCCCGCTTCATCTCTGTTCCGTCAGCCTGGTCGAGTTCGCGAGAAAAGAAGCGCGCGGCGACATCAGCATCTCCATGCCTTGTGGCGAGTGGTTCGAACGCATCGCGCTGCCCAAAGGGAAAATCATTCTCCTCGATGTCTCTCCTTCGATCGCCGTCGATGCCACCCGGCTCCCCCAGCCCTTCGTCAACCGCCAGGGGAACGTCCACAAGGATCCCATGGATCTGATCATCGTCGCCACCGCCCGGCACCACGACCTCACCCTGCTCACCTCGGATCAAGTGCTGATCGACTACCCCGGAGTCCGGACCGTGAACTCGCGTTGAACGCCCGACGGCACGGCCGCGTGAGACAACACTTCACCCCAACGGTGCCAGCAGCGCGGACAGCGTGCTTTCATCCGGAGCGGCGGCGCGGGCGGCGTCGGAGAGGAGGCTGTCGGCGAGCTGGCTTTTCTTGGCCTGGAGCTGGTGGATGCGTTCCTCGACGGTGCCCTGGCAGATGAGCTTGTGGACGAAGACCGGCTGGGTCTGGCCGATGCGGTAGGCGCGGTCGGTGGCCTGGGCTTCCGCCGCCGGGTTCCACCAGGGGTCGTAGTGGATGACGGTGTCGGCAGCGGTGAGGTTGAGGCCGGTGCCGCCAGCCTTGAGGGAGATGAGAAAGACGGGGTATTCGCCGGTCTGGAAGCGCTCGACCAGCTCGCCGCGGTTCTTCGATTCGCCGGTGAGCTTCAAGTACGGCGTCTTTCGTAGCTGGAGGAGCCGCTCGATGATTTCGAGCATGGAGGTGAACTGCGAGAAGATCAGGATGCGGCGGCCTTCCTCGATCAGCGTTTCTAACAAGTCGGCCAGGTAGTCGAGCTTGGCGGAGCCGGCGGCGTCGGCTTCGAGTTTCGATTCGCCCTCGAACTTCAGCAGCTTCGGCTCGCAGCAGATCTGGCGGAGCTTGAGCAGGGCTTCGAGGAAGACCATGCGGGAGCCTTCGAGGCCCTTGATGGCGATCGACTGGCGGACCCGCTTGTCCATCGTGGCGCGGACGGTTTCGTAGAGGTCCTTCTGCGCGGTGTTGAGCTCGACCGGGTGGATGAGGATGGTCTTCGGCGGCAGTTCCTTGGCGACCTCGGTCTTGTTGCGGCGGAGGATGAGCGGGGCGACGCGGGCTTTCAGCGCGAGGCGGCGGTCCTCGTCGCCGTCCTTTTCGATCGGGTTGCGGAAGCGGCGGTTGAAGTCCTCCTGGCCGCCGAGGAAGCCGGGCATGAGGAATTTCATCAGGCTCCACAGTTCGCCGAGGTGGTTTTCGACCGGTGTGCCGGAAAGGCAGAGGCGGTGGCGGGCATCGAGCTGGCAGACGGCCTGCGCGACCTTGGCGGCGGGGTTTTTCACATACTGCGCCTCGTCGAGCACGGCGAGGTGGAAGCGGTGGCCTTTGAGCGCGTCGATGTCGCGCTGGACGAGGGCGTAGGAGGTGAGGACCAGGTCGGCGTAGGGGATGGAGCGGAAGTATTTTTTCCGCTGCGGGCCGTCTAACATCAGGATGCGGAGCGAGGGTGCGAAGCGCTGGGCTTCGGCGCGCCAGTTCGGGACCACGCTGGTGGGCGCGACGACGAGGACGGGCTTGCCTTGCGAGCGGCCGCTGTCTTTTTCGGCGAGGATGTGGGTGATGGTTTGCAGCGTTTTGCCGAGGCCCATGTCGTCGGCGAGGATGCCGTGGAGCTCGTGGCGGGCGAGGAACTGCATCCAGTGGAAGCCGGTGGTCTGGTACTCGCGGAGCTGGGCCTTGAGAGATGGTGGATGGCAGATGGCAGATGGCAGATACGAAGATCCCTTGGTGAGGGACGCGATGAGCTGGACAAGCTTGTCCGGCGGGGTGAAGCGCTCGGGATCAGCGTGGGCTAGGGTGGCGGCGTCGAGCGGGTGGAGCTTCAGCTTCGAACCCTTGAAGCGGCGCGGGTCGATCAGCGCGGAGAATTGCTTCAGGATGCGGCGGATGCGGGCGGCGGGGAGGCGCAGGGCGCGGCCGTCTTCAAGGTGGTGGAGGAAGTGGCCGTCGGCGGGGAACTCCAATGAAGACTCCATCGCGCCGCGCTCTAACAACTGGGCGAGGATTGGGAGGAGGTCGAGCTGCTTGCCGCCGACATCGAAGCCGACCGAGAGGTGGAACCAGCCGGAGCCGTCGTCTTCGAGCTGATAGACGAAGCCTTCGGGATCGAGGTCGATGATCTCATGGCCGACTTCCGGGGCGAAGGCGACGGTCCAGTTTTGGCTTTCGAGGATGGGCGCGCCGGTGGCGCGGAGCCAAGGCCAGAATTCGGAGAGGTTGCCGTGGGCGGGGTTGGGGAACCAGAGCGCGGCTGCGCCGCTGGATTGACGATTGACGATTGAGGATTGTTGATTTTTGGATTCGAGGCTGAGGAGGAAGCGGTACTGGGAGTGGCCGGAGAGGCTGGCGAGGCCGGCTTGCTGGAGGGCCATGATGGCGTTCATCTCGGCGGCGATGTCGCGGCGGAGGACGAGCGGGCCTTGCGGGGTGTCGAGGCGGAGTTCGCGCGGGCCGGGGATGCCGCCGAGGGGAATCCGATGGTTGCCGTAGATCGCGAGCGGGCGGGCGACGACCCAGTCGCCGAGGTCGGGGATCTTGAGGGCCTGGAGGAGGAGGCGGACGACCTTCGAGCCGGTTTCCTCGCGGACGACATCGAGGTGGAAGGTGGGGCGGAGTTCGAGGTGGGGGATGTCGGCGGGATCGGCCAAGGCCTGGCTCGCGCTGCTTGGGAGGATGGGAGAGGAAGATCGGACCGGTTTGCCGTCGAGCAGGCGGGGGAGGTTCTTCGGTTTGGCCGCTTCTTCCAACAGGGCGGCGGCATGCGGGCAGAACGTGCGGAGTTCACAGGTGCAGGTGCTTTCGAAGTCCCAGGTGCCGTCGGAGGGCCAGAGGGAAACTTCGCAGGGCTCGCCGGCGACCTCGGCACGCAGGGTGATGCTGTCGGCGTCGGGCCAGTCGGCGACCAGTTCGCGGACCTTCGGCCGGAGCCGCTGGCCGGCTTGCAGGCATTCGTCGTCGAAGCGCTCGTGCCAGAGCTCATCGTCGAAAAAGGCGTGGATGTCGGGCGAGGTGTTCAAACGGGCAGGCAGGATTGAGCGTGTCGGCGCGTATGGCAAGCCGCGGGAGTTTCGGATTCCGCCTTCGCTCCGGCGGTGGCATGGATGGTCCGTGCCGCTGCCGGACATCGCCTGGTTTCACGAAGCGCCGAAGCGTCGGCGCTACCTCGCGGGCGTTTCGGGCGGGGCGGATTCGGTGGCGCTGCTGCATGGGCTGCACCGGTATGGGTTCCGGGACATCGTGGTTTGCCATCTCGACCACGGGCTGCGCGGGCGGGCGTCGGCGGGGGATGCGCGTTTTGTCGAGAAGCTGGCGGTTTCGCTGGGCTATCGCTGCGAATCCGGCAAGGCGGAGGTGCGGGCGTTGATGAAGGCGAACGGCCTGTCGTTGGAGACGGCGGCGCGGGAGGCGCGGCATGGGTTTTTCGGGGAGTGCTCGCGGAAGTATCGCTGTGACCGGCTGTTGCTTGCGCATCATGCGGATGATCAGGCGGAGACGATTCTGTGGAATCTGCTGCGCGGCAGCCGCGGTCTAACAGGGATGAAGGAAAGCCAGGTGCTGAAGCTGGGCGGAAGGCCGGTGGAGTGCCTGCGGCCCTTGCTGGGAACGAGGCGCGAGGAGTTGCGGGAATGGCTGGCGGCGGAGGGCTTGCCGTGGCGCGAGGATGCGAGCAACGCCGAGCCGGTGGCGGCGCGGAACCGTTTGCGCAACGAGGCGCTGCCGCTGCTGGGGGAGATTGCTCGGCGGGATGTGGCGGTGTCGCTGCGGCGGGCGGAAGAGGGCGTGGCGCAGCTGCGGGAAATCGAGCGCTGGGCGGTGGCGCAGGCGGCGGCGGTGGATCCGCAGGGGCGGCTGCATCTGCCGCGCTTGCGGACTTTGCCGGAAGCGGTGCAGGCGGCTTGTATCTACGATTTCCTTCGTACTTCCGGGGTGACGGAGATTTCGCGGGAGCTGGTGGGGCGTTGTCTGGGTTTGATGGATCCGGCGGCCGGGCCGGCGGTGAATTTGCCGGGAGGGTGGGTGATGAGGAGGCGGGGCGGGAGGTTGTTGGTGGTGCGGGTTTAGGGAGCGGCGGGCTTCCACCGGGTGCGCGGAGGCTCTGGCCCGAAGGATGGTCGTTTTGGGCGGTGCCTACCTTGTGGCGGCGGCATGGTCCCGACAGGTTTTCTGCTGGCAGCCTCGCTGCAAAGCTTCCACGGCAATCCGGGTGGGCTCCCCGCTTGCGGGACGAACTGAAAGGCAACGTTCGGGCGATGCAGGGCGGGAGGTGGGGCGGGCTGCCGGGGACCGTTCTGCGGACTGAAGTCCGCGGTCCCGGTAGTGCTTCGGCGATGCGGACTGGAAGGGGCAGACGGCGTTTTGGATCCGTTCAGAGCGGGGTGACCTTGAGGCTGTGCTTGACCGGGGCGAGCGCCTGGCGGGCCTGGGTGTCGAGGGCGGCTTGGCGGGCGGGGAGCTTCTTGCGGAGGGTGTCGAAGGCGGCGGCGACTTCGGGGTCGGCCTGGGCTTCGCCGTCGAAGGCGCGGAAGCGGGTGACCAGTTCCTTGATCAGGACGGTCTCGAACTGCTGCTTGCCGCCGAGGTTGTTGAGGTAAGCGGCGAAGTTGGCATCGAAGGGGGTGACGGCGAACTCCGCGGCGAGGTTGATCCCGGTTTCGAGTTGTTCCTTGGTGAACTCCTTGGTCTCGCTGCCCCAGGTCACGCTGGCCTTGGCCGCGGCGAGGTTCGCGACCTTGAGCGTGAAGCGGTTCAGGTCCTGGTTGAAGGGGATGAAGGGCACGATACTGCGGGTGCCGGAGGAGGACTTTTCATCGCCCTGGAAGCAGAAGGGATAGCGGGTGCTTTCGAACTCCGCGGTGCCGGGGCCGCTTGCGAGGACCTTGTGGCCGTCGCTGGCAGTGGCCGGGCCGTTCATGTCGATCGCGATTTCGCCGATGTTGCCGTCGCAGCCGAGGGCCTTGAGGAAGGCCATCGCCATGACGAGGTGGCCGTTGGCATTCGGGTGGAAGCCGTCGCCGCCGCAGACGTCGTAGTTTTCCCCGAGGGCGGGCTTGGCCATCCGCATGGCGTCGATCATCGGCTGGTGGACGTCGGCGAAGGTCTGCTGGAACTCGCCGGCGAGCGTCTTGCCGATCTCGCCGAGCTGGCGGAGGCTGTCGTTGTAGCCATCGGCACCGGACTTCGGCGCGAAGTTGTCGCGCTTGAAGAAAAACGTGTCCACCGCGCCCGGCGAGCCGACCACCACGTGCGGCACGCCGATGTCCTTGAGGACGGTCATCACGGCGCGCATCGAGTCGGTGTAGTTCTTGCCGACGTTCTCGTCGAAGGGCCGGTAGCCGCCGTCGTTCATCCCGTAGCACAGGGTCACGGTGGTCGGCTTGAAGACCGCGAGGTCGTTCATGGCGCGCTGGGCGAAGCCGCGGGCGGTTTCGCCGCCCCAGCCGAACTGGAAGACCTTCACATCGGGCCGACCGGCGCAGGCGACGAGGTAGGCTTCGATGAAGCGGGAGTATTGCTTCTGTTCGGTGATCGAGTCGCCGACCACGGCGAGGCGGGCGCCTTCGGGGAGCAGGGCCGCGGCGTTGAGCGGTGCGGCGGCGCGGAGGCCGGTGGTGGCAAGGGTTAGAAGAGCGAGGAGGGCGAGCTTGGCGGACATGGGCGGCTTACCTTGTGAAGCTGCAGGGTCTGTCAGTGTGTTCTGGCATCGCCGGCCACTGCGGACTTGGCGCTCGACGCGAAAAACGGGCGAGGCATCCTGGTGAGATGAATCGCAGATCATGGCTTTCGGGGCTCGGGTGTCTGGTGCTTTCGGGCTGCGGCGCGGCGGTGGGTGTCGGCGGCGGCGGGGTGGACAGCCTGGCTTCGACCACGATCCGGACGAACTCTTCCGATGCAGTGCGGCGTTCGGTGATTTCGGTGTTCCAGGGGCAGGAGTTTTCCGTGCTCTCGCAGAGCCCGGGGATGATCACCTTCCAGAAGCGTGGCGGGCGCAGCGCGGAGATCGCGTGGACGACGATCGACAACCCGAATCCGGTGATGATCCGGCCGACGGTGCGCTGGCGCAGCACCGGCAGCTCGGAATTCACCGTGACCTGCCAGGTCGAGGTGGCGCAGCAGAGCACGGTCGATGGGGAGATCGTCCGCGAACCGATGATGATGGGCAAATCCGCCTACAACGGGATGCTTCGCGACGTGAAGCAGCGGGTTGAAGGCGGTCGCTGAAAGCTCAGGAGCCCGGCGGATCGGTCGGGCGGCTGGGCGGGGCGTAGATCGGCTTCGGCAAGGAGCCGGTGCCGGCGTCGCCTTTCGCCTGCTGGTCGAGGATGGCACGGGCCAAGGCGGAGGCCATGCGTTCGCGGTAATTCGGGTCGGAGCAGAGGCGGGCTTCCGCGGGGTGGCTGAGGTAGCCGATCTCGGCGAGGACGCAGGGCACGTCGGGATTGCGGGTCAGGCGCAGGCGGCGGCGGACCTGGCCGCGGTTGCCGGATTCGGACGGCGAGACGGACTCCATCGCACGCTGGACGCGGGTCGCCAGGCCGTGGCTGTCGACGCGCCAGTAGTAGGTCTCCGGGCCGCGGATGCCGGAACTACTGGAGTTGTAGTGGATGCTGATGAGGACGGTGCCGTCCTTGCCGCTGGCGCGCGACGCGCGGTCGTCGAGCTCGATGAAGGAATCGCCCTTGCGCATCATCACCACGCGGACCTTGCCGGAGAGCTGGCGCTGGAGGCGTTTGGCGGTGTCGAGGGCGAGGTCCTTCTCCTTCGCGCCGGTGCTGCGGGAAATGGCGCCGGGGTCCTTGCCGCCGTGGCCGGCGTCGATGATCACCGTGTGGAAGCCCTTGGGGCCGGGGCGGTGACCCCATTGGTCGTGCTTCCAACTGGTCGCGGAGTCCATGTCGGGTCCGGCGCAGGAGGCGAGCAGGAGGGCGATGCCGGCGGCGGCGAAGGTCCAGGATTTCATCGGGGCGGAGGGTGGGGAGTGCGGGGCGGGATGACGATGGAAAAGAGCTTGGCGGGGGAAGGAACGAACCCTTCGTCGCTCGGGAGATGAACGAACCCTTCGTCGCTGGTGCTATGAAGGGCTGGCCGCGGAGACGCGGAGGTCGCGGAGGGAGCGCGGAGAGAGGGACGGGTGAGAAGGTGGGCTCTGTGGCTCGCCTGACTCGTTCCTTGGCAAGTTCCGGTGTCGCTGCTAGTATTTGGGCCATTCGCGTCAGGTTAAGGCCCGGATCCCTGATTCCACAGGGGATTGACGTCGCCGTTTGTCCCGCATGACGTGGTCCGGGTAAGGATCGAAATCGAAGAGGGCGGCGATGTCCGGGGCTTTGAT
>JBIPNO010000018.1:0-103377 GCA_044372775.1 Haloferula sp.
AGCAAGCCCTGAAGGTGAGCGGTCTGATCTGAATCCAGTACAAGGGGCTTGGTCGTCCGAGACATGCGACAATCCAAAGCACATTCCCCTCCAAAAGCCTAGTTATTTTCAGGACGGTGCACTAGGGCCTGCGGGACCTGAAAGGCCGCCACGGCGAAGAGGGCGAGAGACGGACGAGGTGAAACCCGGAGCATGGGTTCAAGCAAGCGGGACGGGTGGGTGAGGTCAATGGTGCTTGATGGAGGATGGCGGAGGGGACGGTTTTCCGTTCGTATATCCACTCCGCGGGACCTCCATCTCCCTCCTTTTCGTGACGCTCCGGATAGACGCATCCTTCGCCGGAAAATCCTTGTCGGATCAGGGGTCCGCGGCGCATGGTTTGGAGGAAAGGGAATTGGATATCGCTCGCTGAGGGCCGCTACGAACAAAAATTGTCGGCAAGAATGTCGCTACACGAACTCACATCCGTTGTTCAGACCAAGTGGCTCGAGGATCAAAACAGGGAAGCTGATATCGTGAATTTTGTAATCGATGGATTTATGGCGAAGGAATACCTGATTCAGCAGGTAGAAGCTCGCGGCCGGATCACCGCAACATCCTCGTTGTTCGCCTTTGACGGGCTTCCACGAGACGTGATCGCTTCACATGTTGATGCATTCCTGACCGGATACTCGACCCATAGAGCCGGCGGCTCGGTCAACTTGGTCCCAGTTCTTGCGTGTGAATGCGGTAGTCCATTCTGCGGCGGAGTGTGGACCCGGGTTCACGTGGGACGCCGTAACGTAAATTGGTCGGGCTTTGGATTTTGGAATGGGCTTGGCCCGTTTTCACCGAATTACGATCCAATGCTCCGTGTCTTTGATGGGGAGGCATATGAATTCATAATTAGGAATATAATTAGCCAGGCGAGTTAAATCACAAAGATGTCGACAATCCGTGGATGACAACCCCTCACAAGTTCATCAACACCATCTCCTTGGCGGGGTTGTCATCACTTTTGACGTTCTCTGAAGAATGAAACGTGCCCTCAAATGGATTGGTGGAATTCTAGGAGCCTTGGTGCTGACGGCGGTCCTTGGAATCTCGTGGATGGCCTACCGCTTCAACAAGGCGCTCGAGCCGATTGAGTCCGTTGATCAGTATCAAGAGGTGTTGAGGGATTGGAAGGCGAGCGGACTGGTCGACCACTTCCCCGGATCCTTGCCGGCGAGCGCTCGCAATGTGAAGTTCTCTGCGTTCCCGGGTTTCCTGCAGGGAGGCGGCCATGTTCAACTCAGGATGGAGCTTCCCGAGGCGGAGGTGAAGAGTCTCTACGATCACGCGGCAAAAACCGCCAAACAGCATCACGACGGAGGGAATTCTTTAACCCTCGTCAATGAGCGGGACGATGGATGGTGGAGCACCCACCCCTACACACTTGCCAAAGGAACCTACGAGTTTCCAAGCGACTACAGGATCTTTATCTTTGATGCCGAAGACCACGGGGAGGGGTATGACTGGAACCATGGTGAGAGCAAGGGGGTGGTTGTCAGCTTGCAACGAAACGAGGTTCTTTACTACGCCGAGAACTGGTAGGGAACCGAGGAGATGGCGAGGCGTCCCTCCGAGTGCCTGCCATCTGCCATCTGTCCCGCCTCACCTCAGGATGTACCCCGCCGTCGCCAGGACATGGCAGGCGCTGCCGGCGAGGACGAAGAGGTGCCAGATGGCGTGGTTGAAGCGGAGGGATTTCCAGGCGAAGAAGATCACGCCGAGGGTGTAGCAGAGGCCGCCGGCGACCATCCAGGCGACGCCGGCGGGGGAGAGGGCGCGGAGCATCGGGCCGAAGGCGAAGACGGCGAGCCAGCCCATGACGATGTAGAGCGCGGTGGACCACCAGGTGTCGCGCTTGCCGCGGGTCAGGGTTTTCAACAGCACGCCGCCGAGGGCCATGCACCAGACGATTCCGAACAAGGACCAACCCCAGGGACC
Source organism: Haloferula sp. (assembly GCA_044372775.1). GTDB lineage: Bacteria > Verrucomicrobiota > Verrucomicrobiia > Verrucomicrobiales > Akkermansiaceae > Haloferula. The sequence continues at coordinate 1,972 of JBIPNO010000018.1, forward strand.
GCGCAGGGCGACGAGGCTGAGCGGGGTGTAGGACCCGGCGATCAGGAGGTAGATGCAGGCGTGGTCGAGGGCCTGGAGGATGGGCTTTTTCCGCGGGCAGGTGGTCGCGTGGTAGAGCGTCGAGGAAAGGTAGAGCATCACCAAGGTCGCGCCGAAGACGATGGCGGAGACGGTGCGGAAGGTCTCGCCGCCGGCGGTGGCGATCATGACCACCAGCGCGACGATCGCCAGCGCGGTGCCAAGGGCGTGGGTCGCCATGTTGGCCACTTCTTCCGCATGGCTTTCGCACAGCGGGGAGCGGGGCTTGGCTTCGGGGCGCGGCATGAGGGAATTATCGGGAGGCTTGGGCCGTTGTCGAGCCGGCGGATGGTGCGGGTGACCGCATTGAGAAGGGTGGATCGACGGTTGGCTCGAGGACCGGATTCTAACCGCGAAAGAACGCGAAAGACGCGAAATTGAAAGGCAATGAGATCCAAAGGCCTTTGGGCTGTTTCAGATTCAGCGTCCTTTGGCGTTCTTTCGCGGTTAAAGAATCTTGGGGCGCCGATTGGCCGGGTTCCGGCTTTCTGCTTGTGGCGAGATGGCGGGCTCGCTATAGGCCGAATTGTGTTAGATCGGCGCTCCGGTCGATCCCGGCGCTCCCGCTCTCGCACTGCTGCTCAGCCTTGCCCTCCCCTGACTCGAACAAGGAACACAAACACATGAAACAATACGGTGCGGAATTTTTCGGAACCTTCTGGCTGGTTCTCGGCGGATGCGGAAGCGCGGTCCTGGCGGCCGGCTACCCGGAACTCGGGATTGGCTTCGTCGGCGTGTCGCTGGCCTTCGGCCTGACGGTGCTGACCATGGCCTACGCGATCGGCCACATCTCGGGTTGTCACTTGAACCCGGCGGTTTCGGTCGGCCTTTGGATGAGCGGGCGTTTCCCGGCCTCGAAACTGATGCCCTACATCGGCGCTCAGGTCGCCGGCGGGATCGCGGGGGCGGCGGTGCTTTACCTGATCGCCTCGGGCAAGGACGGCTTCAGCCTCGCAGGCGGATTTGCTTCGAACGGCTACGGCGCGCATTCGCCCGACAAGTATTCGATGACCTCCGCCTTCGTCACCGAAGTGGTGATGACCATGATGTTCCTGTTGATCATCCTCGGGGCGACCGACAAGCGCGCGCCGCAGGGTTTCGCGCCGATCGCGATCGGCCTCGGGCTGACCTTGATCCATCTGATCAGCATCCCGGTGACCAACACCTCCGTGAACCCGGCGCGCAGCCTCGGCGTGGCGGTCTTCGCCGGCGGCTGGGCCTTGCAGCAGGTCTGGCTGTTCTGGGTCGCCCCGATCCTCGGCGCGGTGCTCGGGGCGGTGGTTTACAAGTTCCTCGGGGACGAGAAGAAGTGAGCTTCGCTCTTTAGAATGCAGCCCCGGGCGGATTCGTTCCGCGCCGGGGTTTTTTGGGGTTGGGGGGCTCCGACCTTGCAGGCCCGGAGGGCGGCCGTTAGTTCATCCGCCATGCGCACCCTCGTCCGTGACCTGCTCCGCTCGACCGCTCCCGCCGACCTGATCCATGCCGCCGGCTGGGTGCGGACGCGGCGGGATTCGAAGGCGTTTTCGTTTCTGGAAATCAACGACGGATCCTGCCTGGGGAACCTGCAGATCGTGGCGGACGTGGGGATTCCGGGCTCGGAGAATCTCGGGAAGATGAGCACCGGGGCCTCGGTCGCGGTCGAGGGCAGGCTGGTGCCGTCGCAGGGCGGGCAGCAGGCGTGGGAAGTGCAGGCGACGGCGATCCGCCTGCTCGGCGAGGCGCCGGAGGATTTCCCGTTGCAGAAGAAGGGACACTCGACGGAGTTCCTGCGCGGCATCGCCCACCTGCGGCCGCGGACGAACCTCTACGGCGCGATGTTCCGCGTCCGCAGCCGGATGAGCCACGCGGTGCACCGCTTCTTCGCCGAGCGCTCCTTTTACTACATCCACACGCCGATCATCACCGCCAGCGACTGCGAGGGGGCGGGGGAGATGTTCCGGGTGACCACGCTGGATCCGAGCCAGGCGAAGGCACAGTCCTATGCCGACGACTTCTTCAACAAGGCCGCGCACCTGACCGTGTCCGGGCAGCTCGAGGGCGAGACCTTCGCCTGCGCGCTGGGGAACATCTACACCTTCGGGCCGACCTTCCGCGCGGAGAATTCGAACACCTCGCGCCACGCGGCGGAGTTCTGGATGATCGAGCCGGAGATGGCGTTCTGCGACTTGCAGGGCGACATGGACCTGGCGGAGGCGATGGTGAAGTATCTGGTGAAGGAAGCTCTGGACCATCAGGACGGCGACCTTTCGATCTTCGAGAAGTTCGTCGACAAGGGGCTGCGCGAGCGGCTCGAGTTCGTGGCGGAGAACCCCTTCGAGCGGGTGTCCTACACCGAGGCGGTGGCGATTTTGCAGAAGTCGGGGAAGAGCTTCGAGTATCCGGTCGAATACGGCCTGAACCTCCAGAGCGAGCACGAGCGCTGGCTGACCGAGGAGCATTTCAAGAAGCCGACGACGGTCTTCAACTACCCGAAGGAGATCAAACCGTTCTACATGCGGCTGAACGACGACGACAAGACGGTGACCGCGATGGACCTGCTGGTGCCGGGGATCGGCGAGATCGTCGGCGGCAGCCAGCGCGAGGAGCGGCTGGACGTGCTGCTGGCGAACATGGAGCGCCACGGGCTGTCGTTGGAGGACTATGGCTGGTATGTCGACACCCGGAAATACGGCACGGTGCCGCACGCCGGCTTCGGGATGGGCTTCGAGCGGATGCTGATGTTCGTCACCGGGATGCAGAACATCCGCGACGTGATCCCCTTTGCCCGGACGCCCGGGCACTGCGAGTTCTGAGGGCGCGGGGCGGGGACGCCTGGCGGATGTCCGGAAAAGGGGGGGAAGGGCTCACGCGGAGCTGCGCCTCGTTCGTGGGCAAAAATGTGCAGGTTACCCAAATAGGTAGTTGTCAGACAGCTTTCTTGCTGTATTTACATTTGAAAACCCAACGCGTTCTGCCCTATGAAAAACCCTAGTGCCGGAGGTACATCCTCCCGTAACCTGCTTTCGCGGAATCGCCGCTTGTCCCGCGGTTTCGCCCTGGTGATTTCCCTTTCTCTGATGGTCCTGCTGACGATCCTGGCGGTTGGATTGCTCGGACTGTCCACTCTCTCGCTGGCCACGGCAGCCCGCGAAAGCGATCTGGCCGAGGCCCGGGCCAACGCCCGGATGTCGCTCGCCCTGGCGATCGCGCAGCTCCAGAAGCAGACCGGGCCCGACCAGCGGGTCACGGTCACCGCGGACCAGTTGGGGGATGGCGATGGCGAGACCACAGTAGCGGCGGCGGACAAGCGGCACTGGGCCGGCGTTTACAATGCGTGGGACGCCACGACACGGGTCCGGCCACAACCGGAGTTCCGGGAGTGGCTCGTTTCAGGGGATTCCGACAAGGTCTCCAACATCGAGACCGCCAAAGGAACTTCAGCGGCCGATGACGAGCTGGAGCTGGTGGGGATTGGCACGGTGGGTGAAGTGGCGGACGCCCGCGTCAAGGTGCCTTCGCTGCGGGTCGATTCCTTCGCCGGTGGGGCCGCGCGGATCGCCTGGTGGTCGGGCGACCAAGGCGTGAAGGCGGCTCTTTCCAGCCCAACGGTGCCGGAAGACAAAGGACTGTCCAACCTCCGCGGGCTGGCCCAGGCCGCACCTCGGGGTGCGGTCGAGTTGGTGGGAACGGGCGACGTTCGACCCTTTGAAAGCTTGTCGGCCGACGACGTCCGCCTGCCCCTGGTAACCAGTTGGCAGCAGTCGGGTTTTCTTGCCGACGACGTGAAGTCGCCGCGGGCTCTCTTCCACGACCTGGCGTCGTCATCCAGCGGCCTGCTGACCAACGTCCGGGGAGGTGGATTCCGCAAGGACCTGTCGATGCAGTTCGAGCGCCCGGTGACCAGTGCCGCCGCCACCGCGCTTTACACGGTGGCGGGCGAGCCCGGCATCAATCTTCAGGAACTCCAGACCTACTACAACCTCTACAAGCAGGTCATGCCCACCGGCGGCCAGTCCTACACGACGGGCGGCAAAGTGCCATCGAGGGGCCCGGTCCTGCTGGTCGGCGCGGGCCCGGGAGCCTGCGCCAACGACGAGTGGTTCCACATGAAGATGCCGGTCATCATCAACTACCAGCTCGTGCTCTCGCTCAAAACCCAGGTGGTCGAAGGCGTCAACCGGCTTCATCTGGTGGCGGACCCCATCATCACCTTCTGGAACCCGCTGGACGTTCCGGTGGTCCTCCCGGCCCAATCCTTCGTTTCGGTGAAGTTCTGGCAGGTGCCCTACACCTTGTATCTCCGCCTGAATGGCGGGCCGGTTCGCGAATTTCCAATCGCGGCAACCGTCTCCGGAGCGCGCGACGGCAGCGGGGGTGTCGCCGCCAACAACGGGGACTCGAACTTCTGCAGTCTGGTCGTGGGCAACACGCAGCAACTGGTCCTGAAGCCCGGTGAAGTGGTGAAGACCTCCCAGCAAGGGCCCGCAGGGTCGGTCCGTCACCGGCTTCCAGGTGCCGCGGGTTTCTTTTCCCAGCACGGCTTCAGCCTTCCGGTCAGGGGGCTCAACGGCAGCTACATGGACATCGCGGCGACCGACACCCTGACCTACGAGCTCAGAGCCAACCAATACACCGCCGGGAAGAAAGGCAGCAGCGGCAATTCGGTGACCGGAGGTGACCAGCACTCACGCCACTTCTCCCTGACCCATCACGAAGTTTACATCGGCTGGGACCGCGCATCGAATAACGACTACTCCAGTGTTTCCGACAGCCTGGGCTATGGCGGGATGTACATCGACTACGACTTTGGAAACAAGCGTCTCCGGGCCAGCGAGTTGCGATCCACTTCCCAGGCGGGGACCAAGGCCGCGGCGGGCGCGAGGCTCTACGCCAATAGTTTCCCCAAGATCTTCCGGCCGGTTCTGGAAGCGGACGGTCGCCCGCTCGCGGCAGGGGCTCTTCAGACCAAGTCACCGATCGCGCTGCTCTCCTACTCCGCGAAGACCGAGGCGGGATCGGATCTCGGCACCCGCTTCCTCTCGCGCTTCAATCCAAAGGTCCACCACATCGATTTTTTCGATCTCTCCGCCGCCGAGCGCGACATGCTTCCGTACGAGTTTTCCGTCGAGCCGCTGGTGAGCTGGAAGAACCGCAGCCTGGACGTGGACACCGACGGTCGCGCCTACTTCGGCGGCGGGCTGAACACCGAGATGGGTTCCAGCTTCGTGACCACCCACTCCGTGCCCCGCGAGCCGCTGGTCTCACTGGCCTCCTTCCAGCATTCCTTCGCCAACGGGTTCGAGATCCATAAGCCGAAGTTCGGTTATGCAACCCTCAACAGTCGCGAGCCGATGATGCCGCAGATTTCCCACGCCATCGGGAATTCGCTGGCGACTCCGGTCCTTGCCAAGGACAAGACGGAAGGCACCCTGCCGGGGGCCAGGCCGCTGGCGGATCATTCGTATCTCGCGAATCAGGGTCTCTGGGACGATTGGTTCTTGTCGGGGATCGCTCCCCAGACCCGCACGACCTATACCAAGCAGCGGGCGCAGCGGGTGGTCGCGGAGGAGTTGCTCAAGGGGACCGGCAAGGTCCCGGTGCTGAGGTATTTCGCCGATCTCGACGGCGAAGCCCCGGACCAGGTCCTCAGCTCGCTTTTTTCCGGAAGTCTCCCGAGCGCCGCCGCCATTCAGAACGTGGCGAGCTATCTCCGGGTGGACGGGCTTTTCAACGTGAACTCCACTTCGGTCGAAGCCTGGAAAGCCTTGCTCGGCGGACTGAAGGACCGGCCGGTGGTCGTACGGGATGCCGATGGAACGGAGTCCATTGCTCCGATGGGTGAAGAGATTCCGGTGACCAATTTGCACGGACCGCAGGACCAGGTGGTCGACGGCTCCAGCACGGTGTCGTCGGACGAGGAACCGCAATGGGTGGGACGGCGGACCCTGACCGAAGACGAGATCGACCAACTCGCCCGGGCGATCGTGAAAGAAGTCCGCCGGCGCGGCCCCTTCCTTTCCCTGGCGGATTTCATCAACCGCCGGGTGGGCAGCGACACGGAGCTTGCCAGGGCAGGTGCCATCCAAAGCGCCCTCGATTCGGAAGAGGTCGAGATCAACCGGGCTTTCGGCGGGTCGCGTGGGGTGGCCTCTGAAGTCACCAAGCGCTTCGCGTTCCCCGAAGCGGAAGAGGGTCCGATGGCCTACGGCAGTCCCACGGTGGTGAAGCAGGCGGACATCCTGACGCCGATCGCCCCCGTGCTCTCCGCCCGGTCGGACAGCTTCATCATCCGTGCTTACGGCGAGTCGGTCGACAAGAACGGCAAGGTCCTGGCTCGCGCCTGGTGCGAGGCGGTGGTCGAGCGCGACCGGGAGTATGTCGATTCCTCCGACAGGCCCCAGGTCTTGCCGGCGACGCTGCGGGAGGTGAACAAGGCATTCGGCCGCCGCTACGAAATCGTTTCGTTTCGCTGGCTCCATCCCGAGGAAGTCTGATACATCGCGCCCATGTTCCGCACCGTCCTATGTCTGATGTTTGCCCTCATCGCCGGATCTCCCGCCCAGGATGCCGGGAAGGCGGGCGTTACCGTCCGCTTCCTGGCGGAGCGTGCGCCCGGGGAGATTGGCGATGTGGTCCTGGTGGCGGGTGAAGAGAAGGGGAAGCCCTTCAAGCTTCCGGTGAACCATCTTTCCGAAGCGCAGAAGGCCCCGGCCCGGGCCTTTGCGATCCAACCCGCCGCCAAGGCCGTCAACCTCGTCTCGATCTCACTCCCTGAAGACGGCAAGGCCTTCAACGTGCTGCTGGTCCCGGCGGCCAAGGGCGGCTATTCGGCCGTCGTCATTCCGGCGGGGGATCCCGCGTTCAAGGCGGGAGACGTCTATTTCTACAACCATAGCCCGCAGACCGTGCTGGGATACGTCGGCAGCGCCAAGCTGACCCTCGCGCCCGGGAAAGGACAAATCCTGCGTCCTGCGGACCCGCGTGCCGACAAGCACTACGATGTCGGATTCGGAGTTCGTGAGAAAGAGGGAGACCGGGTTCTGAGCAAGTCGCGCTGGCCGGAGGACAAGACGAACCGCTCCTACGTGTTTTTCTTCGTCAATCCGAAGACCAAGCGGGTCGATTTCCGCGCGGTCGACGAGTTCATGCCGCCGGAGAAGCCGGCCCCGTGAATCTCGGGGATTGTGCGGTTTGCAAGATGAGGCAGGATCGTCCGTAGAACCTTCCGCCCATGACAGAGAATCCGACCCTTGCCGACCGCCGCGCTTTCCTCAAAGCCGGGACCATCGCCGCCGCCGCCTCCGCCTTGCCATCCGTGCTCCACGCGCAGGTCGCGGGATCCGCGGAAATCAAGATTGCCGTCATCGGCTGTGGCGGCCGCGGCAGCGGTGCCGCCGCGCAATCGCTGAATGTGCCGGGGACCAAGCTGGTCGCGATGGCGGATGCCTTCCCGGATAACGTCGAGAACGCCTACAATTCACTCAAGGGCCAGTTCGGCGACCGCGTGGACGTGCCGCAGGAGCGCCGTTTCTCGGGCTTCGATGCCTACAAGGGCGCGATCGACGCTGCCGATGTGGTGCTGCTTTGCACCCCGCCGGGCTTCCGGCCGACCCACTTCGAATACGCGGTCCAGCAGGGCAAGCACGTCTTCATGGAGAAGCCGGTGGCGGTCGATGGCCCCGGCATCCGCAAGGTAATCGAGGCCGCGAAAGTCGCCGACCAGAAGAAGCTCAAGGTCGTCTGCGGTCTCCAGCGCCGCTACCAGACGAGCTACCTGGAGACCCTCAAGCGGATCCAGGACGGGGCGATCGGCGACTTCGTCTCGTCGCAGGTTTACTGGGTCAGCGGCGGCGTCTGGGTGCGCGACCGCAAGCCGGAGATGACCGAGATGCAGTACCAGATGCGGAACTGGTACTACTTCAACTGGATCTGCGGCGACCACATCGCCGAGCAGCACGTCCACAACCTGGACGTCGGCAACTGGTTCAAGGGCGCGAACCCGGTGAAGGCCGTCGGCATGGGTGGCCGGACCCAGCGCGTCGGCAAGAACTACGGCGAGATCTTCGACCACTTCTACGTCGAATACACCTACGCCGACGGCACCGTGATGAACTCCCAGAGCCGCCACTGGAACGGCGTCTGGTCGCGGGTCAGCGAGTCGATCAACGGCAGCACCGGCAGCGCCTATCCGGGCATGATCAAGGACCGCAGCGGCAAGGTCGTCTGGCGCTTCCGTGACAAGGACAACAATCCCTACCAGACCGAGCACGACAAACTTTACGAATTCATCCGCACGGACACCCCGAATAACGACGCCATCCGCACCGCGGAGGCCACGCTGACCTCGATCCTCGGCCGCATGGCCTGCTACAGCGGGGCCGAGGTGACCTGGGATCAGGCGATGAACTCGGACCTCGACACCCTGCCGAAGAACCTCGCCTGGGACGCCGACCCCGGCCCGAAAGCCGGCCCGGACGGCATGTATCCCTGCCCGGTTCCCGGCGCGGGCAAATACTTCTGACCGGTCCGGCGCTCTCTGAGGTCGCGTCCAGACTTTCCCTCCGCCGCTTTGCCGGCGGGGGGATTTTTTATACTGGCGGTCCCTGTCCCCAAGGGGATTCGGTTCACTGTCCCGAAGGGGACTCCGGACCAAAGCCCGGGGTTGTGAGGAACGAGCTACCCCGGGAGTGTGAGAAGGTTTTTGCCTACTTCGAAGAGGTTGCGCAATGGGGCAGCTTGCCCGGGCATTGGAGTCCGCGCGGACGTAACGCCTTTGGCGTAGGGAAGGTGTTGGATTGGAAACCCGGGGTAGCTTCGCAACCCCGGGCTTTGGTCCGGAGTCCCTTTGGGACACGGCGAGTTCGATTCGGGAAACCGGGAGATGGATTCGGGACGTGTGGAGGGAGTGGAGGGGGGGCATGGATTCGGGACACGCCGAGCCGGATTTTACAATGAGCGGACGGGATGGCTCCGGGCTGGTTGTTCCCCAAGCTTGTCGCTTTCCGGCCGTTCCGGAGGAATGCGGGGAATCCGGCGGGGCTCTTCGTGCAGCCTTGCCCGCCGGGGTTCCAGCGGCTCGACTCGTTCCGATGCCGGTGGACTCCGAAAATCCCTACGCCCCGCCCGCTGCCCTGGCTGATCCGGACGGGTTGCCGGGATGTTGGACGATCCAAGGCGACTACCTCGTCGTCAGGGAGAATGCCATCCTGCCGCCGGTCGATCTCGATGGCCGCGGGGCCGGCGGTCCGTTGACGCCGCTGGTGCTGAAACTGCCGGTGCCGATGGGCGGGAGGGTGCTCGTGGTGCTGGTTGTTACAGGCGTGGTGAGTTTCGGGGCCTTTCATTTCTTGCCCGAGGGCGGCTCAGGATACTTCGGGCTCCTCGCGGCGGCGGTGGCGGCCGCATTGCTCTTCCCGTTGTTCCAGCGCGGCCTGAAAGTCCGTGAAACGGCGGCTTTCCTCTGGGGAGAGGCCTCCGTTCCGGCGTTGCGGGCCAGGTCGCGGCGGGCCCGCTGGCGAGGTTATGTCGCGGGGGCTTCGACCGTCCTGCTGCTCGGCTTCCTCGGCCTTGCCTTCGCCGCCCGGCGTCAAATGGCGGAGAGTCTGGACCTGGGTGTCTTGGATGCCTTTGGCTCGGCCATCACCGCGGCCGGTCTTGCCATTGCCGGCTACCTCGCAGTGGCGGTCTGGGGTTCCCTCGACACCGGCTGGCGCTGCACCAAGTCGCGGGACGGCTGGCTGTGGATCAAGGGCATCGGTCCCGCGGGTCTGGCGGAGCTGGGGCGTCGCTCCCAGGCCGAAATGCCGCCGACCGTGCCGCGCAAGGTCTTCAAGTTCCGGCTCCAGCGACTGACGCTGGGGGAATGGCGGGAGACCAACGGCCTCCGTCTTTCCGCGTGGTGGCAGACGCTGCTGATGCTGTCGCGCAAGCCGGAGGAGCAGGAGCATCTGTCCTACCACTGGAGCGAACGGAAATGGCTGGAGCCCGCGGACGGGGATGTGGAGCTGGTGGCGGCTTGGCAGCGCGACACCGCGGAAACGCCGCTGGCGGGGTGGCCGATGATCTACGCCGAGCGGGGCGATTCGCCGACGCGCTGCGTCCGCAGCGAGGAGATCGTGTTCCTTTCGCCTGACGGCCGTCATGCGGCGATGTCGATGGTCGCGCGGGTGGCGACGGGGAAAGGGCTGCTGGAAGACCGGCGGGAGACCGGCTTCCGGAGCTGGACGGAGGACGGGAGGATCCTCGCCACCGGCAACCAGCGGATCAGCGGGCCGTTGCCGGAAGAGCTGGAGTTCGAGGTGCGCCTCGGATCGACCTGGGAGCTGGCGCAGCATCACTTGCAGCGGGTGGCGGCAGAGCGGCTGGAGGTCGTCGATGCCGCCGGGCTGCGGCGGAAAGAGGAAGAGGAAATGCAGCGCCGGCAAGAGGTGCTGGAAGACGCCGGGATCTACGGGCCGGTCGAAGTGATGGAACTGCCGGGGGACTGGGAGGAGCGCTTCACTCCTCGATCGCCTGGATGCTGATGCCGTGCTCGTGGCAGAGGCGGAAGACGGTCTCCCGCTCTAACAGGAGGGTCTTGCCGGCTTCGATCGCGATCGCCTTCACCCCGGCGCCGAGGCAGGTCTCGATGGTCTGCGGGCCGACGACCGGGACATCGAAGCGGAAGTCCTGATCGGGCTTGGAGACCTTGACCAGCATCACGTCCTTGCCGCGGCCGAGCTCGCCACCGCGGCGGATGCAGGCGTTGGTGCCTTCGAAGGCCTCGACCGCCAGCACGGTGCCGTGGCGGACCACGACGGTCTGACCGATGTCGAGCCGGCTGGTTTCCTTGGCGATGCGGAAGCCGAAGGCGGCGTCCTCGAGTTGGCGCTTCTTCATCGCCGTGCCGCAGACGTGGCCGGCGGAGGGCAGCAGGTCTTCGAGAAAGGTGGTGGCCGGCAGCAGGTGAATCCCATCTTTCGCCAGCTCCTCGCCGATCCCGCCGAACAGCGACTCGGCGTTCCGTTCCTTGAGCCGCGCGAGCAGCATCAGCGTGCGCAGGTCGGGGCGGAGGTCGAAGAGGTTCTTCGGCGCGATCTGGCCAACCATGATCGCCTCGGTGGCCTTCTGCGATTTGAAGAACTTGATCAGCTTGCCGAGCTGGCCGACGCGGAACCACGCGGAGGCATCGGTGAGATCGAGGAAAGCGGCGGACGTTTCGCCCTCAAAGGCGGCGGCGACCAAGCGGACGTCGGGGCATTTCGAGCGGGCGGCACGGGCGAAGGTCTCCGGGTAAACGCCGTTCCCCGCGATGATGCCGATGATCCGTGTGTCCGCCATGCCTCGAATCCGGGAAAGAAAAACCGTAGCGGCTGTGGGACTCGAACCCACACTCGTTAGAACTCGATTTTGAGTCGAGCGCGTCTACCAATTCCGCCAAGCCGCCGTTCGGTGTGGGAGGGATGTAAAGGGGCGCGCCGACGGCACGCAAGCGGCAAGTCGCGGTCGGCTTGAAAAGAGGTGCCTCGCCCCGGCGAGCCCGGATTCTCCCCCCAGATCACCCAGGTTCTGACCCGGGACGAAGCACCGGAACTATCGCAACTCTTCCGGCCGGGGCAATACCGATCCATGCCGATGGCGAGTTTCCGAGACGGCTTGTTCGCGGAAATAGGCCGGAAGTTCGATTTTTCCGCTCAAAACGGGCGGATGAGTGACCAGGCGGATGCCGGCGTCGATGGCCGCGGCGCAGATTTCCGGGCCGGGATCGGTCGTGCGGACGAGTCCGTAGGCGCTGCCGGCAAGGCGGTGGCAGAGGTTCCCATCGCTTTCATTCCACATCGCCAGACCCTTCGCCGGGAAATGGCGGCCCGGCGGGAGGGAGAGCTCGGCTTTTACTCCGGCGGCGGTCGCGGCGAGCAGCATCCGCGCGATCATGGCGTCGCTGGTGCCCTCGGTCGCCCGGATCAGGCAGGTGCCGATCGGGCGGTAGCGGAAGAAGTTCGATTCGCAGGCGAGCGCCGAGGGATCGTGGCCGAGGCCGAACTCGCGATCCATCCACCACGCGTCGCTGCCGGCGGCGGCTTTGAGGTCGTCCATCTCAACGGGCGAAGGAATGTCGGTGAAGGATTCTAACAGGGCCTCGGTTCCGGGTGAAAGCGGGGCTTGCAGGCGGGGCAGGCCATCGTTCCGCCAGGTCGCGAATTGCGCGGCGTAATTCGGGCCCCCCGCCTTGGCGCCGGGGCCGAAGCAGGAGCGCTTCCAGCCGCCGAAGGGCTGGCGCTGGACGATGGCACCGGTGATCGGGCGGTTGATGTAGGCGTTGCCGACTTCGACGCGTTCGCGCCAGGCGTCGATCTCCGCGGGGTCGAGCGAGTGGATGCCGCCGGTCAGGCCGAAGTCGGAGTCGTTCTGGATCCGGATCGCGTGGTCGAGGTCGTTCGCGCGCACCAGTCCGAGCACCGGGCCGAAGCACTCGGTGCGGCGGAACCAACTTTCCGGGGTGACGCCGAGCTTGATGCCGGGAGACCAGAGGCAGGGATTGCCGTCGATCATGCGGGGTTCGAGCAGCCATTCCTCGCCGGGGTCGAGGGTGGTCAGGGCGCGGAGCAGCGCTTCGCCGGGCTCGCGGATGACCGGGGTGACGATCGAGTCGTATTCCCAGGAAGGGCCGACTTTCAGCGAAACGGCGGCATCGCGCAGGCGGCGGCGGAAGCCGGGGTCGTCGTAGAGCTCCGCCTCGACGATGGCCAGCGAGGCGGCGGAGCACTTCTGGCCGGAGTGGCCGAAGGCGCTCTTCACCAGGTCCTTCACCGCGAGGTCGGGGTCGGCGGCAGCGGTGATGACCAGCGCGTTCTTGCCGGAGGTCTCGGCATAGAGGCGCAGTTCCGGCTTCCAGGAAAGGAACATCCGGGCGGTTTCATAAGCGCCGGTGAGAACGACCGCGCCGATCCGCGGGTCGGTGACCAGCGAGCGGCCGATCTCGTTGTCGGGGCAGGGGAGGAATTGCAGGACGTCGTGGGGGATGCCGGCTTCCCACAGCGAGTTCACCATGACCCAGGCGGTCAGCACGGTCTCCGGGGCGGGCTTGAGGATGACGGTGTTCCCGGCAGCCAGCGCGGCGAGGATGCCGCCGCAGGGGATGGCGTGGGGAAAATTCCACGGCGGGGTGATTAGCACGGTGCCGAGCGGATCGCAAACGACGCCATCGAAAGTGCCTTCGCGGAGGAAACTACGGGCATAGTAGTCGGCGAAGTCGACCGCCTCGCTGAGTTCGGCGTCGGCTTCGATCACCGACTTGCCGGCATCCAGCACCATCGCGGCGATCGCGTCGCCACGGCTGGCGGCGATGGTGGCGGCGGCATTCGCGAGGATGGCGGCGCGGCCTTCGAAGCCAGTGGCTTTCCAAGCCTCGCGGGCGGCGACGGCGACCTGCAGCGCGCGCTCGACCTGCTCCGGTCCGGCCAGGGCGTGGCGGTAGGCGACGTGACCGGGGCGGGAAGGATCGCTGGCGCTGGCTTCCGAAGCACCGGCCAGAGTTTCGCCGCCGATTTGCAACGGGACGAAATCCACCGCGCCGCGGCGCAGGGCATCGACCTTGCCGCGGATCCAGCGGACGTTGTGCGGCAGCGACCAGTCGGTGTCGGCTTCGTTGTGGAAAGAGGCGTCGAGCGGATGCGGCGGACGACTTTCCGTCGTGCGGTCCTGCACGCGGCGAGGGCCCGCTGAGGTCGTTTCGATGGCCGCGCAGGCATTCAGGAAGCGCTCCTTTTGCCGTCCCCACGCGGCATCGCCGGGCTGCATGCCGAAGAGGTCGTGGAGAAAATTCTCCGGCGAAGTGTTCTCGTCGAGCCGCCGCACGAGGTAGGCGATGGCGCTGTGGAAATCCTCGCGGTTCACCACCGGCGCGTAAAGCAGCAGGCCCTTCGCCGCGTCGCGAACGGTGCGCGCCTGGTGGTTCGCCATGCCTTCCAGCATCTCGAACTCGACCCGCTCTTCGACGCCCTCGCGGGCTCGAAGCAGCAGGCCGTAGGCGATGTCGAAGAGGTTGTGGCTGGCCACGCCGAGCCGCACCGCGCGGGTGTTCGCCGGTCGGCAGCCTTCGTGGAGCATCCGCTTGAAATTCGCATCGACCTCGACCTTCGAGCCGTAGGGTGCGAGTGGCCAGTCGTGGATCTCGGCATCGACCTTCTCCATGGCGAGGTTGGCACCCTTCACGATGCGGATCTTGATCCCCGCCCCGCCGGCATCGACGCGCCGGATGGCCCAGGCGTTGAGTTCGCGCTGCACCGGCCAGGCGTCGGGCAGGTAGGCCTGGAGCACGATGCCGGCTTCAAGGTTCTGGAACTCCGGTTCATCTAGTACTTCGCGGAACGCGGTGCAGGTCAGGCGCAGGTCGCGGTATTCCTCCATGTCGAGGTTCACGAACTTCGCAGGCGAGGCCTTCATCGCGGCGCGGTAGAGCAGGCGGAGGCGCTCCTTGATCGCGAGCAGCGTTTCATCGAGCGCGACCAGGTGGATCTGGCTGAAGATCGCGGAGATTTTTACCGAGATGTAGTCGGTGTCCGGGCTGGCGAGCCGGTTCAGGTTCGCATCGAGCCGGTGGCGCGCTTCCTCCTCGCCGAGAACCGCCTCGCCGAGTTGGTTGAGGTTCATCCGCATCCCGGCCTCGCGGCGGCGGACGAGATGGCGGCGGAGTTTCTTCTCCTCCGCCGGCAGGATGACCGAGGCGCTTTCCTGGCGCATCTTCTCCGCGACCAGCGGCATCACGATCTCCGGCGCGGCGGCCGAGGCGATCCCGCCGACGCGCATCGCGACGCGGGCGGCGAGCGGCAGGTATTCCGGCACGCCGTAGTCGTCGACCAGATCGCGGAAGCGCTTCGCCTCGCGCGCCGCGGTCGGGGCGCGGAACACCTGGTCGGCCATCGCGAAGGTGAAAGCTTTGCCCGGGGCATCGTGCATCATCGCCGCCATCTGGCGCGCCTGCAGCCGTTCGCCCAGCCGCTGGCCGCGGGTCGCTTCTTCCAAGAGCTCGCGGGCGAGCTCGACGGCTTCGGCGGAAAGCGCATCGTCGTGCGGGCGTAATTGGCGGCATCGCTCGATGCGGTCGCGAACTTGAGTCATAGCTGTCACTTTAGCACGGGCGTCTTGACCGATTGAGACATGGGCCTCGGGAAGCGGGGACAATTACTTCCTTCTTCACAGACCAAGCGCCGGCTTCCAGAATCGGAGGATCATGAAGCGTATGATCCTGCCGTTGATTCTTGTCGGAGCGGTGCTTCCGGCGCAGGCAGGGGAGCCGCTTGCCGATCTGATTGCGAAAATCAGTTCGGTGGCATCTCCCGGCAACGGAATGGATGAAGCTGAACAGAAACTTGCAGAGGACTTGGCCACGCACGGAACCGCCGCTGCCGATCTGCTCATCCCGTTGTTGAAGGTGGAGAGTGGGGATGTGCGCCAACTCGCCGGCTACTGCCTGTTGGATCTCCCCGCGGGTGCCTTGCTGGAAAGGCACCTCCCCGCCTTGATGGAGGCTTGTAGGGTGGAGAGGGAATGGTTGCCGAATGCCATCGCGGACATCGGGTCCGAGGAAGCCGCCGCGTTCCTGGCGGAGGAATTCCGGAAGAAGCCGCAGACCCACGCGCAAATCGATCATGCGCTGATTCGAATTTGTCCGAGATCCATCGAACCGTTGCTGAAGGAGTTCGAGGCTGCCGGTGAAGATGAGGACGAGTTTTTCCGTTACCTCATCCTCTTATGGACTGAAATGGGCGAAAATGCGGCACCCGCGGTGCCGCGGCTTCTCGCGATTGCCCTCGACGAAGAGGCGCCGTTCTACCGAAGACAGAACGCGATTCGTTATCTGGGGGCCATTGGTCCGGCGGCGGAAAAAACATTTCCGAAGCTGGGAGAGTTGGTCGCCGCTTGGCCGGATCGGTTTGGGGATGCTGTTCGAGAAGCGATTGCCGCCTCCCGCACCGCGGAGGCAGCGGATCTGCTTTTGGTCAATGCGATTGCCGACGCAAGGGCGGGGTCAGGGGCGGGGGAAGGGGCGAGGTTCTTCGGCGGCATTGCTGAACTGGGGGTGAAAGCAGCCCACCTCGGGGACCGGCTTGCGGAACTGCTGGATGATCCGGATGCGAACGTGCGTAGCGGGGCTTGTGCCGCACTTGGCTACACCGGACGGCTCGACCTGTGGCCGGTATTGGCGCGGGCATTGAAAGATCAGGACTGGCGGGTCGCCTATTCCGCCTGTCTCTCGCTCGCCCGGCTCCAGGCGAAAGGGGCATTGCCTTCTCTCCGAGCTGCCGCGGAATCGCATTGGTATCCCCGGGTTCGCTTCACCGCGATCTATGCGCAGCACCAGATCCTGGGGACGGAAGTTCCTCTGGAGGTGCCGGCTCATGTGGGCCACGGTACCGGTCGGGGGATTGAGGAAATCCAGTTTGGTTCTTTCGAAGAGACCGACTCCGGCCTTTCCCCGATGGACGAGGCTTCGGTAGAGAAACTGGGAGTGGTATCACCTTTGGCCACCGTCCTGCCGTGGTCACGAAGCGAGTGGTCGGACCCGCAACGCAAGACCTTCGAGGAACTCCATCCCCGGCTTTTTGGAGCGATTGCCGCGAAAACAAAGAAAGCGAAGAATGGCCATTGGAGCGACTGCCGTCTGACGGGCATGGTCGAGCGTGGCGACACCACCCTGGTGGCATTGTCGGCCGGCGAATGGGTCGGAGGGTTGTTCGCGGTGTCGAAGGAGGGCGAAGCGTCGCTGATGGTCGCCGACGACGTCCATGAACTGATCGACTGGAATGGACGGCTGATCGCGCTCGTCGGGATGTGGCACATGGGGATGGATGAGGGCAAGGCGCTTGAGATCACTCAGAAGGATGGAGTCTGGTCCGCGAAGTTTCTCTACGCCATGCCAGGATGTCCATGGTCCGGAGGCGTGCTTCCCGACGGTCGCTTGTTTGCCAACTGCGAGGGCGGTGCGGTCGCTATCAGCCAGGACGGCCGATTCGAATACCTCGGAGGGGGAACCGGACGCGGTCAATAAAGCATGACAAGGTTCCCCAACGACTCGGCGGCGATCCTTGCGTAAAGCGTATGCCATCATGAAAGCCCTCCGTTTCCTCGCCTTGTTGCCCGCGCTTGTTTCCGTTTCCGCCCAGGAAAGCATCGAGCGACTCGATCCCGCGTTGGATGCCATTCTCGCGCCGGACGTGAAGATTGAAACCCTGTGCACTGGCTTCGACTGGGCCGAGGGGCCGGTGTGGGACGAAAAGGAGCAGCGCCTGCTGTTCTCCGACGTGCCGCGCAACACGATCTACCAGTGGAAGGAAGGCGACACCGAGGCCTCGGTGTTCATGAAGCCTTCGGGCTTCACCGGAGTCGGTGCCTACGGCCGCGAGCCGGGCTCGAACGGGCTGGCGATGGATGCGAAAGGCGTGCTGCATTTCTGCGAGCACGGCGACCGGCGCGTCTCCTACCTCACCCCGGGCGGTGGCAAGCGGACGCTGGCGGACAACTACAACGGCAAGCGCTTCAACTCGCCCAACGACCTCGCGATCGCGGCGAACGGCGACGTCTATTTCACCGACCCGCCGTACGGGCTGGGCGGCGAGGAGTTCCGCGAGCTGGATTTCCACGGGGTTTACCGGGTGACGCCGCAGGGCGTGGTTTCGCTGATCACCCGCGATCTCGATCGCCCGAACGGCGTGGCGCTTTCGCCCGACGGCAAGATCCTCTACGTCGCGCAGTCCCACGGTCCCGCGCCGATCATCATGGCCTATCCGCTGAAGGCCGATGGATCAGCGGAAGCGGGCAAGGTGTTCTTCGACTGCAAGGATCTGAAAGGCCCGGGCTCGCCGGACGGGCTGAAGGTGGACGCGAAGGGCAACGTCTTCTCGACCGGTCCCGGCGGCTGCCTGATCCTCAATCCGCAGGGGAAGCTGTTAGGCCGGATCCTTTGCGGCCGGCCGACCGCGAACGTGGCCTTCGGCGAGAAGGGCACGAAGCTTTACCTGACCTCCGACGACCGGATCCTGCGGGTCGCCCTGAAGTGAGTTCGGTTTACGGAAGCTCCGACACGGCGATCCGGTAGAAGCGCTGCGGCGTGGCGCCGGGCAGGCTGCCGGTGTTGCTGCCGTCGTCGGTCCACTGTTTTTCGCTGCCATCGCCGGGCAGCGCGGCGGAGGCGGGGAGCCACCCGTCGAGGTCGTCGGTGTATTCCACGCGGTAGCTGCGGCCGGGCCGGGTCGGGAAGGTGACGGTCACCTGTCCGCCACCATCCGGTCCGGCGACCTGCCAGACATAGCGGTCGGGGAGCTGCGGATTCAGGTCGAAAAGATATTCGGCAAGGGTGTTGATTCCGTCGCCGTCGTGGTCCGCGCCGTCGTCCGCGGCGGCGTTGTTGAAATGGAAGATTTTCCAGGTCTGGTAGGGGCCGAGGAGGTTGGTGGAGGCGGTGACGACATTGGAAGGAGCGGCCTCCTCGTCGCCGTTCTCGGTGATCACCCGGTAATCGTAGGTCAGGCCGACCTGGGCGCTGGCGTCTTGGTAGAGCTCGGCGTTTTCGTCGGTGCTACCGATTTCCTGCCACGCGGACAGCGCTTGGCGGCGCTCGATGCGGAAGCCCGTTTCCACCGTCGAGTCATCGGTCCAAGTCAGCCGGATCGCGCCGGGAACGGCCGACGCGGCGGCGGCCAGGGCGGGGCGTGGGACGACCGGCACGGAGTTGTAGCCGTAGGTTCGCCAGGTGCTGATGGAGGTGGCCGAAGAGGCGATGCGGCCGCGGTAGGTGAAGGAAAGCGAGTCGCCGTCGTCGGCGATGTCCACCGTGGCGTAGCGACCTCTACCGCCGTTTGTGCCGCCGGAGTAAGGCCCTCCTTTCGTGCCTCTGTCCTGGGTCAGCGAAGCGGCGTGGAACACCGGGAGGCGCACGCCGGGCACATAGGTGGCGGTCGCCCTCCCGTCGTCGTAGGCCATTGAGTGCATGTCGCCGGAGATGACGACCAGATTCCGGATGTCCTCGTCACGGACGAATTCGAGCAGCTCGGTGCGCTCGGTGGTGTAGGATCCCCAGTCGTCGCCGTCGGTGGTGTTGTTCAGCAGCGGCACCGCGCAGACCCAGACGATCAGCGGGACCTCGGCGTCCCGCGCGGCGACGAGCTGGTCCTTGAACCACTGCTTCTGGACGGGTCCCATCATCGACTTCGAGGCGCTTTCCGGGTCGTTGACCTTGCTGCGCTCCGAGCGGAGGTCGGTCATGATGAAGCGCACCCGGCCGGCGTCGAAGGTCTGGTAAATGGCGGCATCCCCGGTCCCGGCGGGCAGCGGGTAATGCGGGATCATCTCGCGGTACACATGGCGGGCGGCGCTGCGTCCGACGCTGAAGCGGGTGGAGGCGTTGCCGCAGTAGTCGTGGTCGTCCCAGACGTGCGCGACGGGCAGCGAGCGGACCATTTCCGCGAACTCCGAACTCAGGGTGAGCATGCGGAAGTAGTTGGTGCGGTACTCGGACTTGTTGTCCTCGTTGGTGTCGCGGTAGTGGATGTCGCCGGTGTGGATGAAGAACAGCGGGGCATCGCGGAGGATGGCCTTGAAGACATGCTGGCCGGTCTCCCGCCAGAAGCTGCACGAGCTGAAGGCGAAGCGGAAGGAGGCCGGTCCCGGCGGCGGCAGGGTGCGGAAACGACCGGTCTTGCCGACGGCGGTGGAAAGCACGCCGTCAAGCTCCAGCGCGTAGTGGTAGGAAGTGTCGGGATCGAGCCCCGCCAGATCGAAGCGCAGGTTGTTGCCCGTCGCGCTGGAGGAAACCTGCGGGGCGGAGTGGATGGGCTGGCTGAAATCCGCGGCGCGCGACACGACGAGCCGCGCCGGGATCTCCGGGCCGCTCAATTGCGCGTTCACGGCGATCGAACGATCCGTCAGCGCGCCGGACCAAGGGCCGGCGACGATTTCCGCGAAGGCGGAAGCCGCGAGTCCAAAGACCGCGAGCGGAACGCCGAGGAGAAGACGACAAGGAGCGAGGGGGGGAGTCATTGCAAGGGGGGGAAGCCGTCATGAGGTGGTGCATGAGGGCGAACAGTGCGGCGGGACCCTGAACCAGAAAGACTTCCGGATCAAGCTCCAAGGCGGGCGCATTCGCCGCACGGTTCAGCGCGTGACGCCGCGCTGCGAGCCTTCGATGAAGGCGATCAGGTGCTTCACCGGCTCGTGGTTCGCGGGGCGGTCGGCCTTGAGCGAGCTGAGCTGGGTGGTGAGGTTGATGTCCTTGCGGAGGAACAGCTTCTTGTAGGCGGACTTCAGCGCCTTGATGTCGTCCTCCGCGAAGCCGCGGCGCTGGAGGCCGACCAGGTTGAGGCCGCGGGTGGCGGCGGGGTTGCCGTCGATGATCATGTACGGCGGCACGTCCTGCACCACCTTGGCGCAGCCGCCGGTGATCGAGTGGCAGCCGATCCGGCAGAACTGGTGGACGGCGGCGAGACCGGAAACGATCGCGTGGTCTTCCATCACCACGTGCCCGCCGAGCGTGCCGTTGTTGGAGAGGATGACGTGGTTGCCGACCTGGCAGTCGTGGGCGACGTGGGAGTAGCAGAGGAAGAGGTTGTCCGATCCGATGCGGGTCGGCGTGTGCTCGTGGGTGCCGCGGTGGATGGTGCAGTTCTCGCGGAAGACATTGCGATCGCCGATCTCGAGGTAGGTCGGCTCGCCCTGGTACTTGAGGTCCTGGGTCCTGCCGCCGACCGCGGCGAAGGGGAAGAAGTGGTTGTCCCGGCCGATCCGGCAGGGGCCGCCGAGGATGACGTGGGAGTGCAGCACGCAGCCGTCGCCCAGTTCGACGCCGGCGGCGATGACGCAGTACGGGCCCACCTCGACGTTCTCGCCGAGCCGCGCTTCCGGGGAAATGATCGCCGTGGGATGGATCACGGCGGGAATCACGAACGACGCGGCCCCGGATGGCGAACGTTTTTTGCGCTGCAGTCTGCCGGACGATGAGAGAATGCGCGAACCTTTCACGAACCGGCGCGGAGCCGAGTGCGGCGGATGTTCCTAGCGTGCCAGCCTTGCCGCCATGCTCGCGAACAACCTTTCCTCCTTCCACCGCTGGTTTCTCGCCGCCGGTTCCGTCTCTTGTCCTGCAATCCTGCTGCACGGGTTTCCCGATCTCCAGGAAGACTTGGGATCTGCGGTGGCGCGGTATTTGAACGAGTTCGACGAGGATGCGGCTGGCAACTGGAGCGCCTTTGCACCGGAGCTGATCGGGGAAATTGCCGCCAGCTCGGCCCATCGGAATCTGCTCGGACTTGCGGATTCCTGCAAGAACTGCCCGCCTTCCAGCTCCTGCGGCCGCCGCAAGATCTTCGCGGCCCTCGCCGGCCACGGCCATGCGGTGGTGGAGGGTCCGCTCGCGGTGGAAGCTTGCGCGCCGCTGCCGAACATCTTCCGCGTCTCGTTGGGACCCGCCCCCTTCGGCGGACGCAGCTTCCACCTGGTGCTTTCGCCGGAACTCTTCTGCGCGCGTTCGATGCCTGCGATCATCGGCGACACGTATCTCGAATGGATGGCCGCACGGGAGATGGCCGACACGGTTTGAGAAGATCCGCGCATCCTCCCGCAATCCACGCGGCGACGCTTGCCTGCTCATCCCTTCCACTCGCACCGCTGACATGAACGTCATCGCCCTCACCATCCTGGTCAGCTCCTGCCTCGCCGGGATCTTCATCTGCTGCTTCGTCGGCGAATTCCGCCGTTCGCGCCGGTCCTCACCCGAACGCGATTCCCTGCTTCCCCTCGACGACGACACGCCTCTTTCGAAATGAACACCGCGACCTCAAAGACGACCACCATCACCTATGACGACCGCACCGTGCGGCAGTTCATGATCGCCTCCATCGTGTGGGGCATCGTGGGCATGCTCGTCGGGGTGATCTGCGCCACCCAGCTCTCCTGGTGGCAGATGAACGGCAAGTTCATCGAAACGATCACCGGAGGCCTTTTCAAGGGCGAGGGCCTCCAGTACATCACCTTCGGCCGCCTGCGCCCGCTGCACACCAACGCGGTGATCTTCGCCTTCGTCGGCAACATGATGTTCGCCGGCATCTACTACTCCACGCAGCGCTTGTGCAAATGCCGCACCGCCTCCGACCTGCTATCGAAGATCCACATGTGGGGCTGGCAGTTGATCATCGTGGCCGCCGCGATCACGCTGCCCGCCGGCCTGACCCGCGGCAAGGAATACGCCGAGCTGATCTGGCCGATCAACATCGCCGTCGCGCTGATCTGGGTGGTTTTCGGCATCAACTTCTTCTGGACCCTGGCCAAGCGCAACGAGCCGAGCCTCTATGTCGCGCTGTGGTTCTACATCGCGACCATCGTGACCATCGCGATGCTCTACATCGTCAACCACCTTTCGATCCCGACCTCGATCCTCCATTCCTATCCCGTCTTCGGCGGCTTCGCGGACGGCCTGGTGCAGTGGTGGTATGGTCACAACGCCGTCGCCTTCTTCCTGACGACGCCGATCCTCGGGATCATGTATTACTTCCTGCCAAAGGCGGCGAATCGTCCGGTCTATAGTTACCGCTTGTCGATCGTTCACTTCTGGTCGCTGGTCTTCCTCTACATCTGGGCCGGCCCGCACCACTTGCTGAACACCTCGCTGCCGCACTGGTTGCAGATGCTCGGGATGCTGTTCTCGCTCATGCTCTGGGCCCCTTCCTGGGGTGGGATGCTCAACGGCCTGCTCACCCTGCGCGGAGCATGGGCGAAACTCCGCACGGATCCGGTGATCAAGTTCTTCGTCGCCGGCATCACCTTCTACGGCATGGCCACTTTCGAAGGCCCGCTGCTTTCGATCCGCGCCGTGAATGCGCTCTCCCACTACACCGACTGGGGTATCGGCCACGTCCACTCCGGTGCCCTCGGCTGGAACGGCTTCATGGCGGCGGGTCTCTTCTACTGGCTCGCCCCGCGGCTGTGGAAGACCAAGCTGTGGTCGGTCTCGCTGGCCAACATGCACTTCTGGATCGGGCTCGTCGGCATCCTGCTCTACGTGGTCGCGATGTGGACCTCCGGCATCATGCAGGGTCTGATGCTCGGCCAGGTCGCGGAAGGCGGCACCACGCTGAAGTATGAGTTCGTGGAAACGCTCAAGGCGATCCAGCTCCCCTACATCCTCCGCTCGATCGGTGGCACGCTCTATCTGATCGGCTTCTTCCTCTGCGCCTGGAATATCTTCAAGACCGCCCGCTCCGGCCAGCCGTACGATGACACCGTGGAAGTCACCGTGGCGGAGAAGCAGCACGACCGCATGCCGATTTCCAAGGGCCTGTTCAGTGACCCGGTGGCGTATACCGTGGCCGGTCTGGCCGCGATGATCCTGTGGTTCTTCCTCCCGCCCCACGCCGACAAGGCCGCGCTGCTCGTCGCCGCGCTGCTGGCGGTCCAGGCGATCCGCGCCTTCCGCCGCAAGGGGCATGCCTGGGACCAGTGGCATGAAAGCCTGCTTCGGAACTACCTGCCCTTCACGCTGCTGATCTTCATCGCCGTCGCGATCGGCGGCGGCGTGCAGATCGTCCCCGCGCTGCTGGTGAACCGCGCCAAGAACGTCGAGGGCCGCTTGCAGGAACTCTACACGCCGCTCGAACTCGCCGGCCGCGATCTCTATGTCGCCGAAGGTTGCTACAACTGTCACTCGCAGATGATCCGCACCCTGGTGCCGGACGTGATGCGCTACGGCCGCGCCGGCGTGGCGGATGACTACTCGCATCTCGGTGAATCGCTTTTCGACCACCCCTACCAGTGGGGCTCCAAGCGCACCGGCCCGGACCTCGCCCGCGAGGGCGGCCCGCTGGTTACCGGGTCCACTCACGTCCGCTCCGGCAAGCGCGACAACAAGTGGCATTGGTTCCACTTCATGAACCCGCGCTGGGCGAACGAGGACTCGAACATGCCTCCTTATCCCTGGCTGTATGAGAAGAAGACCGACTTCAAGTCGCTGCCGACCAAGATCGCCGTCCAAAGCCGCCTCGGCGTGCCTTACCCGGCCTGGACCAAGGACGAGATCGACCAGCAGGCCCGGGAGCAAGGCATGGCCATCGCCCGCACGCTGTTCGAAGGGGACTCGCCGGTCGGCTACGAGCCGATGAAGGGCAAGAGCACGGAAGAGCTGGTCCGCCACTTCTCCGAAAGCCAGGTCGTCGCCCTGATCGCCTACATGCAGAAGCTGGGAACGTATCAGGTCATCATCAAGGACGGCTTGCCGACGCCGACGCCGCTCGATCCCGACAGCTACCGCAAGGTCGCGGACAAGACCGAGGCCTTCCGG
Source organism: Haloferula sp. (assembly GCA_044372775.1). Taxonomy (GTDB): domain Bacteria; phylum Verrucomicrobiota; class Verrucomicrobiia; order Verrucomicrobiales; family Akkermansiaceae; genus Haloferula. Next base: position 26,333 of record JBIPNO010000018.1, read on the forward strand.
AAAGGCGAAACCTCGACCAACCCCTGATCCTCCGGCCGCCATGTTCAAACGACTCAATCTGGAGGAATGGGGAAACTTCGTCCCGATCATCGCCTTCGGGGTGCTATCCACCTTGTTCCTCTTCGCGATGCTGTGGGCGCTGCGCCTGCGGCCTGCGGAACGAAAGCGCATGGCGGCCCTCCCGCTTCACGACTCCAAAGACAAATCCGATCCATGAATCCCGAGATCAAACGCGGCAACTATGCCAAGGAAGAAGGCGAAGTCGTTCTTCGTGAGCACGAGTACGACGGCATCCAGGAATTCGACCAGAAACTTCCCAACTGGTGGCTCTTCACCTTCTACGGGGCGATCGTCTGGTTCGTCGCCTACTGGGTTCTCTACTATCACACGAGTATCTTCCGGACCGACCAGGAGAAGCTCATCGCCAGCATCAGCGCGCTGCATGAAAAGAAGGACGCGGAACTCGCCGCGACGCTTGCGACGCTCGACGACGCGACCTTGATCGGCAAGTGGGCCACCGACCCCGCCATCATCGCGGCCGGCGAGGCGATTTATACGACCAACTGCATCGCCTGCCACGCCGCCGACCTGAGTTCCACGATGGAAGTGGCCGGGAACAAGATTCCGCTGCCGGGACGATCGCTGGTCGATGGCGTCTGGGAATACGGCGGCAAGCCGATGGATATCTTCAAGATCATCAACGACGGCACACCGGTCGCCGCGCCCGGCCTCAACGGTGCGAAGATGGTCGCCTGGGGCCAGGTTCTGACGCCCAAGCAGGTTGCCGAGGTCACTGCCTACGTCATCTCCAAGAATCCGAAGGAATTCGGCGGTTGAGCGTCCCTCGTTCCATTCACCCCTACCCCCCAAACCGATGAACCACGACAAATGCAGCCATGACGAAGGTCACGGCACCCTGAGACAGCGCCTGATGGACCACCTGGTCGGCATCGTCCCCAAGGACACCGCGATCTGCGAGTTCGACTGCTCGAAGACCGAGTGCTCGAACCACGAGTGGACCTACTGCAAGCGGCGCCTCGCGTCGCTCGAGCCCGTCGAAGCGGCCCAGGGCTGACTTCGATCCGGGATGGCGGCCGCGCCCTCCTGAAACCACCGCGGGCCGACGTCCCGCCCGTGCCGGGAATCCGGAGGGGATGCCTCCGGAGGCCCCGCCTCGGCGTGCTCCGGGCGCGAGGAGCGGGTGATGGCGGTTGCTCAGCGCTGAGGTGAACTGGGTCCGCTTTCGAAGCGGCTCAAGAGCGCGGCTTCGTGCTTGTTGATCAAGGATCCCAACACCCGCGACACGATGAAGCACAGGCCCATCGCGATTCCGCCGAGGGTTGAGCCCATGGCCAGTGTTCCGATCGCGGTTCCCAGGCCCAGGGTCAGGGTTGAGATCGAGATCGTGGAAAGCTGGAGCGACTTCCTGGGCAGAACGATCAACTCGTCCCGGGCGTTCTCGGGGAGGAGATGCTGGAGGTCTTCCTTGGGGTTCATGGGATAAGGGTGGCTTGTTGATTCTTTGCTGGTCGGCCCTTGATGATGGGGATTCAGGATAACCGTGCTTCAACAAGGCGGCTGCGAAGCGTTGTCATGGCCGTGAACAAGGAACAACCCTACAGGAAGTGCGGATCTCGACAGAGAGTGTTCACGGTCGGGACGCTAGCTCGTTCGCGGTGGCGATCCAAGGTGAAACCTTGCGGTGGCGGAGGCTGATGCGGGCGATTCCTGGGCGGGTTCTTTGGCATCTCGCCCTCGGGGGTAAAGTGGGCGGGCCTACCGGGGTTGGGAAGACTTGTTGCAAGATGCCGCAGCCACGTCCCGGGGCGGGCGGCATCCGTCCTTTTGCAGGATTCGCGCATCCTGCGCGATGGGATGCGGAGCGGGGAGGGCGGGGGAGGGCGATGGTGCGGGCGTTCACTTCGCCATGTCCGCACCCGTTCATAAGCAGCCGAATCTCGATTCGGTCACCACGATCAACCAGGATGGCTCGCATTTCTTCCTCCATCCGGCCGACGTCAAAGGGCGCTGGACCCTGGCGCGGCGGATCTTCGGGCTCGCGCTGATCGCGGTTTACGTCGCGCTGCCGTGGATCCCGATCAACGGCAGCCCGGCGCTGTTCTTCGATGTGGAAATGCGGCGATTCCACGTCTTCGGGCTGACCTTGGTGCCGCAGGACCTGTGGGTGATGTTTTTCGGGGTGACCGGGCTCGGCTTCACGCTGTTCTTCGTCACCGCGCTGCTCGGCCGCTTGTGGTGCGGCTGGGCCTGTCCCTACACGGTGTTCCTCGACCACGTGTTCCGCCGGATCGAGCGCTGGATCGAAGGCGACTCGGTGGCCCGCAAGAAGCTGGCCGCCGCGCCTTGGACCGCGGGCAAGGTGGTGCGGCGGGTGGCGAAACATTCGCTCTATGTGCTCTGCGCCACACTGATCGCTCATGTTTTCCTGTCCTATTTCGTCTCGATGGAACGGCTCTACAGCCACATGCAGGAAGGCCCGCTGGCCCATGCGACGGCGTTCGGCGTGGTGGTCTTCCTGACGCTGGTTCTGTGGTTTTGCTTCGGATGGTTCCGCGAGCAATTCTGCGTCATCATGTGCCCCTACGGCCGCCTGCAGAGCGCGCTGACGGATGACGACACGGTGGTGATCGGCTACGATGAGAAGCGTGGCGAGCCGCGGGGCTCGAAAGGCAAGGCGACCGGAGACTGCATCGACTGCCGGCGCTGCGTGAACGTCTGCCCGACCGGGATCGACATCCGCAACGGCTTGCAGCTCGAATGCATCGGCTGCGCGGCGTGCATCGACGCCTGCGACGACATCATGACCAAGATCGAGCGGCCGAAGGGGCTCGTCCGATACGATTCGCTGAATGGTCTGACCGGCAAAAAGCGGCGGATTTTGCGGCCTCGGGTGATCGCCTACACGATCCTGGGGTTGCTCGGGCTGACCGCGTTCTCGATCGCCGGCTGGAAGCGGGCCAAACCCTTCACCGCGGACTTTTCCCGGATGCGCGGCCAGCCGTTCTACGCCGACGGCTCGGCGGTGCGGAACCACTACCAGGTGCGCTTTTACAACAAGCGCAACCAGCCGGCCCGCTTCACCATCCGGCTGGCGAACGCGCCGGAAGGGTTCACGCTGAGCGGGGCCGACGCGGTGATCGAGGTGCCGCCGCTGGGCGACGTCACGCGTCCGGCCATCGTGGTGGTCCCCACCGGTGTCTACCGCGGCACCACCAGTCTCCAGATCGAGGTCCGGGCCGAACCGGGCGACGTGACGATCCGTCACGAGATGCGCTTCCTGGGCCCCGATCCCTACAGTCCCCAACCCTGAACTACCATGAATCCCGTAGAAGATAAACCCGACGGCTTTCTTGTCCGTCATCCCTGGCTGTTTGTCGTGCTTGCCTTCGGGCTGCTGATCACGGCGTGGACCGCGCTGATCACGGTGGCGGTGAAGCATTCGCCGCAGCAGGTGGAGTTGAATTTGAAGTAGCACCATCATGGACCTGACCCTTGCCGGAGCTTTCCTGACCGGACTTGCCACCAGCCTGCACTGCGCGGGGATGTGCGGCCCGCTGGCCTGTGGGGTGACCGCGATGGCGAAAAGCGAGGGCGAGCGGATGGCGGCGGCATCGCTTTATCATGCGGGGCGGCTGGCCGCCTACACGACCATCGGTGCGATCTGCGGGGCGGTGGGGCGGGAGCCGCTGGGCTGGTTCTTCGATTCGCCGGCGGTGCTGCTGCCGTGGGCGATGGTCGCCGCGCTGCTGTTGCTGGCGACCGGGCTGGAGAAAAAGATTCCGCGACCGGCGTTCCTGACGCGGCTGGCGGTGCGGATGCGTTTCAAGGCCCAGCGGATGCCCGCGGTGGCGGGCGCGGGGATGACCGGGCTGCTGACGCCTTTCCTGCCCTGCGCGCCGCTTTACGCGGTGTTCATCGCCCTGCTGACCTCGGGCTCCGGCGCGCGCGGGGCGGAGGTCGCGCTGGCCTTCGGGCTGGGCACGGTGCCGTTGTTGTGGGTCGCCCAGCACGGGTTCCACCGGCTGCGGGGCAAGCTCACGCCCGCCGGGATGTCGCGGATGCAACGCGGTCTGGCGCTGGTCACGGCGCTGGTGCTGATGTGGCGCTTGCATGATACCCTGCCCTTCGGGCGGGGGGAGGTCGTGCAGGAGAAGAAGGAACTGCCTTCGTGTTGTCATTGAGCCGGGGATGAGGGATTTCGGCCCGGCGGGCATCGTGGGGAACCGCGGAGCCGGGTCATCGCCAGCCAAGGAACCGTTGACGGGCGGGGCGGGGAGTGGCAGGAACCCCCTATGATTTCCGACGACGACAAGGAGGCGGCCGGGGTGGCGGACGAGGAATTCACGGAGGACGTGGCGGCCGAGACGGATGCTTTGGCCGAATTGGAGGCCGATGTGATGAAGTGGCGGGAGCTGGCGGTGCGGACCGCGGCGGACCTGGACAATTTCCGCAAGCGCTCCGCCCGCGAGCGCGAGGACGCGATCCGCTACGCCAACCAGGGCCTGCTGGAGGACCTGCTTCCGGTGATCGATAACTTCGAGATGGGCATGCTGGCGGCCTCGCAGGACAAGAGTTCGATGATCTACATCGGCATGGACATGGTCCGCCGGCAGATGAACGACTTCCTCGGCAACCAAGGCGTGACCGAGATCCCGGCCGAAGGACAGATGTTCAATCCCAACGTCCACGAGGCGGTCTCCCAGGAGCCCGGCGACGAGGAGGGGCGGATCCTGCGGGTCCACCGGCGCGGCTTCATGCTGCGCGACCGGCTGCTGCGCCCCGCCACGGTGGTGGTGGCGAAGTCCGCGATGGAGAGCGACGGGGAGGAAGGATGACCATGGCGGCGAAACGCGATTATTACGAAGTGCTGGGCGTCGCCCGCGATGCGAGCCCGGAGGAGATCAAGAAGTCCTACCGCAAGCTGGCGGTGAAGTTTCACCCGGACAAGAACCCGGGAGACCACGAGGCGGAGGACAAGTTCAAGGAGCTCGGCGAGGCCTACGAGGCGCTGAGCGACGCCGACAAGCGCGCGGCCTACGACCGCTACGGCCACCAGGCATTCAACGGTGGCGGCGGTGGTGGTGGCGGGGGCTTCCACGACCCGATGGACCTGTTCTCGCAAGTCTTCGGTGGAGCTTTCGGCGGTGGCTTCGAGGAATTTTTCGGCGGCGGACGTCGTCAGCGCAGCGGCGGCAAGCAGCGCGGCAGCGACCTGCGCTACGATCTGGAGATCAGCCTGGAAGAAGCGGCGCGTGGGTCGGAGAAGGAGCTCGAGATCGAGCACTTCGGGCCCTGCGGGACCTGCAATTCGAGCGGTTCCAAGAGCGGTGGTGGCACCCGGGCGTGCTCGAGCTGCGGTGGTCGCGGCGTGGTCGCCCGGCAGGCCGGGATTTTCATCCAGCAGACGACCTGCCCCGAGTGCCGCGGCGCGGGCGAAGTGGTGGCCGACCCCTGCGGCAGTTGCGGCGGGGACGGTCGCACCCACAAGACCAGCCGGATCAAGATCCGCATCCCCGGTGGCGTCGAAGACGGCACCCGGCTGCGCTCCACCGGCAACGGCGATGCCGGGGTCCGCGGTGGGGCGGCGGGGGATCTCTACGTTTTCCTCCACGTGAAGGAGCACGATGTCTTCGAGCGCGAGGGCAACGACCTGTTCTGCGAGGTGCCGATGCGCTTCAGCGTGGCGACCCTGGGCGGCGAACTGGAGGTCCCGACGCTCGACGGCAAGGCCTCGATCAAGATCCCGGCGGGAACCCAGGGCGGCACTTTGTTCCGGCTGCGCGACCGCGGGGTGCCCGCGCTTTCCGGCGGCAAGAAGGGCGACCTCCACGTGCGGGTACAGGTGGAAGTCCCGACCAAGCTCAACAGCGAGCAGCAGGACAAGCTGCGGGAGTTCGCGGAATCCATCGGCGACCATAACTCACCGATGCAGGAGTCCTTCTTCCAGAAGGCGCGGCGTTTCTTCGATCTCTGAGGCCGGGTCATGGCGCGCTTTTTCCTCAGTCCGGAAGCATGGGGCGCGCAGGCGCGGCTGACGGGTGACGAGGCGAAGCACGCCGGCCAGGTGCTGCGGCTGCGGACGGGCGACCGGATCACGGTGTTCGACGGCTGCGGCCGCTCGGCGGCGGCGGAGGTCGGGGATGTGTCGAAGTCGGAAATCGGGCTGACGATCGGCGAGATCGTGCAACGTCCCCCGCTCCAGCCCGAGATCTGCCTGGCGCAGGCGGTGCCGAAGGGGAAGACGATGGATCTCGTGGTCCAGAAGGCGGTGGAGCTGGGGGTGAGCTCGATCCAGCCGCTGATCACTCGCCACACGGTGGTGCAGGTGGATGGCGACGACGCCCCGCGGAAATCGGCGAAATGGCAGCGGGTGGCGCTGGAAGCCTGCAAGCAGTGTGGCCAGGACCTGTTGCCCGAGGTTCTGCCGGTCCGCGATTTCGGCGGCTGGCTGCCCGAGGCGACGGGGGATCTGATGGTGATGGCTTCACTTTTCCCTGGGACGCGGCCGCTGCGGGACATCTTGCGCGGGGCCGGGGAGGTCCGGCGGGTGATTCTGCTGGTCGGGCCGGAGGGCGATTTTTCGGCGGCGGAAGGAGCGGCGGCGGCGGAGCAGGGCTTTCTGCCGGCCAGCCTTGGCTCGATCGTGCTTCGGGCGGAAACAGCGGCTTTTTTTGGGATTTCGGCGATCCGTTACGAGTTCATGCAGTGATTGCAGGATCTTTTTTAAAATACACTTTAACTGTTAGGATTTGCATACTATCAATCGGGCGTGCTGTCCCCTTGGTCTAGAGCAATCTGGCCGGTTTCCCTCGTTCCCATCATCCTCTGTTTCGCTGCGGTTCCTGGAGTTGCCACCCCGGTGCCGACGCGTGGCTTGGAGGTGAACACGTCGGACCGGAATGAAGTCGTGTCCTTTTTCCAGGCCTACTACATGGCCTCGGAAGGGTATCAGGACCGGATCGGCTGGACGGGGAACTACAACTCCACCGCAACCGGTGCGGAGGGGACGGTGTCCGCGGCGTTCGTCGGAGATGTCGAGCGCCGGATCAATTTCTACCGGGCGATGTGTGGCTTGAAAGCGGACGTCCGCGTCAACTCCGGCGCGACGGTCGGAATTGTTGCGGGTGACGCCTGGGTCCCGTCGGCGGATACCACCAAGGCGGCTGCCGCGCAGCGGTCGGCGCTGATGATCATCCGCACTTACCCAGGAAATGGAGGCTTGAGCCACAATCCGCCGACAAGCTCCACCGCGTGGACGGCCGCGGCCTGGAATGCCAACCGGAACGGCAACCTGGCGCTCGGCTTTTTCGGACCGGGAGCCGTGGATGCCTATTTCAGGGAGGATGTGACGGGGATTTCGGCCTGGAACGTCGATGTCGGCCACCGCCGGTGGCTGATGTTCCCTTGGTCCACGGATTTCGCAACCGGCGACACTCCGGGCAGCTTCACCCCTGGAACGGGCTCGGTCCGGCCGCCCTCGAACTCGCTGTATGTGATTCCCAAGCTGTCTGAGCTGGATTTCACGCCGCCGGTAAAGTTCGCGGCCTACCCTCCCGCCGGATTTTGCCCGGTACGTCTGAATGCCGCCTTCTGGTCGCTTTCCTATCCCGATGCCAACTTCGCCGCGGCCACCGTGAGTCTCAAGGATGCGGCGATGAATCCGGTGCCCGTGACGGTGGTTTCGCGCCGAACCGGCTACGGCGACAACTCGATCGTCTGGCAGGTTCCGCCCCAGGTTTCGGTCAAGTCGGTGGGTGCCGACACGACGTGGCACGTGACCGTCTCGAACATCGCCGGCCCGGGCGTGCCGACTCAGCATTCCTATCAGGTCACCCTGATCGATCCTGACCGTCTGAACGAAACGCCGGTCATCTCGGGAAATCCCGCGCCGGTCGGTAGTGGCAGCATTTACACGGTGGACGGCGTGCCCGGGGCCGATGAGATGGAGGTTGGGTTTTTCCTGCGCCAGCCATCGAACTGGACCGAAGGGGCCGAGGACGGGCCGGCATCGACGGTGATCGACGGCAGCCACCCGGGCTATCCGCTCCGGGCCTCGACAGCGGGCTGGGCGGTCAGCGGCAGCAAGGCATTCCGGCTGACCTTCCCGACCCGCTACGATCCTTTCATCAACGGCGTGCCGGAGCAGCAGTTCGAACTCGGCCGGGAGCTGGTTCCGGGGCCGTCCGGCAAGCTCAACTTCAAGCTCCGCCGCGGCTTGATGACCGCCGCCTCCAAGCTGGCGGTGGAGGCTTCGTCCGACGACGGCCTGAGTTGGTCTCCGATCGGAGGTCTCTTCAGCGGAGCCGGTGGGGCGGGGGATCCGGCCTTTCAGGCGGTGTCGGTCGATCTCCCGTCCGGCCTTTCCCCGCTTCGCGTCCGCTTCCGCTACTACCTCGCGGACACGACATCGCCGCTCTACGCCCACGAGGACTACCCGACCCAGCCGACCGGAATTTTCATCGATGACATCGCGGTCACCGGCTGCGACTGGCTGCAGAGGACCGGAGTGGTCAAGGCCGCCGGTCTGACCTCGTTCCCGCTGGAGGCCGCCACTGCCGGAGTGGCTCTCGTGACCGGCCAGGAATGGTGGTTGCGTGCCCGCGCGATCCTTGGCGGCAAGGCGTTCTCCCACGGGCCGCCATTGGTGGTCACCCCCGCCGGGCCTTTGCAACTCATCGGACCGGAGGATCCGCCGGTGAGCGGGGCTGACTACGATTTCATCCCGGATCCCGCGGCGGATTCGTATTTGCTCGAGGTGACCGCCCTCGGTAGTCCCGAGTTTTGGACCGAGGGTGCGGAAAGTTCCCCCGCGCCCCAGGTAAGCAGTTCGACCGGCAACTACGCCCTTTCCAGTAATTTGAAAGGCTATGCGAAGAGCGGTGCGTTCGCGTTCCGGCTCGGGCTATCCACGGCGGCGGACGAGGAAGATCACTTCACGGTCGAGCGGGACGTAGTACCGAGTGCCGACAGCTCCCTTGACTTCTGGTATCGCCGCGGCCCGATGAGCCTGACCAACCGCCTGCATGTCGAGCTGTCGACCGACGGCGGTGCGTCCTGGACTTCCATTTCGAATCTCGCCGGGACGAAGAAGGCCGACAAGGCGGGAAGCCTCCGCAGCGTGCCGTTGGGTGCGTGGGCGGAGCAGCCGATCAAGCTACGCTTTGCGATCCGCAAGGACATCGGCGGCGTGAATCTCAAGTGGAACGCCAAAAAGTCGGGAATCTGGATCGATGACATCACGGTTACCTCGCCTTCCGATGTGGTGGCCTCGAATGTGATCCCGGTGGCCGGTGCGGCGACCCAAGTGCGGCTCGACGACTCGGCCGCGGGCGGGCATCTCGTGCCGGGATCGACTTTGCGGCTGCGGCTGCGCAGTGTTGTCGGCAGTTCGCCGGGATCCTGGGGCCCGGCCATGAACGTGGTTCCTTCCTGGGGCTCCTCGGCGTCTTCGGTCGCGCCGGACGGATTCGCTGAATGGCGAGCCGGCTATCCCGGGCTCGCCCTGAGTTTCGAGGGTGATGCGGACCGCGATGGACTGGCGGACGGCATCGAGTATGCCTTTTCGCTCGATCCCGGCGACGGGCTCGGGATTCCCGACCGGATGAGCATGGAAGCCGGGAACTTGACGATTTCGCGCGATCTACCGTTGGAGCGGGCGGATGTGGTCTACGGGGCCGAATGGTCCGACGATCTCGGAACTTGGTCGGCGGAAGGTGTCGAGGTCCGCATCGAGAATGGCGAAATCCGCGCCACCGTGCCGCAAGGCAGTGGCCGACGGTTCATGCGGTGGGTTATCGAGGTGAAATAGTGCCTTCCCGGCTCACACCTCTTCGATTCGACCTCTCTGCGTCGGCGGCGCCTTCCTCATCTCGCGTCGAACAGCCCGTCGAACAGCCAGCCGATCTCGCTGTGGATTAACTGATCGCCACCCATTAAGTCGTAGACAGTCGCTTCTAAATTTGCTTCCTTCCCTCCCGTCATCACCTCTCCTCCGATGAAGACCAACGACTTGAAGGAAATCTCACCCCTTGAGAAAGTCATCCTGCCGACGGCTGCCATGCCGGGGCGGATGGGGAGCCTCGGCCGCAAGATGAAGCGGCCGCCGCGGCGGATTCTCGGGCAGTTCGGCGGGGAGAATGCGGGTGGGCAAGCCTACCATGTGATGAGCCGGACTGCCGGTGGGGAGAAGCTGTTCGGGGAGGTGGAAAAAGAAGCATTCCGCCGGTTGATGTGGCGGATGGCGAGGTTCTCAGGCGTTGAGATCCTGACCCATGCCCTGATGAACAACCACTTCCACATCCTGGTGAAGGTGCCGGAGCGGGCGAAGTTCTTGCGCCGCTTCGAAGGGGAAGGCGGGGAGGCGAAGCTGCTGGAGCACCTTTCCCTGCTGTATTCGAAAGCCTTTATTGTCGGGGTGAAGGCCGAACTCACCCGGGTGCGGGAAGCCGGGCGGGGGGAGGAGGCCGAGGCGATCCTAGAGACCTTCCGCAAGCGTTTCTGCGACCTGTCCTGCTTCGTCAAAGAGCTGAAAGAGCGCTTCAGCCGCTGGTTCAACAAGCACCACCAACGCCGCGGGACCCTTTGGATGGAGCGTTTCAAGAGCGTGCTGGTGGAAGACGGCGAGGCGCTGCGGACGATGGCGCTCTACATCGATCTGAACCCGGTGCGGGCGGGGCTGGTGGAGGATCCGAAAGACTACCGGTGGACGGGTTATGGGGAGGCTTGCGGCGGCAGCAAGCGGGCGCGGCGGGGGCTGTGCCGGGTGATGGAGGCGCCGATGGATTCGTGGGAGGAAAGGCGGGGTGCGCTGACGCCGGGGGAGGCTTACCGGTGCTGGTTGTTTGGGGAGGGGTTGGAGACGGGAGTGGAGAAGTTGGATGGGTTGGGAGCGGGCGCTGGGGTGGAGCGGAGTGGGTTGGAAGCTACGGGCCGACTAAAGTCGGCGCTCCCTAAGAAGGCGCTTCCTTCGAAGAAGAAGGGCTTTTCGAAGGAGCGGGTGGAGGCGGTGTTGAAGAGCGGCGGGAAGCTGTCGCGGGCCGACCTGCTGCTTTGTCGGGTGCGCTGGTTCAGCGACGGGGTGGCGATCGGGAGCAAGGGCTTCGTGGAAGGAGTGTTCAAAGGCTGCCGGAGCCACTTCGGAGCGAAGCGGAAGGACGGGGCGCGGAAGATCCGGGAGGACGCGGCGGGGAGCTTGCACGCGTTGCGTGAGCTTCGTTTGCGGTCGGTGGATTGAATGAACGAAGGATCGACATTCCTGCGGTAGGCGGCCGCGGGGTCAAAAGGCAGGGCCGAGGTCATGGTGAAGACGGTCGGCGGGATGCCAGCGTTGTGACGTCAGGGGCTCTGGCACTTCGGGCACCAGTAGGTGGAGCGCTGGCCCATGACAGCGTGGCGGATCGGGGTGGCGCAGACGCGGCAGCATTCGCCTTTCCGCTCATAAACGAAGAGCCGCTGGCGAAAGTAGCCGGGTTCGCCGTCGGAGTGGAGGAAATCGCGCAAGGTGGTGCCGCCCTGGGTGATGGATTCCTCAAGGACGGTCCGGATCGAGGCGACGAGCTTGGCGAGGCGGGGTTTTGAGATCCGGCTGGCGGGCGTGGCGGGCCGGATTCCGGCGCGGAAGAGGGCTTCGCTGGCGTAGATGTTGCCGACGCCGACCACCACTTTCGGATCCATGATCGCCAGCTTGATCGCGCAGGAACGGCTGGCGCAGGCGGCGGCGAGGTGCGCGGTGGTGAAGTCCGGCTCGAGCGGCTCGGGACCGAGCTTGTCCAACAGCGGGTGGGCCAGCGGATCGCCGGGCGGGAGGTGGAGGAAGATGCCGAAGCGCCGAGGGTCGTGGAAGCGGAGCTGCTTGCCGGAATCGAGCGTGAGCGCGATGTGGTCGTGCTTCTTGAAATCCTCCGCCGGATCGACGAGGCGCAGGCTGCCGGACATGCCGAGGTGGACCAGCAGGGAACCGGACTTCTCAAGGTCGAAGATCAGGTATTTCGCCCGCCGCCGGACCGCGGTGATCCGGTCGCCGGCGATGATGTCGAGCGATTCGGAGACCGGCTGCCGCAATCCGCGGTGGCGGACGATGACTTCGCGCACCGACTTGCCGACGACATGCGGCTCGACCCCGCGGCGGGTGGTTTCGACTTCGGGGAGTTCGGGCATTTTGAATGACTCAGATCATCCCGAGCTTCATCTTTCCTTCCTCCGAAATCATGTCCTGGTTCCAGGCGGGGTCCCAGACGAGTTCGACCTTGGCGTCGTCGATGCCTTCGATGGTCATGATCTTGGCCTGCGCGTCGGCGGCGATGACCGGGCCCATGCCGCAGCCGGGGGCGGTGAGGGTCATCTTGATGGCGACCACCTTTTTCCCGTCCTGCTCCTCGATGGCGCAGTCGTAGACCAGGCCGAGGTTGACGATGTCGACCGGGATTTCCGGGTCGTAAACGCCCTTGAGCTGGGCCCAGACCTGCTCTTCGAGCGGGGCGTCCTTGAGGCGGACGGCTTCGGCGTGCTTCTCCTTTTCCTTCTCGAGATCGACGCCGAGTGCATCGGCATCCTTCGAGGAAATGCGGGCGAGTCCGGCGGAGGTGGCGACGGTGTAGGTGCCGCCGAGGCGCTGGGTGATGAAGACGGGCGTGCCGATGGGCAGGGTGATGGCGTCGCCGCTGGGGATCTGGATGGCTTCGACCTCGCGGGCCAGGGTGATTTCCTCGTGCATGGGGGCGGAGTGTAGGCAGGACGGCGGGCGGTGCAAGCGGCTTGCCGTGCCGGGGGAAAGCAGGCAGGTTCCGCCCATGAGCCGGAGACAACGGAGGAAAGTCGCAGCGTCCGCGGGGCGTGGCGGGGCGCGCGGGCGCTGGATGGTGCGCGGGGCGATCGGGTTGTTAGGACTGGGCGTGGTGGCGCTGGGCGGAGGCTACGTGGGCTTGCGGAGCTGGCTGCACGGCGAGGATTTCCGCCACATGCTATCGGCGGAGGCGGGCAAGGCGCTGGACGTGAAAAGCGAATTCGGGCGCTTCCAATGGAGCGGCACCCGGATGGATACGGAAGGATTCCAAGCGACGGGCGAGGGAATCGTGAAGTCGATCGATGCCGACGGCCTGCGGGTCGATATGGGGCTCGGCGGCTGGTGGCAGGGCGTGTGGCGGGTCGACGACGCGCGGGCGCGGCGGATCGAGGTGGAGATCGACACCACGGCGGCGAAGCGAGTGAGCGAGGCGCCGCAATCGGTCGAGGTGGTGGTGCCGCCGAAGCCGAAGAAATGGTACGACGCTTTCGTGCCGCAGAAGGTGGAGGTGCGGCAGGTGGAGGTCGGGTCGTCGTCGCTCAAGCTGATCACCAAGAGCGGCCCGGTGGGCATCCGCGACACGTCGTGGCGGGTGACGCCCGACGCGGCGCCCGGCAGTTACAAGGCGGAGGGGGAAGGGGGCACCGTCGTCCTCCCGTGGAAATGGGCGCCGCCGATGGCGCTTGGCCGGGCGCGGCTGCGCTATCATGACGACAGGGTCTATCTGACCGATGCGGATTTCCAGGTGTATGAAAGCGGCGGGCTGAACCTGTCCGGCGAGATGTCGGTGAAGGGCGACGGCTATGTGTTCAACGGCCGGCTGCGCGACGTGATGTGCGCCGAGGTGCTGCCGGAAGACTGGAAGCAGCGGCTTTCGGGCAAGGTGGAGTCGGAATTCACGGTGGAGCACCGTCCGAGCGGGCCGCTGGTGGAAGGCAGCTTGGAACTGACCGACGGCGTGCTGACGGCGATGCCGCTGCTCGATTCGCTGTCGGCCTACGCGGACACCACCCGCTTCCGGCGGCTGGCCTTGGAGGAGGGAAAGGTCGACTACGAATGGGAGGACGGCGCGATCACCCTGCGGAACCTGGTGCTGGCCAGCGAAGGGCTGGTGCGGCTGGAGGGTACGATGCGGGTGGATGCCGAGGAGCGGCTCGATGGGCGCTTCCGGCTGGGTCTGGTGCCGGGCGTGCTGGCGCGGATTCCAGGGGCGGAAACGATCGTCTTCCAACCCGGCGAGCGCGGGCTGCTGTGGACGACGCTGCGGGTCACCGGGACGATCGACGATCCGGAGGAAGATCTCACGGGCCGCTTGATCGAGGCGGCGGGGCTGCGGATGTTCGAGATCCTTCCGGAGACGGGGGAGCGGGTGTTGAAGTTCACCCGCGAGGTGCTCGACGCGGACATGACGAAGCACTTGCAGAAGGGTGTGGAGGTGATCGAGACCGGACGCGACGTCATTGAAACCGGCCGCGATACGATCCGTCAGGCGCAGGACGTGGTGCGGGAGGTCGGCGGCATCTTCGGCGTGCTGGGAGGGGACAAGCCGAAGGAACTCACCGAGGCCGAGCTGGAGCAGCTGAGGAAGCTCAAGAAAGAGCGGGAAGTCAGAGAAGCCGAGGAAGCCCAGGAGGGGGAAGATGAGTGAGCCCGTGGAAATGATCGCCGAGGACGCGCGGCGGAAGGCGGATCAGGCGCTGTTGTTGGCGCGGGTTTTCGCGAGCGTGGGGACTTTGGGGGGCGGCTTGTCGTGCCTTTTGGTCGGCCTGATTGGACCGAAGTTTGGCATAATGTTCAGTGAGATCGGGGGCGAGTTGCCGTTGATCAGCCGGCTGATCATCGATCTTCCCGCGGTCTGGATGACCGGTGTGCTGGTGCTGATCGGGGTCACCCTGTTCTTCATCTGGGCGAAGGGCCGGGCCGCCGCTTGGATGGCGGGACTGGGGCTGTTGATGCTGGCGGTAGCTCTTCCCGTCATCATTTTCGCGCTGTTTCTGCCCCTTGTCAGGATCGTCAGCGAGATGGGGGGCATGTGAGGCGGCTCGTCACTTCACCGTGATCTTCCGGCCCTTGCCGGTTTCCCAGGCGCTCTGGACGCTTTTATAGATGGCGTTGAGATCACGGACGTCGAGCAGGCGGTATTCGACCATGCCGGCGTGGCTGGTGGCCGGGTAGTTCTTCTGGGCGAGGTCGAGGGCGTTGGTGCCGGCACGCTGGCCGGCGCGGTCGAGCAGCTCGCGGCCCTTGCCGACGATGCGGGCGGCGGAGGCGGAGCCGGAGTCCTCGGCTACCGAAGTGACGTAGTAGAAGCGGGCGAGGCTGCGGCCGTTGGTGTCGATGACCATTTCGGTGACGAGCAGTTGGGTATCCAGCACATACTGGTGCATGCTGATCGCGGTGATGCTGGAAAGCGCCACCATGTAGTGGCCGCCGGGGACGCTGGCTTGCCAGAAGCGACGGTTGGAGTCGCTCTCCTCGGCCTTGCTTTCCTCGTCTTCAGAATTCTCGGCCGCATTGTTGTTGTTGTCGGAGCTTCCGTCGATATCGCTGGCGACATCGTCGAGGCCCTGCTGGGCGGAGACGGAGGCGGGGACTGCGAGGAACAGGGTGGCGAAGAGGTAGAACCATGCGGACTTTTTCATCGTGGCGGGAGTGTGGAGGATGCCGGCGGCTTTGGCCAGCTTGGGAGTAATACTTCGGGGAAGTTAAAGATTGAGCACGTGAACCGGAATTCGCTAGGTTTTCCGCGTGGTCAGGTTCCGTCCGAATGTCGCCGCGCTGATGCTGAAGCCGGAGGGTCAGTTGCTCGTCTGCGAGCGCTGGACCATTCCGGGCGCGTGGCAGTTCCCGCAGGGCGGGGTGGACGATGGCGAAACGCTCGAGCAGGCCTTGTTCCGCGAGGTGCGGGAAGAGGTCGGCCTGCTGCCTCAACACTACGAGTTGATCGGCTACCGGACCGGCTACCGTTACTTGTATCCCGAGGCGGTGCGCTTCAAGAAGATGCGCAAGCACGGCTGCCACGGCCAGGAGCAGACCTATTACCACTGCCTGCTGAAGCCCGGCGCGCCGGAGATCAACGTCAACCAGAAGCCGCGCGAGTTCGGCGCCTACCGCTGGATTCTGCCGGAGGAGTTCGATCTGGAATGGCTGCCGGAATTCAAGCGCGACGTCTACCGGCAGGTGATGATGGATTTCTTCGGGATCTCGCTTTGAGCAATCGCTGTCGATCCACTTACGCCCGGCCGGCCATCCTTGCGGGATCCAGCAGTTCCTCCAGCTCCGCGGCGGTGATTCCGAGGTCGCCAAGCTGTTCCTCGCACAGTTCGCGGACCGTGCGGCCGGTGGCGACGGATTCCTTGGCGATTGCCGCGGCCGGCTCGTAGCCGATCTGCGGGGCGAGGGCGGTGACCATCGAAAGGGAGAGCTCGATCAAGCTGCGGCAGCGCTCCTCGTCGGCCGCGATGCCCTCGATGCATTTCTCCCGCAGCACGGTGGCGGCGCGGGCCAGCAGATGAATCGACTCCAGCAAGCAGGCGGCGAGCAGGGGCATCGAGACATTCAGCTCGAGGAAGCCGCCGGCCCCGCACCAGGCGACGGTGGTCTGGTTGCCGGCGACGCGTGCGGCGACCATCGTGACGGCTTCCGGGATCACCGGGTTGACCTTGCCCGGCATGATGGAGGAGCCCGGCTGGGTGGCCGGCAGGCGGATCTCGCCGAGCCCGCAACGGGGGCCGGAGGAGAGCAGGCGGAGGTCGCAGGCGATCTTGTGGAGGGAGACGGCGATGGTGGCGAGCTGGCCGTGGGCCTCGACGCAGGCGTCTTTCGAGGACTGGGCCTCGAAGTGATCGGTGGCCTCGCGGAAAGGCAGTCCGGTGAGCGCGGCGAGGCGGGCGATGGTCATTTCGGCGAAGCGCGGGTGGGCATTCAAGCCGGTCCCGACCGCGGTGCCGCCGAGCGGGAGTTCCATCAGGGCCTCGATCGCCTTGGTGCCGCGGGAGGCGGCCAGCCCGGCCTGACGGGCCCAGCCACCGAATTCCTGGCCGAGGGTGACCGGAGTGGCGTCCATCAGGTGGGTGCGGCCGATCTTGAGGACTTCGGAAAACTCCGCGGCCTTGGATTTCAGTGCGGACTCCAGGGCGAGCATCGCCGGGACCAGGTCGTTCGCGAGGGCCTGGGAGGCGGCGAGGTGGATGGCGGTGGGGAAGACGTCGTTGGACGACTGGCCGAGATTGACGTGGTCGTTCGGGTGGACGGCCGATCCGGCGCGGCGGCAGAGGGTGGCGATCACCTCGTTGGCGTTCATGTTCGACGAGGTGCCGGAGCCGGTTTGGTAGAGATCGACCGGGAAATGGTCGTCGTGCCGGCCGTCGGCGATTTCCCCGGCGGCGGCGGCGATGGCTTCGGCGAGGTCGGGCGGCAGGAGGCCGATTTCGGCGTTGGTGGCGGCGGCGGCCTGTTTGACCCGGGCGATGGCGTGGATCAGCCGCGGGGGCAGCGGGGTGCCGGAAATTCGGAAATTCTCCACCGCCCGGGCGGTCGAGGCCCCGTAGAGGGCGGCGGCGGGGACCTGCATTTCACCCATCGAGTCGTTTTCCGTGCGGGTTTCCTTCATGCCTCCAAGCAAGCAGGTTCCGGCGGGAAATCACGGGGCGAATCGGTCGGCTGGGACGCCCGTCCTGTCATCGGGGAGAAATCGTGACACAAATCCGGGCTCCGGCGGTTTTTCCGGGGGGAACGGGTCGACTCGGCACTTGCTGGCGGGGCCGGACCGCTCCACGGTCTTCTCCAACGGAAATTCCTTCGACTTCAGATCTCCAATCCAATGCGTTCCCTCATCCTGCTCCTGCTCGCCGTGTTTTCGGTGCCCGTGTTCGCGCAATCACTTAGCAAACCGTCCAACGTTACAGCTGTTGCCTCCAGCGGCACTGCGGTCACAGTCACCTGGGGTGCTGCCACTGTGACGCCTGCACCTACGACCCCACCAACTGTGAATTACATTGTTACTCGTACGGGCGGAGGTAGTGAGCCGTTCGTAAGCGCTCAACAGCCTGGAACGAGTTTTTCTGATTCCGGTCTTACGCCTGGGGTCACTTACACCTACACGGTGGGTGCAGCCACGACGACCATACCACTCTACAATTCGGTTTCCGATTCAGTCTCTGTAACGATGCCGATCACCCCGGCTGTCCCCACCGGCCTTGCAGCTTCCGTGACCGATGCCGGGGTCGTCCTCACCTGGAACGCGGTGGTGGGGGCGATCCGCTACGTCATTTTCCGGAACGGCACAGAGATCGAAACGGCGACTGGCCGGACCTACACCGACGAGGATGTCGATCCCTCGACAACTTACCGCTATTCAGTTGCATCCAGCAATGCCGCCGGTGACTCCGAAGAGACGTCGGCGATCACGGTCACCACGCGTGGCGACGGCAGCCAGCGCGAGGCTGTCTGGACCCGGGAGTTCAACCGTGCCGATGGCAATTTCGACGGGGTGGTGACCTTCCAGGAATACCTCGTAGCTTTCCCGAACACCCTGCCTTGGGTGGTGATGACCCACCGCTTCAATTCGACCGATGACGACATCAGCGGCGACCTGACCGTGGACGAATACATCGAGCATTTCGCCGGCAAGACCGTGAAGCGCCCGTCGAAAGCGCAGACCTTCTTTATCGCGGACCTGGATGGCGATGACCTGCTGGATCCCGACGAATACTCGCTGACCCTCAACCGCGGGACCAAGAGTTCGGTGCTGATGAAGAAGTTCTCCAAGCTCGACAAGAACGACAGCGACCTGCTCAGCCAGCGCGAGTTCGGGATCCGCTACGGCACCGAAGAGTGAGCCGCCCGATCAGCGGCTGAGGCGGACCTGAAGCGGTGATCCGGTGGAGTCGATGCCGCGCAGCAGGTTGCGGGCGCGGCCCGGTTTCACGGTGCCGGCGAGCCAGCTGCTGATGTCAGGGCGGTCCTCAATGAAGTCGCTGGTCGTCAGGATCTGGGCCTTGCCGGACGAGTGGATCAGCGCGGTGCCGCTGATGACGAATTCGCCCGACTCCAGCAAAAGGCCCCAGCCGGTGATGTCGAACACGCCCGGCAGGGAGGTCGGGACGATCGTGTAGGATTGCGGGAGCGAGACGCGGTTCTGGGTGGCGATGCCATCCCAGTCGCCGGTCAGGTCGAGCGGGGTGCCTTGCGGCCTGGCCTTGAATTTGAAATTGCCATTTTCCGCGGCGATGCTGCCGGTGATGCGGCGGCCGGTCATCCGGGCGGTCAGCGTGCCCGTCACGGATTCGCCGTCGGCCTCCCGGAGGTAGCTGCCGGTGAGGTTGCCCTTTTCATCGATGTCCCAGGTTCCGGTGAGGGTGAAGATCCCCGGCGCTTCGTCGCTGAGGCCATAGCCGGTGAGGTCCTTGTCTTCTTCGAAGGTGGCGAAGGCGAGGCCCTGCTCGGCGCCGGAGAGGGTGATTTCCCAAGTGCCGACCGGGGACGGTTCGGCGGCGGAAAGGGCGGCGGGTGCGAGGAGCAGGATGGCGGAGGCGAGCAGCGGGAGTTTCATGGCAACGGACTCAGTATGCCCGCTGGTCCTCCCCCCGGCCAGACACGCGATCACGGGTGATCACGGCGCGAAGTCGACGCGCTCGTAGAGGTCCGCAAGAGAGAGTTGTGCTTCGATTTCCATCCTCACACGCACACCGGGCACTCGTTGATCTTCTTGAAGAAGTCGTTGCCCTTGTCGTCGACGAGGATGAAGGCGGGGAAGTTCTCGACGCGGATTTTCCAGACGGCCTCCATGCCGAGTTCTGGGTATTCGACGAGTTCCTGGCTCTTGATGTGTTCCTTGGCCAGCAGCGCGGCGGGGCCGCCGGCGGAGCCGAGGTAGAAACCGCCGTGCTTCTTGCAGGCGTCGGTGACTGCCTGAGAGCGGTTGCCTTTCGCCAGCATGACGAGCGAGGCGCGGTGGCTTTGGAAGAGATCGACGTAGCCGTCCATGCGGCCGGCGGTGGTCGGGCCGAAGGAGCCGGAGGGGTAGCCGGCCGGGGTCTTGGCGGGACCGGCGTAGTAAACGGGGTATTGCTTGAAGTAATCGGGCAACTCACCGCTTTCATCGAGCCGCTCCTTGAGCTTCGCGTGGGCGATGTCGCGGGCGACGATGATGGTGCCGCTGAGCGAAACGGCGGTGGTGACGGGGTATTTGCTGAGGGTGGCGAGGGTTTGCTCCATGCCTTGGTCGAGGTCGATCTCGACGCCCTTGAATTTCCAGTCGCGGTATTTCTCCGGGATGAAGCGGCCGGGGTTCTTTTCGAGTTTTTCGAGGAAGATGCCGTCCTTCGTGATCTTCGCCTTGGCCTGGCGGTCGGCCGAGCAGGAGACGCCGATGCCGACCGGGCAGGACGCGCCGTGGCGGGGCAGGCGGATCACGCGGACATCGAGCGCGAAGTATTTCCCACCGAACTGCGCGCCGATGCCGATCTGGCGCGCGGCCTCCAACAGCTCTTTCTCGAGTTCGAGATCGCGGAAGGCCTGGCCCTGCGCGTTGCCGGAGGTCGGCAAGGCGTCGTAGTAGCGGGTGGAGGCCATCTTGACGGTCTTGAGGCAGGTCTCGGCGGAGGTGCCGCCGATGACCAGCGCGAGGTGGTAGGGCGGGCAGGCGGCGGTGCCGAGGGAGCGCATTTTCTCGATGGCGAACTCCTTGAGACGCTTGGGATTCAGCAGGGCCTTGGTTTCCTGATAGAGGAAGGTCTTGTTGGCCGAGCCGCCGCCTTTGCTGACGAAGAGGAATTTGTAGGCATCGCCTTCGGTCGCGTAGAGGTCGATCTGCGCGGGGAGGTTGGTCTTGGTGTTGACCTCCTCGTACATCGTCAGCGGGGCGGTTTGCGAATAGCGAAGGTTTTCCTCCTGGTAGGTCTTATGGATGCCCTGCGACAGCCACTCGGCGTCGTCGCAGCCGGTCCACACCTGCTGGCCCTTTTTGCCGACCACGGTGGCGGTGCCGGTGTCCTGGCAGGCGGGCAGGATGCCCTTGGCGGCGATCTCGGCGTTCTTGAGCAGCATGAGGGCGACCATGCGGTCGTTCTCGGTGGCTTCCGGGTCGTCGAGGATGGCGGCGACCTGGGCGAGGTGGCTCGGGCGGAGGGTGAAATTGATCGCCTTCATCGCCTCGTTGGCGAGCAGGGCGAGGGCTTCCGGCGCGACTTTCAGGATCGGCTTGCCTTCGAACTCGGCGAGGCTGACGTGCTCGGTGGTGAGGCACTCGTATTCCGTGGTATCGGGGCCGAGCGGGAAGGGATCCTGGTAAGCGAACGCGGACATGGGGGCCAGCTTAGGCGGCGGCTGCGGGTCGTCCAGCCCGGGGCGCGGGATTTCCGGCAGAGGGTGGAGACGATTGGAGCCGCTTCCGGCGTTATCACAGGGCGCGTCGCGCGAATGAAGACATGGCGGTCATCGATACATTCCTGAAGCTGATGGTGGAGAAGCGGGCCGAGCGGCTGGTGCTGGTTTCGGACAAGGTTCCGTATTTGTTGAAGGCCGGTGAGACCATCGAACTTTCCATGCCCGCGCTGCGCACCGAGATGCTGCGGCGGATTTCCCAGGAACTCGCGGGTCCCGGCGACGCGGTCGGGACGGGTTGGCAGGAGGGGATGTTCGAGGCGGCGGATGGGACGGGCTTCGGCTACATGATCCGTCCCGACGAGGCGGAGTTCCGGATCGAGGTCAACGTCCTCGGCGTCGCACCGCGGGGCGAGGAGGTCCGGGAAGACGATCCGCTGGCGCTGACCGTGGCGGCTTTTGCGAAGCCGGCGGTGCCTGCAGCGGCGGACGATTTCCCGGAGTGGCCGGAGCCGGATCTGCGGGCGACGCTGGATTTGGCGCTATCGCTCGATGCGTCCGACATTTTCCTATCCTCTGGCAAGCCGCCGCGTGCCCGGCGGAACGGATCCATCGTGCCGCTCGACGCGGACACCCCGACCACTGGGCAAATCCTCGGCTTGCTTCCGGATGAGGCTTCGAAGGAAGAGCTCGCGCGGACCGGGAGCGCGGATTTCGCCATCCGCTGGGAGACCACGGACGGTCCCCGGCGGATCCGGATCAATGTGTTCCGCCATCTCGACGGGGTGGCCGCGGCGCTGCGACCGATCCGCCTCCGAATCCCGCCGCTGGCCGAACTTTCGCTGCCGGAGGATCTTCTGAAGCTGGCCGATTTTCCCAACGGCCTGGTGCTGGTGACGGGGGCGTCGGGCTCGGGGAAATCGACGACGCTCGCGGCCTTGGTCGATCACATCAACCGGACCCGGGCGCGGCATGTCATCACGATCGAGGATCCCATCGAGTACGAGCACCGCGACATCCGTTGCCTGATCCACCAGCGGGAGGTCGGGACCAACGTCGAGAGCTTCGCGTCCGGCCTGCGTGCCGCCTTGCGGGAGAATCCGGACGTCATCCTGTTAGGCGAATTGCGCGATCTCGACACCATTTCCGCGGCGCTGACCGCGGCGGAGACGGGTCACCTGGTTCTGGGGACCCTGCACTCCGGCAGTGCGACGGCGGCGGTGAACCGCATTGTGGACGTTTTTCCGGGACACCAGCAGCCGCACATCCGGAACCAGCTGGCGCTGTCGCTGCGGGCGGTGCTTTCGCAGCGGCTGCTGCCGACCCGCTCACGAGGGCTGATCCCCGCGGTGGAGAAGCTGATGGTCACGCCGGGCGTCGCGAACGGCATCCGCGAGGGTCACGACCACCACATCCGCAATGCCATGCTGACGGGCGGCGAGGACGGCATGATCACCCTGGAGCGGTCCTTGTCGAACCTGGTGCGCGACCGGGTGATCGACCGCGAGACGGCCTTCCGCCACGCGATGGACCGGAAGGCGCTGGAGCACCTGTTAGAGTGACCTTCTCCGCTCAAATCCGGCCTTCGTCGGCGTCGATGTAGTCCATGAAGGTGACGATGTCGGCGCGGTCCTGAAAGCCGGACTCCGCCTTGCGCTGGGCGAGGCGTTCGGCGAGATCGTCGCGGAAGCCGCGGGTCTTCATGTAGGCGGACCACCAGGCGAGTTCCGCGACGGTCCGCGGCATGCCGTTTTCGCGGGTCCAGGCGAGGGCTTCGGCGTCGGACTTGCCGGACCGGAGCTGCTCGGCGAGCGGCGCGTAATCCACCCCGAGGAACTGGCAGGTCCAGAGGTCCATGCCGGAGCCGAGGTTGGCGTGGTATTCGGGCGAAAGGGTGCCGGCGGCGTGGAGGCGGACCTTGTCGCAGAGGCGGGGGAAGTAGACGATGCCGTCGATCTCGTCGCGCGGGCTGCGGGGGGCTTGGTGGGGCTCGGACATGATTGGTCACTTGTCTGTGCGGAGATGCGGGTTATGTCAACGCCACCGATGCCGTTGCCTGACAAGACCTGCGCCACCTGCGGCCGCCGCATCGAGTGGCGGAAGAAGTGGGAGCGTTGTTGGGACGAGGTGAAGTATTGCTCCGATGTCTGCCGCCGCCACAAGCCCAGCGACGCGGAGCGGACCATGGAAGAGGTGATCGTCAATCTGCTCTCGAAACGCGCGGCCGGGGCGACGATCTGCCCGAGTGAGGCGGCGCGTGCGGTCTTTCCGGACGCCTGGCGGGAGCGCATGGAAGACGCGCGGCGGGCGGCCCGGCGCTTGGTGGCGGCAGGCTTGATCGAGATCACCCAGGGCGGTCACGTCGTCGATCCGTCCACGGCAAAAGGACCGGTCCGGCTCCGGTTGAAGCGGTGATCCGGCGGAAAGCTTCTTTGCTTTTCTCCTGATGGCCCTAGGATGGCCCCATGAAAAACGTGGTGATTTCCGCACTCCTGGCGCTGGCCGCATTTCCCGCCGCCGCGCAGCACACCGTCACCCCGCCAAGCCCGCCGCGGCTGCCGATGGCGACGGTCTTCAAGGGCGAGGCGAAGTTCCGCTCGATGGTCCAGCAAGCGGAGAAGGAGAACTGGCGGCAGTTGCCGATCGGCGCCCGCACCATCCGTGCGGCCCGCGCGATGGTCGGGACGCCGTATGTGAATTACACGCTGGAGGTGGACGACCGCATCGAGTCGCCGGTCGTGAATTTCGGTGCGATGGATTGCTGGACCTACTACGAGAACGCCTTGGCATTCGCCCGGATGCTCCGCTACAAGCCCGGGCCGTACACGCCGCAGGACATGCTCCACATGGTCGAGCTGGAGCGCTACCGCGACGGCCGCTGCACCGGCAGTTACCTGAGCCGCATGCACCACCTCGAGGAGGTCTTTCACGACAACGAGCGCCGCGGCTTCGCGAAGAACATCACGCCGCGCATCCCCGGCGCGGTGCGCTTGAAACGGGAGATCCGCGAGATGACGGTGCAGTGGAAGAACTACCGCTACCTCCGCAACAACCCCTCGCTGCTGCCGGAAATGGGCCGCATCGAGGCCCGGGTGTCGAAGCTGCCGGTCTATCACATTCCGAAGAAGAACGTCCGCGGGATCGAGGGCTATCTGCAGGACGGCGACGTGGTGGCCATCACCGCGAACTGGAAATACAACTACACCTCGCACGTCGGCCTGATCGTGAAGCTGAAGGGCCGCGCCTACTTCACCCACGCCACCTCGGACCGTGACAAGGGGCGGATGACGATCATCGACCGCCCCATCACCGACTACCTGAACGGCTCTTCGAAGCACGCCGGGATCGTGGTGCTGCGGCCGAACGACCTGCCGCCTTCGAAGTTCTGGGCGCGGCCGGTGGCGGGGCGCTGAGCGGGTTCAACGGATGAAAGCAAGCGCCTGAAATCATTTTCAGGTTTGATCCGGCGGGTTTTTTGTTAGCCCGTGGCATGAAATCAAGCGGGCCGGGCTGGACCTACCTGAGCAACCACGCGCACACGATCCTGCTGCTGTGGCGAGAGCCGGACCTGCGGGTGCGGGACATCGCCGCCAGGATCGGGATCACGGAGCGGGCGGTGATCCGGATCATCGGCGAGCTGGAAGCTGCCGGGGTGATCCGCCGTCGACGCGAGGGCCGGCGGAATCATTACGAGATCGACGGCGACACGCCGCTGCGTCATCCGCTGGAGCAGCACGTCCGGCTGGCTCAGTTGCTGGAGCTGCTGAAGGGGCCGCTCGGGTCCGGTCAGGAGTCCGCGGGGGGGACGAATTTCTCACCGCGCAGCACTTCCACATCGCAGGAATAGGCGATCACCGCGAAGTGATCGAAGAAGCGTGCCGCGATGCCCTGCATCAACAGGTCGGCGGTGGCGTCGTTGACGAGGGTGTCGATCTGGATGTTGCGGCCTTCCCATTCGGAAGCACGGACTCCGCGCGAGCCGCAGCCTTCGGCCAGCGTGATCGTGTGACCGGTCACGCCGTGGCTGGCGAGGAGCTTGAGCAACTGCGTGCGGAGCAGGCTTTCCGCGACGATGGTGACTTTTTTCAGGCGGACCTTCATGACAGCAGGGGATCGAGGTGGCGGGCGAGGAACAGGCACCACGGGATGCCGAGGGCGAGATTGAAAGGGAAAGTCACCCCGAGGGACAATGTCAGATACACGCCGGGACTCGCTTCCGGCAGGGCGATGCGGACGGCGGCCGGAGCGGCGATGTAGGAGGCGCTGGCAGCCATCACCCCGAGCACTGCGGCCCCGCCGGGAGAGAGTCCAGCGAGCAAGCCGCCGGCCACGCCCAGGGCACCGTGAAGGAGCGGGAGCAGCATCGCTAGGATCACCGGGCGGATGCCGGAGTGGCGGATGTCCTTGAGCCGCCGGCCGGCCAGGGCACCGAGTTCGAGCAGGAACAGGCAGAGGACGCCCTTGAAGGGAATCACGAAGAAGGGTTTCACGCTTTCCCACTGAGCCTTGCTGGAGAGGTAGCCGATCAGGGTTCCTCCGGCGAGCAGGACGATGCTTTTGCCGGTCAGCACTTCGGCCATCGCCTCCCGCGAGAAGGCCGGCCCGGGGCCGCGGCGGGCGAGGAGGAGGGCGATGATGATGCCGGGGATCTCAAGAATTGCCACCAGCGCGGGCAGGAAGCCTTCGGGGTTCAAGCCGGAGCGCTGGGCGGCTTCGTTGGCGACGAGGAAGGTCACCGCGGAGACCGAGCCGAAGTGGGCGGCCACGGCGGCGGCATTGATGCGGTCGAGCCGGCCCCAGGTGTGCATCAGCCAGAAAGCGATCAACGGGGTGATCACTCCGAGCGCCAGCGTGACCGCTCCCGGCACCACCACCCGGGCGAGCCCGGCGTCGGCCACCGCGGCGCCGCCTTTCATGCCGATCGCGAACAGCAGGTAGATCGAGAGAGCTTGGAACACTGGTTCCGGCAGCCGCAGGTCGCTCCGGGCGAGGCAGGCGACGAGGCCCAGCAGGAAAGCGAGCACGACAGGGGAGAGTAGATTATCGATGAGCATGGCGGTCAGGTCAGGCGGCGGCGGGGAAAGAAGATGGAATTAAAAAACATGCAATCAAAATCATGCGTTATGATTCACCAGTCGCCGAATGCTGATGCAGCGGGCCTCTCTGACAAAAAACCCAAGTTTGGGCTTGCACGGGTCTGCCCAGCGGGTATTCACCGCGCCCCGAATTATGGCTAAAAAGAGCTGGATTGCCCGCAACGAGCGCAAGGCGCGCACTGTCGCCAAATACTCCGACCTTCGTCACAAGCTGAAGGCCGAGAAGGACTACATCGGCTTGACGATGCTGCCCCGTGACGCCAGCCCGACCCGGCTGGTGAACCGCTGCGAATACTCCGGTCGCCGCCGCGCTTTCCTCCGCCGCTTCCGTCTGTCCCGTATCAGCTTCCGCGAGCTCGCCTCGCACGGCATGATCCCGGGCGTGACGAAGTCGAGCTGGTAAAACGGCACGCCGTCCGCTACGGTTGACGGGAGGCGGTAAAAGCTCGCCCTCCCGTCCCCTCAATGCCCATCTACGAATACCTTTCCGAGAATCCTGAAGATCCGGAGCGATCTTGCCGCATTTGCCGCAAGGGATTTGAACTCAGACGGCCGATCGACCGTCCGGCACTCGAGCAGTGCCCGCTTTGCCGCCATTCCGTGCGCAAGGTGATTTCCAAGGTGAACACGCCAAGGATCGCGAAGCCGCTGTCCGTGAGCGACGCCAAGTCGGCGGGTTTTACCGTGCTCGAACGCCGCGACCAAGGCGTTTACGAAAAGCTCTAGTCCGGGATGAACGTTCTTCCCGATATCTTCATCCTCGCCTCAAGCGAGCTGCGGACGGAATTCCCCTCAGGCGGAGAAGCGGCCCTGTATGTCTTCGGCATCCTGTTCTTCCTGCTGCTGAACGCCTTCTTCGTCGCCTCCGAATTCGCGATCGTCAAAGTGCGCCCGAGCCAGCTCGAGGCGGTGAACAAGGAGAAGACCAGCCGTAGCAGCGGCACTGCGCTGCACGTGGTCAGCCATCTCGACGGCTATCTTTCCGCCAACCAGCTCGGGATCACCATCGCCTCGCTGGCCCTCGGTTTCCTCGGCGAGCCTTTCGTGGAGGCGCTGGTGTCGCCCGTGCTCTACAATGCCGGGGTTCCCGTCTCGATGGAGATCTGGGGCAAGACCTTCAGCCCGATCAAGGTGACGTCCTTCATGCTGGCGATCGCGTCCTTCACCTTCCTCCACGTGGTGATCGGCGAGCTCCTGCCGAAGTCGATCGCGATCCGCAAATCGCTGGCCACGACCCTGCTGCTGGCCGGTCCGCTGCACCTTTTCTACCGGACCTTCCACTGGGCCATCCGCGTCCTGAACGGCACCGCCAACTGGATCCTCAAGAACGTCTTCAAGATCGACCCGGTCGGGGAGGGCGAGCACATCCACTCCGCCGACGAACTCGCGCTGCTGGTCGCCGAAAGCGAACGCGCCGAGGAAGTCACCGAGATCGAGCGCGAGATCCTGATCAATGCGCTGGCCCTGAACGAACTCTGGGTCCGCGACGTGATGACGCCGCGCCAGGAGGTCATCGTGCTGCATGCCGACGAGCCTTTCGAGACGTCGCTCGAAACCGCCCGCCGCACCAAGCACACCCGCTTCCCGCTGGCCAAGGGCGGCCACCTCGACAACGCGATCGGGCTGATCCACATCAAGGACGTGCTCAAGCTGGTCGGCACGCCGGATCCCGACCTCATGCGGATCAAGCGCGAGCTCAAGATGGTGCCCGACACCATGCCGCTCGACGTGCTGCTGAAGTTCTTCCTCAAGGAGCGCGCGCATCTCGCGATGGTGGTCGACGAGTTCGGCACACCGGTCGGCATCGTCTTCCTCGACAACGTGATCGAGGAACTGGTCGGCGACATCCATGACGAGTTCGACAACGAGAAGCCGGAGTCGAACTGGATCAACGACAACGAGTTCGTGATCGAGGGCGCGATGACCCTGAACGATCTGACCGAGATGGCGGACGAACTCGACCTCGACAGCGGCGAGGTCACCACCGTCGGCGGCTACATCACCCAGCAGCTCGGCCGCTTCCCCGAAGTGGGTGAGATGGTCGAGATCCACGGCTGGGAAGCCAAGGTCACCAGTACCGACGGCCGCCGGGTCGGCCAGGTCCATTTCCGCCGCCTAGAGCCCGTTGCCGCGACCGGCGACGGTGCGGGGGAGTAACGGTTCGCGGGGCCGGCTCCGGAGTGTTTCCAGCCCAGGCGCGACAAATCTTGCGTCGGCATTTCGCGTTCGTGAGAGTGGGTGCGGCCGATGGACGAGGAACGGACGAGCGCGGTGAAGCCCGGGGACGCGCGACGTCCCTTTTTCAAGCGTCGCGACACCTGGCTGGTGGTCGTCGCCTTGTTGCTCATCCCGCTGGGCTCGTTGTTTCCGGTGAATGCCGGTCTTCACGGCGATCTGGATCCTTTGGAGGTCCGGCTCGGGCTCGGGATCTTCCTGTGCATCGGTTTCCTGTGGGTGACCGAGGCGCTGCCGCTCGCCGCGACCGCGCTGCTGGTGCCGGTGCTCGGGGTGCTGGCCGGGGTGATGGACATGAAGACCGCCCTGACCGGCTTCGCCGATCCCTTGATCTTCCTGTTCTTCGGCGGCTTCGCGCTGGCTTCGGCGATGTCGGTGCAGGGCCTCGACCGCTGGATCGCGGACCGGATCGTGGGCGCGGCGAAGGGGAAATTCCTACGGGTCTCGTACTTGATCTTCGCGGTCACGGCGGTGCTCTCGATGTGGATGAGCAATACCGCCACCACGGCCATCATGATCCCGTTGGTGATCGGGATCCTGGGTCATGCCTCGAAAGACGATGCCCGACGTGGCAACGCGATCTTCCTGCTGCTCGGCACCGCCTACGCCGCGAGCATCGGCGGGCTGGGCACGCTGGTCGGCACCCCGCCGAACGGGATCGCGGCGAAGGCGCTGGGGATCGACTTCGTCGGCTGGCTGCGCTTCGGCATTCCCGCGATGCTGGTGCTGCTGCCGTTGATGGCGGTGGTCCTGCATCTCACCTGCAAGCCTGCCCGGGCCGACTTCGCGCTGCCGGAGCGGCGGGACTTCGAGTGGCACGGCCGGCGGGTCACCACGCTGGTGATTTTCCTGCTGACCGGGCTGGCCTGGATCTTCGGCGGCTGGCTCGCGCCCCGGCTCGGGATCGCGAACTCGTTCGACACGGTGGTCGCGCTGCTGGCGGTGCTGGCGCTGGTCGCCACGCGGGTGGCCGGTTGGAAGGACATCGAGGCCGGCACCGAGTGGGGCGTGCTGCTCTTGTTCGGCGGAGGAATCGTGTTGAGCGGTCTGCTCGACAAGACGGGTGCGAGCCTGTTCATGGCGCGCGAGATCGTGAGCTTCGTCGATGGCTGGCCGGTGATTCTGATCATCGCGGCATCGCTGGGCTTCGTCATCCTGCTGGGCGAGTTTTCCAGCAACACCGCCACCGCCGCGCTGATGGTGCCCATCTTCTACTCGGTGGCGGTGGAACTCGGGATGGCCCCGCCGAAGCTGGTGATCCCGCTCGCGCTGGCGGCTTCTTGCGGTTTCATGCTGCCGGTCGCCACGCCGCCGAACGCGATCGTCTTCGCCACCGGCCGGATCCCGCAGCGCGAGATGCTGCGGGCGGGCGTGCTGCTGGACGGCGTGTGCCTGGTGGTGGTGACCTTGCTGGCGTGGTGGGTTTTCTAACCAATTGATCATGAGACTCATCGTCTGGTTCATCGCCCTTTCCGCCCTGGTCCTCGGCATCTGGCTGCTGTGGGGCGGGGCTTGGGAAGAGCGCTTCACCCTGGAAGGGGCGGTCGGCTGGCTGGAGAGCGCCGGGCCCTGGGCGTGGGCGGCGGGAATCGGGCTGCTGGCGGCGGATCTGGTGCTGCCGGTTCCGGGGACGGTGGTGATGTCGGCGCTCGGCTATGTTTACGGCGTTCTGTTAGGCGGGTTGGCCGCAGCGGCGGGGTCGATGATCGCTGGGTTGACCGGTTATGGTGTCGGCCGCCTGATCGGGGAAAAGGCGGCGAGGAAGCTGTTGGGCGATCTGGATTTCGAGAAGGGGAAGCTGCTCTTTGCCAAGGGCGGCGGCTGGATGGTCGCCTTGTCGCGCGCGCTGCCGATCCTCCCGGAGGCGCTGTCCTGCACGGCGGGCCTGGTGCGCATGCCCTTCGGGCGCTTCGTCACTTCGCTGGCCTGCGGCAGCCTGCCGGTGGGATTCCTGTTCGCGTGGATCGGCGCGGCGGGCCGCGAGGCCCCGGGCTGGGCGCTTGCTTTCAGCCTGCTGGTGCCGGCGGTGCTGTGGGCGGCGGCGCGGCGGTGGCGAGGCGAATGACGGATTAGCTTCCGGCTGTCAGCCACAGCTTGCTGCGGGTGATGGCGGTGACCGCCGGGTGCTCGACTTTCCGCTCGGCGGTGAAGGCGTGGAAGGAGATCCGGCAGTCCTCCGCGCTGCCGATGACCGACAAGCCGTAGCGCTTCAAGGCGATCGACGAGACGGCCGCGGGCAGGACGACGAAGCCGCGACCTTCGGCGGCCATCACTTTCATCATGGCGGGATCCTCGAACTCCGCTTCCACCCGTGGCTTGACCCCGAGGTCGCGCAGCCAGGTCTCGGCCGCGCGGCGCAGCGGCGCGTTCTCGGCCGGCAAGAGGGCGGGCGCGCCGTGAAGGGAACGGGGGAAGCCCGGTCTGAGTTTCGCCGCGAGCTTGCGCGAAGCGCAGACGAGGCAGCCGGTCTCACCGAGCCGGTGGTCGAAGACGCGGATGTTGACGCTGCTCGACGGCGGCTCGTCCGCCAGCACGAGGTCGAGCCGGTGGGCGGCGAGCTGCGCGATGAGGTCGAGCGGCTTGCCTTCGCGGCAGATCACCTGCACCGAGCGGCCGAGGGAAAAGACCGGCTTGAGGATCTCGTTGCCGACCAGCTTCGGGAAGGAATCCGTCAGCCCGATGCGCACCCGCATGGCGTTTTCGGTCGGGCGCTCCTGGAGCGCGTTCATCATTTCCCCGCCGAGTGTGAAAATCTCGTCGGCATAGCGCTGGACCATCCGCCCGGCTTCGGTGAGCACGTTCTTGCGGCCTTCTTTTTTGAAGAGCCGCTGGCCGAAAGCGCTCTCGAGCTCGCGGATCTGCCCGGAAATGGAGGGCTGCGACACCCTCAGCCGCTCCGCCGCACGGGCCAGGCTGCCTTCCTTCGCGACGATCCAGAAGTAACGCAGGTGATGGTAATTGAGCCAGTCCATGGAAGGAATCGATAATTAGGATTAAACGAAGCGTCGATTCGAAATTGGGTATTATTCGAAGCGTGAGAATGCGGCTAGTCATATCACGCCGGCGGGAATGCCGGCTGAAAACCAATCAACCATCACCCTATGAAAATCACCGTCAACCGTCTTGGAGTCGTCGTTTCGAAGTATCCCGACCGCTGGATCGCCGCGCGTCTCGCCGGAATCGCGGCGATGCGCCAGGTCGACGAGGCGAAGGTCCGCATCATCCGCCACCGTGACCGGAGTCCGGCGTGCGAAGTATCGATCCATCTCGTCACGCCCGGTCCCGATCTCTTCTCGACCGGCTGCGACCACACGATGATGGCCGCCATCGACAAGGCGCTGGCGGGTCTCGGAACCACCTTGGCCGAGCGCTCGGCGAAGCGCGCCCGCCGCCTGAAGGATCGCAACGCCGTCCGTCGCACCATCGCGGCCGCGCCTTGATCGGAATTCCGGTTTCTATCCGAGCTGGCGGATAGAGACCGGCTCCGCCCCGTCCTGCACTGGAGGCTTGCCGTGCCCGCTGACATTCGCGCCGTCGTCGCGCTTGAGCAGCAGGAAGGTCGCGGCGCTGCCTACGGTCACCGTGCCTAACAGCAGGTAAGCCTTGTGCAGGGCGGGGACAAGGAGGTCCGCGTTCGAGCGGTCGATCCCGCCGAGGAACGCGCCGGTGACCAGCGAGGCGAAGGCGATGCCGAAGCTGATCGAAAGCTGCTGGGCGGTGCTAGCGATGGTGCTGGCATCGCTCGCTTCGGCGTCACTGGTGTCGGCGAAGGCGAGCGTGTTCATGGCGGTGAACTGCAGGGCGGAGACGCTGCCCTGGAGAATGCTGAACATCAGGATCACCCACACCGGCGTGCCGGGCCCGACCTGGGAGAAGGCGGCGATCATCGCGCCGATCAGCAGGGTGTTGACGAGCAGCACGCGGCGGTGGCCGAAGCGGGCGAGGATTCGCTGGACGAGCAGCTTCATGCCGATCGCCGCGGCGGCCTGGGGCATCACGAGCAAGCCCGCCTGCCAAGGCGAGAAGCCCATGCCGAGCTGATAGAGCAGCGGCAGCAGGAAGGGCATGCCGGCGATGCCGAGCCGGGTGATGAAGCCGCCGGCGACCGACACGCGGAAGGTCCGCAGCCGGAACAGCTCGACGGGCAATAGCGGCTGGGTGGTCCGCCGGGCGTGCCAGAAATAAGCGGCGATCAGGACGAGCGAGACCGCGGCCATCGCGCCGGTGCGGAGCGGATCCATGCCGTGTTCGCCGAAGATCTCCAGCACCCATGACAGCAGCGCGATGCCGCTGCCGAAAAGCAGGAAGCCGGTCAGGTCGAGCGGATCCGGCTGGGCCGCTCGGTGATCCGGCATGTGCTTCTTCACCAGCCAGAGGCCGAGGATGCCGATCGGGATGTTGATCAGGAAGATCATCCGCCACGGCAGCCAGTGGACGATCACGCCGCCGGTCAGCGGGCCGAGCAGCGGGCCTAACAGGGCGGGGATGATCACGAAATTCATCGCCCGCAGGATGCCGGATTTCGGAAAGGTCTTGAGCAGCGCGATCCGGCCGACCGGCATCATGAAGGCCGCGCCGACGCCTTGGAGGATCCGCGAGGCGACCAGCATCGGCAGGCTCGTCGAGAGCCCGCAGGCGAGCGAGCCGAGGGTGAACACCGCGACCGCGAAGCCGAACACGCGGCGGGTGCCGAACTTGTCCGCCAGCCAGCCGCTGAGCGGGATCAGCACCGCGATGGCGATGGTGTAGCTGGTCAGCACCGATTTCAGGCTGAGCGACGCCACGCCGAGCGACTCCGCCATGGTGGGCACCGCGGTGTTCACGATGGTGCTGTCGAGCTGCTGCATGAACAGCGCCACGGCGACGACCCAGGGCAGGTAGCGGCGGGTTGCTTCCAAGTTTGCGTCGATCGGAGGGATGGACGCGGAAGCTTCACTCATCGGATGGGGATGACGCTACGCCTTGGCTCCGCGAGGACAACCGGGATTTCGCCGCGAGCGAAGGTGGAAGCCGTCTGAAATGGGGCGAAGCCGGAACTCGGGCGTAGTGCCGGAGTGGAAGGGGCCGAGGGCCCGGTCAAAGCATGCGGCACGGCGTCATGCCCGCGCGGATCGATGCCCACGGCTCCGCATGTGAGACATCGTGGGGATCTTCGTCGCGCTCTTGGTCGGGCGGCAGTTTCGCGGGCGATAGGATGGCGTGGAAGACCAGCGTCTCGTCGAAAGGGTTGTAGGTGCCGTGGACAATGCCCGCCGGGAGATGGGCGATTTCGCCGGGGCCGAGGATCCGGTATTCGTCGCCGACCCACTGTTCGGCGCGGCCGGAAACGACGTGGATGATTTCCTCGCGGTGCGGATGGAAGTGGAAGGGATGGCAGTGCCCGGGCGGCATCGTGGCACGGACCATCAGCAGCTTTTCCGCCGGAACCAGATCCGGTCGGCAGAGCCATTCGTTGTGGGTCCACGGGTTGGTCTCGCAGGCGGGTTCGCCGGCCTGGACAAAGCGCTTGAGGGATTGCGGCATATCAGATCTGCACTTTCGGCGGATCATGGAGTCGCGGCAAGCCGCGAGATCGCAGATTTACCTATCGGAAATCCACATTCCCGGCGCTTGCGGGAGAGGAGGGGGGGACTACGATCCTGACCGATGTCCGGGACTTCCGAATTCGATGTCAGCCGCACCTCGATCGTCCGCGTGGACGAGAGCGACGGGCGTGAGTGGTTGCGGGAGAGCCCGGTTTGTCCGTTGTTCGCCGGCAGTCACATCGCGCATGTCGGTCTGTTGGAAGGGGGGCAGACCTTCGAGATCTCGCGGCCCGATCAATCCGGAACCTTCATGCTCGCCTGCTACGGCGGTAGCGGCCTGGTCCGTGCCGACGGCCAGTGGAAGAAGGTGGGTGCCGGCCAGGCCTGCCTGTTGCCGCCCTTCGTGACCAATGCGATGAAAACGACCGGCCGCGAGCCGTGGCGGATGGCCTGGGTGCGCTATCTGGAATCGCGGGAAACCGCTCCGGTGATCTCCGCGACCTCTCCGGTGCTGGGTGCGTATGACCCGCAGCCCCTGATCCAGGCCATCCGGGGGCTTCATGCCGAATGCACCGGCACTGCGGGATCCGCGCAACTCCACCTGTGGACCGAACTGATCCACAGCTACGTGCTCCGTTTCGCCCGTCCCGGTCATGCCGACCCCCGCCTCGCGAAATTGTGGGAAGAGGTCGGAAAGGATTTGGGATACCCTTGGACGCTCAAGGATCTCGCGAAGCGAGCCTGTGTCTGCAAGGAGCACCTGCGGCGGCTGTGCCGCGAGGAACTCGGCCGCAGCCCGATGCAGCATGTGACTTTTCTCCGCATGCATGCGGCCCGCCATCTTCTGGCCACCACCGACGAGAAGATCGAAACGATCACGCGTCACATCGGCTACTCGAATCCGCACACGTTCTCGAACACCTTCAAAAAGTGGATCGGCTGGCGGCCGTCGGAGTATCGCTCATGAAATGCACATTGGCGTATTGCTTTTGCCCGGTATGGGAGATCGGTCGCGGGCGGTGCGTTTGCGGGCCACCACCATGAATGTCGCAAGCTTTTCCATCATGCTTTTGTTCGCCGGTCTGACACCGGTGGCACCAGCGGTATCGCCATCGACCTACCTTCAAGCGCCCGCCGGTTGGCTCGGTGAGGCGGTGGCTCACGCCACCCTGCCGTCCCAGGAGGATCTTGGAAACGCGGAGGTGGTGCTGCTCACGGGCGCCACGGCGTGGACGGATCCGGAGCGAAAGCGGATCGGGTCTTATGTCGAACAGGGTGGCGGGGTGGTCCTGGTGCACGATGCGATCCCCGCATCCGGCTGGGTCAAGGGGGATCCGGTTCGCTGGGCGGGGACGGTTCCTTTGTTTTTCACGCCGCCAGGACGCGGGCATCCGCTTACGGCGGGGATCTCGAACTTCGATCTCGAGGATGAAATGATCCACGGCTTCGACGTCGCCGCCGGACCGCAGGTGCTGGCCTCGACCTGGTCGCCGAACCGGAAGAACCTGAAGGGCACCGTGCCTCAGCCTTATGTGTATGGGGTTTCGCCGGTGCTGTGGACGGAGAACCGTGGCAAAGGGCGCATCGTCTACTTCGTGCCGGGCAAGCGCGCGGAAACCATGGTGCATCCGGCGATCCGGGCGATGTTGGACCGCTCGCTGCGCTGGGCCGCCGGCAAGCAGGTCACTCCGGCGGCGGATGAGGCCGACGTTCTGCTCTATCCACCGGGAGGCCCGCTGTCGCCGCGGAAGGCGATCGAGAGCCTCGAGGTGCACCCGGATTTCACCGTGGATCTGATCGCCGCCGAGCCGCTGGTTTCCAAGCCGCTCAACGTCGATTGGGATGACAAAGGGCGCCCGTGGGTGATCGAAAGCGTCGAGTACCCCGAGGGCAGGCAGGGCGGGGGTGCGGAGTCGATGCCCACGCTATGGCAGCGCGAATCGAAGATCGACAGACCGGCCCCTGCCGAACGCCCGGGGCGCGACACGGTGGCGTGGCTGGAAGATCGGGACGGCGACGGAGTGATGGACACCAAGCATGTCTTTGCCGACGACCTCGACCTCGCGACCAGTTTCTGCTTCTACAAGGACGGAGTGATCGTGGCGCAAGCCCCGCACATCCTGTTCCTCCGCGACACCGATGCCGACGGCAGGGCGGACCGGCGCGAGACGCTTTACACCGGCCTTGGCACCTTCGACAGCCATGCCGTGATCAACAACCTGCGCTGGGGGCTCGACGGCTGGGTGTATGCGACGCAGGGCTATTCTTCCTCTCCGAAGGTCATGTCGGGCGACGGCAAGACCGACTTCGGCGGACTGGGGTCGGGCATCATTCGCTTCCGTCCGGACGGATCGAAGATCGAGATGGTCAGCGCAAAAGGCGGCAACTGCTGGGGCGTGGACATCACTTCGGAGGGCGAGCTGTTCTTCACGCAGCCGACTTCCGGCGATCTGGTCATGCACGTGCCCGTCAGCGACCGCCTGATGGCCGAGGGCGGGATGGGCGATCAGCCGTCCTGGCAGGTGATGGTCCACATGCGGCCGGTCAAGCCGCTGATGTCGTGGGAGGAAATCGTCGAGAACCAGCCGAACGACGTGATCGGATCGTTCACCGCCGCCTGCGGGGCCGCGATCTATGAAGGCGGTGCGTGGCCCGACGAGTGGAAGCTCGGCTATTTCACCTGCGAACCTACGGTGCACATCGTACATCACGAGGCGCTGTCGGCGGAGGGCTCCACCTACAAGGCGGCCATGGTCCGCGACGAGGAGTTCTCGGCGACGCGGGACTTCTGGAGCCGGCCGATCGACACCCGCATCGGGCCGGACGGGCAGCTTTACGTGATCGACTTCTACAACCAGGCGATCCTCCACAACGACCCGCGCGGGCCCATTCATTTGGCGAATCACCAGGCGGCGCGGCCGGACCGCGACCACTTCTTCGGCCGCATCCAGCGTTACTCGCACAAGCGATCGAAGAAGCTTCCTGAAGCGGATCTGGGCACGCTCGATGGCCGCGTCGCCGCGTTGGGGCATCCGAATCGCGGATTGCGTTTCCGGGCGCAGCGGCTGATCGAGGAAGGCGACCTGCAAGCCGCCGCCGTGAAGCTCGCCGGGGCGGAGGGTCTGGCGAGGAGCCACGCGCTATGGATCCGCGCCGCGGCGGGAATGCTGGGCGAGGAAGAGTTGGTGGCGGCGCTGGGTAGTGGCGACGTTGGAGTCCGGGTGACGGTGGGCCGGGTGATCGGAGAGCACCCGGTGCTGGCGACGGGGAAGGTGATTGAGGCGATGGCGGTGCGCCTGGCGCTTGAGGAGGATCCGCGGGTCCGTTTGCAGTGGCTGGCGGGCCTGCCCGCGCAAGCGGTGTTACCGCCCGCGGTGCTCGCAGGGATCCCGACCGATGACCGTTGGACGCTTGCGGCCGTGGTCCGGCTTTCGAAGCACGATCCCGCCGCGGTGTTGGCGGAAGTGTTGGCATCCCCTGGCTCCTCGAAGCGCGCCAGCCTGATCCGGTTGCTGTTCGCCGCGGGGCGTGGGGATGGCGACAGGCTCGCGGGGATGCTGGCCGCGCTGGACGGCTCTGAAGAGATGGCGGTGGCATGCTTGAATTCCCTTCATCAGGGTGAATTGCCGAGCAGCACCCGCTTGGACGAAATGCTGGACACGCTGGCATCGGGAGGGCTGCCGAAGGTTCGTGCCGCGGCGCTGCCGCTGGCCGCGAAGCGCTGGAGCAAGGAGCGGCTCGACCGCGCGGTGGCCGCTTTGCTGGAGACGGCGGGCGACGACGAGCGGATCCTCGTTTCCCTGGCGGCCCTGCCCGCCTATCCGGCGGATCTTGTCTCCGTGCTGGCCGCAGCGGTGCTGAAGTCCGGGGCCGTGCTCGATGCGGTCGCGGCGGGCAGCACCGCCGACGCCCCGGCTCTGTTGATCGGTGCGCTGCCGTCGCTCGGAGCCCAGGACAAGGCGAGGATGATCGAGTCGCTTTTGGGAAAGCCGCGGTCGGCCATGGCCTTGACCGATGCTTTGGACCGCGGTGATCTGCCGCTGGCGGTGGTGGGCACCACGGTGCTGCCGCGGCTGGCGGACCATCCCGATGCGAAGGTGCGTGAGCACGCTGCGCCGCGGTTGAAGAAACTCCGCGGAGCGAACGAGGCGAAGGAGGCGATGATCACCCGCCTGCTGCCGGAAGTCAGTCGCCCGGGCGATGCGGAGGTGGGCCGGCAACTCTACGCGGTTTGTGCCGCCTGCCACCGATACCGCGACGAGGGCGCTCTGATCGGGCCGATTCTGGAAGGCATGGGCGTCCACGGGATCGAGACACTGCTGACCCACATCGTCGACCCGAACCGCGAGGTCGAGCCGAGTTATCACGTCTGGAACATCGTCACCACCGACGGCCGCACCTTGTCCGGCTTCATCAGCCGGGAGACGGCGGGAAGCTTGTTCGTGAAGAACGCCGCCGGGGAGACGGAGGTTCCGCGGGGCAGCATCGCCAGCCGCACCAACACCGGGAAATCGCTGATGCCCGAGGGCTACGAGGGACTGGGTGCGGATGCGCTGCGCGACCTGATGGCCTACCTTCGCTCCGGTGAGCAGCGTTTTCACGCCCTGCCTCTCGGCAAGGCGGCCACGGCTGACGGCAGCCGCGGGGTGTATCTCGCCCATGATCTGGCCACCGACCGGGTGGGCCTGAAACGATACGGGCTGATCGAGGAGCGGGGCGTGCCCTTCCTTCTCGCCGATCCGGCTTCCGCTCCGGGTGGCAAGAACGTCATCGTTCTGAAAGGCGGCGCTGAGGAGGGGGCGGTGAGCCGGACGATGCCCGAGAGCGTTGAAATCCCGGTCAACGTCACCGCAGTTCGTCTGCATCTGTTAGGCGGGGCCGCTGGGTGGGGCTACCCGGTGATGCAGGAGCAGGATCCGCTCGTCACACTGGCGGTCCACTATGCCGACGGGGGGGTGGAGGAGATCGTGCTGCGCAACGGCGTCGAATTCGCCGATCATATCGCGCGGGTCGATGTCCCTGGTTCCGCCTGGGCCGACCTGGTGAGCCACGGCCAGATCCGCTACCTGTGGCGGGACTTGAAGAGAAAGGACGCCGTGATCGAGAAACTGGTCCTGACCAGCGGCAACAAGCTGGCGGCGCCGATGATTGCCGCGATCACGCTGGAGTCCGCCGCCGCCGATGGGAATCTCGCCGCGCCGCCGGCCGAGGGGGGCGCGGCCGAGGATGTGACGTCCTCATTACCCGAAGCCCGCGGGAAGATCCGGGTCCTGCTCGCAGGTGGCGGAAGCTCGCATGACTTCGCCACCTGGTACGACCGCGAACAGCAGTCCATCCTGCGGGAAGCCGGCACGACCACACTCTACACCGACGATCCGGTGAAGGCGGCGGAGGAGCTGACGCGCGCCGATGTGCTGCTGTTCAGCTCGAACGATGCCGGTTACGCGAAGAGTCCGGAATACCAGCGTGCCTTCGAAGCCTTCGTCGCCCGTGGGGGCGGACTGGTGCAGCTCCACCCCGCGACCTGGTACAACTGGCCCGAGTGGCCTTCTTACAACTCGACCTTCGTCGGCGGCGGTGCGAAGGCCCACGATCCGCTCGGGGAATTCGGGCTGACCGTGATCAAGCCGGAGCATCCGGTGGTGGCGGGTTTGCCGCGTGAGTTCCGGCTTCGCGACGAGCACTATCAGATCGAGATCGATCCCGCGGCGAAAGTCGAGGTGCTGGTCGAGACCTCGGTGTCCGGGCAGACCGGAAAGAAGCATCCCTCGGTCTGGATCGTCAGTCACCCGAAGTCGCGGATCGTAGGCATCGCGCCCGGTCACGACGGCGCGGCGCACCGCGATGTGAACTTCCGCAGGCTGCTGAGAAACGCGGTGAAGTGGGCGGGTGGCGAATGATTGGCGGGCGAGGCTGAACTTGCGGTTTGCCACCCGTCAAAGGCTCCGCTTACGCTCCCGCGCATGTCCCAGCCGCGCATCGTCGTCAAAGTCTTCCTCTACCAGATCACCCCGCAGATCTGGCGGCGCTTTTCGGTGCCGGCTTCGTTCAACTTCCTCCAGCTCAACGACACCATCCAGGACGCGATGGGCTGGGAAAACAAGCACCCGCATGAGTTCCGCCACGGCAAGGGCAAGCGGCTGACCGACGTGATCGGCCCGGTCGGACTGGCCGACCAGGTGCCGAAGGGCGGCGAGTTCCAGGACGAACTCAAGCTCACGCTGGCCGACTTCATCGGCAAGAAGCGGCTGCCGATGCGGATGCTCTACCGCTACGATTTCGCGGAGGACTGGCTGCATGAGGTCGTCTTCGAGAAGAAGGAGGACGGCGATGAAGAGGGCGCGGCGATGATCGATGGCGCCCGCGCCTGCCCGCCGGAGGACTTCGGCGGGGCCTTCCAGTACATGGAAGCGCTGACCGGCCAGATCGGCTGGTACCGCGGCGAATACGATCCCGAGGCCTTCGATATCAAAGAGGTGGTCTTCGGCGGCAAGAAGCGGAATCCGAAGAAGCGGAAGCTGCTCTAAAAGGCCAAGTTCACCGCCAAGACGCCAAGTTCGCCAAGTTTCTTGAGGTTTTGATTCCGATCCGGCGAAGGCCGTCCCAAGCTTCCACCCTTCTTCCTTGGCGTTCTTGACGTCTTGGCGGTTCACTTTCTTTCCCATGGCCCACCTCGGCGAACGCGCTTCCCTGACCATCCTCCGCGAGCAACCCTTCGGTCTCTTCCTCGATGCCGGGGACGAGCTCGGCGAGGTGCTGCTCCCGCGGCGCGAGATGCCGATGAAATGGCAGATCGGCGGCGAGGTGGAGGTCTTCCTTTACCTCGACTCCGAAGACCGGCCGGTCGCGACGATGAAGCACCCGAAGGTGATGCCTGGCGGCTTCGCCTACCTCGAGTGCCTCCAGCTCACCGGCGTCGGGGCTTTCCTCGACTGGGGCTTGCCGAAGGACTTGCTGCTGCCGTTCCGCGAGCAGAAGGAGCGGATCGAGGTCGGGAAGTCATACGTGGTGCACGTCCATGTTGACTCCGCCAGCGGCCGGATCGTCGCGACGCGGCGGCTCAACAAGTTCCTCAACAAGACGCCCGCGACCTACGCCGAAGGCCAGGAGGTGAACCTGCTGCTCTACGGCAAGACCGAGCTGGGCTACAAGGCGATCATCGAAGGCAAGCACTCCGGTGTGCTGTTCGCCAACGAGGTCTTCCGCCGCTTGCATGCCGGGGAGCAGACGAAGGGCTACGTCGTCCAGTGCCGCGGCGACGGCAAGGTGGACCTTTCCCTCTACCCGCCCGGCCGGGCGCGGATCGATGATCTGG
The DNA here is from genome assembly GCA_044372775.1 of Haloferula sp. Classification (GTDB taxonomy): domain Bacteria; phylum Verrucomicrobiota; class Verrucomicrobiia; order Verrucomicrobiales; family Akkermansiaceae; genus Haloferula. Next base: position 67,631 of record JBIPNO010000018.1, read on the forward strand.
AAACGCGGATTGAGGACGAACTCAAGCAGCGCGGCGGCTTCTGGGCGATCAGTGACGCCAGCCCGGCGGAGGTGATCCACAAAGCGCTCGGCGTGAGCAAGAAGGCCTTCAAGCAGGCGACCGGGGCCTTGTTCAAGAAGCGCAGGATCACGATCAGCGACGAGGGAATCCGGTTGGTGGAAGGTTGACGGAGCGCTGGCTCCAGCCGGCACCCGCCCCGTCCAAGCCGGCTGAAGCCGGCGCTCCATTCCCGTCATCCGGAAAGATCACTCCGCGGCGGTGCGTACCCGGATTCCGCCCATGAAACTCACCGCTCTCCTGCTTTTCCTCCCGCTTTCCCTCCTCCGCGCCGAGGGGCCTTATCCGGTCGATCCTGCTTCCGTCCGGCAGGAGGGCGTGCCGAAGGGGGTGACGACGAAGCACGCTTTCAAAGGCAGCAGGATCTACCCCGGCACCGAGCGGGCCTACTGGCTCCACATTCCGGCACAGTATGATCCGGCCAAGCCGGCCTGCCTGATGGTCTTTCAAGATGGGGGCGGGTATGTGAACGAGGGCGGGGCGAACAAGGTGCCGATCGTTTTCGACAACCTGATCGCGAAGGGCGAGATGCCGGTGACGATCGGGCTCTTTGTTGATCCCGGCGTGGTGCCCGCGCCGAACGGGGAGAGCCAGCCGCGCTTCAACCGGAGCTATGAGTACGACGCCTTTAGTAGCGACTATGCCCGCTTCCTGATCGAAGAGCTGATCCCAGTCGTCGCGAAGGATTACGAGCTCAGCGACAACCCCGACCATCGCGCGATCTGCGGGGCCTCTTCTGGCGGGATCGCCGCTTTCAATGCCGCGTGGCAGCGACCGGACGCCTTCCGCCGGGTGTATTCGATGATCGGCACCTTCGTCGGCTTGCGCGGTGGTGATGAGTTCTCCACCCTGGTCCGCAAGACCGAGCCGAAGCCGCTGCGGATCTTCCTGCAGGACGGCAAGAACGACCTCGACATCTACTGCGGCGACTGGTGGATGGAAAACCAGAAGATGGAGCGGGCGCTCAAGTTCGCCGGCTACGAGGTCGAGCACGTCTGGGGCGAGGGTCAACATTCCCACCAACACGGCGGAGCCATCATGCCGCAGGCGCTGCGCTGGCTGTGGAAGGATTTCCCCAAGCCGGTCGCGGTGAACTACGAGGCTTCCCGTAGCCGGGCGAAGGAAATGCTGGTGCCCGGCGAGGACTGGCAACTCGTGAGCAGAGGTCACGGCTTCACCGAAGGACCGGTACCGGCTCCGGATGGCGGGATCTTTTTCACCGACATCCCGAAGAACACGATCCACCGCGTGACCGCGGACGGCAAGGTGTCGGTCTTCCTCGAGAACACCCGCGGCACCAACGGCCTCGCTTTCGGGCCCGACGGCCGGCTCTACGGCTGCCGCGCGGGCAGCGGGGAGATCGTGTCGTGGGACCTTGCGACGAAGCAGGAGAAAGTCCACGCAAGGGACCTGAAGGCGAACGATCTGGTCGTCGCGCATGACGGCACGATCTACGCGACCGAGCCGGAGAAGAAGGCGGTGTGGATCATCCGCCCGGGCCAGGAGAAGGTGCTCGGCACCGACCGTTGCAACGGGGTCAACGGGATCACCCTCACGCCGGACCAGACCCGCGTCGAGATTGCCGATCCCGGCGGCCGTTACATCTGGTCGGCGGTACGGGCGAAGGATGGCTCTCTCACCAACGTGCAGCCCTACCATCACCTCCATCTCCCGCCGGCCGATCCCGATCCGCGGAGCCGGGCCGACGGGATGAAAGTCACCCGCGACGGCTGGCTGCTGGTCGCGACCGCGATGGGGGTTCAGATCTTCGATCAACCCGGCCGGGTGAATCTGATCCTGCCTCCGCCGGCCGGCGCGAGGTTCCCTTCGAACCTGTGCTTTGGCGGGCAGGACAAGCAGACGCTTTACATCACCGCCGGCGACAAGGTCTTCAAGCGGAAGGTCAAGCTCACCGGGATCAACGCCTGGGAGAAGCCGGTGATGCCGCCGAAGCCGGGGCTGTAGAGCGACTTTGCAAGTTGCTCGCGGGGGCGGCGCAAAGGGAGCTTACGGCTCCGGGGTGAGGGCGAGCCGCACCCCGCGCACCACCTGCAAAGTTCGGCGACTGGGCGGCCTGCCTCCGGCAAGAAAGCCGGTCTTCAATTCAGGACTGGCGGCAACGTCGGACCTCGTTACATTCGCAGCGTGAATACCCTCTCTGCCATCATTGATCCCGGATTCGTCGCCTTGGTTGTCGCCCTCGCCGTTCTCGGCGTCGTGATGCTCGTCATGGCGGTTTTCTTCAAGACCTGGCTGCGGGCGAAGCTCTCCGATGCACCGGTCTCGTGGGGAAACCTCATCGGCATGATGCTGCGGAAAGTTCCCTTCGGCCGCATCGTCGATGCCCGCATCACCGCGGTGAAGGCCGGGCTGCCCCTGACTTCCGAGCAGTTGGAAGTCCACTATTTGTCCGGCGGTGACGTCGAGAATGTCGTACTCGCGCTGGTGGCGGCGGACAAGGCGGGGATCAAGCTGAGTTTCGACCGGGCCTGCGCGATCGACCTCGCGGTCAAAGGCACGACCAAGACGGTGCTGGAGGCGGTGCGCACGTCGATCAATCCCAAGGTCATCGAGTGCCCGAACCCCGAGGCCGGCATTACCAAGATCACGGCGGTCGCGCGGGACGGCATCGCGGTCAACGTCCGCGCCCGGGTGACGGTCCGCACGAACCTCGATTCCTTCATCGGCGGCGCGACGGAAGAAACGGTCATCGCCCGCGTCGGCGAAGGTATCGTGACTTCGGTGGGCTCGGCGGAGACCTACAAGGCGGTGCTCGAGAATCCGGACAACATTTCCAAACTGGTCCTGAGCAAGGGCGTCGATTCGTCGACGGCCTTCGAGATCCTGTCGATCGACATCGCCGACGTCGATGTCGCGGACAACGTCGGCGCGCGCTTGCAGACCGAACAGGCGGAAGCCGACAAGCGGGTCGCCCAGGCGAAGGCGGAGATGCGGCGCGCCGCGGCGGTGGCGGTGGAGCAGGAAATGTCCGCCCGCACCCAGGAGATGCGCGCCAAGTTGGTCGAGGCCGAGGCCTTGATCCCGCAGGCGATCGCCGAAGCCTTCCGCGCCGGGAACCTCGGGGTGATGGATTACACCCGCTACCGGAACATCATGGCGGACACCGACATGCGCTCGTCGATCGCGGCCGATGAAGCAAGCAACCCCTCCACCGGAGACCACTGAATGATCCCGCTGGCCAACCTTTTCGACCTCCCGAACGAGGCGATCACGCTGCTCTTCCTGATCGCGCTGTCCTTGGTCAACTGGATCAAGAACCGCTTCCTCGCCGAGCAGGAAAAGAAGCAGATGGAAGAGCAGGCTTCCGAGGATCCGATGCGCGAAGTGGTCTGGCGTCGCCAGATGGGGGAGATGGTGGACCAGCGCGAGTTCCAAGGTGGCGGCGCGCTCCCGCCGCCGATCCCGCGGGGAACGATCCGTCTCGATCCCAAGCCGGCCGCGTCACGCCCGCCACGCCCCGTGCCGCCCGCACGGCCGGTCGTTCCGGTGGTGACCGCCCGGCAGGCTGCGCTGGCCCAGGCCTTCGAGAGTTCCCAGGTGGTCGGGAAAAAGCGCCGGACGGGTCATCGCCGCGAGATCGACAAGCTGCTGCGTTCGCCCTCCGCCGCGCAGAATGCGATTCTCCTGATGGAAATCCTCGGGCCTCCGGTCGCGCTGAAGCCGCACCGCGACCCCTTCAACTGATTCCGACGAGTTATGATGTTCCTGCGCACTCTCTGCCTCTTGATCTTTGCCTCCCTCGCCACGATGGCGGAGGACGCGCCGCAGCGTCGCGTCATGGGCAAGTCGGGCGAGACGAGCTTGCAGGGCAAGGTCGTGGTGATGCACATCGGGCAGGAAGACCTGATCAACAAGCAGGCCTTCCGCCACTGGCACCGGATGCTGGTCCGCGCCGAAAGCGAGGGGGCGAAGGCGGTGGTGCTGGAGCTCGATACCCCGGGCGGGCTGGCTTTCGACACCCGCGAGATCATCACCGAAGACTTCGCGAAGCTGAAGATACCGCTGATCGCCTGGGTGCAGCGGGAAGCCCTGAGCGCCGGCGCCTTGATCGCGTTTTCCACCGACCGCATCTACATGGCGCCCGACTCGACGATTGGTTCCGCCGGGCTGATCAACAGCACCGGCCAGGCGATCGAGACGGTGATGCGCGCCAAGCTGGAGAGCGCCTTCGAGGCCTCCATGCGGGCGGTGGTCGAGAAGAAGGGGCACCGGATGGACGTGCTGCGGGCGATGATGTTCGTCGACGAGGACAAGGAGCGGATGTTCGGCCCGGTCACCGTGCGCAAAGGGGGCCTGTTGAATCTCACCGCAAGCGAGGCGGTGACCATTGTGGACGGCAAGCCGCTGCTGGCCGCGGGGATCGCCGACAGCCTGGACGCCGTGTTGAAGGCGGAGGGCTTGGACGGGAGCGAGATGATCCGGCCGGAAAAGACCGGCTTCGAAGTGATCGCGTGGTGGCTGGCCGCGTTTTCGCCGCTGCTGATCGCGATCGGGATCGGCGCGGCTTACCTCGAATTGAAAGCGCCCGGCTTCGGCTTGTTCGGCTTCGTTTCGCTGGCGGTTTTCGGGCTGTTCTTCTTCGGCAACAACGTGGCGGGCAACCTGGCGGGCTATGAATTGATGGCGGTCTTCGCGGTGGGCGTGTTGCTGATCATCCTGGAGATCTTCTTCTTTCCCGGCATGGTCGCGGGCATCCTGGGTGGCCTGATGGTGCTCGGTTCGCTGTGGTTCGCGATGGCCGACCGCGGGGAATTCGAGCGTGCGGCCGAGGACGGCGAGATCACTTCGAACCTCGGCAGTCTCCTCCTCGGCCCCGGCTTGACGCTTTCGCTCGGGCTGCTGGGTGCCATCGTGCTGATGTATCTCTTCATGCGCTTCCTGCCGGACATTCCGCTGTTCCGCTCGCTGGTCGTGAAAGAGACGCTGCCCGCCGGTTCCTCGCAGGATGATCCGACATCGACCGAGTGGGTCGGGGCGATTGCGGAGGCACTGACCGACCTGCGGCCGACCGGGACCATCGTGATCGACGGACACAAGAAGGACGCAATTTCCCGCTTCGGGCTGATCGAGAAGGGTAGCAAGGTCCGGGTGATCGAGGAAGGGATGACCTTCGTGGTCGAGCGGGCGGAGGGCGGGGAAGGCGAGGGCTCCTGATGTCGGGTCCAGGAACCCCGGGGCTGTCATAGCTTTGCCCCGGGTATTTCATCCCGCCCCCTTTGGGCCTTGAGCGGAAGGGTGCGGTCGAGCGCTGATCTGGCTACCCATTTGGGAAGCGCGTCAGTTCTCCGGAGTTCCGGGAAAGGGGACGAGGTTCGGATGGGATGCTCGTTGGAATGGAGGGTCCGAGGCAATGGCCTTGGCGAAGGCATCGTGTGGAAAGCACTCAGGGATTGCGAGCATGGGGGTGAGATTGAGATCGCGGCAATGACGGTCGAACGGGATGTCGGGACGTTTGAGGAGATGAAGAGCGCTACGGATGAGCTCGTTCTGGCTGCCGATCAGGCTGCGCGGCTGGCCTTTCACCAGCTGGAAGGTTCCGCCCTTTGAAGTCGGGGTATCCAGGCCGGCGAGCCGGTATTGGTGGTGGAGGAGCGAGACGAAGGAGGCGACCAGGCAATTGATCCGGGGCTCGTTCACGGGGACAACCAGCGAGTAGAGGGTGCGGGCGTTGGTGACGATGAAGTAGAAGGTGCCGGTGTCCTTGTTCGATCCGAGCAGGTCGCAGCGCCAGCATTCGGACCAGTGGCTGGAGGCTGCCAGATCGTCGACCTTCGCCAGCTTGGGGAGGGCGATCTTGAAATGCTTGGCGGCGAGTCCGCTGAGCATGAGCACGAGGTGGTTCAGTTCCTTCTCAGATCCGCTTCCATGCCTTTCGTCATTCATTTCGAGGACGATGAAAACGGCGGATGAAGGAGCTGTCGAGATTCGTCATTGCTGCGGCGTCGGCGGTTTCCTGCCGAGGACGGCGGCGAGGTCGAGCAGGAGCTTCTCGCCGAAGCTGGCTTCCTCGCGTTCGGCGATCACTTTCCGGGCGAGTGCCGGGTGGTCGGTGATCAGCCCGTCCACCCCGCGGCCGAGCTGGCTGGACATGTCGACCGGGTCGTTGACGGTCCAGACGTGGACTTGGACGCCGCGTTTGTGGGCCTGGCGGACGAGCTTGCGGGAGGTGGTGCGGGCGTTCAGGCCGAGGAAGTCGACCTTGAGCTTGGTCACGTTGCCGAGGGCGACGCTGGACAGCAGGCCGACTTTCCACTCCGGCCGGAGCTGGCGGATCTTGCGGATGCCTTCGTGGCTCAAGGACATGACCATGACCTGGTCGGCCATGCCGGCGGCTTCGACGAGTCCGACCACGCGCTCCTCGAGGCGTTGACTATGGCCGTAGTACTTCAGCTCGATCAGCACGCCGCAGCGGTCCTTGCAGAGCGCCAGCACGTCGGCGAGCAAGGGCGGCCGCTCCGCGGAGAAGGCGGGGGATTTCCACGAGCCGATGTCGATGGCGGCCAGTTCGGAATCCCTGAGCTCCCAGATCCGCCGGGCGGGGCCGCCGACTCGCTTGAAGTCGCTGTCGTGGAAGACGAACACCGTGCCATCCGCGCTTTCCTGGACGTCGATCTCGACCCAGTCCGCACCCACCTCGATCGCCTCGCGCACGGCGGCCAGCGTGTTTTCCGGGGCCACGGCGGAGGCTCCGCGGTGGGCGATGACCACGGCGGGTTCCTCGTCATGGATCGACTCGATCCACAGATGGGAAAGGAAAATGGTCAGGCCGCATCCCGCCAGGCCCCCGGCGACCGCCGACTTCCAGCCCAAGGGCAGGCGGTGGCCGGGCCGGGTGCGGCGGGAGCTGTCGTCGAGGCCGGAATCGAGGTAGAGGCGGGTGTTTTGCAAGGCGATCAGCGACAGCCCGCAGGCCCCCGTGAGCCAGGCGATCCCGCTGGCCAGGGCGAAGCAGAGCCCCAGCACCACGATCAGCCAGTCGAGCTGGTCTTGAAGATGGCCGGCGGCCCACATCGCGATGGCGGACCAGGGCAGGTTGAGGAGCCAGGCGAGGAAGGGCGTCAGCAAGCCCCAGGCGACCAGACCGATGAAGATGGTCTTGCGGCGGCCGGTCGCGGCTTCCCGGCTGAGCCGCAGTGCGGTGTCGGGAGACTCGCCGCGGAAAATAGCGAGCGGAAGGGCGTGGACCCAGCCGGTGGCGATGCGGGCGACGAGGATGAGATGGCCGAGCAAGACCAGCGCGGCAAGGGCCAGCGCCCAGCGGAAGACCGGGGGATTCTCGGCGAGGTAGAAGTTGATGTCGTGATCGCCGAGCATGCCCAGATAGATCGCTCCTAACAGACCGGCGGAGGGCAGGCTCCACAGAGCCAGCCGGACGATGAAGCGCAGCGAGATCCTCAGCAGCCGGGGCAGCGCCGGGAGGAGCAGGGGGAGGACGGCATCGATGTCGGAGGATCCGCCTTTCAAGAGCGAGCGGGAAGGAATGAGCAGCGTGGCATAGCCGAGGAGCTGCAAGGTCAGCACCAGCGTGCCGATCCCCAACGCGGCTGCTCCGCCGGCGGGGCTGAAGATGAAGGTGGCGATCTCCGTGTCGCTGAGGGCGGGCTCGCCGGAGACCAGCACCGCGCCTTGCAAGGTCATCGCGGCGAGCGGGGCCGCGAGGGTGCCGGCGACGATGGAGAACGCGAGGTGGATGCCGAGCAGCGTCTTCCAGCCGCGGGCGAAGGTCCGGAGCAAGTCACGGTGGGAGGCGAAATCCATCGTCGCGAGCCTCCATGCCGCGGCGTTGAAGTCACGCCGATTCCCCGGCGGCCCCTCACCTTTGGGCTTCACCCGGAGGGACCGCTTGGATTGGATGGGGAGCCATGAAACTCCCGCTGCTCCTGCTGTCCACGCTCGCCATTTTCGTCGTCGCCAAGGAATCGCCCGCTCCCGAAACGAGCGTGAAGCCGGGGATCAACCAGAACTTCCTCGATCCGAATCTCAAGGTGGACGAGTGGCTGCAGAAGTTCGAGGTGGAGAGCCGCGAAGTGTTCGAAAAGCGGAAGGAGATCCTCGCCGCCTGCGACGTGAAGCCGGGCATGAGCGTGGCGGACATCGGGGCGGGGACGGGGCTTTTCACCCGGATGTTCGCGGAGGCGGTCGGAGAGAAGGGCTGGGTCTATGCGGTGGAGATCAACGGCAAGTTCATCGAGCACGTCCAGGCGCGGGCGAAGCAGGAAGGGCAGGGTAACATCACCGGCGTGCTGTGCCCGCAGGATTCGGTCTCGCTGCCGCCGGAGTCGATCGACCGCGCGTTCATCTGCGACGTTTACCATCACTTCGAGTATCCCAAGTCGACCATGGCCTCGCTGGTCAAGGCGATGAAGCCCGGCGCGATCCTGACGGTGGTCGATTTCGAGCGGATCGAAGGGGTGACTAGCGACTGGATCATGGGCCACGTCCGCGCTGGCAAGGAGGTCTTCCGCAAGGAGATCGAGGACTCCGGGCTGACGCTGGTGGAGGAGGTGAAGATCGAGGGGGTGAAGGAGAATTACGTGCTGAAGTTCAAGAAGGGGTGAGGAAGAGGTCCAAGATTGAGCCGGGGTTTCCGAGGAGGTGGATCTTCGGGTTGATCGCGAGATTGCTGGCGCGGGACGCGAAGTAGCGCGACTTTGCAAGTTGCGCACGGGGGAGGCTCGCTGCGGGGATCGGTTAGAACGGATGCTTCAGGCCGTCAGTGACGGTGAAGGGAAGGTTCTGCAGAGTCGCTGCCGCATGGGGGCGGAGTTTGGTGGGTGGGTTCGCGGGCGGCGGGGTGCGGTGGGCCGCCCCAAGCACGCAACTTGCAAAGTTGCGCTACTTCACTCCTTCCGCTTCAGCAACGGGAACAAGATCACGTCGCGGATGGTCGGGGCGCCGGTGAGCATCATGATCAGGCGGTCGATGCCGATGCCGATGCCGCCGGCGGGGGGCATGCCGTGTTCGAGGGTCTCGATGAAGTCATAGTCGACCTTCTGCTCTTCCTCGCCGCCGGCCTGGTGCTCGAGGCGGTCGCGCTGGACGTCGGGGTCGTTGAGCTCGGAGTAGCCGGGGGAGATTTCCTGGCCGTTGATGATGAGCTCATACACCTCGACCGTCTTGCCGCCGGGGGTGACCTTGGCGAGCGGGACGAGTTCGCTGGAGACGCGGGTGACGAAGCAGGGGTCGAAGCTGTGTTCTTCGACCTTCTTTTCGAAGACCTGCTGGATGACCTCGTGGTCCTCCATCTGCTCGGAAATCTGCACGCCGAGTTCCTCGCAGCGCTGGCGGCGTTGCTCGGCGGTGATGGTGAAGAAGTCGGCACCGGCGGCTTCGGCGATCAGGTCGTGGTAGTTCGCGCGCTTCCAGGGGCGCTCCAGGTTGATCGTGCGGGTGACTTCTCCCGCCTCGTCCTTGTGCTCGATCTTCAGGGTGCCGCAGAACTTCTCGGCGAGGCCGCAGACGAGTTCTTCGACAAGGTCCGCCATGATCTCGAAGTCGGCGAAGGCCTGGTAGGCTTCGAGCATGGTGAACTCCGGATTGTGGCGGCGGGAGATGCCTTCGTTGCGGAAGTTGCGGTTGAGTTCGAAGACCTTGGTGAAGCCGCCGACCAGCAGGCGCTTGAGGAAGAGTTCCGGGGCGATGCGCATGGTGAGCGGCATGCCGAGGGCGTTGTGGTAGGTCTCGAAGGGCCGCGCCGCGGCACCGCCGGGGATGTCCTGGAGCATCGGGGTCTCGACTTCGAGGTAGCCGCGCTGGTGGAAGAAGCTGCGGATCTCGGCGACCATGCGGCTGCGGGTCACGAAAATGGCGGCGCTTTCCTCGTTCGACATCAGGTCGAGGTGGCGCTTGCGGTACTTGATCTCGCGGTCGGCGACGCCGTGCCACTTGTCGGGCATCGGGCGCAGGGACTTGGAGAGCACGGTGAACTTGGAAACCTTGACGGTCGGCTCGCCGGTGCGGGTCAGGAAGGTTTCGCCCTCGATGCCGAGCCAGTCGCCGCGTTCGAGGCACTTGAAGACCGCGAGCTGGTCTTCCGGCAGGTCCTTGATCGAGATGTAGCCCTGAACCTGGCCGTGGACGTCGCCGACGTGGAAGAAGCAGGACTTGCCCATGTCGCGCCAGCCGTTGATGCGGCCCGCGACCTTCACGGCGAGGCCTTCCGCGAAGGCATCGCGCAGGCCGACCGGGGTGTGGGTGGTTTCGAAGGCCGCGCCGAAGGGATCGACGCCGAGTTCGCGCAGTTTGCCCAGCTTCTCACGGCGGACGGCGATGAGGTCGGCTTCGGTCGAGTGGGGCTGGGCGGCGGATTCGGACATGGCGGGGCAGGGAGTAGAGCGCGGGGAGGAAAGTGGCAAGACTTTGAGCGGGAGCGATTTTTCGGGATGGAACGAACCGCTGAGACGCGGAGGTCGCGGAGAGAACACGGAGATTCCCGTCAAGGGTGGCTGTCGATAGGACCACTCAAATGGCGACATCACCTTCGGATGCTCGGTCCACCCGGTGCTTACTCGGCGGCGAGGGAGCCGAGGCTGGCGAGCCAGTCGTCGAGGTTGGCGGCGGCTTCGGCGTTGGCCTTCAGGCGGCGGGCGAGGGCCGGTTGGCCGCGCTTCTCTTCGGCGGTGGCCAGTTCGAGGATGCGGGCGGCGTAGGCGTCGCGGACGCGGCCGGCTTTGATGGTGAAGTCGGCGTCGATGAGGTTCTGCTTCTCAAGGCAGCCCTGGGCGATCTTGAGCATGCGTTCGGAGAAGTCCTCGTTCGGCCGCTTCGGAAGACGGGTGGGGATGCGGTTGTCCACGACCCGGGCCTTGAGGGCTTCAATGCGGGGTTTCCAGCGGGCGGTCTCGCCCTTGTTGTTGGTGCGCAGCCAGGCGTCGAGGTTGAAGACGAAAGAGCGGGCGTTGGCGGCGAGTTCGGTGTCGCGCTGTTTGTTGGCGGCGACCAATACCTTGCGCGATTTTTCTAACAACTCGGCCGGGCCATCGGCGGGAGTTGCTGGTACGGCCGGGGTGGCGGAGTCGCGGCTCCATTCGATGATGAAGCCGGAGGCCTCCCCGGCGGGATCGGCGGCTTGCCAACCGGCGCCGGGCATGAGGAGCATGGCGGTGCCGTCGCCGGGCGGCGTCGCGGGGTCCCAGCGGGCGAAAGTCCAGGTCTCGCCGGTGTCCCATTGCCATTCGGCATCGTTCAGCGTCGCGCCGAGCCAGAGGCCTTTGGGGAAGGCGGTGCCGGTCGCTTCGTGATCGATCCAGATGGCTTCATTCGGCGTGGCCGGGACCATCAGGTGGCCGCCGGCGAGTTCCGCGAGTTCGCGGGCATCGGCGGCGGTGATGGTGCGGGAGACGATCAGGAGGTGGCGTGCGCCATCGGTGACGGTGCCCGGCGGGTAGGACGGCGCGGGGCTTTCGAGCGAGGCCTTGGTGCGGGCGAGCACGGCGCGGAAGCTGGCGGGGTTCGAGCCGTCGCGCTGCCACTGGATGAAGAAGGGATGGCGGTCCTCATCGCCGCGGGCGTGCAGGGTTCCGGCGGCGTCGATGGCGGCGAAGCTTCCCTCGCCGGCCGGTGGTGGATCCAGCGGCGGGCCGTCGAGGCGGTGCCATTGGTCGGCATGCTTGCGGGCGCCGATCCAGAGTGACGAGCGGGCGGGATCGGACGGGGCGGTGGCGGCGAGTTGTTCCGCCAGCCAGCCAAGGTCGCTGGCATCCGGCGCGAGCGGGAGATGGCCGCCGTAGGCATCGGCGAAACCGTTGGCCTGGGCCCAGGTCATCGGGGTGGTGACGAGGAAGAAGTCGGACTCGCCGCGGCGGAGGGTGCCGACCGGCATGGTGTCCCTTTTGCCGGCGGCGAGCTCGGCGCGGAGGCGGATCAGGGATTGGGCGGGCGAAAGGGTTTCCGGCGGGGTGGGGGGCTCGACGGGTGGTGCCGGTTCGGGCTCCGGTTCGGGAAGGGGCGGTAGTTCCGGGGTCGCGGGTTCTTCAAGGGCCAACGGGTCCTCCTGCGGTGTTTCGACCGGCAGGGCGGGGAGTGACGGCGGTGCCTGTTGCTGTGCTTTCCACTGCCGCTCGGCCTCGCGGGTGGCGAGGGTCTGGCGGTATTTCTTCCAGGTGAAAGCGATCACCAGAATCAGCCCGGCGATGATGATGAGATTGCGGACCAGCGGCCCGTTGCCGGAAGCGGAGCGGTCCCGGCGCTCGCGCTGGGCGGGAGGTTCCGGCGGGGCCGCGTTTTCGCTCTTGGAGCGTTGGGCGGCGGCGCGTTCGCGGCGGGTCGGTCTTTTCATGCAGAGCGGAAATCAGCGGCCGGGATGCCCGACCGCCGGAAGGTGGCCCGGCCGGCGGGAAAGGGCGAGCGTTTCGAGCGGATGGATGGAAACCGGAGGCGCTTGGAAGCTTGAAACGCGAGGAGAATCACGCGTATTTCGCGGGCTTTTGCAACCGCGTGTGATCGGCCCGATCGTGACAGCGGGAGAAACATCCGGGGGATAACGGCGTTTCCTGAGGATGCTTTGCAGGACTCTCTTGATGCTTCTCGTTCTGGTGTTGCCGCTGGCGGCCCAGTTCCGCGAGGAGGCCTACCCGAAGATCCACGATCCCTCGACGGTGATGCTGGAAGGCGGCGACAAGTGGTGCCTCGGGACCGGCAACGGCTTGCACCTGCTGCGGCAGGAGGCGGACGGCCGGTGGAAGCGCGAGGCGCCGGTGTTCCGCGAGTTGCCGGCGTGGCACAAGACGGAGGTGCCGGAGAACAAGGGGCACCTGTGGGCACCGGACATCATCCGGATCGGCGACAGGTGGCTCGTGTATTACTCGGTCTCGAGCTTCGGTTCGCAGCACTCGGCGATCGGGCTGGTGACGGGGAAGTCGCTGGATCCGAAGTCGAAGGACTACGGCTGGAAGGACGAGGGCGTGATCCTGCGCTCGCGGCGCGGGGATCGTTTCAACGCGATCGACCCGGCGCTGGTGATGGATGGCGGGAAGCTGTGGATGAGCTTCGGCTCGTTCTGGGAGGGGATTTTCTTGGTGGAGCTCGATCCCGTGACGGGCCGGCGGAAAGGCGACGAGGCGCCGCTCAAGCTGGCGATGCATCCGGAGATCGAGGCGCCGTTCATCCACAAGGAGGGCGGGTGGTATTATCTTTTCCTCAACTGGGGCAAGTGCTGCCGCGGGGTGGACAGCACGTATGAGATCCGGGTCGGGCGGTCGAAGGCGATCACCGGGCCCTATCTCGACCGGAACGGCGACGACTTGAAGGATGGTGGCGGCACGGCGGTGCTGGCGACGAAGGGCCGCTTCATCGGGCCGGGGCACGCGTCGATCTTCTTGGAAAAGGGGAAGCAGATGCTGGTGCACCACTACTACGACAAGGAGCGCCGCGGGCGGTCGGACCTGCGGATGCTGCCGCTGGAGTGGAAGGATGGGTGGCCGGTGGTCGGGGAATGAGATGCGATGGATCGATCCAAGGCGCCCGGATCTCAGCGGGGCGTTGAGAGTCTGCCGGCATCGCCTGAACCCGGCACGCCGTCACTCGCCCATCGCCGTGCCGACTTTCGCGTAGAGCTCGACCTGCTTCGACGACCACTCGACGAGATCGGCGGCCAGCTTCACCGCGCCGGGCTCGAAGATCGTGATGGTGGAAGATCCGCCGAACGCGAAGTAGCCTTTTTCATCGCCCTTCTTCACCGGCTGGCCGGGCGTGAAGGTCTGGAGGATGGAGCCGACGCAGGTGGCGCCGATTTCCAACAGGAGCACGGTGCCGAGGTCCGCCGTCTGCAGCTTGGTGATCGTCCGCTTGTTCTCCCACAAGTACGACAAACGCCGTCGCAGGGCGATGGGGGAGACGGAGAACAGCGGGCCGTTGATGAGCTTCACCTCGCCGGGCGTGCCGGTGGCGGGGAAGTGGAAGCGGTGGTAGTCGACCGGGCAGAGCCGCGAAAGCACCAGCGAGCCGTCCTGGTAACGGGCGGCCAGCGAGTCGTCGCCGAGCAGCTTGCCGAGGTCGAACTTCTGGCCTTTGACGAAGACGCCCTCGATCGCGCTGGCCTTCTGGAAGCCGAGGTGGCGGCCGTCGGCGGGGAAGACCGCAGTCGAGTCCGCGACCGGCCGGGCTTCCGGCTTCAGCTTGCGGAAGAAGAACTCGTTGAAGCTGCCATAGCTCTCCGGGGCGTCGGCGAATTCCGCGGGATCGAGGCCGTATTGCTTCAGGAAAGGCGCGATTTTGGCGGTGGTGGAGGGGTCGTCCATCCTCTTGCCATACCAATTGGAAAACCCGGCGCGTTTTACCATCAGGTGCAGCGGCAGGGCACCCACGGGATTGGCGTAACTGAATTTCAGGAAGCCCTCGCCGTAGACCTGTTCGGTTTCGATTTGCCCGCTGTGGCGGTTGAAATAGCGGATAGCGCTCACGTGCCGGCAGCGTAGGGGGGCATGCCGAACCCGGAAAGCGGAAAGAAGCGGGCGGGAAAGCCCTTGCGCGTTGCGGATGCCGCGTTTATCGGCGGCGCGATGAAAATCCGGCACATTTCCGCAGTTCTTGCGATCGCCTTGCTGGGCGGCTGCGACAAGCCCGCCGAGGTGACGGTCGATGAAAGCCGCACCGTGACGATGCGCGACGGGGGCCATAAGCTGAATGCCTCCGCCAACGACCGCTTCGAGGAGCCCGGTACCGGCCCCTACATCGCCGGTACGGTCCCTGAAAGCTGGCTGGCCCAGCCCTCTTCGACCTTCCGCCTGCTCAGCTACCGCTTCGGCACCGGCGGCGATATTGCGGTGGGCGTTTCCTCCGGCGGACTGCTGGAGAACGTGAACCGCTGGCTCGGCCAGTTCGGGATGGACCCGCTGGACGAGGCCGGGCTGGAGCAGCTGGAGAAGGGCGAGGTGGTCGGGGCCAAGGGTGTCTGGGTCGAGGCCGCAGGCGAGTATTCGCCGGGCATGGGCCAGCCGTCGCGCGGGGCTCAGTCGCTCTACGGATTGGTCGCGGTCGAAGGCGACCGCATCGTCACGATCAAGATGACGGGGCCCGCCGACGAGGTTGCGGCGCAGAAATCCGCGTTGAAAGTCTTCGCATCCAGCCTCCGCAAGCGGGGTGAATGACCCTGGTGATTCCTTCCGTAACCTGCCGCCCCGATGAGTTCCACCGCTCCAATCTCCTTTCCCGTCCGCGTTTTCCGCTGGCTGTCGGGCATGGGTCTCGCGACCAGCCTGCTGGTCATCCTGATGCTTCTCACCTGGCTGGCGACGCTGGAGCAGGTGCAGCACGGGCTTCACATGACCCTCGAGAAGTACTTCCACTTCAGCAAGCCGTGGGTCTTCCCGGATGCCGCAGTGATTTTCCCGAGCCTGGCCGGTCAGGACAAGTACCTGCCGCCGCTGCCCGGCGGCTACTGGGTCTGCGCGCTGCTGGTGATCAATCTGACGCTCGGAGGCATCATCCGCATCCGCAAGGGGGTCAAGACGGTCGGCGTGATCATGGCCCACTTCGGGATCATCTTCATGATCGTGGCCGGCGGCGTGGCCCAGCTCAAGGAGGAGCGCGGCGTGATGATGCTCTCCGAGAAGATGGAGGGCGGATTTCCCAACGTCGCGGACTACGCGCAGTCGCTGACCGAGACGACGATCGAGATCACCGAGGTCAAGGATGGCAAGACGGTGGGCCCGGTGAATTTCGTCAAGGATGCCTACTACCGCGACCTCGATGGCGACGAGCGCCGCACCGTGCGGCTGCCGAAGCTTCCCTTCGATCTGGAGCTTCAGGGCTATGTCCAGAACGCCCGCCCGGTGGCGGCGGCGAGCATGGCGCCGCCCAAGGGCGAGCCGGTGGTCGAGGGCTGGTTCCTGCTTTCCCAGAAGCCGAACAAGGAGACCGAGATGGACACCCCGGGGCTCCATGCGCGGGTGTTGGGACGGGATGGCAAGAACGGCGGAACCTTCCTCCTCTCCTCCTTCGCCCGCGCCCCTTTCACCGTCGAAGCGGACGGGCGGACCTTCGTCATTTCCTTCGACAAGCGGGTCTGGCCGGTGCCGTTCCAGGTGAAACTGGTCGATGCCCGCTCCGAATACCATCCGAACACCTCGCGGCCGAAGCTCTTCGAAAGCGACATCGTGCGGATCGAGGACGGCCGCGAATCGAATGTCTTCATCGAGATGAACGAGCCGATGCGCTACGGCGGCATGACCTTCTACCAGCGCACGATGATGAACGGCGTGAGCGGTGCCGACCGGGAGGCCAGCGTGTCGGGCTTCGAGGTCGTGCGGAACCCCTCCGACAAGTGGCCGGAATACAGCATCTATCTTTCCGGCTTCGGCCTTTGCCTCCACTTCCTGATCAAACTCAGCGGCTTCCTTTTCCGAGGAAAGTCCAACCCCGTCCCACAAGCCTGATATGAAACCGACCACCGGACGCTGGATCATTTTCGCTCTCGGACTCTGCGCCGTCGGCTGGATCGTCTCCACCGCGCTGCGCGACAGCCGGCCGGAAGGCGACACCCGGACGATCCCGGGCTACACGTCGTGGGAGAAGGAAACGCTGGAGCTGGCCGCGCTGCTGCCGGTGCAGGACGGCGGTCGGGTCAAGCCGCTCGGCACCTTCGCGGGCTTCACGATGCTCGGCCTCCACGGCGCGCGCTCGATGGAGATCATCGGCGAGGGCGGCGAGAAGGTGAAGATCAAGCCGCTGGAGTGGATGCTCGACTGCTTCTTCCGGCCGGAGCTGGCGAAGGAGCTGCCGACCTTCCGCGTCGACAATTCCGAGATCCTCGAAGCCGTGGGCATCGACGCCAAGGGCCGCCGCGACCGCTACAGTTACAACGACCTCCTGCCAGGGCTGGACAAGATGAAGCAGCTCGCGGCTTCGTACGAACAGATCTCCCGGCAGGATCCCAAGCTGCTGAAGCCGGTGGAAAAGCAGACGCTCGACCAGGTTTACAGCATCCGCACCTTTGAGTTCCTCACCGGTTACATGGACTTCGCCCGCAACGGTTTGTTGCCGGCATCGGGCAAGGTCGAAGGCAAGATCCTCCCGGTCAGCGAGGTGATGTCCGCCGCGCCCAAGATCCGCGCGGAACTGCAGGCCGCGGCGAGCGGGCAGCCGGTGTCCCAGGAAGTGCAGACGATCACGGTGCTGATCGAGCAGGCGGCGAATTCCGCGAAGTTCGGCCTGAATCTCTTCCCCTCCAACAACAAGGAGGACACCGAGTGGATCAGCGCGGGCGGAAGGATTTTCAACATTTTCACCGGCACCACGCGCGAGCCGGAGCAGTCGGTGAAAGACATCCGGATGCTGGAGGAGGTGGCCACGGCCTTGAAGGAGGGCGAGTCGGCCTTCCGCGGGAAGTTCGCCGCGCTGGAGGAGAGCATCGTGGAGCGGGCGAAGGAGCGAGGCGAGTACCGCTCGATCCCGCTGGAGGCGGACTACTTCCGGAAGAACTGGTTCATCTACGCGCTGGTCTGGTTCCTGGCGGCGGTGGTCAGCGCCGCGGTGATGTTCTTCACCGGCCAGACGAAGGCCGGGAGGATCAGCTACTGGGCGACGGTCGCTTTCCTGAGCCTCGGACTGATCTACCTGATCATCCCGATCGTGAAGCGCTCGATCATCATGCAGCGCCCGCCGGTGGGGAACCTCTACGACACGATCATCTTCATCGACATGGCGATCGTGATGCTCGCGCTGCTGGTCGAGTGGATGACCCGCAAGCGCTTCGTCCTCGGCATCACGCCGATCGTGGCGGCTTTCCTGATCGTGCTGGCGCGTCGTTTCGAGGTCGGTGAAGGAAGGGATCATCTGGACCCGCTGGTCGCCGTGCTGCGCTCGAACTACTGGCTGAGCACCCATGTCATCACCATCACGCTCGGTTACGCCAGCGGCTTGATCACCGCGCTGCTGTCGATCGTTTACGTCCTGCTGCGCGCGCTGCGGCTCGACGGAGGGGATGCGACCCTGCGGCGTTCGATCACCCGCGCGGCGTATGGCTGCATCTGCCTGACGCTGGTGCTGTCGCTGATCGGCACCGTGCTCGGCGGGATCTGGGCGAACGATTCGTGGGGCCGCTTCTGGGGCTGGGACCCGAAGGAGAACGGCGCGCTGATGATCGTGCTCTGGTCGCTGGCCATCCTGCACGCCCGGGTCGGTGGCTACATCAAGGAGTGGGGCATCCACCTGGCGTCGATCTTCGGCGGCATGATCGTCGCCTTCTCGTGGTGGCATGTGAACTTCCTGAACGTCGGGCTCCACAACTACGGGTTCGCCGCGGAGAAGCTGTGGACCGTGATGGTGTTCTACGCGATCATGAGCGTCTTCATCGTGCTCGGTGCGGTGACGTGGCTGATCGAGAAGCGTGCGAAGTCGGAAAAAGCGGCTTCCGTCGTGGAATTGAAGAAGCCGGCGGAGGCGTGATCGCTGCCGCCGCTGGCCGCCGGAGGCTCTTGGACTGCTGCGATGATTCGCAGCTTTCGGAATGAAGGGTGAGGCGGGCGGTTCTGGCGGGTTCGGCGACCCGGGAAGGTCGCCTCGGTCCACGGGAGTGGCTGGCCTCCCCGTGCACTCGAAAGCTGCGAATCATCGCAGCAGTCCGAGAGCGGCTGCGCCGCGGGCATGGGGGCGGAACCGCTTTCGAAAGGTCATCCGGAATTCCCACGTTGTATCCGACTGATGAAACCCCATGCCGTCGTCCTTCCCGCGGGCTTGCTCGTGCTCGCGATCTCTTTTGCCAAAGTGCCAAGCCCGCCGGCGTGGAAGAAGCTGGTGCTGACCAAGGACTTCATCACGGAAGGCCTGGCGGCGGGCGACATCGATGGCGACGGGGTGAAGGACCTGGTGGCCGGGGCGTTCTGGTTCAAGGGTCCGGATTTCAAGGAGGGTAAGCTCTACCGCCCGGGCCGGGCCCAGCCGATCGCGAGCTACATGGAGGACTCGTTCCTGAGCTGGATCGACGACGTGAACAGCGACGGCCGGAACGACATCCTGATGGCCAGCCACCCGGGCAAGGACATGACGCTTTACCTCAATCCCGGCAAGGAAGGCGACTGGCCGGCCCACCGGGTGATGACGGAGGCGGCGACCGAGAGCCCGCTGTGGCTTGACCTGGATGGCGATGGCAAGAAGGAGCTGGTCTGCACGCAGGGCGGCAAGTTCGGCTACGCGGAGGTCGACTGGTCGGACGTGACGAAGCCGTGGACCTTTATCGCCGTGTCCGGGAAGCGGACCAACACGCCTTACACCCATGGCATCGGGGCTGGGGATTTGAATGGCGACGGCAAGGCGGACATCATCGAGAAGGAAGGCTGGTTCGAGCAGCCGGCGGAGAAGGACGGCAAGTGGGTCTGGCACAAGGAACCCTTCGCCGGTCCGGGCGGAGCCCAGATGCTGGTGTTCGATGCCGACCAGGACGGCGACAACGACATGATCACCAGCTTGAACGGTCATGGCTACGGCTTGGTTTGGTACGAGAACACCCGTAGCGACGGCAAGGTGACTTTCGTCCGTCACGAGATCCTGCCGGAGGACCCGGCGAAGACCGGGCCGGGCGGCTTGCAGTTCAGCCAGCTCCACGCGCTGGAAGCGGGCGACTTCGATGGCGACGGACGGATGGACTTCACGACCGGCAAGCGCTTCTGGGCCCACAACGGCAATGATCCCGGTGCCCGCGACCCGGCACTTGCGGTGATCTTCTACAACCGTGCGAAAGACAAGGGAGTCGAATGGCAGGCGGAGGTGATCGACAATGACTCAGGCGTCGGCTGTCAGGTGCTGGCGGTCGATCTGGATGGCGATGGCAGGCTGGAGTTCGCGGCGGGGAGCAAGAAGGGCGTGCACATTATCAGACGATAAGGAGCAGGGACACTCCTGTCCCGTAGCGAAGGCTCACGCCAGGAGTGTCGTGGCTCCTCATGCAAGTCAGGAGGCGATGAAGCACCCGCCTCGCGAGGGGCGGAGCGTAAGGAGTCACGACACTCTTGTCGTGTTGGACGGTTGGCTCACGACAGGAGTGTCGTGGCTCCTTAGGGCGCGTTGCTTCAGAAGCGCCAGGTGATCCCGGAGCGCACCGAGAAGTCGGTGGAGGCAGAACCGATGCCTGTGCCGAGGCCGAGGCGGACGGTGCAGTCGTGGATGGGGGTCCAGTAGAGGCCGGCGATGACCTCGTTTTCGCCGTGGCGATTGAAGTCCCCGATGTTCTCCAAGCCGACGGCCCAGTCGTGGCTGAGGCGCTGGCGGATGCCGACCGAGTAGCCGAAATCGACTTCGCCCGAGCCGGGGGCGACGCCGATGAGATTCACGACGAGGCGGGTGTTTTCACCGAGGGTTGTGTCGGCGATGAAGCGGAAATGGAAATGGTCCTCGCCGTGGCGGTGGATGCCGCCGTGGGAGTGACCGTGGTCGGGAAGATGGACGTGGCCGCCGGTATCGGACCCGGGCGGTGGGCCGTCGGGACCGGGGTCGATGCCGCCGCCACTGTCCCCGTGCTGGTGGATGGCTCCGGCATGGCCGTGGGCGGCGGATCCATCGGCGAAGACATATCCGGCGCTGAAGGCGAAGTTGATGGGGAAATCACCCGTAGGAAGCCTCCATTGGAGCTGGGGATTGATCGCCGTGTAGTCCCAGCCGCCGGGGCCTTCATCGGCGAGACGGAAGGATGTGCCGAGGGCGAGGCCGGGCAGGATCCCGGCCATGAAACCCGGCTCCAGGCTGAGTTCGTCGGTGTCGCCGCTTTTCGACCACTCGAACGAGGTGAAGGCGGTGAAATGCCCGGGCCGCGGGACGCCGGCATCCAGCGTGACCAGGAAATCCTGGCCGTGATGGGCACGGGCGGTGGCGGGGATGAGGAGCAGCAGAAGCAACAGCCGGGGACTCATGGGCCAAGATGTAAACTTTGGAGCCTGGTCTCCAACGTAGCTGGAGGGACTCGCTCCAGTCCGTTCAAGGGGCGTCCCGCCCCTTGGGTCATGGCGGGCCAGTCCGTTCGGGGGGCGAGACGCCCCGCGAACGGACTGGGGCAAGATGCCCCAGCTACGCTCGGATGACTTACAGTGCCGGCTCATTGATAGGATTCGATTCGGGCGATCAGCGACGGCGGCGGATACCGAGGAATCCGGCGGCGAGGACGGCGAGCAGAGCGGACGAGGGCTCCGGCACGGCGGTGGTGGTGAAGCTCGCTTGGAATCCTTGGCGCGGCGGGTTGGTGAGCGACGGGGCATTGCTTCCCAAGACGATGGTGTAGTTTCCGGCGGCAAGATCGACGGTGTAGCTCGCGGAGCTTTCCGAGTTGTTATCGACCAGTCCGATGAAGCTCAGGTCTTCGGCCCAGTCGATGTTTCCACGGTTGTCGTAGTCGTGGTTTTCGCCATCGGCGGCTGTGAGTCCATAGGCAAGCGCGACGGCTTCCGGGATGTCGTCATTGTCCCAGCCGGACCAGAGGGTGAAGGACGGGAAGAGATTATCGGTGGGGCGGAAGCCGGCGCCGTTCGGGATGTTGGCGTTGCGCGCCAGGGTGATGGTGAAGCGGCTGGCTTCGGTCAGCGTGACGGCGACCCACTGCGAGGTGTGGGTCCAGCCGCGGGTCGGGTCGCCGGGTTCGAAGAGGCCTTGATCTTCCCAGGACCAGGCTCCGATGTGGGAGCCGGCGATGTTCGGGGTGACGGCGGAATCGACGCCGCCGAGGGTGACATACCACTCGTAGCCGATGCCGCCGGCGTTCGGGTCGGGATTGGCGACGTCGTGGAAGCTGATGGTGGCGGCGGCTGCGCGGGAGGCGAGGATGAGCCCGAAGAGGGCGAGTTGTGTTGTTTTCATGGGATGAGATGTGGTTTCAGAGAGACTTCACCAGGTGCGGTGGAGCCGGAAAAAGCGGCGCTCAGCGGTGCCGAGCGGCCAGTCGAGCTGGAGCGAACTGCCCTGGGTCTGGGGCGGCGTGGTCCACGGGGTCCAGCCGGCGGCGGGGGCGGACGTGGTCTGCGGGAACCAGTCGGCCATGCCGGCCGGCCAGTGGAAGGAGAGATGGCCGGGTGCCGGCTGGAGGAGGGTCCAGGGCAAGGCTTCATCGCTGTCGCGGATGCCGTCGCCATCGCGGTCGCCGCCGAGCCGGGTGCCGCTGCCGGGGGGCACGCCGAGGAAGGTCAGCGAGTCGCCGGAGGCGAGCAGGTCGAGCAGTGAGGCTCGGGAAATGGCGGGCTCCGAACTACGATCACTCTGGTAGTTCGGCGCGACGTAGCGGAAGCGGCGGCCGAATCCGCCGATCCGGCCGCGGACGACGAGGTCGCAGTTGTTCGCGGCGACCTGGCCTTCGAGCAGGGTGATTTCCGCGAGGGCGAGGGCGGAGTTCCGGCTCAGGCTATCGACGGTCACGCTGCGGCCGACGGCGGGCGCGGTGCCGGTGTCGAAGCAGAGGAGGAAGGCGGTGAGATTGTCCAGTTGGGGACCGTCCTCGAGGGCATCGAGCTGATAGAAATGGACCCGCGGCATCTCGTGGCCGGTGCCATCGGAGCCGAGGCCGAAGCCGGACAGCGAGACGCCGCCGGGAGTCGGGTTGTAGATGCCGGCGCGTTGATAGACCAGACGCAGCGGCGGGGTTTTCATGTCCTGGGTGCCGTCCACCTCGCGGCGCAGGTCGAGGTTGTGATCGGTGCCGGCGGGCAGCGGATGGCAGACGACGCAGTGGCTTTCCAAGTGGTTGTTGAAGAGGTCGCGGCCGGTCGAGGCGTTGGCCCCGTTGAAAGACGTCGGCAAGCTGCGGTCCGGATTGCGGTTGGGATTCGGATGGTGCGGGATGCTTGTGAGATAAGCCGCGAGCGCGTTCATGTCGGCGGCGGGGAGCTGGTTGCCTCCCATCAGATCGCTGAAGGTGGAGTTGAAGCTCTGGATCGATGGCTTGTCGCCGCGCCAGTGGAACTTCGGCACGACGGCGGCGGGCGGCTGGGTGACACCGGCGATGTTCGAGGCCATGCCGCGCAGGGTCTGCGTGGTCATGGGGCCCTTCATCGGGTGGAGCTGGCGGTTGCGCAGGGTGAGGTTGTGGACGGAGAGGTTGGCTCCTTGAATGGTGACCATGCTGCCGCCGGGATCGCCGAGGTCCCAGGCGAGGCCGTCGCGGTCGGCATCGAGATGGCAGGAGGCGCAGGACACGGTGCCGTTGCCGGAGAGTCGCGCGTCGAAGAGGAAACCGCGGCCGGCTTGGACGACGGGCGCCGTGGGATCCAGGCTACCGGCGGGGATCTCCGAAAGGATGGCGCGGCTGGCGGTGTCGAGCGTGGTGATGCTGTTCGACAGCTTGTTGAGCACGTGGAGGCGGCTGCCATCGGACGAGAGGACGAGGCCGCGGGGGCCGCGCATGGCGGTGGAGTTGCCTCCGTTCACGCGGACGTCGATGCGGTGGAGGACCGCGCCGGTGGCGGTGTCGATCTCGGCGAGGCGGTCGGAATTGAATGCGGCGACCCAGGCGCGGCTGCCGTCCGGGGTGATCGCGAGGGCGGTCGGTTGGGCGAGGGCGATCGCCTTGGCGGGCTCGTTCGGCAGGATGGCGTGATTGATGCCGGGATTGAGGTCGTGGACTTGCGGAACGGGCGTTCCCGACAGCGGGACGCGGGTCAGGCGGTGGCGGGCGAAATCGCCGCGCAGTTCGGGTTCGAAGCGGGTGAGGTTGAGCGATTCGGAGTTGGCGATCCAGAGTTCGCCGGACTGAGGATGAATCGCGAGGTCGAAGGGATGGGTGCCGGTGCCGCCGAGGTAGCGGAGGATGGTGAGGCTGGAGGTGTCGATTTCCACGACGTCGTGATCGAGCACGGTGAAGCCGATGCGCGGGTCGGTGGCTGGCACGATCAAGGCGGTGCGCGGCGGGTTCGGCAGACTGTTGTTAGAGGGGGCGGGCTGGGCGGGCGCGACGTCGCGGGGGAGGATGGTGGTGCCGTTGCCGGAGAAGAGGAAGGCGGCGTAGAGGCGGCTGCCATCGGTGCTGGCGGTCAGGGCGCGGGGGTGGAGGCCGGTGAGCGGGATGCTGCCGAGCGGCAGGCGCGTGGTGGCGTCGAAGACCCGGATCAGGTTGTTTCGCGAGCAGGTGACGAAGGCCCTACCGGCGGCGAAGGTGACGTCGGCGGGTTCGTCGGGGACGGGCAGCGTGTCGATCACGCGGCGGCCGGAAAGCGAGACGATGGAGACCGAGTCCGAGAGTTCGTTGACCACCCAGAATTCATCGGGCGTGCGGGCTTTCACCGAGACCGGCTCCAGTCCGACGGCGATCTCGGCGACGAGCATCGGCGCGGGGCGTGCCGGGTTCGTCACGTCGAAGATGGATAGAGAGGCATCCGGCGAGTTGACGGCGAGCAGGTGCGCGCCGTCCGGCGTGAGGGCGACGGGATGGACGTGGCGGGCTTCGAACTGGGCATGCGCCACAGCACAAAACAACAGCACGGCGGTGGTGAAGAGGCTGTGGCGCATGGGATCTACGGGATGTTAATCGATGGCGGGCTGGGTCACTCGGCTTCGACGCGGAAGAACGCCGCGTTTTCCGTCGAGGTGAAGCGGAACTCGAGCTGGCCCTGGGCGTTGATCTGGGTCTGCGGCGCGGTCATCGGCAGCGGGGAGAAGCCGTTGAGTGCCGTGGATTTCCTGACGCCGAGCTTCAGGGTGAACTCGCCGGTTGCGGGGTTCCGCTGGAGCAGCGGGGTTCCGA
This sequence comes from Haloferula sp., assembly GCA_044372775.1. GTDB lineage: Bacteria > Verrucomicrobiota > Verrucomicrobiia > Verrucomicrobiales > Akkermansiaceae > Haloferula. The sequence goes on from JBIPNO010000018.1 coordinate 92,379, forward strand.
CGTGGAGGGCTTGCACCTGGGAGGCGGTGAAGAATTCCGTCTCGGTGAGCCATTGCTCTTCACCGCCGAACGCCAGCGCGTTGCCGGCGAGGTCCTGGATGTTCGAGGTGAGCAGGTTCAGGCGGTAAGTGCCGGCTGTCACCGTCGCCGGTGTGGTTCCGGTCAGCGTGAAGGTGGCGTTGTTCACCGTGGTCAGGGTGAAACTGCCGTCGATCAGGTTCGGGCCGTTGTCGCGGGTCAGGGTGAGATCGCTGAGGTCGAAGTTCTGCACCGGCTCGTTGAACACGATGGTCATGGAGTTCACCGGCGAGGTCCGCGGGTCGGGCGAGACGGGAACGATGGTGGCCAGCGGAGCGGCGGTATCTGCGCCTGCCGCGGAAGCGCTGCCGGTCAGGCCGTAGGTCGTGGCATCGGGCGTCGGGAACTGGGCGTTGTAGTGGGTTCCGCCGACGAGGACCGTGTAGTCGCCGGGCTCGAGGAAGAAGGTGCCGGTCACCGTGCCGTTCGCATTGCCATCGCCCACGATGCCGGGGGTGCTGCCGAAGTTGGCGGCGGTGCCATCGGCGGCATAGCCGACGAAGGTGAAGGACGAGAGGTCGGCGAAGCTGGTTCCGGCGTCGTTGCCGGCTTTCCAGTCGCCAAGGGAAACGAGCGCGCCTTCCTTGGCGGGGCCGAAGGTTTTGGCGAGATAGGCGGCGGTGATGGCGGCGAAGTCGTAGTCGGCTCCACCGACGGCACCGATCTTGGCGAGGCCCTTGTAAACGGAGAAGCCGGGGAGCAGTCCGCCGTTCCTGGTCCCGCCGTTGGTGGAGGCGGAGAAGGTCAGCGTGACATGGGCGGCGGTGGCCAGATTGAAGCGGAAAGGCCGCACTTTGTGGGCGTCGCCGTAGTCGGCATCGGTGCCGTCGGCCCAGCCGTAGTTGCTGGTGACGGTCTGGTTGACGATGCTCACCGCGGGGTCGCCCGGCACAAGGGTGCCGAAGTTGCGGTTGGTGTAGCTGATGTGGGCGAAGGTGGTGAGCGGGGTGAGGAGAGAAGCGAAGATAACGAAGGATTTCATGATTGGAGATGTTTGGAATTGAGGGGTGGCCACGCGTCAGGGCGTGACCGTTGAGGGAACGGGTCGAGGTTGGCTCGCGGCGAATCGTACCGCGGGCGCGATGGGGATCGGGGTCCCGGGCTGCATCAAGAGGCCGCTTCAACGATCCTGCGGGGCCGCGGAGACATCACGGGCGGCACCGTCGTGCCATCGGCACGGAAGCCAGCCCGCGCCCGCAGGCACGCGCTCCGGAAAGGAGGGACGCGATCAGGCGGCAAGCCGCGGAGGCGGCAGCGGCGGACGGCTGCCACGGGATTCGGCCCGGAGGTCGAGCTCGGGGCGGGAGAGGGTCATGATATCACGTCCGCAGGGTGCAGGGACGTCGATGTATCTCTCGAATGTGCATTCCTTGAGGACGAGGCCTTGGGAAGTGGTCGGGGCGTTGTCGTCGCCTCGATTCTGGGACTCCTGCTTTTTGCCCTCGGCGATGGCCTTGCACATGCAGCAGGGGTGCTCGCCGTCGAAGGTTTTCTTGGCACCTTCGATCAGGCCGTCCTGCGCCGAGTAGTCGACGATCATGTTCGACCAGGCGACCACCTGCATCACGCCCCAGTGGCCGCCGCAGAGATGCAGGCAGCCGAGGACGGCGACGAGGATGCGCACGAAACGGTTCAATGCAGCGGAGGGATGCGATAAGCGGGCCGGGGATGTCAAACCGGGAAATCGTGGCGAGGCCTGATGACGATGGCTTCGTGAGCGTGAGCGTGAACGTGAACGGGCGGCGGGCGGCGGGTGGCGGGTGGCGGGTGTCCCTTCAGCCGGACGGTGCACCGGGTGCGCGAACCGAGCGAAGCGAGATGGTCGGACTGGTTGCATTCCCCATTCTTCGGACAACGCTCCGCCCGGTAGAAGGGAGGGGAGGGCCGTGAGGGCGATGCGGGATGGGACGGGCGGCGGATGTCGAGGGACCGTTCTGCGGGCCAGGAGGCTCCGCGTTCCCGGTGGTGGGCGATGCGGGGCTCGAAGGTGGGGATGGCATCAAGGGACCGTTCTGCCGACTGAAGTCAGCGGTCCCGGTGGCGCCAGCGCTGGATCTCGGAGCGGACGTTCTCGACGGAGGGGGAGCCGGGGTTGGTGCGGGCGGCGAGGGCTCGCTCGAGATTGAAAACGGACCTGGCGTCGTCGGTGTAGATGGGGTCGATCTTGGCGAGGTCGAGCTGGTCGAGCGGGACGCCGGTCTTGACGGATTCGGCGACGGCCTTGCCGACGAGTTCGTGGGCGTGGCGGAAGGGGACGCCTTGCTTGACCAGCCAGTCGGCGAGGTCGGTGGCGAGGAGCATCGGGTCGCTGGCGGCGGCGAGGCATCGCGGCTCGCGCATTTCCATCGCGGCGATCATCTCGGTGTTGACGGCGAGGATGAGGCGGAGGGTGTCGATGGAGTCGAAGAGCGGCGGCTTGTCTTCCTGGAGGTCGCGGTTGTAAGTGAGCGGCAACCCTTTGACCGCGACGAGCAGGTTCATGAGGTTGCCGACGAGGCGGCCGGTCTTGCCGCGGGTGAGTTCGCAAACGTCGGGGTTCTTCTTCTGCGGCATCAGCGAGGAGCCGGTGGTGTGGGCGTCGGAGAAGACGACGAAGCCGAACTCGGCGGTGCACCAGAGGATGAGGTCCTCGCTGAGGCGGGACAGGTGGACGCCGCAGAGGCCGGTGGCGAAGAGGGTCTCGGCGATGTAGTCGCGGTCGGCGATGGCGTCCATCGAGTTGGTCGTCACGCCGTCGAAGCCGAGCTCGGCGGCGATGGCGCGGCGGTCGAGGTTGATGGTGGAGCCGGCAAGCGCGCCGGAGCCGAGCGGGGAAATGTTGAGGCGCTTGCGGGCGTCGGCGAGGCGGCCCTTGTCGCGCTCCAACATTTCAACGTAGGCGAGCAGGTGGTGGCCGACGGTGACCGGCTGGCCGCGCTGGAGGTGGGTGTAGCCGGGGAGAACGGTGGCGGCGTATTTTTCCGCGCGGTCGAGCAGGGCGGATTGGAGGCCGCTGATGGCATCGAGCAGGCCGTCGATCTCGGCGCGGCAGTAGAGTCGGGTGTCGGTGGCGACCTGGTCGTTGCGCGAGCGGGCGGTGTGGAGCTTCGCGCCGGCGGGGCCGATGCGCTTGGTCAGCTCGGCCTCGATGTTCATGTGGATGTCCTCGAGCGAGGTCTTGAACTCGAAGCGGCCGGCTTCGATGTCGGCCTTGATTTCCAACAGGCCGGTCTCGATCGAGGAGAATTCCTCATCGGTGAGCAGCCCGGCGTTCTTCTGGGCGCGGGCGTGGGCGATCGAGCCGGCGATGTCGTGCGGGAAGAGCCGCCAGTCGTAGCTGATGGACTCACCGAACTGCTGGACGAGCGAGGAGGTATCTTGGGCGAAGCGGCCTTTCCACATGGCGGCGGAAGTGGGCGGCAGCGGGGGACGGGGTGCAAGGAAAAGGTGGGGAATTGGAAACCGGGGTATCGAGGAATTGGGAGATTGAGAGATTGAGAGATTGAGAGATTGAGAGATTGAGAGATTGAGAGATTGGGGGAATAAGCCCTTCTTCGCTACCTACTTCGCGGAAGCTACGAAGGCCAGGAAAGCCACGAAGGGCAGGTCGCGGTGGCGCGGAGGTGGCGCTTAAGGGGGCCTTCCTGTTGCAGGCGGGCGGGTATTTTTCCTTCGGCGCGGCTTGCCGCGCTGCGTCGGGGAGTCCATATGTTGTTCATGAAACACACGCTTACCGCGATCTTGACCCGCGAGGATGGCGGCTTTGTGGCCCTTTGTCCGGAGCTGGATGTGGCCTCGCAGGGCGTGACGGTTGAGGAGGCGAAGGCGAACCTGCGGGAGGCTGTGGAGCTTTTCTTCGAATGCGCATCGCCCGAGGAGGTCCGTGATCGGATGGGTGGTGAGTCGTTCATTTCAGCACTGGAGGTGTCGGTTGCCTAAGCTGCCGGTGCTTTCCGGTCAGGAGGTCCGCCGTGTGCTCGAACGTCATGGCTTCATCCAGGTGCGCCAGCGAGGGAGCCACCTGGTGATGCAAAGATCCGGCGACGGCGTGACCCTGACGATCCCCGTGCCGGACCATCCGGAACTCCGGGCCGGCACCTTGCGCGCGATCATCCGCCAGAGCGGATTGGCGGTGGACGAATTCCGGCGCTGAGAGAGTGCCGCCAGAGGTCGCGGAGGCTCACCGCTTCCTCGCCGGCAGGCGTTTGCCGGTGACGCGGGCTTTGATGAGGTTGGGGCAGACGCCTTTGGTGCGGAGCTGTTCGCAGCAGGCCTCGATCTTGATCGACTGGCGGACCGGGCGGAAGCCGAGGCGGCGGGTCAGGCAGTCGTTGAGGAGTTCCAGATGCGAGTCCTCGAATTCGACGACCTTGCCGCAGTCGATGCAGACGAGGTGGTTGTGGGTCGGCTTGTCGAGGAAGTTGGGGTCGTAGGTCTTGAGGTCGCCGCCGAGGTCGATCTCGTGGAGCAGGCCGGCTTCGACGAGGAGGGCGATGGTGCGGTAGACGGTGGCGCGGGAGACGCCGGCATTGGCCTTGCGGGAGCGGTCGAAGAGTTCCTCGGAGGTGAAATGTTCATCGCTGGCGAAGGCGGTGCGCACGATGGCGTCGCGCTGCGGGGTGCGGCGCAGGCCTTTCTTGCGGATGAAGGATTCGAGGCGGTCGAGGATGGCGGGGTCCACGGCGGGAAAACTAGGGCGGGAAGGCGGCGGGCGGGAAGGAGGAAGCGCGCGCGGCGGATTTTACGGGTTGGCAAGGGCGGGCGGCTTGCTTGAATGCGGGTCATGAATTTCTGGAAGTTGCCCGTCCTGATGGTCCCGGTCCTGGCCCTGCTGTCCTGCGGGGGCTCCCAAATGCTGGAGGTGCGGCCCTTGCACCTGCGCGAGATCGGCGGGGACGAGGGGGACGACCCGATGATCCGCGGCGAGCGCCAGCGGCGGATGCACGGGGCGATCTCGGTGGCGGAGCAAGGCCAGAAGCTCGGCTATTACTACACCGTGCTGTGGGACGACAGCGCCGGCAGCGGGCCGGGCGAGGTGGTTTTCGAGTTCCAGCAAGGCGCGACCGGCAGCCGGGTGAAGCGGATGACGCACCGGATTCCGGCGGGCGAAGGGGCCGGTCAGGCGGAGTTCACGATCACCGGCGACGACTACCGGAAGGGCGGCCGGGTGCTGGCCTGGCGCTGCAAATTGCTCCGCGACGGGCGGGAAGTGGCCTCCAAGCAGTCGTATTTGTGGCAATAAGGGCGTTTTACCGACGATGCACGGTTGACCCGGGCGGTCTGCGGAATTTAAGGTGAACCGGTCTTTAGCAAGTTCGTCTTCTCTTTGTGAGTTCGGAAAACGCCATTTTGGTCGGGGTCTTTGAAGGGTTCACCTGGATTCGCTGCGAAGGGAAAGGTTCCTTCGTCATCAGTCCGGTACTCAAGGAATGCGCGGATGCCCGCATCGCCGCGGGAGAGCGCTGCGTGGTCATCGACCTGGAAGCGTGCACCGGGATGGACTCCACCTTCATGGGGCAGCTCGCGAGTTTTTCGGCCCGGCTTTCCAAGCTCGGAGCCCGTGGCGGCGTGCAGGTCGCCGGGGCGGGGGAGCGCAACCGCGGGTCGCTGGAGGACCTGGGGCTGGATTGCCTGCTGGAGATCGACCCGCCGGCCGCGGTCTGGCGGGGCCGGGCAACGGAAGTCCGGGCGGCGCTGGAGCCCTACCATTCCGGCCGCCTGCCGGGGATGCAGGAGCGGGCGAAGCACATTTTGGAAGCCCACAAGACCCTGGCCGCGACGAGCGACGAAAATGCCCGGAAGTTCGCCGGGGTGGTCGGCATCCTTGAAAAAGAGGTGGCCGAGAACGAACGGAAGGCCGATTGAGGAAGATCGGCGCCGCCAATGGAACACCTCCTCCCCTATACCCTGTTGGCGTTGGCTTTGGCCGGACTCATCGCGGGGATCGTCCGGACGAGGCGGAGGCTGATGTCGAAGCAGGCCGAGCTTTCGGCCTTCGAGGGGGAAGAGCAGCGGATGTTCGCGTTCCTGCACGAGCTGGGCTCGGCGATCGGCAGCGACACGACGATGAACGGGCTTTACCGGCTGATCGTGGACGGCGTGAACCGGGTGGTGGCGGCCCGCGGCGGGGCGCTTTATCTTCTGGACGAGGGCCGGGTGAACCTGCTGCCGAAGTATCTGTCGGAGGAATGTCCGCCGCTGGTCGGGGTGCCGCTGGAGGTGCAAAAGAAGGCCGAGCGCGATCCGCGGGCGCTGGAGAGCCACTTGCGGCTGGCCCAGGTGCCGGCGGAGGCCGGGATTTTCGGCGCGGTGCTGGCGGTGGGCGAGGCGCAGAGCATCGGCGACGTGAAGGCGCACGAGGCGTTCCGCGACGGGTTCACGCGCTTCGGGGCGGATGCCAGCGCGTTGGTCGCGCCGCTGCGCCACGGCGGGCGGGACCTCGGGGTGCTGGCGGTGGCGCGGCACCGGGAGGACGGGCCTTTCACGCCGAATGATTTCGCGGTGTTCCGGACGATCGCGGAGCAGTCGGCGTTCGCGATCGGCAACGCGCTGGTCCACCGCGAGGCGAGCGAGAAACGCCAGATGGAAGGCGAACTCCGCAACGCCCGGGAGGTCCAGCGGGTGCTGCTGCCGCAGGGCGAACCGGTGGTGCCCGGCTACCGGGTCAGCGGCACCAACGTGCCGGCACGGATCATCAGCGGGGACTACTACGACCACCTCGACCTCGGCGACGGGCGGCACGGCGTGGTGATCGCCGACGTCTCGGGCAAGGGCGTGGCGGCGGGGCTGCTGATGGCGATGTGCCGCAGCGTCCTGCGCTCGATGGCCAAGGCCTACGACAGCCCGGCGGACACGCTGGCCCAGGTGAACCGCCAGCTTTTCCCGGACATCCGCGAGGACATGTTCATCAGCTTGTTTTATGCGGTGATCGAGGGCGACGGCGGGAAGATCCGGCTGGCGCGGGCCGGGCACGATCCGGCGCTGCTTTACCGGGCGGCCGAGCGGTCGGTGACGCTGCTCAAGCCGCCGGGACTGGCGCTGGGGATCGACGAGGGCGATGTGTTCGAGCGGGTGACCAAGGTGCAGGAGATCGAGATGCTGCCCGGCGATTGCCTGCTCTTCCACACCGACGGGGTGAAGGAGGCGATCGATGCGGCGGGCGACGAGTTCGGGATGGACCGGCTGCGGGAAGCGTTCCGCGACGGGGCATCGCTCGGGGCGGAGGCGACGATCCGGGCGGTGGAGCGGGAATTGGCACGCTTTGCCGGTGACGCGCCGCAGATGGACGACGTGACGCTGGTGGCGATTGAGAAGCGGTGAGGTGCGGTTTTTTGGGGATCTGGGATTCGGCGGCGGGCCGAGGGTTGAAAACGCCGCGTTTGCAGCAAGGGGCGCGTGGTGGATTTCGCGGTGGAAGGCCAGCTTCCCAGGATGAGCGTTTGCGAGCACTGCGGCACGGCCTTCACGCCGCGGGCGGAAGGTGAGAAATACTGCTGCCGGGGCTGCGACTACGTGGCGTCGATGATCCGCGACCAGGGATTCGGCCGTTATTACGATCTCAAGCAGGACGCGACCGGAACCCCGGTGCGCAGCCGCCCTTTCGAGGATCATGATTTCGCCTGGCTGGCACCCGCCGCCGAGGCGGCCGAAGCGCAGGCTCGGGACGGCGTGGTGGAGCTGGATTGTGCGGTCGAAGGAATTTCGTGCATCGGCTGCGTGTGGCTGATCGAGCGGCTGTTCGAGCGCCATGACGGCGCGGTGCGGGCGGCGGCGAACCCGGCGACCGGGCGGCTGCACCTGGAGTGGCAACGCGGGGCTTGCGACGTGGATGCCTTCGCCCGGGAGCTCGCCGGATTCGGCTACGTGGTCGCGCCGGCCACCGGCGGCCGGCAGTCGCAGGAACGGCGGAACCTGGCCGGCCGGATGGGCCTGTGCGGGGCCTTCGCGCTGAATGCGATGGCCTTCTCGCTGCCGCACTACCTCGGGATGCCGGCGGATTTCGAGTTCGCGGGCTTGTTTCGCCTCATCGCGTTCGGCTCGGCCTCGATGGCGATGCTGGCGGGCGGCAGCTATTTCATCACCCGGGCCTGGCGTGCGCTGAGATCCGGCGCGCTGCACATCGACCTGCCGATCGCGCTCGGCCTGATCGCGGCGTATCTCGGCTCGATCGCCGGCTGGATGGCGGGCGAGGAATCGCTGCTCTACTTCGACTTCGTCGCGACCTTCGTCTTCCTGATGCTGCTGGGCCGCCACGTGCAGACCGCGGCGGTGGAGAAGAACCGGCTGCGGCTGGTCCGGCGTTCGCCCTTGCCGGAGTCGGTGAAATCCGGCGACGCGACGGTGGCCACGGCCGACCTGACGCCGGGCATGAGTTTTCAATTCGAGCCGGGCAAGGCGCTGCCGGTGTCGTCCTGCCTGTCCGAAGGCGTCGCGGAAGTTTCGCTGGAATGGATCCACGGCGAGGCGGATCCGGTCACGCTGCTGCCCGGGGCGCGGCTGCCGGCCGGGGCCATCCTGTTAGGGCGGCAGGCGGTGACGGTGACGGCGGATGAAACCTGGGCCGACTCCCTGATTTCGAAGCTGACCGCGGACACTTCGGGCGACCGGGGATCGCCGGTTTTCCAGCGGCTGCTCAAGGTCTATCTGGCGGTGGTGATCGTGCTCGGCCTCGCGGTGTTCGCCGGCTGGTCGGCGGCGGGCGACTGGCGGACCGGCTTGCAGGCGATGATTTCCGTCTTCGTCGTCTCCTGCCCCTGCGCGCTGGGCGTGGCGTTGCCGCTGGCGGACGAATGGGCGGCGGCGCGGCTGGCGCGGGCGGGGGCTTTCGTGCGGCGGGCCAGCCTGTGGCCGCGGCTGCGGCGGGTGAAGCACGTGATTTTCGACAAGACCGGGACGCTCACGCTCGAGCGGCCGCTGCTGGTGAATCCGGCGGCGGTGGACGGGCTCGATGATGTTTCGGCGCTGGCGATGGCCCGGCTGACCCGCGGATCGCTGCACCCGGTGTCGCGGACGCTGTTGGAAGCTCTGGGCGGACGCGGGCAGCGCTTGTTGGAGACCCTGGGGCCGGTGGCGGTGAACGAGACGCCCGGTCTGGGGGTCGATTGCCGCTGCGAGGACGGCGAGTGGTTCCTCGGCAAGGGCGAGCGCGGCACCGAGCTGCGCCACGATGGCGAGCTGGTGGCGTGGTTCACCTTCCGCGACTCGCTGCGGCCGGGAGCGGCGGAGGCGATCCGGCGGCTGGAGCGGCGTGGGCTTTCGGCCCACATCCTGTCCGGTGATGCCCCGGAAAAGGTCGCCCGGCTGGCCAAGGCGCTGGGATTGGAGGCTTCCCAGGCGATCGGCGGCCTGTGCCCGGAGGAAAAATCGGCGCGGGTCAAGGCGCTCGACCACCAGGACACGCTCTACCTCGGCGACGGGGCGAACGACTCGCTGGCCTTCGACGCCGCCTTCGTGACCGGCACGCCGGTGGTCGACCGCAGCCTGCTGGAGTCCAAGGCCGACTTCTACGCCCTCGGATCCGGCCTGGCCTATCTGGCAGAAGCTTTTGCCGCCGCCGACGCCCGGGCCCGCGGGGTCCGGCGGGCCTTTGCTTTCGCCCTCTCTTACAACCTCGTGGTGGTCGCCTTGTCCGCCATGGCCCACATGAATCCGCTGCTGGCGGCGATCCTGATGCCGCTCAGCTCCGTCATTTCCATCCTTCTGGTCGCCTCGGGATCGCGCACACCTTGGGTTGATCTCTCCCGCAGGAGCCCCTACCCTCGCCTCGGAGCCCCCCACAACGGCCCGACCACCCACCATGAGCCAGGCGAGCAAGCAGTTCGAAGCCACCCTGCATGAGCGACTCAAGCAGTCGGATCTTTTTCGCGTCTATCAGAATGCCTTCCGCACCGCCACCGGGCTGCCCCTGCGGCTGGTCGGCGCGGATCCGGACGACTGGTGCCTGGACACCGAGGCGGTCAACCGCAGTCCTTTCTGCGAGAAGCTGAACCTCTGCAAAAGCGCCTGCCATGCCTGCATCGACACCAACAAGCGGCTGCTCGATGAGGCCAGCGTGAACGGACCTTCGAGCTGCCATTGCTTCGCCGGGCTGACCGCCTCCGCGGTGCCGGTGAAGATTGGCGTGACGGTCATCGGCTATTTGAAAACCGGCCAGGTGTTCTCCCGCACGCCGGATGAAAGCGACTTCGCCACGCTGCTCGGCAGCCTGGGTCGCAAGACGATGGACAAGGCGACCGAGAAGACGCTGCACGACGCCTATTTCCAGACCCGCTCGGTGGAGCCGGAGCGCTACAACAGCATGATCACCCTGCTGCAAAGCTTCGCCGACCAGCTCAGCCATCACGCGGAGTCGCTGGCGATCATCGAGGAGGGCAGCGAGCCCGCGGCGATCGCCAAGGCGCGGCGTTACATCCACGCGCATCTCGACGACTCGCTGCCGCTCGGCACCGTGGCGCACGAGGCGGGCTTGAGCGAGTCGCACTTCTGCCGCCTGTTCAAAGAGGCCACCGGGCTGACTCTCACCGACTACGTCAACCGCTGCCGGGTCGAGTGGGCGAAGAAGGAACTGCTCAAGCCCGAGAAGCGCGTGTCGGAGATCGCCTTCGAGGTGGGCTACCAATCGCTGTCGCAGTTCAACCGGAGCTTTGCGCGGATCGTGGGGTCTTCCCCGACGACCTGGCGCCGGGACCGCTTCGCGGAGGTGGCATAAAAGACAAGGAAGGTAGCGGAACCGGCTGCGCCGTTCCGCTAGGGGCGGGGTGATGAGATGGGGCAGGCCCTGGAGTCCTGGCGTCGCCCCCTGCCGGAAGGTCGCAGACCATTCGCGTCAGGTTAAGCCACAACGCGCTGACTGACAGTGAATTAAAACGGAAAAAAGTCCGAATTATGTGTTGACAGGGTGAGCGAGCCGGCAAGCTCGGCATGTCTAAGACTTCACCCGCCG
>JBIPNO010000063.1:0-30835 GCA_044372775.1 Haloferula sp.
CCTTGGCTCCGGTCGGGTCCCGGTCCGGCTCCGCCGGCCCCGGCCCCTCCCTCCGCCAAGGAGCGCGCGGATCACCGGTGGGTCATTCTAATTGTCGTCGAGGGGATTTCTAATTGTCGCTGGACAGCGGGGAGCCTGCACGCGCTGCGGGATTTGAGAGTAAAGTCAGTCGGATAGGGGGAGAACCCTATCCTCGCAAATCGCCGGGCTTCACAGTCCCGAATCCAGGCATCAAATCCGGATGCCGAGTCCCGCCAATTGTTTCGTTGCCGCTTCCGCCCAGCCACGGTTGGCGGCTGGGGAGGCGGGGGAGGGGTGAAGGATGCGGCCGAGGGTGGCAGAGGAGCCGATTTTCTCCGCTGCGGTCTTCAAGCGCTCCTCGGCGTAAGCCCCCACGCCGATCAGGTAGTCGGGCTGAAGCACATCCAGCGATCGGGAAAGGTGGTCGAGGCAGGCTGCTTCCACCGGCTCCATCTCGGCGGCGGACAGCTTGTCCGGCGTTAGATTCGCGCCGGTGGCACTCATCCAGACCAGCGGGCAGTAATTGAGGACGAAGTGGTCCCTGAAGAAATCCGCGGCCACCGGGAAGCGCTCCGAAAAGAGCCCCCACAGGCGACGGCCGCTGACTTCGGATTTCTGGCAGGCAAATCCTTGGACCGGCCGCTTCGGGTGCTCCGCGGCGGGCTTCCCGACAGGGGAGGAAATGCCCATCCAATCCCGGACCGCCGCGATCTCGCCAAAGGGCACGCCAGTCTGTGTCATGCCGAAGGGGCCGGGATTCATGCCGAGGAAGACGACGCGCTTCTTTCCGCCGCCGAAGCGGGAAAGGTAGAGTTCGTGCGGTTCGCGGGCGTAGTCGAGCGGCAGATAAACGTGGCTGGCAGTCGGAAATGACAGCGGGCGCAGCCGGTCGGCAAGCTGGCGGGAGGCGGCGATCAGGGCGTCGGACACGCGGCGAATCAAGCTGGACCATGTTGCCCCGGCAATCCTTCTCCGGAACCGGTTCCTCAAAGCTTCCGGCGCAGCAGGATCCACGCGGCGGCACCGACCAGAAGCAGGACGGCGGAGGGCTCGGGGACCCGGTCGGCCTCGGACGGTGGTGCCCCGTTGCGGGAGCCTTGCGAAGCGGGCTCCACCCCGCCGGTCCCGGAATTGTTACAATTCACCACAAAGCAGGGGCCGGGTGGGGCCGGGGCGAAAGGCGGGCTTGCCGGGGCGACCGCGGGAAGAGGAACGGCGGCCTCGCCGTCGATGAATGGCGCGCTGCGGATGGTCCGACGGGGTTCCGACGGGACGAGGGTGTTGATCTCGCAGAAGAGCAGGGTGTCGGGATGACAAAGGGTGGCATCGGCTGCCGCTTCAGGGGGCAGCACGGCGGGCATTCCCGGCCGGGTCAGTATGTCGGTCGCATCCACCAACTGGCGAATGGTCAGGTCGCGGAACGTCCCTGGCGGCTCGTCCTCCAGCAAAAAAGAGGGGCCTTGGGCGGACAGCGGTGAGGCTGAGACCAGCATCATGGCCAAAGCGAGGAGTGCGAGGGGATTCATGGGAAACAGCTGGTGAACCCGTGAGCGCTAACACGAAAACTTCCCACGCGTCGATCCCTGAATTTTCCGATAATCTCTGATTATCAATCCTTTCGAAGGGATTTGATCCTCGCCGGTCCCCAGGCACCGTGCCGGGCGCGCTTCGCGGCGGCCTCGAGTTCGCGCAGTTCGCGGAGCCGCTGCTTGACCGGAGTTCCGTCGGGGAGGTCCGCCGGCTTGGTGTGGATCCGGACCAGGCCCTCGCGGACCAGTGTCTCGTGAAGCCACGGGCCATCCGACGGCTGGATGAAGGCGTGGTAGCGACGGTCGCCGAAAGGATCGTCCCACGAGGTGTGGACGGTGAAGGGGGTGCGGGCCAGGAGGTCGCGGGCCCGCTGTTTCGCCCGCTTGCCGATCTCGACGGCCTCTTGATCGGAAATCCCCAGGTCCTCGGCCTGTTCGGCGATCCGCTGATGATTGTTCTGGCCGCTGGCGTAGCTGCGGAAGTCGCTTTCCGGGGCATCGACGTAGTAGAGCCGGAATTGCTCGACCCGGCCGTCGGGCAGCCGGACGCGGAAACTGTCGCCGTCGTTCTGCCGGTGGTCTTCAAGCCGGCAGCCGGTGAAGACCTCGTAGCCGCCGGCCGATGCGGGCCGGAAAGCGGGCGGCGATTCCCGGCCGGGGGATGCAGGGCCGGACGAGGTGCGGGGCCGGTCGGCCGGTCGATCGTGCTGTTGCTCGACGATCCACAGCACGGCGGCCGCGATGAGCAGCAGGATGACCTGCCAGGTGCCCTTGGGTCCGCGTCGCGCCATCGCTCAGAGTCCCTTGAAGCCTTGATACTCCTGATAGGTGCCGAGCGGCATCGACGCCTTGCCCCAGTCGCGGTTGAGGCGCCGGTATTTCTTGATGAAGACCGTGGGATCGGCCCAGTTGATCATGTCGCGGGGCACGCTCTCCCGGTGCATGCCGATGGCCAGGTTGTGGCGGATTTCGAAATGCAGATGGGCGGCGTACATCCCGCGGTTGCTGCCGATGGTGCCGATCTGCTGGCCGCGCTTGACGATCTGCCCGACCCGGACGCCCATGTCGCGGAGGTGGCCGTAGAGGGCATCGATGAAGCGGACCTGGCCGCTCGAGGGATCCCGGTAGCCGTAGCGGATGATCACCACGTTACCCCAGCCCTGGCGGACATCGTAGGCCCAGGTGACGACACCGTCGCCGATGCTGTAAACCGGGTCGCCCAGGTCGGTATCGCCGCCGCCGCGGCCGTTCCAGTCCTCGCCGAAGTGGACCGGGGCGCGGAGCCGGAGTCCACGGGCTTTGTAGTAGCCGGCGGCATCGGGCTTGCCGACCGGATAGTCGAAGCCATCGGCCAAGGCGACGCGGGCCGTGCGCTGCTGGGCGGAGGCGGACGCGAGAAATGCGACGACCAGCGCGAGCAGGACGGGGAAGAAGGTTTTTCGCGGCGATCCGCTCACCCCGCCAGTGCAAGGGCGGAGGAGGCCAGCGGCAAGTCAAATTCGACACTTGACCCGGGCGGGGATTTTCACCCCTGGCCCAGGTTCAGGAAATTCGTGGCGATCATCACGGCGGCGACGATGGCCGCGGCGATGCGGTACCAGCCGAAGACCCCCAGTCCCTTGCGGTTCAGATAGCCGACCATCCATTTCACGGCGACGGCGGCGGAGATGGTGGCGGCGATCACCCCGACGGCAAGCGGTACGAATCCGTAGCGGTCCCACATCAGCAGCGCACCCCCGAAGGCGGTGTCGTACTTCTCCGCGAGGCCCTCGATCGGCCAGACGGCCTTCTTGGCGGTGGCGGCGCTGAGCGTGAGGAGGCCGAGCAGGAAGGAAAACTCGACCGCGGCGCTGAGGCGCAGGCCGACCAGCACGCCGCCTATGATGGTCATCAGGCTGCGCGAGGTGCCGGGCCACATGGCGACGCATTGAAGGAGGCCGATCAAAAATGCCATCTTGAGGGTGATGCTGGCGAGTTCGGCGCCCTGCGAGCCGCCGCCCTTTTTCATCCAGCGGTCCACCGCGAGGATCCCGATGCCGCCGACGAACCAGGCCCAGGCAATCCATTTGAAATGGAAGAGCTTTTCCTCGATCCAGTCGTTGGCCAGCAGGCCGATGATGGCGGCGGGGAGGAAGCCGGCGATGATGGCGAACACCAGGTGGAGGCCTTCCTTGTCCTTGCCGAGCAGGCCGAGGATCATCTGGCGGACCCGGGGCCAGTAGAGGCCGAGCACCGCGGCGATCGCCCCGCCCTGGATGCAGATCGCGAAGCAATCGGCGGCGGCCTTGTCTTCCGGGGCGGTGCCGATGCCCATCATCCGCTGGGCGACGATCAGGTGCCCGGTGGAGCTGACGGGGAGGTATTCGGTGATCCCTTCGATCACGCCGAGGATGAGCGCTTGCCACCAGTTCATGAGTGGCGGAGACCATGCGGATCAATATCGTGGCGGGCAAGGGATTTGCGGTTGCTTCAGGGGGGCATGCGAAGGAAGTTCCGCGTGTCCTGTCACCCGCAGCATGAAGCGACGCTACCTATGGCTCGTCCGGCGCGCGTACCGCGCTTTGCGGCATCCGCGGCTGCGACATCGTGACTGGTGGCAGGCACTCACCCACGCGCTGTTCGAGCGGCACCTGTGGATGCCCTGCCGGGACACGGTGGCGACCGGATTGACGATCGGGATGTTCTTCGCGCTGATCCCGCTGCCGATGCAGATGATTTTCGCCGGGGTGACGGCGATGCGTTTCAAGGCCAACGTGCCGGTCGCGATGGCCGCCTGCTGGATCAGCAACATCGTGACCACCGGGCCGATTTTCGTGGCGCAGCTCTGGTTCGGCAACCGGATCGCGGAATTCGTCGGGGTGGAGCTGCCGGAAGCCGGGTGGTTCAAGGATTTCCTGCTCTGGCTGCGGGAGTCGCACTGGTTCACGGTGCCGGTGCCCGATTTCATCCTCAACGCCAACTCGAGCCATTTCATCCTCGGCATCGTCGCGTCGGCGGTTCTCGTCGCGGCACTGACCTTTCCCTTGGTCCACCTTTTCTCGGCAATCATGCCCCATCACCTGCCGGCGCGTCCGCTGCGGAATGCCAAGGTGTCCTCCTTCATGCGGAAAATCCGGGCGCAGCGCGAGGCGCGGAAGCAGGCGAAGCAGGCCAAGCTCGAGAAGCCGCTGTGAGCGAAAAGCGGCTCAGCGTTTCGTCCCGCGACCGAAGTTCCGCGAGCTGACCTTGCCGCCGCCGTAAGGAGCGCCGAGCCGCATCCCGACGCTGATCTTGGGAAAAACGTAGCGCTCCAGCGATCTCGCTTCGGCCCGCTTGAGTCCGGCGACCACCAGCAGGGCGACCAGACCGGCGACGGAAAGCAGGCCGATCGCCAGCACGATCATCCGGCTCTTGGTTCCGCCTTCCGGCCGGGCCGCTTGCTCGTCGAACACCGCCGACACGCCGGTCGCGACGCCGGTGCCGAGCCGCTTGGCGAACTCGGCGCTATCGCCTGCCGTCATGAGAGAGCCCTCCAGGCCGCGGACCACGGTGGAGAGGTCGAGCTGCGAAAGGTCGGTGCTTTCCAAGACATCGAGCTTGGTGCCCGGCTCGATCTCCTTTTGCCGCGGGACCGGCAGGGCGAAGCGGAAGGTCCGGCTGTCGGTCTCCAGCACCATGACCAGCCCCGCCTGATCGCCTAGCCAGGCCTCCTCGAGCTGGCGGGCGCGGTCATTCACGCTGCGGCCGTAGAGCGAGCTGTAGAGTGCGAAATAAATCCGGAAGCCGTGCTTCGCCTCCAGGTCCGCCAGCGCGGCGACGATTTCCTGGCGGCGCTCCTCGTCGCGGGCGAGCACCCGGGACTCGTCCAGCAGGCGGTCCTCGGGCGGCGGCGGCGGGACGAAATCGTCGTCCTGCGCCCGGCCGGGCGCGGCGATCGCGGCCAGCAGCAGCAGCACGAAGATGATCCCCCTCACGCGACCGATCATTTCCAAGCGGCGGGGGCTGGCAAGACCGCAAGCCGGACTACTTGTCCGCAGTTTTCAAATCGGCCTTCAAGCCGGTGAAGAAGAGCACGAAGGCGGCGACGAAGATGCACGAGTCCGCGACGTTGAAGCAGGGCCAGCGGTAGTTCACCAGCGGGATGGTGAAATCGAGGAAGTCCACCACGTAACCGGCCTTCAGGCGCTCCCACAGCGGCTGGCCTTCCATGTAGGACAGGCGCGAACCCTGGATCAGCCGGTCGGTCAGGTTGCCGAAAATCCCGCATAGCAAAAGACCGACGGCGACCTTGCCCCAGTTGCCAACGAAGAAGTCCTTCTTCACGCCGAGGGTGATCAGCGCCAAGGCGACCAGCGGCACGATCATGAACACGATCGGCGCCCAGTCGCTGCCGTTGCCGAAGCCGAAGGCGACGCCTTGGTTGTGGACCCGGGTGAGGTTGAAGAAGCCTTCGATGACCACCAGGGGATCATCCAGGGTCGAGTGGTAGTCCGAGTAAGGCGGCGGCTCGGAAAAGCGGGCGACGGTCCAGAATTTCGTCCACTGGTCGACGACGTAAAGCGGCAGCGTCAGAAGCAGCAGGATCCACCCGAGCTTCCACTCTTTCTTTTTCTGCTCCGCAGGTTCCATCCCGGTAGGTGATTGAGGATTGGCTTCGATCAAGCGCGTGAAACGGTTTGGACGACCGATTCGCAGCGCTTGCACACGCCACCCTTGCCGAGCGGTTCGTAGCGGCGGCAGCGCGGGCACATTTCGTGTTTCGTCTT
Organism: Haloferula sp.; assembly: GCA_044372775.1. GTDB lineage: Bacteria > Verrucomicrobiota > Verrucomicrobiia > Verrucomicrobiales > Akkermansiaceae > Haloferula. The sequence goes on from JBIPNO010000063.1 coordinate 6,296, forward strand.
CGCCGCCTTCGCCGAGAGAGCGGGGCCGGCTGAGACGTCGAGGTCGGCGATGATGAAGAACTCGGTCGCGAACTGGCGGTCGCGCAGCAGGTCGTAAACGGACTCTTTCTCGGGGACGATCAGCGTGACCGCGGCCTCGTTGTTCTTGGAAAACTCCTTGGCCTGGATCCGCTCCTCGATCGCCGTCTGGACGACCTTGCGGATCTCTAACAAGCGGTTGACCTTCGCCGTCGCCTTGCCGGAGGCGAAGGCCGGATCGGCTTCCGGGAAGTCCTGCTCGTGGACGCTGCCCTCGGTGAAAGGCGCGTGCTCCCAGGCTTCGTCGGCGGTGTAGGCGAGGATCGGCGCGAGCAGCTTGGCCAGCGCGGTGAAGACGTCGTACATCGCGGTCTGGCTGGCGCGGCGGCGGACGGAGTTCTTCGCGTCGCAGTACATCCGGTCCTTGGTCGCGTCGACGTAGATCGCGGACAGGTCGGTGGCGCAGAACTGGTTCACCGCGTTGAAGACCTTGCGGAATTCATACTGCTCGTAGGCCTTGCGGCACTCGGCGACCACGGCGTGGAGCCTTTCGAGGATCCACTGGTCGAGCAGCGGCAGGTGGCTCGGGGCGACGCGGTCCATTTCCGGGTCGAAGCCGTCGAGGTTGCCTAACAGGATGCGCAGGGTGTTGCGCAGGCGGCGGTAGGGTTCGGCGACTTGCTTGAAGAGATCCTCGCTGAAGGGGACCTCGCTCTGCCAGTCGACCGATGACACCCACAGGCGCAGGATGTCGGCGCCGTACTTGTTGTAGAAGAACGCGGCGTCGGTCGGCTTGCCGGCCTTCGCGGCGTCGGACTTGGAGATCTTCTTCTTGTCCTTGTCGACCACGAAGCCGTGGGTCATCACCGCCTTGTAGGGAGCGACGCCGCGCCAGGCGACGCTCATCATCAGCGAGCTCTGGAACCAGCCGCGGTGCTGGTCGGTGGCCTCGAGATAAAGGTCGGCGGGCGCGTGGAGCTGCGGGTTCTTTTCCAGCACGGCGACGTGCGAGCAGCCGGAGTCGATCCACACGTCGAGCGTGTCGCGGCACTTCTTCACGCCGGCAGGTAGGCCGAGTTTCGACGCGAGTTCTTCATCGGAAAGTTCGAACCACAGGTTGGTGCCTTCCTTTTCAACCAGGTCGGCGACCTTGCGGGCGATGTCGGCGGAGAGGATGGCCTTGTTGTCGGCATCGAAGAACACCGGCAGCGGGACGCCCCAGGTCCGCTGGCGCGAGATGCACCAGTCGGGCCGCGCTTCGACGGTGCCGTAGATGCGGTTGCGGCCCCAGGAGGGCAGCCACTCGACCTGGTCGATCGCCGTCAGCGCCTGGCCGCGCAGGTTTTCCAGGGAGATGAAGAACTGCTCCACCGCGCGGAAGATGATCGGCGTCTTGGAGCGCCAGCAGTGCGGGTAGCTGTGGCGGTAGACCTCCTTCGCCAGCAGCACGCCCTTCTCTTCCAGCAGCTCGACGATCGGTTCGTTCGACTTGAAGACGTGCTTGCCGACGAGATGCGGCAGCCCGACCTCGGCGGTGAAGTTTCCGTCGTCATCAACGGGCGAAAGCACGCCGAGTCCATACTGCTGGCCGGCCACGTAGTCGTCCGCGCCGTGGCCCGGGGCGATGTGGACCGCGCCGGTGCCGGTCTCGGTGGTGACGAAGGTGGCGAGGATCAGCTTCGAAGTGCGGTCGAGGAAAGGATGGCGCGCTTCCAGGTGCTCCAGCTCGCGGCCCTTCAGCGTCTTCATCACCGAAGTACGACGCATCCCGGACTTCGCTTCCATTTCGGCGACCAGCTCCTTGACCACGATCAGGATCTCGCGGCGGCCGTTGCCCTCGAACTGGCAGACCTCGTAGGTGAAGTCCGGATGCACCGCCACGCCGAGGTTGGCGGGGAGGGTCCACGGGGTGGTGGTCCAGATGGCGATCGACGCGTTGCCGATGCCGATCTTCGAGGACGACTCCGGGGTCAGCGGGAATTTGACGAAGATCGCGGTGCTTTCCTTGTCCTGGTATTCCACCTCGGCCTCGGCCAGCGCGGTGTGCGCGCCGTAGGACCACTGGACCGGCTTCTTCGACTGATAGACCGCGCCGTCCTCCACCAGCTTGGCGAAGACGCGCAGGATCTCGGCCTCGTAGCCGGGAGCCATCGTGAGGTAGGGATTTTCCCAATCGCCGAACACGCCGAGGCGGCGGAACGAGCCGCGCTGGACGTCGATCCAGCCGGTCGCGAATTCCGTGCAGCGGCGGCGGATCTCGGCGGGTTCCAGGCCGGCGGCCTGCTTGACGACCTTGAACTCGATCGGCAGCCCGTGGCAGTCCCAGCCGGGAACGAAGGGCGCCTCGAAGCCGGCCATCGTCTTCGACTTCACCACCAGGTCCTTGAGCACCTTGTTGAGCGCGGTGCCCATGTGGACATCGCCGTTCGCGAAGGGCGGGCCGTCGTGGAGGAGGAAGGTCGGCGCTTTCTGGGCGCGGCGGCGGTCGATGATCTTCTGGTAAAGCCCGGCCTTGTTCCAAATCTCCAGACGCTTCGGCTCGTTCTCCACGAGGTCCCCGCGCATCGGGAACGTGGTCTGCGGCAGCAGCAGCGTGTCTTTGTATTGGGATTCGGAACTCATCGGCGGGCGCGGAAGCTAGCAACCGGTCCTCAGGGGGTCAACCACCGGGGCGGGGTGTTGGAAATCAGGGGAAAAGGGCGGTGGGACGACCTCGAGAGCGGCTCCCAACGGGCATTTTGCGCTCCGTCCCGACCGCGGCTTGGCCGATTTGCCGGGAAGAAATCATCCGCCCCGAGCTCTCGTGGATCGCCTATGGTCCGAGGACCCAATTGCCATGAAAGCCACCTTCGCACTCCTTGCCCTGCTTGCCGCCCCGCTCGTCGCCGACGAAACGCTTCGCGAGAAACTCGCCGCCCGCGCCGCCGAATCCGCGAAATCCGGGGACCCGGCGGTGCAGGCCGCTTACGCCCGGGGGATCGAGGCCGTCGCCGCATCCGGCATCCTCGACCGCGTGAAAAAGGTCGGCGACAAGGCACCTGACTTCGCGCTGAAAAACGCGGCCGGCACCGAGATCAAGCTGTCCGAACTGCTCAAAAGCGGCCCGGTGGTGCTGACCTGGTATCGCGGCGGCTGGTGCCCGTACTGCAACATCGCCCTCGCCGCGCTCCAGGAAAAGCTGCCCGAGATCAAGACCGCAGGTGCCCGGCTGGTGGCGCTGACTCCGGAGCTCCCGGACAAGTCGCTTTCGACCAAGGAAAAGAACGCGCTGACCTTCGACGTCCTCACCGACCTCAACCATGTGGTGGCCCGGCAGTATGGCATCGTCTTCGAACTCACTCCCGAAGTAAGGGATCTGTATAAGAAGCATTTCGACCTCACCGAGTTCAACGGGGCCGACGCGGGTGCCGGAACCTTGCCGCTTGCGGCGACCTACATCATCGGCACCGACGGGGTGATCCGTTCGGTGTTCGTGGACGCTGACTACCGCAAGCGCGCCGAGCCCGCGGAGATCGTGGCGGCGCTGGAGAAGCTCAAGCCGTGACGCACCGCCGCCCGCCGGCCTTGCCCCCGGCACCGGAACTGCTCAGATTCGTGTCATGGGAAAGCTGAGCACTCACGTCCTCGACACCGCGCACGGCCGGCCGGCGGCGGGGATGCGCGTCGAATTGTGGCGGGACGGGGAATTGATCGTTTCGATCGTGACCGACGCCGACGGCCGTTGCGGCGGGCCGCTGCTGGAAGGCGCGGCGCTGGCGGCGGGGACCTACGAGCTGCGCTTTCACGTGGCGGCCTACTTTGTCGAAATGGGCGTGAATTGTCCCTTCCTCGACGTGGTGCCGGTGCGCTTCCGGGTGGAGGAGGGGAAATCCTACCACGTCCCGCTGGTCTGCTCGCCCTGGGCTTATTCGACTTACCGCGGAAGCTGATGATGGACTTCGACGCGGCATTGGAGCGGCTGCTGGGCCGGATCGGGGAACTCGGCGCGATCACCGACACGCCGGGTTCGCTCACCCGCACTTTTCTTTCGCCGGCCAATCTCCGCGCCGCAAGGCAGGTGATGGAGTGGCTGGAGGAAGCGGGGATGCGGGCGGAGCACGATCGGGGTGGCACGGTGCGCGGGGTGCTGGATGGTAGATGGCAGATGGTAGATGGTAGATGGGAGATGGGAGATCGCGGATGCATCGCCTTCCGGCTCTGGGGTTCAAAATCTACCATCCACCATCCACCATCCGCGGCTCCGCCGCTTCTTATCGGCTCGCACCTCGACACGGTGATCGACGCCGGGAAGTACGACGGCGCGCTCGGCGTGCTGATCGCCATCGCGGCGCTGGAAGTGACCGGGCCGCTGGATTTTCCCGTCCACGTGCTCGGCTTTTCGGACGAGGAAGGCGTGCGCTTTCATGCGACCTACCTCGGCAGCCGTGCCTGCGTCGGGAAGCTGGATGACGGGCTGCTGGCGATCCGCGATGCGAACGGCGTGTCGCTGGGCAAGGCGTTCGAGCGCGAGGGTTGGCAGGAAGGAGCGGTAGAGTTCTCCTACGATGAAGGTAGTAGCCGCGGCTACGTCGAGGTCCACATCGAGCAAGGCCGGGTGCTGGAAGAGGCGGGCGAGCCGGTTTGCGCGGTGTCCGCAATTTGCGGGCAAAGCCGCCTGGCGATCACCTTGCTCGGCCAGGCCGACCACGCGGGAACCACGCCGATGAACCTCCGCCGCGATGCCTTGGCCGGCGCTGCGGAGTGCGTGCTGGCGGCGGAGCGGCTGGCGCGTGGCGAAGCGGACTTGGTCGCCACGGTCGGCAAGCTGGAGGTGAAGCCGGGAGCTTCGAACGCGATCCCCGGCGAGGTCAGGTTCACCTTGGATTTCCGGCATCCGGATGATGGGAGCCGGGAGCGTCAGCTGGACCGGCTGCGGGCTGAGTTCGCGAGCATCGCGGAAGGGCGGCAGTTGGAACTTGCGGTGGAGCTGGTGCAGTCGAATGCCGCCGTGCCTTGCGATCCCGCTTTGACGGAGAGCTTGCTGGACGCCGGGGAAGCCGCGACCGGCCATCGCCGCTTGCTTGCCAGCGGGGCCGGCCACGATGCCGTGATGATGGCCACCGCGATGCCGGTCGCCATGCTCTTCGTCCGCTGCCGCGCCGGGTTAAGCCACCATCCGGACGAGCACGCTTCCCCGGAGGACATCCGGGTTGCCTTGAAGGTCTTGGTGGACTTTCTTCATCAGTATTCCATCTCCGTGTTCGCCTCCGCGACCTCCGCGCCTCGGCGGTTCGTTCCTCTTAGCCCATGAGCACCTTCGACACCCTCCTCCGCCGCGCCTCGGTCGTCACCGCCGACGGCTTGCGGACGCTCGATGTCGGGATTTCGGGAGAAACCTTTGCCGAATTCGGAGCGGATCTAACAGGTTCCTGCGAGACCGAGATCGATGCCACCGGCAAGGTGCTCTTCCCCGGGCTGGTCGATGCCCACGTTCACTTCAACGAACCCGGCCGCACCGAATGGGAAGGCTTTGCGACCGGCTCCACCGCGCTGGCGGCGGGCGGCGGGACCTGCTTCATCGACATGCCGCTGAACTCGTCGCCGCCGCTGCTCGACCTCGCCAGCTTCGCGGCCAAGCGCCGGGCAGGGGAGTCGAACAGCCGGCTCGACTTCGCGCTGTGGGGCGGGCTGACGCCGGACTCGCTGGCCCACCTCGCGGACCTCGCCCGCGCGGGCGTCGCCGGTTTCAAGGCCTTCACGTGCCCGAGCGGTCTGGAGGAATTCGCTGCGGCCACGGAGGCCACGTTGCGCCGCGGGATGCATGTCGCCGCGGAGTTCGGCCTGCCGGTCGCGGTCCATGCGGAAAGCCCGGCCACACTCGCCGCGCATCAGGCGAAGCATCCGCATCCGAGCCCCGGCTCGATGGCCGATTGGCTGGCCTCGCGGCCGGTCGCGGCGGAGCTCGATGCGATCGAAATGGCCCTCGGTTGCGCCCGCGACACCGGCTGCGCGCTGCACATCGTCCACATCAGTTCGCCGGAAGGCATCGCCATGGTCACGGCGGCGAAGCGCGAGGGGATCGACGTCACCGCGGAGACCTGCCCGCATTACCTGCTGCTCGACACCGCCGCCGCGATCCGGATCGGCCCGTCGGCGAAATGCGCACCGCCTTTGCGAGATGCCGCTGCGGTGGACGGCCTGTGGCAATGCCTCGCCGCCGGGGAGATTGACAGCATCGGCTCCGACCACTCGCCCTCGCCGCCGGAGCTGAAAGAGGGCAATGATTTCTTCTCGATGTGGGGCGGTATTGCAGGCTGCCAACATGGGTTTCCATTGATGATCGAACGGGCGCTGCGGGAATCGTCGTGGCAACAGCTCGCCGCCCTGCTGGCCGCGAATCCCGCCCGGCGCTTCGGGCTCGGCTCGCGCAAAGGCCGGCTGGCCGCGGGCTTCGATGCCGACTTCTGCCTGCTGACGCCGGAGGAATTCGTCATCGAGCGCAAGGACCTGCTTTCCCGTCACCCGATTTCGCCTTACGTCGGGATGCGCAGCGGCTGGCGGGTCGTTGCGACGTGGCTCCGGGGAAATCCCGTGTCGCCCGCCACCCATGGCCGTTTCCTGAGTCCCGAATGATGAGGCATCTTCAAAAATCCAATGCGCCGCGGCGGAGCGCTGGCTTTAGCCGGCGTGTTTTGTCACGACTCACCCCGACTCGCCGACTCAAGTCAGCGCTCCCATAGCCGCCATCCTTCATTCTCATGACCCCGCTCTTCGGCCACACCCGCACCCGCGTCGCGCTCCGCCACGCCCTGATCGCTCCCGACAGCCACGTCCCGAGCGCTTTTCCCGGCTGGGAAGGCGCGACCGCCTACGTGATCCTTTCGCCCGCGATCGGCGCGGAGCTCAGCCAGATCCTCGTCGTGTATGAAGCCGAAGGCGGCACCGCCTGGTTCCCGGCGGACGAGCACGAGCACGCGATCTATGTGGAGAAAGGCGACGTCCGCGCGGTGTGGGACGATGGCGATGTCACTCTAACAGACGGCGGCTTCCTTTTCGTCCCTTCCGAAAACGTGCTCGCCCTTCACGGCAGCGAAGGCACCCGCCTCACGGTCTTCCGCAAGATGTTCGAGCCGGTCGACAACATCGAGCCGCCGCCTGCCGTCCACGGCCACGTCTGCGACATCCCGGCCGAGCCCTTCCTGGGCAATGACAAGGCCCGGCTCCAGACGCTGCTGCCGATCGACTCGCGCTACGATCTGGCGATGAACATCTTCACCTACCAGCCCGGCGCCACATTGCCCTTCGTCGAGACCCACGTCATGGAGCACGGCCTGCTGATGCTGGCGGGCCAGGGCGTTTACCGGCTGGATGAAAACTATTACCCGGTGAGCGCCGGCGACGCGATCTGGATGGCACCGTATTGCCCGCAGTGGTTCGTCGCGATGGGCGATGAGCCGGCGAGTTACCTTTATTACAAGGACGTGCACCGGCTTCCTTGAAGGCGATTCACCGCTTCAACCACCCGTCCAGCAGCGACGGCCAGACCTCGAGGCTGCCCTTGCCGGCCACGTTCATGCCGTAGCCGTGGCCGCCTTTTTCGAAGAGGTGCAGGCTGACCGGCACGCCCTTGGCCTTGCAGGCGGAGGCGAAGTCGAGGCTGTTGCGGCAGTCGACGCCGTCGTCGAAGGTGCTCAGCAGAAAGACCGGCGGGGTGTTCTTGGTGACCTGCTTTTCGGTGGAGCATTTCTCCAACAGCTCCGGCGAGGGCGACTTGCCCAACAGGTTGTTGCGCGAGCCGCCGTGGGCGACCGGGCCCATTGAGATGACGGGGTAGATCAGGATCGAGAAGTCGGGCCGAGCGCTGAGCTGGTCGATGGCATCCTTGCCCTCTTCCGGGAAGGTGTCGGCGAAGCGCGTGGTGCAGAGGCTGGCGAGGTGGCCGCCGGCGGAGGAACCCATCACGCCGACTTTGGCGGGATCGACGCCCCATTCCTTGGCGTTCGCCCGCACCGTGCGGATCGCGCGGCGGGCATCGAGGAAGGGAACCGGAAACTGGTAGCCGAAGTCCGGCGGGCCGACGCGGTACTTCACGACCACGCCGGTGATGCCGCGTTCGTTGAGCCATTTCGCGTAGTCGTGGCCCTCGTGGTTCATCGCGAGGATGCCGTAGCCGCCGCCGGGCAGGATGACCACTGCCTGGCCGGTGCGCTTGCCTTCGGGGGCGAGGTGGACCTGGAACTGCGGGACCTCGATGTTGGCGTAGCGCCACCCTTCGTTGATCTTTTCCGATCCCGCGGGCGGGCGCTTGGCACCGGGGGCCTCGCCCGGCCAGAGCGGTTTCCAGTCATCGGCGGCGGCAAGGGCGGTCATGAGGCAAAGGGCGGCGAGGGTTTTCATGTTTGTCCGTCTACCGATGGCGGCCGGATGATGTTTCGGCAAGCCCGGCCATCTCCGCTTTGCTCCGGTCCCGCGCTCCCGGTGACGCCCGGACCGCGCTTCCCATTCGTGAAATCGTCCCCCGAACGTGGGATTTCTTCCTTTTCGACGTTCCCTTTCCCGGCTGCCATGTTCCTGAAATCCATGAAGTCGCTGAAACCCAAGATCGGCCCTGTTTTCGCCGCCCTGTTGCTTTCCTCCGCCGTGGAGGCGGCTCCGCCGGGCGAAGGCTGGGTGCTGGGGTGGAGCGACGAGTTCAGCGGGACCTCGCTCAACGGATCGAACTGGTCCGTCGGCAGCGGCAACCGCCGCGACGCGGTGAATACGCCCAACGCCCTGAGCGTGCAGGACGGCTACCTGCGGATCAAAACCTACACCGAGGGCGGCACCCACTACACCGGCTGGATCGGCTCCAACGGGAAGTATGAGAATGCCTTCGGCTATTGGGAGGCACGGGTCCGCTACAACTCGTCCCAGGGCATGTGGTCGGCTTTCTGGCTCCAGCCGTACGGGATCAACAACATCGGCGACCCCGCCGGGAACGGCACCGAGATCGACATCGCCGAGCACCGCAGCCGCGATTCCGGCGGGGCCGACATGCGCAACCGTCTCGCGATGAACGTCCACTGGGACGGCTACGGCGCGAGCCACAAGTCGGTCGGCTCCACCGTCAACAACCCGGGTGCCAACCCGGCCAGCCTGCAGGGGAACTTCCACACCTACGGCCTGCTGTGGGAGCCGGGACGCTACCGCTTTTACATCGACGGCGTGGAGGTCTGGACCACCACCGCGGCCATCTCCCAGGTGCGCCAGTGGATCTACCTGACCAGCGAGGTCGACAACGGCGCCTGGGCCGGGCCGACGCCCGCGAGCTACGGCGACCGTAGTAGCACGACCACCTATCAGGACATCGACTACGTCCGCTTCTACCAGCGCGCCGAGCAGACGGTGAACGGCGGCTTCACCCACCGCATGGGCCCGTGGCGGCAGATCGGCACCGCCAGCCTGGCGGCCACCGGCGGCCGGAACGGCGGCGCGGGGGCGCGGATGAATCCCTCGAACACCTCCGGCGGCCGCGTCGCGCAAAAGGTCGCCGGCTTGCTGCCGAACACGCCTTACGTCGTGCGCGGCTGGGGGAATGTCGGCAGCCGGACCTGGCCCGACGTCCGCATCGGGGCGCGCGACTACGGCGGTCCGGAAACCTTCACCTCGATTTGGAGCAACGGCTTCACCGCGGGGGAGAAGGTCTTCGTCACCGGGGCTTCTAGCAGCACCGCCGACGTCTTCGCGTGGGTGCCGACGCAGTATGGCGATTGTTACGCGGACGACATCGAGATCCGCCGTGCCGGGCGCTTCACCAACGGCGGCTTCGAGCTGGGCGACAGCAGCCACTGGGCACCCTACGGCGACACGCTGGTGCAGAGCTGGGGCGGGGCATTCCGGCGCAGTGGCACCAGCGCTTTGCGGCTGAATGCCAACGCCTCGGCACGCGGTGCCGAGCACGCGGTGTACGGGCTCAAGCCGGCCACCGCCTACACCCTCAGCGCCTGGGCGAAAGGCAACGGCCAGCCGGTCCGGCTCGGCGTGAAAAACCACGGCGGCGCGGATGCTTTCAGCACCGTGACCGGAGCCGGTGGCAACTGGAGCAAGGGCAGCCACAGCTTCACCACCGGCGCGACGAACACCTCCGCCACGCTCTACGCCTACGCCGCGGCGGGCAGCAGCGTGGCCGCGGTGGACCTCGACGACTTCCTTCTGTTAGAGGCGCTGCCGCCGGCGTGGACCTCGACCAAGATCGGCCCCGGCCACCCCGGGGAGGCCGGGCTTTCCGACGGCCGCGTGGTCGTCCGCGGATCCGGCAACAACCTCGGCACGGCTTCCGACGGCCTGCAATTCGTCCACCAGCCGATGGCCGGCGACGGCAAGATCACGGCGAAGCTCAACAGCTTCGAAGCCGCCCACAACCGCGCCAAAGCCGGCTTGATGATGCGGGCTTCCACCGCCGCCGACGCGCCCTTCGCGATGGTCCACTGGATGACGGACGGCCAGTGCGAATTCATCTGGCGGAACAGCGCCGGCACCGCGGCCAGCTACGTCTGGGCCGCCGGAACCACCGCCTGGCCGCCGCAGCTCCGGCTGGTGCGCAGCGGGAATCTGGTCACGGCCTCCTTTTCGACCAACGGCAGCACCTGGACCCAGATCGGCGCGACCCAGGCGATCAACCTGCCGCCGAACCTCCTCGCCGGGCTCGCGGTGACCTCGCACGAGACCGACGACAGCGGCGAGGCGGTGTTCTCGAACTTTTCCTTCACCGGCGACCGCGATGGCGACGGGCTGCCGGACGACGATGAAGCCGGCCACGGCACCGATCCCGACGTCCCGGACACCGACGGCGATGGCATTTCCGATGGCGCGGAAGTGCTGAACGGCACGAATCCGCTGGTCCCGAACACCGAGCTGATCTGGCAACCCGGCGCGGCCCCCGGCGGCAGCGGAAGCTGGGACAGCCTCGCCAGCACGTGGCGCATCGGCAGCGGACCGACGCCGTGGATATCCGGCAAGACCGCGCTGTTCGGCGGCACGGCGGGCACGGTCGGCATCACCAGCGGCATCCCGGGCATCGGCGGGCTGGTCTTCAATACCAGCGGCTACGTCCTCGATGGCAGCGGCCCGCTGGTCCTCGCGCCGGAAGCGGGGATCACGTTGAATGCCGCCAGCACCTCGATCCTGACGCCGCTTTCGGGCAGCTCGACCTTGAACATCACCGGCGGCGTGGCCGGCAGCCAGCTCCAGCTCCGCGGGAACAACAGCGGCTTCTCCGGCGCGCTGGTGATCGACGGCAACGCGCAGATCCGGGCTTACAACACGGCCACCGGCGCCGCCACCGGCAGCGAACTCGGCGGGCCGGGATCGACGGTCGAGATCCGCGCCGGATCGCAGCTCCGCTGGTTCAACCTCGCCGGCAGCCCGACCTATCCGGTGAACTTCCACCTCAGCGGCGGCGGCATCGCCGGCGGGAATCCCGGCGCGCTCAACCTCGACTGCTCGAGCGCCCGGACCATCGCGCTGAGCGGGGCGATCACCCTCGACGCCGCCGCCACCATCGGCACCCAGAACAACGGCTCGTGGGCGATCAACGGCCCGCTTTCCGGCGAGCACGCCTTGACCATGCTGCTTGGCGCGACGAACAGCAGCATCAACGGCCCGACCGACCTGGCCGCGCTGGTGAAGTCCGGCGGCGCGACGCTGGTGCTCGGCGGCAACGACCTCCGCATCGGCACCACCACCGTGGCCGGCGGGATCGTGCAGGTCGGCAACGGCGGGACGTCGGGCACGCTCGACGGCAACGTGACGGTCAATGCCGGCAGCACGCTGCTCTTCAACCGCAGCGACACCTCAACCTTCGCCGGATCGATCTCCGGCAGCGGCGCGATTTCCAAGGCAGGCACCGGTACCCTGGTCCTTTCCGGGCCGAGCAGCTTCGGCGCGGCCGGGGCGACCTGGCCCTTCGGCAGCCCCGGGACCGCCAATCTCGGAGCCATCCGCCTCGCCCATCCGCAGGCGCTCGGCAACCATTCGAAGATCCGCCTGAACCAGTCGCAGGGCGGGGTCTCCACCCTCGAACTCTCCGGCGGGCTGACCTTCCCGCTCGGGGTCGAAACGGTCGGCCGCAACACCGCGGCCGGGCAGGTCTTCCTGCGCAATGTCTCCGGCGCGAACACCCTGACCGGCGGCGTCGCGATCGTCGAGGCCGGCGGGTCTTACTTCGTCGATGCCCTCGCGGGTTCCTCGCTGACGATCGGTGGAAGTTTCACGACCACCCTCAACGGGCTCGCGGCCCGCGACGTCCGCTTCCGCGGCGATGGCGATATCACGCTCACGGGCAATCTGAGCGACTCCGCCACCGCCACGCCGACCCGTCTGAACGTGACCAAGGAAGGCGCAGGCACGCTGGTGCTCGGCGGCAGCACGACGCTCGTCAATCCGATCGCGCTGAACGGCGGGACGCTGACCGTGAACGGCACCATCACCCAGGCCGCGGTCGTGGCGGCGGCCGGTACCCGGCTCGGCGGCAGCGGATCCCTCGCCGGTGCCACGGTGGCAGGAGTGCTCGCCCCGGGAAATGGCACCGGCACCCTCGCTGCCAGCGGCGCGGTCGGCATCAGCGGGACCCTGGAGATGGAGGTCAACGGAGCCGCGGCCGACCGGCTGAGCGTCACCGGCCTGCTGACGCTCACCGGCTCCACCCTCGACCTGAAGGTGCTGTCCGGCGGTGTCACCCAGCCGTCCTACGTCCTCGCGACCTACGGCAGTCGTAGTGGATCGCCCGCCACGGTGCTCGGCCTGCCTTTCGGCTACTCGCTCGATTTCCAAGCGACCCAACTCCTGCTGGTCCGCACCTCCAGCTTGTTCGCGATCTGGGCGCATGGCGAAGGCCTGGGCGGCAACGCCGCGCTTGCCACCGCCGACCCGGACCAGGACGGCCTGGAGAACGCGCTCGAATTCCTGCTTCGCGGCGACCCGGAGACGGCGGACCTTTCGATCCTTCCGGCGGGTGAAAAGAGCGGCGGGAATTTCATCTTCACCTTCACCCGCGACAAGGCGGCGCAGGCGGAGACCGGGGCGATCATCGAGCATGCCGCCGACCTCTCCTCACCGGCATGGACCGCCGCCACGGCGGGGATGATCCAGCTCGCCGATCACGGCGACACGGAAACCGTCACCGTCACCATCCCGGCATCGACGGATCGCTTGTTCGTCCGCCTGCGCGTGCCGTGACGGGGTTCGTGCGGGAGGATTCCCGGCGCGGCGGGCTCGGCGTTTCGATCTGGATTATCATCCGTTCGAATCCTACAACCCCGCGGTGAAGCTTCCGCCCGCATCGACAACCACGGTCCCATGAAGCCTTTGTCCGTGATCCTCGGCTGCCTGCTGGTGGCTCTTTCGACCGTGATCCGGGCCGCCGACGCACCCGTGCGGCAAGCCGGACCCAACATCCTGTGGATCATCATGGATGATGTGGGGGCGGAGCTGCCGTGTTATGGGGAGAAGGCCATTCAAACGCCGAACATCGACCGTCTTGTTCGCGAGGGAACGAAGTTCGACCGCTCCTTTCTCACGGCATCGGTTTGCTCGCCGTCGCGTTCCGCCATGATCACCGGCATGTATCAGACGACCATCGGCGCCCATCATCACCGCAGCGGGAGGGGTACCGAAAAAATCCATCTGCCCGCCGGCGTGGAACCGGTCTCCGCCCTCTTCCAGCGCGCCGGCTATCATACCTCCAACGGCGATTATCCTGCCAGGGGAAAGGGCATCGGGAAAACCGACTATAACTTCGAGTGGGACCCTCAGATTTACGACGCCAATGACTGGGCCGCGCGTCAACCCGGCCAGCCCTTCTTCGCCCAGCTCCAGCTTTGGGGCGGGAAGAACCGCAATGACAACGGCCGCTGGTATCGTGAAGTGGCCCCCAAGGCGCTGGGTACGCTGACCAGGCCGGAGGATGTCACGCTGCCTCCCTATTATCCCCGCGATCCGGTGCTGCTGGAGGACTGGGCGCAATACCTTGACTGCATCCGCTACTGCGACCTTCAGGTCGGCTCGATTCTCCGGCGCTTGGAAACCGAGGGCATCCTTGACCAGACGTTTGTCATCCTCATGGGCGACAACGGCATCAGCCATGCGCGGGGAAAGCAGTTCCTTTATGACGAGGGGATCCGCACGCCCTTCATCGTGCGCGGTCCCGGCGTGGCCCGCGGGGCCGTGCGCGGCGACCTCATCGAGCACATCGACATGGCCGCCACCTCGCTGGCCGCGGCCGGAATTCCGGTTCCCTCATGGATGCAGGGCCGTGACATCCTGTCGAAGGACTACCGGAAGCGTGATGCCGTCTTCGCGGCGCGTGACCGGTGCGACGTGACGGTGGACCGCATCCGGAGCGTGCGGACGGAGCGTTTCAAATACATCCGCAACTTCCACCCCCTGCGGCCCCTGCTGCAGCCCAGCGCCTACAAGGACGCCAAACCCACCGTGATCCGGCTCCGCGAACTGCATGCCGAGGGCCGTCTCAGCCCGCTTCAGGAGGAACTTCTGTTTTCGCCGACCCGTCCCAAGGAGGAACTCTATGACGTGCGGGCCGATCCGTTCGAGACCCGCAATCTCGCCGGCGATCCGGCGTTCAATTCCACGCTGGAGGACCTGCGCAAGCGGCTGGACCGGTGGATGCTGGAAACCCGCGACCCGGGCCCCGAGTCCGAAAAGGCCTACGACGCGAGCCACGCCTACGAGCTCAAGAATGCCAGATCCCGGAAACAAAGGGATGCGATGATCGAGGACAACGCCCGGACGAAGCAATGGGCAACGGAGGGGAAGTAGAACCCGCCTCGCGAACCGTGGCAGACATCGTGAAATCGACCAGCAGGCGGGTGAAAATCACCCACTGAACGGGTAATTTCCACCCACCGTGAATCATCGGATCACGGGATGGCCCATCACAGGGATTCCGCGAACACCCGCAATCTCGCCGCGCATTTCTCCCGTCCGAGCAGGCCGAGGATGTCGCCGAGATCCGGCCCGCCGGACTTGCCGCTGAGAGCGACGCGGACCGGGAACATCAGTTGCCCCGGCTTGGCGCCGGCGGCCTTGGCGGTCTCGCCGATCTGGTGCTTGGCGGCATCGGCCGACCAGTCGGGCAGCGCGGCGAAGTCATCGGCCAGGGCGGCGAGCAGGTCCTTCGCAGCGGCGTTGCCCTTCACCTTCTCGACGGCTTCGGGATCGAAGTCGAAGGCGTCGGCCAGCAGGAAGCCGATCGCGGCGGGGACCTCCGATAAGAGTCGTACTTTCTCCCGGACCAAGGTGGCGACCGCGGGGTAAGGCCCGTCGACCGGCAGGCCGGCATCGGCGACGAAGGGCTTGGCGGCTTCGATGAAGTCTTCCGGCGCGAGCCTGAGCAGATGCTGCTGGTTGACCCACGCGCACTTCTCGGGATCGAAGCGGGCGGGCGAGCGGTTGACGGCCTCGAGCGAGAAGCGGTCGACCAGCTCGTCCAGCGTGAAGATCTCGTCCTCCGACTTCGGCGACCAGCCGAGCAGGGCGATGAAGTTGACCACCGCGGGGGCGATGAAGCCCTGCTTGGGGTAATCGCCGACCGCCGCGCCCAGGTCGCGCTTCGACATCTTGGAGCCGTTCGGATTCAGGATCAGCGGAATGTGCGCGTACAGCGGGGCCGGGGCACCGAGCGCTTCGAAAAGCTGCAAGTGCTTCGGCGTGTTCATCAGGTGGTCCTCGCCGCGGATCACGTGGGTGATTTTCATCTCGAGGTCGTCCACCACGTTGACGAAGTGGAAGACATACGAGCCGTCGGAGCGGCGGACGACCATGTCGGGCGTGTTCGATTCGTCGCGGTAGTCGATGGTGACTTCGCCGCAGACCAGGTCGAGCATGGTCACCGGCTTGCGCTCGAAGCGGAAACGCCAGGCGCCGTCGTCCTCGTAAACGCGGCCCTTTTCGCGCAGCACCTCGAACCAGCGGTCGTAGTGCTCCTTCCGCTCGCTCTGGTTGTAGGGGCCGAAATCGCCGCCCTTGCCTTCGCCTTCGTCCCAGTCGAGGCCGAGCCAGTGCATCCCCGAGAAGATCGCGTCGCGGGCCTCCTGCGTGTTGCGGGCCTCGTCGGTGTCTTCCACGCGCAGGACGAAAGTGCCGCCGTGCTTGCGGGCGAAGAGGTAGTTGAACAAGGCGGTGCGGGCGCCGCCGACGTGGAGGTAGCCGGTGGGCGAGGGGGCGAAGCGCGTGCGGACGGACATGGGAGGCGGATCCTAGGGACGGGCGGGCAAGAGTCCAGACGGGTTTGGCCCGCCTCCCGCCTTGCGTCTTCCGGCGCGGCCCCGTAGTTTGCGGCCTATGGCCAACCGGGTCCGTCATCACCACCTCGTTTTCCGGCTTTCCTGCTGGATGCTGGGGCTCCTCGCGTTCGCGCAATTGCTGACCGCCGGCGTGGCGCTGGCGGTCCGGATGGAGCGCTCGCAGCAGGTGAGGCTGGAGGAAAAGGTGGTGACCAGGATCGTGACCGTCGCCGCCACCCCGCCGAAGCCCGCCAAGGAAGTGGTCGCGGTCGCCCCGGCCTCGCCGCCACCATTGCCGCCGCCCGATCCCACGCCGCTGCCGCCGGCCCGCCCGCTGGCCGCGCCGCCGATCGCCGATCCGGTGGTGGAGCGCTTGGTGCAGGAAGCCCGCAAGGCCCGGCTGGCGGACGACATGGCCAGCGCCCTCAACAAGCTGGAAGAGGCCCAGGTGCTGGCTCCCGAAGATCCCAGCGTGTGGTATGAGACGGGACAGGTTTACGAAACGATGTCGGCCTTCGACACCCGGCTGGCCGACCAGGCGTCGGATGCCTATTTGAAAGTCATGTCGCTGGGCACCACCGGCGCGGGGGCCCTTTACCCGCTGGCCGCGGCGAAGATCCGCGACGGGATCTCGATGCCGGCCGACCTGCGCGGCGAGCTGGCGCTGGGAAATCCACGGGTCTTCCACGACGACACCTTCGAGGAAGGCGAGCGTGTGGTGGTGACCGTCCCGGTCCAGGCCGCCGAGGGCACCGAAATCAGCGCGAACGACCTGGTGGTGAAGGTGAACTTCTTCGATTCGACGATGAAGGAAGGGAAGCCGGACGTGCAGCCGGCCGCGGAGGGGATCTGCCAGACCGTCCACGAATGGGTCAGCGGCGACTTCGACTTCGTCGGCGGGGAGGAACTGCTGCGGGTGACCTACACGCTGCCGCCGCAGGAGCTCCAGGACGACCACCTTTTCGGCAAGCGCAAGTACTACGGCCAGACCGTGGAGGTTTTCTACAAGGGCGAGCTGATCGACGCCCATGCCCGGCCGCGCCACCTTTCGGCCTTCCGCGCGGCGGGGGCGCGTCCGGCGGACGACATGCCGGATTTCCTCACCGATGACATGATCGAATACGGCGACTCGGTGCTGCCAACCCGCGAATGGGATTTCCTGCCGCCGGAAATGCCCGACCTCATCAACCCCGACGGTTCGATCCCTCCTTTGCCTCAAGACTGACTCCATGGACGACCCCCGCACGCGCGCCGGCACCCTGCTTGGCGATTACCGCCTCGAACAATTCCTCGCGGAAAGTCCCGTCACCCTCACCTGGCTGGCCGTCCAGGCATCGATCGGCCGGCCCGTCCTGCTGGTCGAGCTGAAACCCGCGGCGCTCGAGCGGCGGGAGAGTTTCCTGGCCAACATCCGCGCCCAGGCGGCGGTCGATCACCCGCTGATCGGCTCGGTCTATGAAGCGGTATCGACCGCCGACCAATGCTTTGCCGCGCTGGAGCGGCTGCCCGGGGTCTCGCTCTCGGACCGGATGAAAGCGCGCGAGGCCTTGAAGCCGGTGCAGGTCGCGCACGTCCTGCGGCGCATCGCCGAGGCCGCGATCCCGCTGGAAGCCGCGGGCACCGCCACCGCACCGCTCGGCCCGGCGGATGTGTTTCTGGATGCCCACGGCGTGGTCCGCCTGGCCAATCTCGCCCAGGCCGGCGCGCGCGATCCGCAGCGCTCGGCGGAGGACATCGACACCCTCGGCCGGATGTTGCCGCCGCTGGTGGCCGACGGCCGGCCGGGCGCGTCCCGGATGCTCACCGTGCTCGCCTGGATGCGCGGCGAAGGTCTGGACCGGACCTTGAGCTGGTCGGAGATCCGCTCGTATGCCGAGCAGATCGAACAGCAGCTCGCCGAAACGCCGGCCGCCGCGGCCCCGCAGACCAGCCGCGCCGTGCAGAAAAAATCGCCCTTGCCGCTGGTCCTCGGACTCGCCGCGGTGGTGGCGGCGATCGGGATCGGCGCGATGATGATGAGCGGCAAGAACGGCGGAAAGGCCGCCCTTCCCCTGCCGGGACCGGTCGAAGTGGCCGCGGGCGAACACCCGGGGCCCGATGGAACCCGCCACACGCTCCCCGCCTTTTCGCTGGCCGGGCATGAGGTGACCATCGGCGAGTACCAGGATTTCCTCGAAGCCCTGGACCGCCTGCCCGCCGACCAGCAGACGACTTACGACCACTCGACCCAGCCGGCGGAGAAAAAGGGCCACGAACCGGAAGGCTGGACCGAATTGCTCGCCGCCGCGAAGTCCGGCAGCCAGTGGCAGGGCCGGGCGGTTGGGCTCGACTGCCCGGTCGTAAACGTCGATTGGTGGGACGCCGCCGCCTACTGCGAATGGAAGGCCTGCCGCCTGCCGACGGAAGAAGAATGGTTCGCCGGGCTGCGGCTGAAGCTCGATGATCCGGCGACGCTGCGCGCCGCCGGCTGGGGCCCAGTCCAGGAGGCTCCGCCGACCGACCGCACGCCGGCCGGCCTCCATGGCATGGCCGGCTCGGTCGCGGAATGGACCAGCAGCCAGTCGCTCAACCCCTCCAACCCGCTCGGCGGGACGAACTGGGTGATCATCGGCGGCTCCTTCCTCAAGCCCGGCTCCGGCGCGACGACCCGCGAGTGGACCGCCAACCGCGGCCTGCGCCGCCCCGATCTGGGCTTCCGCGTGGTGCTGACGCCCTGATTTCGCGGCGTCCGCCGTACAAGAGTAGGCCGCCGGGGTCCCACCCCCGACGGCCTGAATCATTTCCTGCCCACACCCATGGACTGCGGAAGCTGATTTGTGCTGTTCACCCTTACATGAAGAGTCACGCAGTGCGCGGTCTTCAAGGGAGTAGACCCTTCAGGTATCCAGACGTTCAAAAGTTCTAAAAAGTTTTTTCAGCGATGGGTTGAAGGCCGGCGGAACGGCGGATTTCCGGCTGTTCCCGGCCGCGGATTTCCCTCTGAGTCGCCGCGTGCTCCGCGTTTTCCTGTTTCCGCTTTTGCTCGTCCTGGTCTCCTGCGGTCCGGCGGGGCTGACGGTGCCGGCGGATCACCCGGCGCTCCGCTTGACCGGCCGCTGGGACCGCGGCACGTCGGCCGCCCCGCGCGCGTCGTGGCCGGGCTTCGGCGTGGAATGCGGCTTCACCGGCAGCCGGATCGCGGTGCGGATGGACGATCCCGGGAATTATTATCAGGTCGAGATCGACGGCATACCCCGCGGCGTCATTCGCGGCCGCGGCAAGGGGCGGGCGGTGACGATCGCCGACGATCTGCCCGCCGGCAGCCACCACCTGCGGCTGGCCCGCCGGAACATCTCGTTCGACCGGCCGACGACGCTGGAGGGCTTGGTGCTCGAGGAAGACGCGCAATTGCTGGAATGGCCGGCCGCGGCACGGAAGAAGATCGAGTTCATCGGCGACTCCTACACCGTGGCGGAGGGCAACGAGGCGACCGCCGCGAGCTTGCCGTGGCGGGCCAAGTATCCGGTCACCCACACCGGCGCGGGCTACGCCGGGGAGATCGCGCGGGCCTTCGATGCCGACTACCACATCGTCAGCCGCTCCGGCAGCGGGGTGCTCTGCGATTACCTCGGCAACCGCGCCGGCCCGATGCCCGAGCGCTACGGCTGGACGCTGATGGAGCAGGCCGCGCCGCGCTGGGATTTCCGCCAATGGACGCCGGACCTGGTGGTGATCTGCCTGGGAGTCAACGACTACTCCGGCCTGAAGCGCACGGACGGCACGGTGACCGAGACCGATGCCGCCGCCTTCCGCCGGGCCTACGCCGGACTGCTGGCGAAAGTGCGCCGCCACCACCCGCGGGTGGAGATCGTGGCGCTGGCCCATTTCAATCCCTGGGTGAGGGAACAGGTGAAGCGGGTGGTCGACGAAGCGGGCGACCGGCGCCTGCATTACGCCCAGTTCGACGAGTTCCCCGGCGGCTACGTGGCCGACGGCCATCCGACCGTCGCCACCCACCGCAAGATGGCCGCGCAGATTCTGCCGCAGATCGAAGGGATCGGCGGGCTCAGGACTTCGCCGGCTGGTAGGTGAAGTGCTTCTTCAAGGCGAGGATCCGCGCCTCGAACAGGTGCCAGCTCAGCCAGGCCAGCCCCAGCGAGAGCACCGTGGCGGCGGCGGTGTAGAGCAGGGTGGCGCCCCAGCCGGTGCCGGCCGCCGGGACGATCAGCCGGTCCCAGAGAAAGGCGATCCACACCGGCTTGAGCGCGTGATGGTAAACGTAGATGCCGTAGCTGTATTTCCCCAGCCAACGGAGGACCGGCGACTCGAAAAACACCGCCGCCATCCCGCGCGCCCGGCATTCCGAGGCCAGGCCGACGCAGGCGGTGGCGCAGACCAGCGTGATGAAGGGCTCCGCGATCGAAAGCATCGGCACGAAGGTCCGGTCCAGCAGCAGCAGCACGCCGGACACCAGCGCGACCGGCATGACCCGGCGGCCGATCGTTTCGCGCCCGCCCGGCGAGCGGTAGAGCAGCGCCAGCCAGCCGCCGGCGGCCAGCGAGCCGACCCGTCCGAGGGTCGAAACGTAGGTCCCGAGCTGGCCGATCTCGAAATGCAGCCAGGCCATCACGAAGGGGCTGGAAAGGACCAGCACCGCGCAGAGCCGGTAAAGCCAGCGGGTTTTCGTGAGGAACACGACGAAGGGCCAGACCATGTAGAACTGCTCCTCCACCGCCAGCGACCAGAAGTGGCCGAGGCTGAACCAGGTCGGCGAGGTCAGCCAGCTCCCCTTGACCGCCATCCCGATGTTCGACGCGTAGAGCCAGTACCACCACGGCGAGTCCGCGCCGGTCAGCAAGGGGCCGTCTTCCGGCGAAAGCAGCGGCACCGAGAGGTAGGCCACCGCCAGCAGGCCGTAGTAGAGCGGGAAAATCCGCAGCGCCCGCCGCATGTAGAAGGTGCGGAAATAATGAGGCCGCGACCGCGCGTCGACCAGGATGCCGGTGATCAGGAAGCCGCTGAGCACGAAAAACAGGTCGACCCCGAGGTAGCCGCTCAGCAGCAGGCGGTGGAAGGGGTGGGTGCCGTCGCCGTGGTTTTCGCCGACCACGATGAAGTGGCTGAACATGACCAGCAGGATCGCCAGCCCGCGGATCCCGTCGAGGCCCGGTAGATGCGGCGATTCGGCCTTGGCTTGCGGCGCGTCGGTCATCGGAACTCGGGAGGGAGCCGCATCAGGCGGTAGGAGGGCGTCGTCAAGGCGCGCATCTTGTTTCGATTGCCCCGCTCGTCAATCCGCAAGCCCGGGCACGGCGAAGGCTCCGGCCGTACAAGAGTAGGCCGCCGGGGTCCCACCCCCGGCGGCCTGAATCATTTCCTGCCCACACCCATGGACTGCGGAAGCGATTTTGTGCTGTTCACCCTTACATGAAAACTCACGTCAAACGCGGTCTTCAAGGGAGTAGACCCTTCAGCTTTCCCGACGTTCAAAGAATGTGAGAATTTTTTCAAAGGCTGCTCATTTTCCGGGCAAGCGGACGCTCTGCGGGTGGCGGATCCGGTCGGCGGGATCGAGCTGCTGCTTGAGCGTCTGCAAGCGGGCGTAGGTGCCGGTGAAGTAGGCCTCCTGCCAGCCCGCGATCCGCGGGTCGGGGTAGTTCCGATAGTGACGGCGGATCCCGGCGTCGGCCAGGGCTTTGCGCACCGCCGCGTGGCCGGCGGCGAGCTTTGGCGGGATGTCGCCCTTTTCCCAGTAGGCCTGGAGTTCGCCGAGGAAGGGGAAATCGCGATGCGGGTAGGCGGAATCCGGGCCGCGGGCGATCGCGCCGCCGAGGGTGTTGACCTGGAAGATCAGGCCGGGCGTTTCCCGGACCGTGGCGCAAATGCCGCCGGCCGCGGATTTCAAATCCTGGAATCCCCGGTAGTAGCCGGCCGAGACGTTGTCGAAGGGCAGCGGACCGGGCCGGCCTTCGTAGCTCCCGAGGGCGCGGGCCAGCGGGCGGGTCAGCGCGCCTTTGCTGGTGAGGCCGGCTTTCAGGAGCATCGCGGCCGCGGTGCGGAAAGCCGGGCCGTCGGCGGAGCGGGTGGACGTCAGCAGCACGGTCGCCTGGCTGCCATTGAGGATGACGGCGGAAAAGCAGGGATCGGGCAGCGCCGCGGCGACCTCGAACCAGCGCTCCAGCAGCCGCGCCAGCCCGCCGGCATCGAGACCCTTCGCGGTGAAGCGTTGGCTGGCCAGCGACTTGGGGGCGTGCCGGGTTTCGAAGGTGAACGAGGTCGCGATCCCGAAGTTGCCATTGCCCCCGCCGCTGCAGGCCCACAGCAGTTCGGGCTCGTCGCGCGAGTCGCGGACCTCGCCGTGGCCGTCGACCAGCCGCACCTCTAACAGATGATCGCAGGTCAGGCCGAACTCGCGGGCGAACAAGCCGTAGCCGCCGCCCAAAGTCAGCCCCGCCAGCCCGACCCCGCCGCAGGACCCGGCGGGCAGGATGCGGCCGCGTTCCATCAGCCACGCATAGCAGTCCCGCAGCTTCAATCCCGGCCCGGCGGTGAAGCGCTGGCTGTCCTTTTCCAACAGCCGGTTCGCCATCCCCGACAGCTCCACCAGCAGGCCGCCCTCGTTCAGGTTGAAGCCGTGGAAGGCATGGCCGCCACTCTTCACCGCGACCGGCAGGTCGAGCTCCTTCGCGTGACGGACGGCGGCGGCGACCTCCGCTTCGGTCCGGCAGCGGGCGATCCACGCGGGCTTGAGCCGGATCACCGAGTTGAAGGGGCGCCGCGCCTCCTCATAACCGGGGTCGCCCGGCTTGAGATAGCCCGGTGGTGCGGTTTCCCGGCCCCACGCGGGCAGCGCGGCCATCGACATTGTCAGGAATCCGCGGCGCGAGAGATGCATCGTGCGGGCATCTATCCATGCCCTCCGGGAAAGACAAGCTTGCCGGTGCCGGTGGTTGATGAAGCATCCGCGGCGTGAGGAAAGCGCTGCGCATCGCCGTCGTCGGCTGCGGGTCGGCCGGCCCCGCGGCGGCGACCTT
Source organism: Haloferula sp. (assembly GCA_044372775.1). GTDB lineage: Bacteria > Verrucomicrobiota > Verrucomicrobiia > Verrucomicrobiales > Akkermansiaceae > Haloferula. The sequence continues at coordinate 29,586 of JBIPNO010000063.1, forward strand.
GCTGCGGCGGCAGGGGCATGAGGTGACTCTGTTCGAGCGCGCTCCGGCATGCCGGCCGGTCGGCGCCGGCTTCCTGCTCCAGCCTTCCGGCATGGCGGTGCTGCGGGAACTCGGGATCGAGGGTGGAGTCCTCGCCCACGGCGCGAAGGTCGAGCGGCTGCACGTGGTCGACCGCGGGGGCGGCGATCTGCTCGATCTCCGCTATGCCGAACTCGGCGAGGGACTTCATGGGATCGGCCTGCACCGACCTGTGCTCCTCCATTTCCTGTTAGAAGCGATGCGCGAGGCCGGCGTGGGTGTCCGCTGGGGCTGCGAGATCACCGGGGCGGTCCGCGAGCCGGACGGCTGGCGCTTGCAAACGGCCGGCGCTACCGAACAGCGAGGCTTCGACCTGCTGGTCATCGCCGACGGTGCGCGCTCGGCCTTGCGCGGCAAACTCGGGTTCCGCGGCACGGACCGTGGCTACCCGTGGGGCGCGCACTGGTTCATCGGCGAAAACCGCGGCGTCTTCCCGGAGGGCGAACTCTATCAGATGGTCCACGGCACCCGCCGGCTGCTGGGTTTTCTCGCCACCGGGACCGAGCTCGATGGCGGCGCGCCGCTGGTCAGCCTGTTCTGGAGCATCAAGCTCGCCGACGATGCCGCGATCCGCGCCCGGCCGCTCGAGGCATGGAAGCAGGACATCCTCGATCTTTGTCCGCGGGCGAAGGTCCTGCTCGATCAGATCCACGACTGGTCGCAGGTCCTCACCGCCCGCTACGGCGATGTCGCGATGAGCCGCTGGCACGGCGACGGCGTGGTGGTCCTCGGCGATGCGGGTCACGCGATGAGCCCGCAGCTCGGCCAGGGCGTGAACCTTGCCCTCGCCGATGCCTCCTGCCTGGCCAAGGCCGTCGCGGAGCTTCCCTTGCCGGACGCGCTCGCCCGCTACAGCCGCGAACGGCGGCTCGCCCTCGCTTACTACCGCTTCGCGAGCCGCCAGCTCACGCCGTGGTTCCAGTCGGACCTCGGATTCCTGTCGCCGCTGCGCCGCGTCCTGTTCCGCGGCATGCAGCACGTCGGCCCCGCGCGGAAGTTCATGACCCGGACGATGGCAGGGTTGGTGGGTTTCCGCTGAAGATCGGTACAAGAGTAGGCCGCCGGGGTCCCACCCCCGACGGCCTGAATCATTTCCTGCCCACACCCATGGACTGCGGAAGCTGATTTGTGCTGTTCACCCTTACATGAAGAGTCACGCAGTGCGCGGTCTT
>JBIPNO010000121.1:0-7216 GCA_044372775.1 Haloferula sp.
GAACCGTGATTCCTTGTTTCTCGGTAGCCATAGCGAAACATGATGAAAACCCCTGACCCGGTTGGCAATAATCTTCTTGCGATCGGTGCGAACCGGTGCAAGACGATGCGCGTGCATTCGATCCGCGTTGAACTGGATGGTGAGGACATGGCGATCGTGGAGAGGGTCCGCTCCCTCGGCTTCTCCAGCAATGCCGAGGTGATCCGCGTTGCCACCCTGGCCTGGGCCGACCACGCGGCTCGGCTTCTGGCCGAGGAGCAGGCGGCACTCGATGCGGACGGTTTGAATCCTCCCGGGGGTCCCGCCGATATTCTGTAATGCTTGCCACGCTTCGTTTCTTCCTCTGCGTCTTGCTCGCCTCGGAATGATCCGCCTCCGTCCAGATTGACTCCGGTGGACGCAGGCCAGCGGTTGTAAGAAAGTTGGCGCATCTTCAAAATCCGTAACAGGGGCGTAGGACCGGAGAAATAATTGGTGCAGTCACTTAGCCTCGCCCGTGAGATTTTTTGAATCCAGCTACTGTGCCGGTGCGAACCACCAACCAGCAACCGATTCCGGCCGGCCGGAGGCAATCAAATCATCCAAACCAATCAAGAAACAGTGATCATGAATCAAGCTACAAAAGCTGGTGGCGTCTCGTGGCGTGTCGCCGTCGTCAGCCTCATCGCCGGGGCTGCTCTGCCGGCCGCCTCGAAAACTATCGCTTCCTTCGGATCCGAAGCGTCGCTGGAATCGTGGTCATCAGTGAATGACGACGTGATGGGCGGAATGTCCAAGGGCGGCATCAAGCGCTCCGCGGAAGGAACCATGGTCTTCACCGGCTCTCTCTCGCTTGAGAACAATGGCGGCTTCGCTTCGGTTCGCATGAAGCCCGCTGAGCTCGGGCTTTCTGCCATGTCTGCACTCGTTGTGAAAGCGCGGGGCGATGGCCGGACCTACTGGGTCGACCTGCGCGTGAACGACCAGATGAGCGCAAGCTCCTATCGTGCCTATCTCCCGACTACTGCGGGCAAGTGGACCGAAACGAACCTTCCGCTTGCCGACTTCAAGTTGCAGGTATTCGGCCGCGACCTTCCCGGGAAGGCGGTTGATCCCACCAAGGTCGCTTCGGTAGGCTTCACGATCGCCGACAAAAAGGAGGGGCCCTTCGGACTTGAAATTGAACTCATCAAGGCGGGCGGAATCGAGGCCGCGGCCGAGCCAGCCGATGGGGCTGAAACCTTGGTGGACGTCGCCAAGGCGGCTGGAAGCTTCAAGACCTTGCTGGCTGCTGCCACGGCTGCCGACCTGGTAGGCGTGCTTTCGGGTGAGGGCCCGCTGACAGTTCTGGCCCCGACGGACGAGGCATTTGCCAAGCTGCCCGTCGGAACGGTCGACGCGCTGGTGAAGCCGGAAAACCGCGAGCAACTCGTGGCGATCCTTAAAAACCATGTGATCTCCGGCCGGGTTTCCCTGGCAAAGGCGCTGGAGGCGGGCGAGGGCGTTACGCTGCAGGGATCGAAGATTCCTTTTAAATTCGAAGACGGGCGGGTTCGGGTGGGATCCGCGCTGCTGGCGAAGGCCGACATCGGAGCTTCCAACGGAGTCATTCACGTGATCGACCAGGTCTTGGTGCCGGCCATCAAATCAAGCGCGCCATTGAAAGCGAGCGGTCTGGTTGAACTGGCGATCGAGCGGGGTGTGCCGGTTTTCAATGAGGGAGATACAGCCGGATGCGCTGCGATCTATGAGGTCACACTTGAAGCTCTTCGCAGCATGGAGGGGGTTTCCGACGCTGCCAAGAAGGTGATGAGCAAGGCGCTGCAGGATGCGCGCTCTGAGAAGTCTTCGACTGAGCAAGCCTGGGTCCTCCGCGGCGCGCTCGATCATGTGTATCCTACATTGGACTTGGATTCGGGACATCACGGAGCTCTCGCAGAGTAAGCGCGGTCATTGCCGCCTCCCGGTCGATCTCCGCTGCATGGCGTAGTGTTGATAGGGTCGCTCGTATGAATGCTACGCACGACTCCCTGGTGAAGTTCTACCAGCGCGGACTCCTTCGCGCGATGCCTCGGAGCAAGCTGTCGCGCCTTTCGACCGCTCAGCTCTGGTCCCCGCGGCCCTCAAGAAGCAGTGCGGGATGGATGCGAGGATCCGGAATTTACCTGCAACACAACGAAAGCCCCCGAGCGGTGAGAACCCTCCGGGGGCTTTTGTTGGCCGGATCCCGGCCTGCGGGCCGTGATCCGCCTTGGCGGGATGGCGGCGACGGCATCGGGGTTACGGGATGGGCGAAACAATCGCCCGGTCCTGAACCCGCCGCCAGTTGCTGCCGTCGTAGAATGCCATGGTCGGGCCGTCGGCCTCGTCGGACACGTAGGCCATGGCTCCGGTGTAGGACGCGCCGGTCGGCAGCGTGGCGACGGTGTAGCCTGGGAAAATCACCGGCTGGCTTGCCCGGATGCTGCCGATGACGTCGAGCCGGTGGGTGGGGGTGGCGGTGCCGAGGCCGAGGTTACCGGTGGATGCGACGAAGCGGCAGACGCGGGCGGTGTTGCCGAAGATCACGACGCCCTCGCTGGCGGCGGAGCGGTTGTACTGGAGTTCGAGGTTCCCGTTCGGGCGGTTGAGCTGGGCTCCCGAAAGGGTGGCGGAACCGTCGGAAATACCGTTGCTGAACGTCTTGAGCCCGGTGACGGTCTGGTTGCCGGTCAGCGCGATGTAGAGCGTGTTGTGGTTGTGGTTGCCGGTCGCCACGGTGAACGCGGCGGTGCCGGTTGGCAGCCGGCCGAAGGGCACGGTCCCGGTGGCGAGGTTCGAGGCGTTGAGGGAGCCGAGGGCGGAGCCATCTCCCGAGAACGAGGCGGCCGTGACGCCACCGCTCACGGCGAGATTGCCGGCCAGGGTGCCGTCGGTATCGGACCGGAGCAGCACGCTTGGCTCGAGGCCGCCCAGGGTGCGCGCATCCGCCGCGTTGATCTCCGCCACGGTGTCGGACGAATGCCGGTAATAGATCCGGCCGTCGGTGGTGTTGATGGCGATTTCGCCGGGCGCGAGGTCGGACAGCAGCGGGACCTTGGCGGACTCCGCGGAGCGTTTCAGGGTGAGGGTGACGGCCATGGCTCAGAAGGTGCCTCCGTCGAATGCCACGTTGTCGATGGTGCCGCCGGTGATGCTGACGTTGTTGGCGTTCTGGGTGGAAATCGTGCCCAGCAGGAGGGTGGCGCGACCTTCCGCGGCGTCGGTGTCCGCCATCAGGCTGCGGCCGAACGTAGTGACGGGGGCGTTTTGCGCGACGCCGGATCCGTCGATGTAAGGGAAGTTGTTGCTCGAGGGCGTCAAAGCCCCGAGCGGGCCGAGGATGTTGGAGAGGAAGATCGTCGGGTTGCCGCTGACGCCGTCACCTGCCGTCACGCCGATGCCTTGGGAGCCGGAGGCGAGGGTTCGTGCGGCGACCGTGCCGTTGCCGGTGCGCACGATCATGCCGTTGGTGGACAACTGGTGGAGGGCGAGGGCCTGGCCGGCGAGCTGGAGCTGGGACCCGGCGGTGAGGCCGCCCGCCTCCGACGCGTTGACGCTGAGGGTGGTCCCGGTCTGGGTGAGTCCCGCCCCGGCGGTGATGGCTCCGGCACCCGAGAACTGGGCGAAGTTGATGGCCGTGGTGCCGACAACGATCGCGCCGGACCCGGAGAGGACCCAGCCGGTCGTGGAGTTGGCGGTGCCGGACTCGACGAAGGTGAACAAGCCGGGGGTGACTTCGGCATTGGCGTCGGCGTCGTCGGATCGCGTCCATGTACCTGCCGCCACGAGGTAGATGCCGTTTTGCGTGGCGGTGGTCTGGTTCTTGACCAGCACGCGGTCACCGGCTGCCACCGCGACACCGTCGATGGTCTGGACACCCGAAAGCGTGATGTTGCCGGTCGTGGCGACGCGGACCGACGCCTTGGCATCGAGGCCGGTGCGCGCGGCATCGACGTAGGCCTTGGTGGCGGCGTCCTGGGCACCGACCGGGTCGGCCAGGCTGGTGATGCGCTGGTTGTTGAGAGAAACCGCGGCCGTGGGCGATGCCATCTGGTCGAGGCGGCTGGTGCGGACCTGCGTGTCGAAATCGCCGGTTTTCGATGCGGTCAGCGTCGGGATGTCGGCGACGGCAAGCGTGGTGCCGGCGGTGACCCGGCCCTTGGCGTCGGTCGTCACCTTGGTGTAGGTGCCTGCCGTGCCGACGCCGGCGAGCGTCAGGGTGATGGCCGTGGTGCCGGAGCCGGAAGCGTCGCCGCTCACCGTAATGCCCTGGTTGCCCGTCAGGTAGTTCTGGGCCTTGACGAAGGCGGTGGTGGCCACGGCCGTGGTGTTGCTGGCCGTGGCGGGAGTGGTGGCGGTGGCGCCGGAGCCGAGCGAGACGGTGCCGGTGAAGGTCTTGGCACCGGAGATGGTCTGGGAGTCGCCGAGCGAGACGAAGGCACCCCGGCCGCCGATCGCGTCGACGGTGGTGGCCGAGCCGCCGGAACCGCCCGATCCCTTGCCGTAGTAGAGGGTGTTGTCGACCTCGTTGAAGGCGAGTTCGGCGTTTTCGAGCGAGGCGGGCGCGCCGGCGTTACCGGTGCTGCGGCGTTTGATGCGGATGGTGTTTGGCATGGTCGTGAGGACAGGTGGTTAGAAGTTTCCGCCGTCGGTGAGGGTGTCCTGGCGGCGGTTGGTCCAGTGGCTCCCCTGGAGGCTCAGCAGGTCGCCGTCCGAGGTGTCGTGGAGATGGATGCCGAAGCCGCCGATCTCCGCGGGTCCCGGCGGGCCGGGCGGTCCCTGGGCGGCGACTTCGGCGACGAGCACCGGCCCGGGTGGCTCCACGACGACGAGGAGCGGGCCGGGTGGCTCGACAATGACGATGGCGGGCGGGTCATGATGCATCGCGGCGGGTGATGGTGGACCGGACTTTGACGGGCCCCTCCATGAGCTTGAAGACGGCCCCGTCGGGCGTGGTCACCAGCAGGTCCCAGAACAGGTCGAAGCGCCGCAGCTCGCGCGCGCGGTCGTCGATGACCAGTTCGAAGGTGCCTGCTTCGGGAACCAGCGCGGCGACCGCCACCTGCTTGACCAGCGGGCCGTTCCAGTTTTCGCGGATCTGGGCGTGGAGCTGGCAGCCGCTGAGGTCGAAGGGTTCGCCGTCCGGGCCGCCGGTCCGCAGCGACACGCGCCGCTTCCAGACGGTCCCCTGGTCGAGGGTGATCGGCAGCCGGGCGGGATCGCGCATGTCATCGCGGCCGGAAAAGCTCGGCGAGCCGGTTGGCGCTGTCCTTGAGGATCGAGGCGACCGCGAAGATGGCCGCGCCGGTGGCGGGATCGACGAGGGGGACGACCTCGAAGGCGGCGACGATCCCGGCGATCTTGGCGACGAGGGTGAGCAACTTGAATGCCTTCATGCCCCCCGGTTCCGGTGTCAACCGCCGCGCATCTTGCGGATCATGCCGGCCAGCGACATCAGGCCGACCAGCAGGCCGACGACGAGGGACGAGACGCGCAACGTCCACTCGATCTGCTCTTGCAGGGAGGTGATGACGCCCAGCACCGGCGAGGCGATGCCGACGATGGCTTTCAGGATGTAGTCGAGGTCGAAGGTGTGGCGCATGGTCGTATGAAGCGGGACTCATGGGATTTCGATGGGGATCCGCCGCCATCCGTCGTTGGTCGTGGTCATGTCGTTCCTGGTGGAGATCCAGATTTCACCTTCGGTCACGGCGAGCCGCCCGAGCCATCCGGGAGTGCCCTCGGTCATCGCGGTGCTGTCATGGTTGGACGGGACGAAATCCAGCACCGCCGGATACCAGGTGCCGCCGATGTTCTGCATCGGGATGGAGAGGTCGGGCGGAGCCTCCGGGGCGTTGATGGCTGCGCGGACCCGTGACCGGTGCATGGAAGTGAGCGACTCCTGGACATCGTGGCGCAGGTAGTTCGGATGCGGGTCGGCCGCGCCAAGGTGGGCCGCCATCGTGGCTGCCAGATCGGCGGGCGACGCGATGTTCTGCGGTGCCGGATAACCGGGCTCAGCATCGGTAGGGACGCCCTCCGTGCCGCGGTTCACGTCGTTCTCGACGATGACGAGGAAGGTCCGCGTCGAGGTCGGCTGGCCGCTGCCCTCGCGCCAGGTGATCTCGCCCATGAGGCCGATCTCGGAAAGCTCGGTGCCGGTGGAAGAGCCGACCTGCATCGCCGAATCCAGCTCGACCGTGTTGAAGCTCGGCGTGCAGGAGTAAACGGGGCCGGTCGCGCCGGTCGCCGGGAGCACCCAGGCGGATTCATGGACGAGGTAGCCGACGTCGTAGCGCCCGCGAGGCTTGAGCCCGAACTGGAGTTCCAGGCTTAGAGGATCGCCGATCACGGAAGCGGTGGTGCCGTTGGAGAGGAAGCTCACCTCCAGTTTCGCGGCGTCACCGCGCTTGAAGCGCAGCGAAGTGACCGGGTTGCGGAAACCCGGCCCCTCGATCAATTCCAGCGTTTCAAGGTCGACGTAGAGCCTCACGCCGGTGGGCCGCTGTCAACCGATCGACACGACCTTCGCCCGCCACCAAACGTCATTGTTGGCGATCTCATCCTTCGTGGATCCCTCGATCTCGATGATGTGGCCGCAGGGGCGCTCATCGAGGTTGATCGTCACGTTGAAGGGACCGACCGCCACCTTGCCCCACGGGTCGGCGTCGGTGACCTCGGTGCTCTCGTAATAGAATTGCCGCACTCCGTTCAGCCGGACCTCCAGCCAATCGAAGCCGGTGTTGAGGATCTCGATCTCTCCCCAGACCTCCAGCACGACCTGAGTGCCGCAGCAAATCCCGAAGACGACGGTGCCGCCAACCGGTTCCTCGCTATCAGCCCTCGGGTTGGATTCGGAATCCCCGTAGGCGGCGGAGCGGAAGATCTCCCATTCACTGGGGCCAATCTCGCTGGCGGACTCGATCAGGACCGCGGCGGTGCGCCTGGTAGCCGGGTCGCAGCACATTTCGACGCCACCCACCATGATTGGAGCGATGAGGTGGGCCATGTCACGCGAGGGTGAGAAACTTCCGGGTCTCGGGATAGCCGTTCACGCACACCTTGAACTCTTCGACTTTGAGCGTGGTGTCGCCGGGAGTGGTCACCAGGCCGTCTTGCCAGCGGGCCAGATCGGTCACCGTTCCTTCATCATCCACCAGGATGGCCCCGTCCTTGCCGTTGCCCTCGATGCGGATCTCCTTGGGCAAGGGATCGC
>JBIPNO010000164.1:0-8677 GCA_044372775.1 Haloferula sp.
CGGGCTCACCAGCCTGAGCGGCATCGTCTATTCCATCACCGAGATCCCGGTGGACCTGATCCGCCAGATCGTGGACGCCCGGGTGGCCGAGCTGGCCGGTGGGGCACCGATGCAAACACCGGTGCCACCCGATGTGGAAGCTCTGGTGATGGAGCGGCTCCAGCCGATCCTGCGCCGACTGGCAGCATTGGAGCAGACGCCGGATGAACCGGAACGTCCTGCCCGCTTCGACCCGCTCGCCATGCTGCCGGATGCCCAAGGTGAAACGCCCGAGCCGACCGAACCGGACTGGCACCTCGTGAAGCGCCACTTTCGCCGCTACCGGGATCCGGCCAAGACGGCGGCGAAATACGGCATCAACGTCCGCGACCTGAACGCCCGGGCCAGAAGGGAGGGCTGGGAGGCATGATCGAGGTGAAGCGCTACCGGAAGCCCGATGGCTACCCGTCCCGCTACTGGGGCGTCTACGTGGATGGCGAGCTGCTGGCTGTGGTGCTCTACCGCAAGGGTGCCATTGCCATCGCCGACATGCTCATGCACGGACGCTACCGAAAGGAGGCCGGTGATGCCGCGTAGCTCGAAGCCCCGGGCTTTGCCGCCACCCGTCCCGCCCACTTGCTTCGTCCCGTCCTGTCCTGCGGATTTCGTGGGGCAGGCGGGCAGGGTGGCGGAGGTGCTTCTGCGGAAGACTGAACGCTTGCGGACGAGCCCCGACCAGCCGCTCAAGCTGCTGATCTCCGGCGCTCCCGGCATCGGTAAGACGAGCCTGGTCAACCTGATCGCTCGCACGCTCGCCCACCACCCCGCGGCCATCGAGGATGTGAATGGCCGGGAAGTCGGGCTCGACCTTGCCCGCGACTGGACCCGCCACCTCGGCTACGGGTCGATCTTCGGCTCGTGGTCGATCAAAGTGGTCAATGAACTCGATCGCTGCTCCAAGGACGCGCAGGACCTGCTGCTGACCTACCTGGACCGGATGAAGCCCGGCCAAGCGTTCCTCGGCACCACGAACCTCGACATCGGCAGTCTGACCGAGCGCTTCCAAACCCGGTTCCAATCGGTCCGCCTCCAAGCCCCGGAAAACGAGGTTCTCGCGGCCTTCCTCGCGAGGCGGTGGGCGGTCCCTATCTTCACTACCCGGATGATCGCCGAAGGCTCCCAAGGCAATGTCCGGGCCGCCCTGGCGGATCTGGAGATGTGGATGGGGTAGGGGATCAGAGCTCGGCGGATTCGGCTTCCGAGAGCTTGCTGGAGAGTTCCTCGAAGGCTGCCAGACCACCTTCCGCCTCACACCATGCTCTGACCGACTGGAGATCGACGCGGCCTTGCTGACGTCTGCAGATGAGCAATGCCTGATCGAAGTTGGCGCGGGACTTCCAGTGGATGTAGCCGGCCAGGCGGTCCTTGACGCTGTCGGTCGGGGAGAGGAGGCGGAGAGTTCGACCCTCGACCTCGATCTCGTCAGGAACGACCGGAAACTGCTCACCGATTTCGACCGGCCCGCGTGGAAATTCGAGGAACAGATGCGGGCAGGCCGGATGCTTGTAATACCGGGACTTGGTCGGCTCAAATCCAATGCCTGCGAGAACTGCCTCCAGGCGCTGCCGACCGATCTCGTCCGGCACCATGTCGAGGTCGCCGGATCGGTAAAGCCCCTCCGTGTAGATCGCCACGACAGCCCCGCCGACGAGTACGGATCGGATGCCCTCGCCTTCAAGGTGCCATGCCACGTAGCGCCAGAGCTCCTCCTCGTTGCAGTGATTCCAGTCCGGTATTTCCATGGCTTGAAATTGATTTGATATTCCGGTCATTTGACCGGATTGTTCGGTCGTGATTTCGACCGCGCTTCAAGATCTTTTTGGTGGCAAGGCTGCCGAGGCGGTGCTGCTCGCCTTGTTCCATGATGGGGAATCCTACGGGCGGGCGATCGCGAGGGACTTTGGGGTTTCGCTGGATGCGGTCCAGCGCCAACTCGAACGCTTCGAGCGCTCGGGTGCGATCGTTTGCAAGCGACAGGGGCGGACGCTGGTCTACACGTGGAACCCGAAGTCCAGGGTCGCTGCCCGGCTCCGAGATCTGACGGGCGTCATCTACGACGGTCTCAGCCTTGAGGCGAAGCAGGCGATGTTCCCGCAGCGGCGGCAGCCCCGAGCCAAAGACAAGCCGGTGATCCGTTAGACAAACCCGCTTCCAGTCGGTCCGCCTACAGCCCCCCGCAAACGAGGTTCTCGCGGCATTCCTCGCGAGGCGGTGGGCGGTCCCTATTGGGATCACCCGCCAGATCGCCGAAGGCTCCCAAGGCAATGTCAGGGCCGCCCTGGCGGATCTGGAGATGTGGGTGGGGTAGGGGGGCTGCCAAATGGCTCTGCAGGGCATTGTCCAAATCATAGGCCCAGTTCGACACCGCAGGTCGGCTGCGTTCCGTTCTCTTGCCACAGCCCTGATTGCCGTCATTGTGGTGGGCCTCGGTCTTGTGCTTCAGGTTGCTACTAAATGCCGCTTCGACCACTCATGGCGACTCACCGAGGCGACACGCATCCGATTCGGCGACGTAGTAAAAGGCTTCCGACAGCAAGCCCTGCCATCGCGAGGTGGCCGGCTGGCTCCGGGACAGCTGTCACCGTGACGTTGTCCATCAGCAGATGGCCACCTTGCGGAGGAATGCTGTTGGCTCCCCAGCCGGTCACCCGAAACTCCAGCGTCTGTCCGGGACCAAGCAGGAAATTCATTTCCCGGTCCACATGGACCCAGGCCCGGGTCGCCCAGTCGAGGGTGCCGGCGGCAAGGTCGGTTTGAAATCCGTCGGCGCTGCTCGTGACCGCAAATCCGGTAGGTCCGGTGCCGGGCGATTCGTTGCGCAAATCCATGGTGATCCCGTTGACCGAAACCGTTGCGGCCGAGACGTTGGTGACCGAAAAACCGTAATAGCGGTCGTCATTCCGGCCACCGAGCCAGTTCCTGGCGGCCACGGCGGGGGATGGATTTCCGCCGTAAAGCGTGGGGAAGATCAAGGTGGCTCCAGTGACCGAGACGCCGCTTGCCGAAATTCCGTCCGCAACCGATGTGGGGCCAAGGCCGTCGGCAAAGTCATACGAAGCGAGCACAGTCGCCGCCGTAGCCGCCTGCGTCAGCATGAGCAACGAAGTGAATGCAAGAGTGGAACGTTTCATTTCAGCGATGATTGGTCGTGACTGCTCGAAAGCAAGCATCCCAGCCAAGACTGGTGGTTCAGATCCCATCACCATCTGGGTCCGACGACCCGCCGATCTTCACCACGCGGAAGTAGCGCTTCGGCTGGTTCTCGATGCTGTAGAAGCGGGTGACCACGCCGCCGGTGCCGATGATGTCGGTTTCGACGGTTTCCCAGTTCTGGAGGTCGGTCGATCCCTCGATCCGGTAGCGGATGCCATTGCCGGCATTAAAGCGGAACTCGACCGCGGTCCGGATGCTCGAGATCGCTTCCGGAGTGCTCGAATCCAGCGTCGGGTTGAAGCCGGTGTTGATCTCGAACAGGTCGTCGAAACCGTCTCCGTCGCTGTCCTTGGCCGCCGGATTGGTGCGGTTGGTGACGACCTCGGTGAAGTCGCTCAGTCCGTCGCTGTCGGTGTCGGCGAGTTTCGGGTTCGAGCTGTGGGTGTTGATTTCCGCGCCATCGGTCAGACCGTCGGAGTCGCTGTCGTCGAGCACGGGGTTGGTCTGGTGGGTGTTCGTCTCCGCACCGTCGCTCAGCCCGTCGCCATCGGTATCGGAGGCGAGGGGATCCAAGCCAACGCGCTCGAAGAGGTAGCCCGCCGCGATGAAGTCGGCTGCGGCATCCGCCCACTGGTTGCTGTTCTCCATCAGCACGGCGTGGTTCTCGCCGTCGCCGCCGTCCGGTTGGCCGTTGAGCCAGCGGGAGTAGGCCGGGGCGTTGCCATCACTCCAGAGCCAGGTTCCCTCGGTCGCAGCGTCGGACAGGCCGAACCACAGGTAGCCCTGGGTCGCCTTGCGGGCGCGGCCTGCCATGCGAGTGAAATCATTGGCATTCGGGAAGCTCGCCAGACGGCCGCGGCGGGTGGCGGCATCGGCAGCAGCTTGAGCGTGGGTGAAGGAGCCCTCGACCATGGTGAAGTAGCGGCCGGGGTGGCTGAGTTCGTCTCCATCGGACAGGCCGTCGCCATCGGTGTCGGCCTTGACCGGGTCGGTGCCGTGGGTCGAGATCTCCGCCAGGTTGCTCAAGCCGTCACCGTCTTGATCGGAGGCGGCATCGTTGGTTCCGTCGCCATTCGTATCGGCCAGCTTGGGATTGGTGCCGGTCAGATTGATTTCCTGGCCGTCGCTGAGGCCATCGCCGTCGGTGTCGGCGGTGGTCGGGCTGGTGCCTGCGGTTTGCTCCTGGCCGTCGTTCAAGCCGTCGCCGTCGGCATCCGCCACGGTCGGGCTGGTGGCGTAGCCCATTTCCAGCAGGTAGCCGTCGCGGATCGTGGTCGGCGAGCGGTCATACCACTTGCCGATTTCCGCGCCGCCGCCACCGCTGACCTCGGCGAAGTCGAGCGTGTTGCCGGTTGTCGAACTCGGGCGGCCGGTGCCCCACGGGGCGAAGCTGAAGGTCTCGCCATTGACCCAGGTCCAGGTGCCATCCACCGCGGCATCGCTTGCCCCGATCCACAAGCCGGTAAAGTCCTCGAATGGATTCGCCGCAAGGTTCTGCATCGCGCGGTTCCAGCGGTCCTCGGTCGGGAAGCTGGCGAGGTCGCCGCCTTTGCTCCGGGCGTCGGTGCGGGCCTGCTGCCAGGTGAAGGAACCGGTGATGATCGAGAAGCGACCGACGCCGAGCTCGTAGCCGTCGCTCAGGCCATCGCCATCGGTGTCGGCAAGCGCCGGGTTGGTGCCGTAGGTCACCAGCTCGTCATAGGTGGTGAGACCGTCATTGTCGCTGTCGGACAGGTCCTTCTCGAAGGTGGCCCCGACCGTCTTGTCGGCGTCCATGCTGATCGTAAGCGGATTGGTCGTGCCCGAGGCGTCGCCGGTCCAGCCGGTGAAGCGGTAGCCGGGATCGGGTGTGGCGGTGAGGGTGGTTGTCACGTTTGGAGCATATTCGCCAGCACCGCTGATAATCCCACTGCCTAAAACGATAAAAGCCGATAGCTGGCTGCGGGGCAACTCTAGCAGATATCCAGTGGTTGTGCTGAGCGGAGCGTCATTCCATGACCATCCCCAAGATGATCTGGTTTGGGCTCCATTTTCAGCGCCGTTGCCATTGCCATTATTTGGTTCACCAGTTGCTAGATGCCAATCATACGAAGTTAAAATTTCTCCAGTAATCCATTTCCAAACTCCTTCATTATCTTGATCACTTAGGCCGATCCAATAATCCGACAGACTTCCCGGCGACGATAGGGTTTTCTTGGATGCTGCAATTCTTTCTGCCGTATTCAATACTGCCAATCTCCCGCCACGGGCTTCCGCATCCGCTTTGGCTTCGTGCCAGGTATAACTGCCTTCGATGATCTGAAATTGCCCCTGATAGCGGGTGTCTACGAGCCCTTCGCTGCTGCTGGCCAGCGGCGAACTGCGGGCCACCCGGAACCCGATGTTGTTGCCCGCGTCCGTCGGGTTGAGGTTGATGCGGGTCGCGACGTGGCAGAGGCTGGCGTAGTGGCTCCAACCGCCGCCCCGGACCACCTGGTCCGAGCCCGAGGTATCAAAGCACCACTCAAACACGTTGCCGCTCATGTCGTACATGCCCAATTCATTTGCCAGCTTAGTCGCCACATCTTGGGTCGAGCCACCGCTATTATTGAAATGCCAAGCCACCGCTTCGAAGTCGTTGCTGCCACTGTATTCGTAGCCGTTGGTTTTCACCCCGCCTCGGGCCGCAAACTCCCATTCCTTGTCGCTCGGCAAGCGATAGCCATTCGCCGTTACATCCACCGTCGGCACGGAATCGCCGGTTCGATAGACCGCTGTGCCCACCTTGTAAACCGGGGTTAAGCCGTCCTTCTCGCTGCGGGCGTTGCACCATTTGATCGCATGATACCAACTGACGTTGGTCACCGGTCGATTGGGTCCTCCTCCCGCTCCGACATCGCCGATGTCGTATCCGTTGGCGGTGGCCCAAGTGCGAACTGTCTGCCATTCGCCCCAGGTGACCTCGGTCTTCGCCATGAAGAACCCATCCACGGCTTGGGCTCCGGCCCACGATGAGGCCGGCAGGGCTCCCGCTGCCACGTCGGCAAAGCCTTCCGGCACCACGCCATCGCTCGCCTTGACCTCGAAGCGCATCGCCGTGCTGTAATTCCCCAGCCAGTCGGCGCCCGCGTTCCAAGTAATCATCTTGCCCGTGCCGACCGGCACATTCGCGCCCACCGCCCCGCTGAGGGTCGTGGCCGGGACGTCGAACGTCGCGCCGCCATCGCTAGAGATTCGCAGGGTGATTCCCACGGTCGGGGTGTCGGCTGTGACGTCGTAGGTGATGTCTACGAGCTTCGTTCCTGAACGTTGAGCTGCGGTGAGGTTCGACACCACGGGATCTGCGGCGAAGGCGGCGGCGAAAGTGCCGAGGATGGCCAGGGCGGCGGTAAACAGGTGACGGATGGTCATGGGTGGGGTGCTATGGAAAGGTTCGGTGCGCAGCGAAATGGAAGCGAGCTTAGTTGACAGTGTGGGACAATTGCAGGGTGAGATTCGGCCGATTTTCGCCGGGCTCACCGGACTTTTATCACCATGTCTGAAGCTCTAAACCCTCTCTTGAACCCTCGTAACGTTGGCAGTTTGCCGGTCCGATGCACCACCTGCAACCGGAAAAGCCGGGCATGGTGATGAAATGCCCCCACTAGATTTTGACCGAAAATGGTGACAAAACGAGCGTTTCGAATAGTTGTAAGTTGCTGATCGTGAGGAGGAAATCTATTTACGATGGTGACAAAGTTACTGGGTCCTCCCACCCCCATCCAAATCCTATGAAAGGTGCCATTTTCAACTTTACACTTTTTTTCGCGTCGAGATCGACCGAGTTTGGCGCGACGGTTTGAGTTTTTGGGTCTGCAAATCATTGATGGATAGTGGCCTGCGGCTTTCGAGGCTGGCGCTCTCTAACAGAAAATGAGCCCGTCCGGAGGTGTAAAGTGGTGTAAAGCAAACCCCCTAAAAGTGTAAAGCTGGGGTGGTTTTTCGGACCGGGGAATCGCCGTCCTTCGGAGCTCAATCGAGAGGCCCGTTCGGGAACGCGATTCGGGGTGTCCAGCCGAGTTCACTGGCGGCCGTGCGGATGTCCGCGAGGGTAGCCGGGACATCCGCCGGGTTGGCGGGCCGGTAGTCGATCCTGGGCTTGGATCCTGGTGGGGTGACGGCTGCAAGCATGTCCAAGACCGAGTGGTTGCGGCCGGTGCCGACGTTGAGGACGTCCGCTCCGGGGCCAGGCCAGCGGAGGGCAAGTTCGACCGCCCTGGCGACGTCGTGGACGTGAGTGAGATCGCGCCGCTGGCTACCGTCGCCATTGATGACGACCGGCTGGCCGGCGGCGAGCTTGCGGCGGAAGTTCTCGAGGGCGAGGTCGTGGCGCTGGCCGGGACCCCAGACCGAGAAGAAGCGCAGGGCGACGAACTTCAGCCCGTGGAGGTTGGCGTAAAGGCGGCCCCATTGCTCGGCGTGGAGCTTGGTCAGGGCGTAGGGGCTCTGTGGTGAGGGAAGGGCGGATTCCTCGGCGGGAAGTGGCGCGTCGGGGCCGTAGACGCTCGAAGAGGAGGCGAGGACGAAGCGGCCAATGCCGTGCTGCCGGCAGTGCTCGAGGAGCCGCAGGGTGCCGAGGACGTTGGTGGCCTCGTAGTCGATGGGACGGTCGAGCGATGGCCGGACACCGGCGAGGGCTCCGAGGTGGACGACGGCCGCGAAGTCGCCGTGGGGCAGTGGATCGGAGCGGAGGTCGCAGCGGTGGAACCTTACGCCGTCTGGGAGCGGCTCGGCCTGAGGACGGTAGTCGGTCGCGGTGACCTGGTGGCCTGATTCGGCGAGGAGGCGGACGACGTGGCGGCCGATGAAGCCGGAGGAACCGGTGACGAGGACGGGGATGGGAGCCATGCCCGGCGGCTGGAGTCAACCGGCCTGCACCAGGGCCACGAGACGGGCGATGGTCTCGCCGGTCAGTTCGTTCGGGCCGAGTCGGATCAAGCGCCAACCGCTGAGTCCGGCTTCGAGGTATTTCTCCAGGTCGGCAGCGAAGCCTGCCCCGCGGTTGTGGCGACCGTTCACGTAGATGCCGCCTTCGATCTCGATCAAGGTGCGGCTCGGCAGGTGGGCGAAGTCGGCCCGCCACTTGCGGACGGGGTGGAAGCGGAACTCCTTCTCCAACTCAGGGCCACCATGCGCCCGCCACAGCATTTCAAAGTGCTTCTCCAGCCTGCTGGGCGGCTTGACTCCCCGGAACACCTTGCGGTCGCGTGAGGGCATCACAGGGGCAATTTCGGCTGGCTCGGATCGTCGACCGAACACTCGATCTCGTCGGTGGTCACCTTGGACACGCGGCAGGTCACCTTGAGCTTGGTTGGGGAGTGGGAGCGGTCGAAGGTGACGCGGAACCCGAGGCTGAACTTGCCGTCCTCGTCGGAGCTGTCCTCGGCGTCATCGAAGTGGACGTCGAGGAGTTCCTTCACCGCATCGACGGCGGCACTGCGTTCGGCTTTGGAGAATTCGTTCATGG
>JBIPNO010000019.1:0-101019 GCA_044372775.1 Haloferula sp.
CCGGCGTGAAAAAACTGGAGAGCTTCGGCGACTACGAGCCGGACCCGCGGCACATCCAGATCGGCCGCCGCAAAGGCAGGAAATCCCTTGTGGAATCAACCTTCAGCATCTTAGGTTGACGCCAATGCGATTGCACCTAACAAAATCCGATAGAACACCAGATAGAACACCATGCATTTAGTCAGGCTATAAGGCGTTTATGCATTGGTAATCAATCCACTAGCGGCCTGAAGTCCTCTTGGATTTCGGGGCGGATTGCGTCTCCCTCGGAACAGTCCCGGCAGCCGTCAAAGGGGGCATGCCGGAACTAGGTGCGTCCCATCGGAGCGCTGCGACGGCGTCGCGGATAGTGCTGGATTTTCTCGTGAAAGTTGCCATTTTTACAACCTTCCCGGCAAGATCATGCATCCAACAATCCCAGACGAGCCCATTTTGGACATCGGCTACATGCGCCATGTGCTGAAGGGAGTCGCAGATCAAAAAGGGAAAATCGCCCGCCTGCTGGAGACCGGCACCTTGATTTCACTCCGTCGCGGGCTCTATGCCAGCCGCCGGAATCTCGACCCCCTCTGTCTGGCGGGATCGATCTATGGTCCGTCTTACCTCAGCTTCGAAACCGCGCTCTCGTGGCACGGAATGATCCCGGAAGGCGTCACCGAAGTCGTCTCGGCCACCATCAAGCGCGCCGCATCATTCGAAAACGACTTCGGGCGTTTTCGGTATCAGCCGGTGCCCAAGGCCGTCTATCCGGTCGGCATCCTCCGCTGCACGGATTCCGATCTGCCCTTCCTCATCGCCAGCCCCACCAAGGCACTCGTCGACCGGATTGCTCGCGAAGCAGGATTCCGCTCGATGGCCGACGTGGCCCGCTGGTTGAAGGGAATGCGCATCGAGCTTCCCTCCGGGCTGGATCGTTCGCAGCTCGCAGAATGCGCGGATGGCTATGGCCGGCCATCGGTCAGATGGCTCCTGCGCTTCGCCGAAAAGAACCACCTCACGGCCGAAGAACCAGGCACTCCGGATCAAGCTGGAGATGGACCTTCAGCCGCCACCTCACGCCACGACCGAGGTGCGCACCCAGCTTCTGCCAAGCCCTTATCAGGTCGCGCTCTACGACCTGGGCAGCCTGTTCGCGGGCAAGCTCCATGCCGTGCTTTGCCGGGGATGGAAGCAAAGGGTCAAGGGCCGGGACTTCTATGATTTCGTGTGGTATATCGGGCGAAAGGTCCAACCGAACCTCAAGCACCTCGACGCGAGAATGCGCCAATCGGGGCATTGGGATGGCATGCCCATCGATGGCGATACCTTGCAGCGCTTGCTGCGCGAACGCTTCGAGGCGGTCGACTTCCATCAGGCTGCGGAGGAGGTCCGTGTATTCCTGCCCGATCCGCGTGAACTCGACCTGTGGTCGCCGGAGTTTTTCATCGAACTCGCCGCGAGAATCAATGCCGGTTGACTCAGCGCCATCGGGCAAGATGCCCAACCTGATTGATCCCGCGATCAGCGGTCGATGGAGCGAGGATCCGGATCACAGAGACGGGGCCGAATATCCCGCAGCCTCCCGGTCATTCGGCGTTTGCGAAATCATGTAAGAATGGGAATATGCTTTTATGCGAACGACCATCGACCTTCCCGACCCCCTGTTTCGCGAGGTCAAAGCCACAGCGGCACGGCAGGGCATGCGCCTCAAGGACTACATCACCGAGGCGCTGCGGGACAAGCTGGCCAAGCGACCGACCCCTGCGGAGAAGCCGTGGATGAAGTTTGCGGGGATTGCCGCCCAAGACCCGGCGATGGTGGCGGAGCTCAAGCGAATCGAGCAAATCGTGGACGAGAACTTCGGGCAGATCGACGAGGAGAATTGGAGATGATCGTCGATACCAATGCGGAGATCCGTTTGCAGCTCGCGTCGGCGGGCACGCCCATTCCGATGAACGATCTGTGGATCGCCGCGATCGCCCGCCAACACAAGTTGCCGGTTCTGTGCCGCGATGCCCATTTCGACCACGTTTCCGGGCTCACGCGAATCGGGTGGTGAACCAAGCGCCCGGCCACCGGGGAATGAAACCTGAGAGGTTTCTTCGTGAGTTTTTTGCCTGGATTTCTGCGCTTTGTGGGATTTTTCCGTGCGTTTTCGGCGTTCTGCGTCGTTCTTACCGGTGATGTTTCGCCTCGCCCGATCTCCCTTTCTTGCCGCCATGCTCGCCTTCACCGCTGCTCGTGCCGATGCGGCCTTGGAGGCATCCGTGCCTTTCGGTGGCAATGCCTACCTGACCACCGAGGGCGCGGGCGATGGCATGCAGCGCGACGGCTCCACCCGCTGGCAGGATGCGAAGAGCGTGTTCTCGATCTACTTCCACATCGACCGCGCGGCGGTGCTCGATCTGGCGCTGCGGCTCAAGGTGCCGCAGGGCGAGTCGGTGATCCGGACGACGGTGGGGAAGACGACTTTCGACACGAAAGCCAGCGGCGCGGAGGTCCATGAGGTCAAGCTGGGCCAGGTCGAGGTGAAGCAGCCCGGCTACGTCCGGGTCGATTTGCAGGGCGTGAGCAAGACGGGGCCGGTGTTCGCGGAGGCCTCGGCGCTGATGGTTTCTTCAACGACCGATGGCCTGAAGCTCGCCTACGTGAAGAACAACGAGGGCAACATGTTTTACTGGGGCCGCCGCGGTCCGTCGGTGCACCTCGGCTACGCGATGCCGCGCGACAAGACGATCGAGTACGCCTACAGCGAGTTGATGGTGCCGGCGGGTGAAGACGCGATCGGCTCGTACTTCATGGCGAACGGCTTCGGCGAAGGTTACTACGGCATCCAGGTGAAGAGTCCGACCGAGCGCTGGATCTTGTTCTCGGTGTGGAGTCCCTTTCACACCGACAACCCGCGCGATATCCCGGCGGACCAGCGGGTGGTTCTGTTAGGCAAGGGCGAGGACGTGAGGGTGGGGGAGTTCGGCAACGAGGGCTCGGGCGGGCAGAGCTTTCTGGTCTATCCATGGAAGGCCGGGGTGACCTACCGCTTCCTCAATTCGGTGAAGCCCGACGGCCAGGGCAACAGCATCTATGCCGCGTGGTTCGGCGAGGTCGGCAAGGACGGCTGGAAGCTGATCGCGCGCTTCAAGCGGCCGAAGACCGACAAGCACCTGACCGGCTTCCACTCGTTCCTCGAGAACTTCGCCGACCGCAACGGCTACCTCGGCCGCCGCTCGCTCCACGGCAACCCGTGGGTCTGCGACGTCGAAGGCACTTGGCACGAGATCACCGAAGCGCGTTTCACCGGCGATGCGACCGCGGGCGGCCGTCACCGGCTCGACTACGCCGGCGGGGTCGAAGGAAAGCAGTTCTTCCTCCGCAACGGCGGCTTTTTCAGCGATAGCGTGAGCCTCAATCAGAGCTTCAAGCGCACTCCCACGCCGGACGCTCGGCCGGTGATCGATTTCAAGAAGCTGCCCGGCTTGTAAGGCGGGATGGTGATAGCGTTCCCCCGGCCGATGCCGTAAGCAGCCGCGTATGATCGAAGCGATCGGTGGATTCTGGCGGAAGTGGGTGCTCGCATGCCTCGGGCTCGCGGCCTTGGCGACCAGCGTCGAGGGCCACGCGATCAAACAGGTGCGCGCCGAACTCCGCGCGGCGGAGGGGACCTGGAACGCGACGCTGTGGCTGGAGGCATGGGTGCTTTACCCGAAGGACGGTCCGAAGGCACCGCCGGGCAATCCGGGCGACCTCGGGATGTCCGGCAAGGCCTGGGTCGATGGCCTCGATGCTTCCGACCACCGGGCGATGCGGGAAGCCGCGGAGGCGCTGCTCACGAAAGCCTTCGTCCTCACCCTCGGCGGGCAGCGACTGGAAGCGGAATCCGCGTTTCCCGACTACACGGTGGAACGGCCGCCGTTGGAGGAGAACGAGGAAGGCAACGCCGTGGTGCGGGTCAATCTGACCGGGAGCTTTCCGCCGGGCGTCGCCGGTCCGCTCGAGGTGGTGTGGAACGACGATGAGGAAGAGCCGCTTGCGATCGAAGTCATCACCCCGCGGGAAGGCAAGAACCCGAAGGTTTCCTTGCTGCGGATCGCCCCGCGCGACGAGCCGATGGAGCTGATGGTGATCGAGGCCAGCGGCGTGGTGGAGCCCACCAAGGAGTCGTCGCTCGGCGGTTGGATCGTCGCGGGCTTCGAGCACATCCTGCCGAAGGGGCTCGACCACATCCTGTTCATCCTCGGCCTTTTCCTCCTGCAGCCGAAATGGAAGCCGCTGCTGTGGCAGAGCAGCGCCTTCACCGTGGCGCACTCGATCACCCTGGCGCTGGCGATTCTCGGCATCGTCACCGCACCGGCGAGCGTGGTGGAGCCGCTGATCGCGCTGAGCATCGCCTACGTCGGTCTTGAGAACCTGTGGGTCAAGGAGCTCAAGCCCTGGCGGGTGGCGCTGGTGTTCGGCCTCGGCCTGCTGCACGGCATGGGCTTCGCTTCGGTGATGCAGGAGCTGGACTTGCCGGAGGGAGAGATCCTCAAGCCGCTGGTCGGCTTCAATGTCGGCGTCGAACTCGGCCAGATCACGGTGTTGGCGCTGGCTTTCGCGCTGACCTTCTGGTGGATGAAGAAGCCGCCCTTCGAGAAGTTCCGCAAGATCGCCTCGGGCCTGATCGGCATCGTCGGCCTCTACTGGACGGTCGAGCGGATCTGGGGTTGAGGCGCTTGCGATCCGCTGGCGGATGGTCCCAATCGCGGAGACGGGAATGCCATCGAAGCACGGGAATTCCGTTCCAGCCGCCGTGCCGCGTTTTCGACCATTTTCCGCGCATCTCTTACACGGGAGATGCGATTCACGGGGATCAGGTTAGGAGGGTAGTGGATGGATCCGTCGGAGCCTTGATGCGGGACCGGCTTGTCGATCCGTAAACCCGCCACCTCCCGTCATGATCGCAAAAACTTCCCGGCGTCGCCGCATGGGCGTCGCACTTTTGCTCATCGGCTCGATCGCCTGCGGCGACGTGCTCGTCACCACCACCGCCGACGAGAACAACGGCAGCCTCAACCCTGCCTTGGGAGCGGGCGTCTCCCTGCGTGAGGCGGTGCTCCACGCGCCCGACGCTTCCGTGATCGGCTTCGCGCCGGCGCTCGACGGCCAGACCTTCACCCTCACGCTCGGGCAGATCCCGATCGGCAAGAATCTCTCGATCAGCGCGTCCTCGCTGGCCACCGGGGTGATCGTTTCGGGAAACCACGCCTCGCGCGTGTTCAGCGTTTCCTCGTCGAAAACCGTCACCCTCACCGCGCTGGACCTGGTCAACGGCGATGTCACCGGCGATGGCGGCGCGATTCTCAACGCCGGCAACCTGACCCTCGACCGCTGCGAGCTTTTCGCGAATGAGGCCAGCGACGGCGGCGGGGCGATCGAGAACAGCGGGACGCTCACGCTGACCGCCTGCACCCTGGCGGGAAACACTGCGGAAGTGGGAGGCGGAGCGATCGAGCACGCGTCCGGCACGCTCACCGCCACCAACTGCACCTTCTCCGGCAACACCGCCGAGTTCGGCGGCGCGATCGATGGCGACGACAGCAGCACGATCCGGCTTTACTCCTGCACCCTCTCCGGCAACCACGCCACCAACGACGGCGGCGGCATCGAGGAAAGCTCCGGCACCCTGCTGTTGGAGAACACGATCGTCGCAGGCAACACGGCCGTGGACCAGGGCCCGGACCTCAAGGCGAGTTCGATCAACACCCAGGCCGGGGTGAACCTGCTCTCCAGCACCTCGGGCTTGGGCGGCAGCTTCGGAGGCATCGTCGCGAGCCCGAATCTCGCGGCCCTGGCCGACAACGGCGGGCGCACGAGGACCATGCTGCCATTGGCGGGGTCGCCGGCCATCAACGCGGGAGGAACGACCGCCCTCACCACCGACCAGCGCGGGCTGACGCGGGTGGTCGGCGCGGCGGTGGACATCGGCGCGGTGGAAGTGCAGGCCGCCCCCATCGTCACCACCACCGCCAATGCCGGTCCGGGATCGCTGCGCGACATCATCGCCGCGGCTCCGGCCGGGGCGACCGTCACCTTCGCACCGGCGCTCGATGGGAGCACCATCATCCTGGCCAGTCCGATCATCCTGTCCAAGGATGTCACGCTCGATGCTTCCGCGCGGACCAATCTGGTTGTTTCGGGCGGGATTGCCACCCGACTTTTCACGGTGAACAGCGGCGTCACGGCCACGTTCCTCGGCATGGCCATGTGGGATGGTTTCCATCCGTCCGGCCCCGGCGCGGCGATCCACAACTCCGGCCATCTCACGCTGGCGGATTGTTGGATCAAGGGATGCCTGGCCGCGGAAGGTGCTGGCATCTTCAACGGACCGAGCGGGGTCTTGACCCTGACGGACTGCAAGTTGGAAGGCAATTTCGCCTTCTACGACGGTGGCGGTCTCTACAATTTGTTGGGCACCGCCACCATGACGAGGGTGACGGTGACCGGGAACGCCGCTGGCACGGAATCGGGATCCGGGGGCGGATTGTACAACGGCGGCAGCCTTCTCATGACGGACTGCCTCGTGGTTGACAATAGCGCTCAAGTGGCCGGCGGGATCGCCAGTGGCGGCTCGCTGGAACTGACCCGGACCACCGTGGCGGACAACGTCGCGTGGGACGGTGGCGGCGGGGGAGTCCTGGTCACCGGCCTGGGCGGCACCATCACGGCCTGCACGATCTCGGGAAACAGTTGCCTCGGCAGCGGTGGCGGGATTTTCCACGGCGGCGGCGATCTGACGGTCGCCAGTTGCTCCATTTCGGGGAACTCCTCCGACTACGAACATGGCGGAGGCATCGCGGCATTTGCAGGCGGTCCCGACCTCCCACCCGCGGATTATCTCCTTGATGTCGTGTCGTGTACCCTGGCGAACAACGAGGCCGGGGAGGAAGGCGGAGGCATCCACGTCGCGGCGGGGAGCCGCCTGCGGCTCGAAAACACGATCATCGCCGGCAACAGTGCCTCCACCGCCGGCCCGGATCTCCGCGGTGCCATCGAGACCCAGGCGGGCGTCAATCTCGTGGCCTCCACCGCCGGCATCGACGGCCCCTTCACCGGCCTCGTCGCGCCGACACAACTCGGGCCGCTGTCCGACAACGGCGGCCCGACCCTGACCATGCTGCCCCAGCCCGGCTCGCCCGTGATCGACGCCGGGGGAAGTACAACGCTCACCGTGGACCAGCGCGGCCTGCCGCGCATCGTCGGGGCTGCCGTTGACATCGGCGCGGTGGAGGTGCAGGGCGGGCCTATCGCCGACACTTGGGAAACGCTGGCCAGCCCTCCCTTTCCTCACGGGGTGAGCGGCGGCGGCGGCTTGGCGACCGATGGCCACTACATTTACGCGGCGGATCTCAGCGGCGACGGCGACGGGGATTTCATCGACCTTGACGACGACGGGATCAAGGACGTCGGCGAAAGCCTGGCCGAGCTTGGAATTGCGAACGCCTCGGTCCGCTTCGCCCGATTCGATCCGGTCGAAGGCACCTGGCAAAGCCTGCCAGCGATAGCGGCCTCCGGCTTTACCGGCGACGCCTTCTCCCGGGAGAACTTCAACGGACCGCTGTTTCACGCCGGGGGAAGGCTTTACTACTATCAATTGCGATCGGGACCGGACACCGCCGTGCTTTACCGCTACGACCTGGCAGCGGCACCGGGCGGGGCATGGGAGGCGGTTTGGGAGAAATCTTTCGCCCAGGCTTTGCTCGAACCCAGCGCCGGGATGGTGGCGGTGGAAGCGGTGGGCGGTCCGGTGCTTCTGCACCATCGTGGCGGCGGCTCGCGCGACTTCTGTCGCACCTCGTTGCTCGATTCCGGCGGCCAGCACGTCGTGCTCACGCCGAACTGGCCGAACAGCGGCGCGAACTTCCCCCGCAACGGGGCGTGGGAGTTCGATCCCTTGCGAGGGCGGCTTTATCACCTGAGCGGAAACCAGCTCATCGCGTGGTCGCCCTCCACGAGCTTCAAGGACGCCGGCTCGCCCTACGAGCGTGGCAGCTTCCTGACCTCGCAACCGCTGCTAGGCCGGCCGCTCGCACTTTACGAAACGCCTCTGGCATCGCTGAAAACCAGCCTCGGCTGGAACCCGGGCGGAAGTTTTGCAAACCCCGGCGCCAGCGTCTGGGGAAACTCGATCACGGTGGTCAACGACCCCTCGGGAGTCTCCAACGGCCCGGCGGGCGAGGACACCGGTGCCAACGCCGTCTATCTGGTTCGCGGTGAGACCACGCCGGATGAATGGCCTTTCAACGAGGGCCGCGGCCAGGTGACCAACGGCGACTTCGCCCGCTGGTTCGCCACCACGGGAAATGTCCAGGCCCTCCCCGACGCACCGTTCCACGTCGGCAAGGGCAGCGACTCGGTCTATCTCGGCGGCTATCTTTATCTCACCCAAGGTGAAACCCGCAACTCGGCCGACGGCCCCGGCAACGACGCCCCGATCAACGGCGATGGCATCCGCCGGCCCGGCACCGGGTTCGCCCGCTTCCGCATCCAGAAGACGACCGCGCGGCCGGAGGATAACGACCTGTCGGTTGCCTGGATCCAGCGGCTGCCCTTGCTCGACTATGTCTGGGGCAGCCCGCAGCCGGACATCGACGGCTGGCCCGCCGCCGGCTCGACCGTCACCTGGCGGGCCATGGTCAAGAACTGGTCGCCGGTTCCCCGTGCGGACGTCGGCTACCGCTGGCTGCTCGATGGCAACCTGGTGGCCAGCGGCACCGTCGATCTATTGGTCGGCGGCCACACCGCCGTCGATCTGCCGCGGACCTGGAGCTTCGACCGCCACACACTTGCCTTCGAGATCGATCCGGCCAACGCGGTCGCCGAGTTTTCGGAGTTGAACAACCGGGTCGATACCTGGACCGATGCGATCACCGTGGGCTTCTGGGTGGAGCATTCGTTCTACCAGTACATGCACCGCTTCCAGCAGGAGCTGCCCGGCACCGGATCTAACAGCTTCGAGGACTGGGCGCAGCGGCAGGTCAAACTTTGGAATGACAAGTTCGCAGATGCAGACCACCCCGTTGATGCTCCCCAAGGCGTGCTCGACCGGGTGCGGCTCGACCGCATCACCATCGCCGCCGATGACATGCTACCACTTACCGGCGACAACGACGTACGCACCAACAAGCCCGATAAGGCCGACCGCACCGTGGATTTGATGTGGGGCTTCGCTTCGTGGCGGACCCCCGGCAAATACGGCGAGGGTTACATGGAAGAGGATGTGTTCCAGAATCCTGCAACGAGGGGTATCGTGTCGGAAACCAACCCGTTCTATCACGACTGGGTGCTATTCCATGAGTCCGGACACGCGCGTTACCTGGCGGATGTTTATAGCTTCAACGTCCAATCTTCGACCGACTGGGTGAATGGGCTTCAAACCGGCAGCAGGATCGAGATCACCTTGGCGGGACTGCCGGTCGAAGGCACCCGGTACATGCCGAGAGTGTTTCAAGACCACCTCTTCTACGCAAACGGCAATGAATCCACGAGCCCGTTCTTCGGCTTGATGGCAGGCGACTACAGCAGGATCGACCGATACAGCGCGATGGCGATGAACCGGATCGCGGGGCACCGTGCAACGCGGGGGAATTACAACGGTCCGCAGAACGGCGCGATCTACCTTGATGACCTGCCTGACGACAACACGGTGCAAGTGAGCGATGGCCACGGAAAGCTGTTGGCCGGTGCCACCGTCAGGCTCTACCGGGGAGAACGTGGCAGCTCCGGCTCCTATCCCAAGATCTACGA
Source organism: Haloferula sp. (assembly GCA_044372775.1). Lineage (GTDB taxonomy): Bacteria > Verrucomicrobiota > Verrucomicrobiia > Verrucomicrobiales > Akkermansiaceae > Haloferula. The sequence goes on from JBIPNO010000019.1 coordinate 9,760, forward strand.
TGACGTGGCCGATTCGACTCTCACCGCAGATGCCTACGGTCGCGTCGAGGTCGGCCGGAATCCGTTCACCAACGGAACTCCCGTGGTCGATGAAGGCGTGGAGGTCATCATTCTCCGGGCCGACTCGGCCGGGAAAACGGGCTTCGGCTTTCTTCCAGTGGGCCTCTTCAACATGGAATCCTGGCGTGGCAACACCAGTCACGGCCGTCACGAACTGGCCATCGCGATGATCGGCCCCGATCCGGAGATCGCCCGGGTCGTTGCATGGAGAACCAACGGCGATTGGAAACTCCGGATCGTGACGGGCGGCACGACGCAACCAGCCTCCGTGCTGGTCGATGGCCATTCCGCCACCCGGCCATACGGTGACGCATGGGAGGTCACGATTCCCTTCTCATCCAGTCCCATCGCCGTCGTGAGCGTCACCTGGCCCGGAGGCCCGACCTTGACAGAGACCGTGCTGCTCGATCCCCCGCCGTTCGTCCCGCAACTGCATCCGCAGAAGATCCCCGGCGGCCTCAACGTCGGCTGGTGGTCGCGGGCGGGCTACCGCTACACGTTGGAGCACTCCGCAGATCTCTTCGACTGGTCGCCGGCCGACTCCGGAACCGTTCATTTCGGCACCGGCGGCTGGATGGAAGCCGACGATCTCGTCCCCGCCGTTTCCGGCCGCGGCTTCAGCCGCCTTCAGGTCGAACGGCTGACCGACTGAGCCCGCCTCACAAATCCAGCATCAGCGAGACATGGGCGGCGGTCAGCTCGCCCATGGTCCGGCAGTCGTGGAAGACGTCGGTGCCGTGGAATTTCTCAAGGTCGGCCGCCAGCGAGACGACGTGGTCGCGCGGGGCCAGTTCCTCGCGCCGCATGATCCCTAACAGCGCCTTCAGCCGCAGGTTCTCGACCTTGGCCCGGCGGGTCATCTGGGAGCGCTCTTCGGCGACGTACTGGTCGATCGTTTTCCGGTTCAGCACGTCGAAGGCGAGCTTGGTCACGGTGCGGTTCGAGTCGAAGCGGTAGGCGAGGTAGATCTTGCCGCGGCGCTCGTAGCTCTGCTGGTCGAAGTCGATCGGGCGGACGCGGTACTGGACCTCCTCGAAGTCCGGCGTGATGTCGACGACGTAGTTCACGCTGCGCATGTCGCCGAGCAGGCGGATGAAGCAGCGCTCGTTGAACTTGGTGAACTCCTTCGCGATGCGGACCTTGTTGAGTTCCGGGCGCGGCAGGTGGTTTTTCAGGAAGACGTCGCCCGGGACGCCGGCGATGTGCTCCTCGATCAACGTGTTGCCATTGACCAGGTAGTTGATGCGGTTTGGGGAAAGGATGTGCTCCAGCTCCAATCCGTAGATCCGCGAGGCATCGGCCTGCTTCACGTAGAAGTAGTCCGAGTTGTCGTTGTAGAGGTTGGTGATCCGGATCCGGAACGGCCGCGAATTGCCGAACTCGCCGAAGTCGATGCGGTCGACATTGAGGTGCTCGTGGAGGTCGGTCTCGCCGCCGATTTTCAGCTCGGCGTAGATCCGCGTGAGCTTCGGCCGCAGCTCTTCCATCAGCTCCTGCGGGTAGAAGACCGTCAGCCAGAGTGTCTCCTTGCCGCCGGGGTCCTCGTACGGCATCGAGCCGGCGAATCGCGTCAGGTCGTCATAGACCAGCGGGATCTCGCGCAGGCGGTCGAAGTGGTAGAGGTACTGGCGGAGGGACGGGGAGACGTCGTACTTGATCTTGCGGCGGGAGATCACGGGGGGAGGATGACGGCCCGCGGCGAAAAGGCGAACACGGAACATGGATTGTCACAATCAGGCTTCCGTTCACCCGTGGTTTTGCCGTCCACTTCCGGAGTTGAGCCGTGCCAATGATCCAGATTCCGGCGGACCGGACGGCCCTCCCGGGATGGACTCGGGACGGGTGCTTGCGATTCTCCACGGCGCGGGCAATGCGGAGCGGCTGGTGGCGGAGGCACGGCGCTTTCTTGCGCGGGATCCCGAGGATCTCGACGCCCACTTCTACCTGGTGCTGGGATACTGCAACCTGCGGCGCTTGTCGGACGCGGAGCCGCATGTCCGCGAGTTGCAACGGCTCGAACCGGAGTCGGTGAACACGCACATCGCGGCGGTCCGGTTTCACACGATGAAGCGGAGCTGGAAGGAAGCGGAGCGCCTCGCGAAAGAGGGGATGCGGATCGACCCCGACTGGTCGTACTTCCACCTCGCCGCCGCGATCGCCGCGTCGAACCTGTTCCGTCCTTTCGATGCGCGGCAGCACATCTCGAAAGCCCGCGAGCTGTCTCCGGAGGACCCGGAAATCGTCAACCTCCACATTGCTTTCCACGCCACTACCGAATTCACGACCAAGGACGCTTGGAAGCGCCTGCGTGAGTTTGAGGCGGCACTCCAACTGGATCCCGCGAACGCGTCGCTGCACCGCAGCATCGGATGTCTGTATCTGAATTTCCTCGAGAACCCGGCCAAGGCGGAGGAACATTATCGGATCGCGCTCCAATCCGAGCCGCAGAACAGGGACTACCAGCGCGATCTGTTCGATGCGGTCGCCCAACGCAGCATCATTTACCGGGTTTTCAGCCTGCCTTCGAAGACCTTCGCCTGGCTCCGGACCTATCGGCTTGTGGTTCGGAAGAACCCGTGGCTGGTGATCCTCTTCCTGCTCGCGTTCAAGCTGGTGTTCGCGTTCGCCGTCTGGCTGGCGTTGGCGACGGTCCTGCTGTGGCCGGGCTGCAAGGTCTACGAGTGGTTCGTGGTGTCCGAGTTGCGGAGCGCATCGGGCACGCCGGTGCGGATGCTCGCGCTGTGGCTCCGCATCCGCCGCTTCCCGCTATGGCTGCGCTTCGGCGCCTTCCTCGCGCTCAGCGCGCTGATCTGGGCGCTGCTCTTCCTGCTGGCCGGCATGCCGCTGAGCCGCGGCTTTCGCTACCTCGGGATCTTCCTCGGGATCCACTTCATCGGGGTGGCGGTGCCCGCCTGGCTCGGCAGATACGAAGCCTGGCAGGCGGGGCGGGGGAGCCGGCCCGCGCCGCCTGCTTGAGATCCGCGGCGACGGGTCAGTCCGCCGTCTTCAGGACCAGGTCCTTGAACTGCACGACCATCGCCGGGCCGGCGTGGATCTGGAGGGCGAGCAGGCCTTCCTTGGGCGCGTTCTTCGGGTCGTTGTCGGTGACGTCGACGGTCTGCTTGCCGTTGATGAAATGCTGCACGTGGTTGCCCTTGGCGACGATCTTGTACTCGTTCCACTGCTCGTCCTTGATCGAGGCCTGGATCTCGTTGCTGTCGCCGACCTGGCCGGTGACGGTCGGCTTGCCGTTCTCGCCGATGGTCGTTTTCTCGCCGCGCTTGGCGAGGATGCCGCGGCCCTTTTCTTCGTAAAGGATGCCGCTGTAGGTCTTGCCGGCTTCGAAGTCGGCCTGGTAGCCGCTGATCACCGGGCCGGACGGGCCGGGGTCAAGGGCCTTGGAGCGGTACTGGACACCGCTGTTCCCCTTTTCGATGCGGTATTGGAAGGTCAGCTCGAAGTCGCCGACGGTGCCGTCTTTCCAGACGAGGAAGGTGTTGTGGGAGATCTTGGCGTCGCCTTCGTTGGCGGTCTTGCCGGTGATGGCGCCGTCCTGGACCGACCAGAGCTTGGGATTGCCCTCCCAGCCGGTCAGGTCTTTGCCGTTGAAGAGGGATTTTTCGCCGGCGTGAAGCGAGGCGGCGGCGAGGAGGAGGAGGACGGGCGTGAGTTTCATGGGTAGGAATCGATTCAAGGAGAAGACGGGGCGGCGGTCGATGGTCTTTCGCGTCAGGCGACCAGCTCCAGCCAGCGCTGGAGGTTGTAGTAGTTGGTGACGCGGGTGATTTTCCCGCCGCGGGCTTCGAAAAAGGCCCCGACGCGGAGGTGGTAGGTCTGGCCGCGCGCTTCGGGCAGGCCTGCGTCGGTGGCGAGGTATTCGCCGCGGATGGAAAATTCGGCGGCGGCGCGGTTGTCAGGGCCGGTGAAAATGACGAGGTCTTCCACGGTCTCGCGGTAGCAGCGGTCCATCCGGGTGAGGAAGGCGCGGAAGGCGTCCTTGCCGGTCTCGACCCCGCCTTCATTGATCTCGTGGGCGATGTCTTCGGCCAGCAATGAAAGCAGGGCTTCGCGGTCGCCGGAGTTGAAGGCGGCGTAGTAGGTTTCGATCAGGGATTTCATGAGGTGGGAGAAAAGTGGTCCCAACCGCCGGCGAGGCGGGTGGTTTTGCCGGGCGCGGTCAGCCGGCCGATCACGCTGAGCGGGAGTTTTGGAAAGGCGGCGGACCAAGCGGCGGCGGCAGCCTGCCAGCGGCGCGGCGAGGCGGTGAGCAGGAGTTCGTAGTCCTCGCCATCGCCCAGTGCCTGCGGCCGGGTGCAGCCGCGGTTGGCGGGGATGGAATCGCCGAGCTGGAAGCCGCAGCCGCTGGCTTCGGCGAGGCGCGGGAGGTCCTTCGCGAGGCCGTCGGAGAGGTCCATCATCGCGGACGGCCGCAGGTGGCGGACCAGCCAGGCGGCCTCGGCGAGGCGGGGGGTGAAAGTGAGATGCTTGCCGGTGATCGACCCACCGAGGCGGCCGGTGACCAGCACCAGATCGCCGGGTTTTCCGCCGGAGCGGAGGGTCAGGTGCGGGCGCTCGACGAGGCCTTCGCCGGCGACGGAAATCACCGCGCCGGCCGGGAGGCGGCAGGTCTCGCCGCCGGCCAGCACGCCGCCGTGGGTGGCCAGGCATTTCCGGATCCCGCGGTAGAGGCCGTCCATCCAGGCGACCGGGCGATCGGCATCGACCGCCACCGTGACCAGCAGGTGCTCCGGAGTGCCGCCCATCGCCGCGAAGTCGCTCAGCACGCGGGCGACGGCCTTCCAGCCGACTTTCGCCGCGGGGGTCTCCGGCAGGAAATGCACGCCTTCGACCAGCGCGTCGGTTTTCAAGAGCCGGAGCGGGCCGCGGCCGGGGTCGACCACCGCGCAGTCGTCGCCCGGGCCGACCACCAGCGATTTCCCGCCGGGGAAACCGCGCAGGATGCGGGTGATCAGGGCGTCTTCGCCGAGGTCGCGCAGGCGTTTCATCCTACTCCGGGGCGGGGATGACACCGGAACGGGCGAGCAGTTGGATGCTCACCGTGGCGGCATTGAACAGGAAATGAACCGAGATGCAGGCCCAGATCGATCCCGTGAACTCGTAAAGCAGGCAAAGGACCACCGCGAGGGCGAACAGGGGCAGCAGCGCGACCACGTTGCCGTGGGCCGCGGCGAAAACCAGCGATGAGAAGAGGATGGCACCGGCGGGTCCGCAGAAACGCTTGGCGGCGGGGTAAAGATAGCCACGGAAGATGACTTCCTCCGTCACCGGGGCGACGAACACCGCGGCGACCGACATCAAGGCCAACACCAGCGGGTCCTTCGCTTCTTGCAGCAGCTTGACCGCCTCCTGCATCGACTCGATCCCGAGGCTGCGCTCCAGCCAGCCGTTCCAGCCGGAGACGTGGAGGGTGCCCATGAAGCACCACATGAGGAACACCGCCGCCGGCGCGATGGCAAAGGCGAGCGGCCAGGATTTCCAACGCAGTCCGAGCCAGTCGGCGAACTTCACGCGCCACGCGACGAAGGCCATCACCATGCCCATCAGCAGGAACTGGAAGACCATGGAGGCGATCAACACCGGCGCGTTCATCTTTTCCTCCAAGGGCACCTCGTCGGCACTCCCGGGCATCGAGGTCAGCCCGAAATAAAGGACGAACACCAGGCCGATCAGAGGCAGGTCGATGGGCTTGTAAGGGTCCACCCGCACCTTCATCCGCGAGGCCAGGCCGCCGAAGGCACTGGCAGAGACGGGCGCGGCGGGCGGGGAGTAGGGGGAATCGTCGCCGTCAGCCGGTTCCGGGCGCGGACCGGCGGCTGCCGGCAGTGGCGGCGGTTCGTCCGGTTGGCGGGCATCGGCCGCGAATTTGCCGGAAGCCACCCGTGCCAGCCAGAAAACCAGGAAGATCAACGCGGCACCGGCGAAGGTGGAGGCGATGACCAGCGCCGCGGCATCGAAGGCGGGTGCGGGATCCGTCGGGACAGAGGCAAAGGCAAGGGCGGCGGGCATCGGAAGCGCCGGACTCTGGCGGCGGGATCCGCCCGGTGCCAGCGGGAAATCGGGCCGGAGATTTTAATCAAGCTATTATGAATTTCGACCAGACTTGCAGATTTCTAAAAATTCTCCCAGTCTCCCCGCCATCGACTCCCACGCGCCAAAGCAGGCTGTCAATCCCTACCGCCAGATCCTGCGCCGGCATGTGCCCGAGCCGCTGCTGGCGCTGCTGATCTTTGTCATGGGCGTCTGGCTCTGGAACAACCATTTCGGGGCCACCGTTGCCTACAACCGGGACGATGGGCAGATGGCGCTGCTCAAGATCGACCGCGACCTGCGGCTGGCGGAGGCGACCGCCCACCTGCCGCCGCTGCTGCGAAAGGCTCTGGCGGTCGAAGACCGGGAGACCGTGCTCCGGTCGGCGGTGGATGCACTGGACTCCCTCGCAATCGAAGGGGCCATCGATGAGGAGGGCGTGTATGCGATGCTGATTCTCGACTCCATCCAGCGCGGCCGGAATCCCGCCGAGCTGGATTTCGCCGGGCTGCCCGGGGCGCCCGACGTGAAAGCGGTGATCCGGCGGATCGCGGACGGCCGCGACCCCTGGTGGGACCGCGAGTATCTCCGCTGGTACGGGCGGCTTCACCAGCGCGCGCCCGGCTTGGAAATCCCCGCGGGGGAGGACCCGCGCAACCAGCGGCTGGCCTGGCGGACCATCGTCGCCCGTGGCTCGGTCTGGTTGCTGGTCATCGTCGGGCTGGGATTCGTCCCGCGCACGCTGTGGGCCTTCGGCCGTGCCCTGCGCAGCCGCGAACACGGTTACATCCACTCCTGGCCGGTGGCGCTCGGACTCGGGGTCTTCCTTATGGCCTACCTCGCATCGATCGGTTTCGGGCGAACGATCGACATGCTGATTTCAGGCAATATCTCGGGCGACGGGGCGGCTCCGATCGCCTTGCCGCCGTGGTTTTTCGTCCTGCTGGATGCCGCCACGCGCGCCCTGCCGCCCTTGGTGGCGGTCGGCTTCCTGTTCCGCCGCAGCCGCCATGCGGTCAACCGCCTGGGCCTGGCCACCCGGCCGGATCTCGCGCTGATTCTGGGGACGTTCGCCCTGCTGGCGCTGGTCGACCAAGTCCTCAAGCACACGCTCGGGGCCGCGGCGGCACCGGATCCGACCGGTGGCCTCTCTTTTGTGGAAGCAGGGACCTGGGGGCTCGTGTTCGCCATCAGCTCCGCCTGCATCGCCGCCCCGGTGGCCGAGGAAATCCTCTACCGCGGGGTGCTCTTCCGCTCGCTGGCGAACGGCCTCCGGGTCCCGGCCGCAACCTTGATCTCCGCCACGGTGTTTGCCATCGTGCATTTCTACTCGGCCTACGGGCTGGTTTCCGTGGGCATTTTCGGTGCGGCTTGTGCTCTGAGCTACACTGCCACCGGCGGCCTGACCACCGCGATCCTCCTCCACGCGCTCTACAATTCCGCCATCAAGATTCCGGAATGGATCGTTTATCACGCGCCGCTTTAACTCCCGTCACGGTTCCTCTCGCCAAGCGGGCGTCCATTTCCTACTCCAAAGCTTCTCTCGCATGAGTTCCATACCCTTCGAAGCCCCGACGCTTGAAGCCCTCGCCAGCCTGCTGCCCGCCTACGAATTCCAGGCGTTCATCGCCCAGGGCGGGATGGGCGCGGTTTACAAGGCCCGCCAGCGCTCGCTCGACCGCGACGTGGCGATCAAGATCCTGCCGCGCGAACTCGGGGAGGACCCGGATTTCCGCAAGTCCTTCGAGACCGAGGCCCGCGCGATGGCCCGGCTCAATCACCCCAACCTGATCGGGGTTTACGACTCGGGCGATGTCGACGGGATGCTCTACATCGCCATGGAGTATGTGAACGGGAAGTCCCTCTACTACTCCGCCTACAATCTGGCCGTCGACCCGGCCCAAGCCGTCACCATCGTCAAGGGCATCTGCGATGGTCTGGCCCACGCCCACGAAAACGGCGTGATCCACCGCGACATCAAGCCGGCCAACATCCTCCTCACCCCGAAGCGCGAGCCGAAGATCGGCGACTTCGGTCTGGCCCGGCCGAGCGGCTCCGACGGCCCCGGGCTGATCATGGGCACCCCGGGCTACACCGCTCCGGAAGTCATGGAACGTCCGGAGCACGCCGACCGGCGCTCCGACATCTACGCGGTGGGCGTCATCCTTTACGAATTGCTGACCGGCCGGAAACAGGAGCCGAACTGCCCGCTGCCATCCGCCGTCAGCGGCTGCGACCGGGCGCTCGACACGATCTGGCAGAATGCCACCCACCCCAACCCCGCCTTCCGCTATGCCGACGCCGGCCTGATGGCCAAGGCGCTGGACGAATGGCAGAACAAGTCCGCCGCCGGAGGGGCCCGCAAGCTCGTCGCCACCACTCCGCAGGCTCCGGCCAAACGCGCGCTGGCTGTCCCGGCGGCGAAAGCCGCCGCCGGTGCTGCGGCATCGGACACGCCCGCTGCCACCCCCGCGGTTCCCCAAGTGGTCGTCGCCAGCGGGAACTGGAGCCTGATGCGGAACCTGGTGGTCATCGCGGTGCTCCTGGTGATCATCGCCTTCACCTGGAAAACCTACCAACGCACCAAGGGCGACCGCGAAGAAGCCAACCGCCTCGCCATCGAGAAAAAAGCCGAAGAGCGCGCCAAGGCCGCCGCCGAAGCCCGGATGGCCCTCAACAACCCGGCTCCCACCACCAAGCCGGAACCCGAAAAGCCGGCCCCGCCCGTCGTCCCGGAACCGCCCAAGCCCGAAACCGCGCTGGAGTCCCTGGCCCGCCTGAAGACCTCCCTCGCTGCCGGCAAACGCGACGAAATGCCGATCGGCACCGTCCGCCACGGCGAGTCCGACTTCCTCCTCGTCCCCACCGCCATGACCTGGCAGGAGGCCTCCTCCTTCGCCGATGCCCACGGCGGCCACCTGCCGCTCCCGCTCGCCGAGGAAGACATCACGTGGATGTCCAACAAGGTGCCCGCCGATCCGGTCGAAGGCAACCAGGACGCCGCGCTGTGGATCGGTGCCGGCCGCTCCGGCCGCAGCGCTTGGAGCCTGGTCGATGGCTCGCCCTGGAAACTCAAGGCACCCGCCGGGACCGGACTGTATCTGGCGGTCGACGACCTCGGCCTGATCCGCGTCCGAAAGGCGGAGGACCGTTATCCGTTCTTCATCCAGTGGCAGCGCGACGGATCGAACCCCGGCGACCTCGGGGAAGTCCTCAAACGCACCCGCGAATCACTCGCCCTGCCCGTTCCGCTCTTCCCGCCCGGCACCGTGGCCTACGAAGCCCGGCACATCCTCGTCGTCCTGCGCGAGGTCAATGCCACCCGCGCCGCCGCCTTCGCCGAGGTGGCCGGCGGCAACCTCATGGTCCCGGCTTCCCGCGACGAAGCCGGCTGGCTGACCGAACAACTTGCCCCCTTGAAAGCTTCCAACGGCCTCTGGCTCGGCGGCTCGCGCAAGGATTCGGAATGGCAGTGGGTCACCGGCGAAAGCTGGTCCTTCGCCACCTGGGAGGATGGCTTTCCGTCCGACAGCGGCGACGGCCTCGTGACCGTCCCCGGCAAGGGCTGGCGCGATGCCGATCCCTCGGAGACCGCCTCCGGCTTCATCATCGAATGGAGCAACGACCGGGACACCGCCTCCGCCGATCCTCAGGACGCCCGCAAGCCGCTGGCCCCCGGCGATCTGTCGGCGAAGTCCAAGCAACTCATGGCGGCGCTCGACAAGGAGCGCCAGCAGGACCTCGCCACCAATGCGAGGAATTTCGCCACCACGCTCGATGCCTGGCTGCGTCGCCAGACCCGCTCGGAGAACACCCGCTGGGCCCCCGAAGTCGTCAGCCTGAAGGAACTGGTCGTCAAGAACCGCGTGCCATCGAAGGTGGACCGCGACTCTGGCATCCAGCTCTCCCTGGAGATGGCCAAGGCCTGCTCCGACGCCCTGACCAAGCAGCAGGCCATCGATGCCAACTTCACCCTCAAGGCCAACAAGATCCGCGACGCCTACCTCGTCCGGCTCAAGGAAGCCCAGGACGATGCCAAGACCCGCGGCCAGAAAGAGATGGCCGAGTCGATCGCCGACGAAATGGATGCCGCCGCGGAACTCGACGACTGGCTCGAGGCCCTCGGCCTCGAGTCCATACCGGACGGCGACGCGGAGGCAGGCGGCATCAAGGCGGACAATTTCGAGGCGGGCGGCTCCGCATTTGTCGGCAAGTGGAAGCTCGCCGGGCCTATCCCGATGCAATGGGAGGCTCTTCCCGACGGCACCCTGGTCGGCGTCGGCTTGAACCAGGGACGGGGCACCTGGAAGGAAACCGGCGACGAGGTTGAAGTCACCCTTCAGGACGGCAGGACCATCGAACTGGAGAAGCGCGGCGATTCCTACGTCGGCGAGGACGAGCGCGGCAACGACATCGAACTCGAGCCCGCCGACTGAGGCTTCGCTCAGCGGTTCCTCAGAAAGTCCGCCACCTGGGCGAAGAACGGTGAAATGACCGCCCGCACCTCGCCGGCGACCCTGCATTCGTCCATCGCCGATTCCATCAGGCTCACCCAGCGCGCGCTCTCCGCCTCGCCGATCGCGAACGGCGCGTGCCGCATCCGCAGCCGCGGGTGGCCGCGGTGCTCCATGTAGGCTTGATCGCCCAGAAAGCGGAATTGCAGGAACTCCCGCAGCCGCGTCTCCGCGCCCTCGAAGTCCTGCTCCGGATACATCGGCCCCAGAAGGTCGTCCGTCCGCACCCGCCGGTAAAACGCGGCCGTCATCGCCGCCAATCCGTCCGCGCCCACTTCGCGCGCCACGATTCCCTCCATCGATTCCATGCGGCGGTCATCGCATCCCCGCGACCGCCCGGCAAGCCCGGGACCGCCAACCGGAGCGCAGCGGAGATAGTCGGCCACTTTCCTCCTTCTACCGCCGACAATCAACAGACTGTCTTCCGCCTTTCCGACTGCCTTTTTGCCTTCCCGACCTTCGACCTTCAGACTTTCCGATCTCAGACCGGCCGGCCCGCAAACTCCGCTAGCGCCCGCTGAGGTTCCGCCTAACCTCCCGCCGTGCCCGCGAAAAAGTCCACCCCGTCCGCCCCCGTCATCGCCATCCGCGGCGCCCGCCAGCACAATCTCAAAGGTCTCGATCTCGACCTCCCGCTCGGCCAACTGACCGTCGTCACCGGCCCCTCCGGCTCCGGCAAATCCTCGCTCGCCTTCCACACCCTCTACGCCGAAGGCCAGCGCCGCTACGTCGAGACCTTCTCGCCCTACGTCCGGCAGTTCTTCGACCGCATGGACAAGCCCGACGTCGACCACATCGACGGCATCCCGCCCGCCATCGCCATCGAGCAGAAAAACAACATCCGCACCACCCGCTCGACCGTCGGCACCCTGACCGAGATCAACGACTACCTGAAGCTCCTCTTCGCCCGCGCCGCCACCGGCTACGACCCCGACACCGGCGAGGAGATCCGCCCCGACTCCCCCGATTCCGCCGCCGCCTGGGCCTTCGAAAATCTCCCTGGCGAGCAGGTCCTCGTCACCTTCCCCGTCCCCATCCCCGCCGATACCCCGAGCGCCGCCCTCTTCCCCTTCCTCAGCCAGCAAGGCTACCTCCGCATCCTCCTCGACGGCCAGATCCTCCGCACCGACGAACCGCAATCGGCAATCGGCAATCTCAAATCGTCAATCGACGTCATCCAGGACCGCCTCCCCCTCACCAAGCCCAACCGCACCCGCCTCCTCGAAGCCCTCGAGCACGCCTTCACCCTCGGCAAAGGAACATCTTCGATCTTCCATCTTCCATCTTCCATCTCCAAGTCGTTCACGACGTCGTGGACCAACCCCGCCACCGGCAATTCCCTCCGCCCGCCCTCCTCCGCCCTCTTCTCCTTCAACAACCCCCTCGGCGCCTGCCCCAAGTGCCGCGGCTTCGGCCGGGTGATCGGCCTCGACCTCGAAAAATCCGTCCCCGACCCCACCCTCAGCATCAGGAAAGGCGCGATCAAACCCTTCCAAGGCGAGCGCGGCGACGAATGCCAGCGCGACCTGGTCCGCTGCTGCAAGGAACGCCGCATCGACATCAACACCCCCTGGGAAGACCTCGATGACGAAGAGCGCGAGTGGATCTACTACGGAGATCGTAGCCACAAGAGAGGCGCGGGCGGCTCGCCCGCAGCATCCCTCGACGACCTCGAGGAAATGCACCGCAACGGCGAGTGGTACGGCATCCAGGGCTTCTTCGACTGGCTCGAAACCAAGGCCTACAAGATGCACGTCCGCATCTTCCTCAGCCGCTACCGCTCCTACACCACCTGCGGCACCTGCCGCGGCAAGCGCCTCCAGCCGGAAGCCCTCTGCTTCAAAATCGATGGCAAGACCCTACCCGACCTCTGGACCCTCTCCATCGCCGAGCTCGTCCCTTGGTTCTCCAATCAACAATCAAAAATCAGCAATCATCAGCCGAGCGGAGCGAGACAGACTGCCGAAGGCAGCCCGCAGGGCGAGGTCGGCGGACCTCGTCAATCGTCAATCCAGCTCATCCTCACCGAAATCTCCAACCGCCTTCACTACCTCGAACAAGTCGGCCTCGGCTACCTCACCCTCGACCGCCCCGCCCGCACCCTCAGCGGCGGCGAGATCGAGCGCGTCAACCTCACCACCTGCCTCGGCGCCTCTCTAACAAACACCCTGTTCGTCCTCGACGAACCCACCGTCGGCCTCCACGCCCGCGACATCCAGCGCCTCGTCGGCGTGATGCACGGCCTCCGCGACAAGGGCAACACCCTGGTGGTGGTCGAGCACGAGGAAGCCGTGATGCGAGCCGCCGACCAGCTCGTCGACATCGGCCCCGGCGCGGGTCAGCACGGCGGGACCCTCGTGTTCCAAGGCAAAGTTCCAAGTGAGAAGTTCCAAGTGCCAAAGGAAGGCAAGCAGCCCGCAAAACGCGGAGCGTCTCCCCAATCGGCAATCGACAATCGTCAATCGTCAATCGCCGGCACCCTGCCCTGGCTCACCGGCCAACGCTCCATCGCCATCCCTCAAAAGCGCCGCCAGCCCGGCAAGGAGAAGATCGAGATCCGCGGCGCGTCCCGCCACAACCTGAAGAAGCTCGACGCCGACCTTCCGCTCGGACTCTTCGTCTGCCTCACCGGCGTCTCCGGCTCCGGCAAGTCGACCTTCGCCCACGACGTCCTCTACTCCAACATCGCCCGCAAGCTGCGCAAGGAGGACACCGACCTCGATCCCGCCCCAATCAAGGAGCTACGGGGAACGCAGTACTTGAGCGACGTCCTCCTCGTCGACCAGTCGCCGCTCGCCCGCACCCCGCGCTCGACGCCCGCCGTGTTGCTCGGCGCCTTCGATCCCATCCGCCAGCTCTTCGCCCAGACCGAGGACGCCAAGGTCCGCGAGCTGACCACCGGCTTCTTCTCCTTCAACTCCGGCGAAGGCCGTTGCGACCGCTGCGCCGGCGCCGGCAGCGAGAAAGTGGAGATGCAGTTCCTCTCCGACCTCCACGTCACCTGCCCCGACTGCAACGGCCGCCGCTACAAGCCGTCCACCCTCGACATCCACTACCGCGGCAAATCCATCGCCGACATCCTCGACCTCACCATTGAGGAAGCCCTCGCCTTCTACGGCGCGTCCGAGGACCTCAAAGCCTCCGACACCAAGCGCCACCAGCAGATCACCAAACTCCTCCAGCCGCTCCACGAAGTCGGCCTCGGCTACCTCAAGCTCGGCCAGCCGCTCAACACCCTCTCCGGCGGCGAATCCCAGCGCCTCAAGCTCTGCCAACTCCTCGCCGACACCTCCTCCAATCGTCAATCGACAATCATCAATCGGAAATTGCTCATCCTCGACGAGCCCACCACCGGCCTCCACTTCTCCGACATCGAGCGCCTGCTCGGCGTCTTCCAGCGCCTCGTCGACGCCGGCCACAGCCTGCTGGTCATCGAGCACAATCTCGACGTCATCAAGTGCGCCGACTGGATCCTCGACCTCGGCCCCGAAGCCGGCAAGCACGGCGGCCAGCTCGTCGCCGAAGGCCCGCCCGAGCACATCGCGACGCTGAAAACCGAAACCGCCCGCTTCCTCAAGCCGGCGTTAAGCGCCACCAAACTCCCCGTTCCCGCCAAAAGACCACTGATCACTGATCACTCGGCACTCGGCATTTCCATCCAGCTCCGCGGCGCCCGCGAGCACAACTTGAAGAACATCTCCCTCGACATCCCGCGCGACCAGTTCGTCGTCGTCTCCGGCCTCAGCGGTTCCGGCAAGTCGACCCTCGCCTTCGACATTCTCTTCGCCGAAGGCCAGCGCCGCTTCCTCGACTCGATGTCCGCCTACGCGCGCCAGTTCGCCGAGCAGCTCGAGAAGCCCGAGCTCGACTCCCTCGCCGGCCTGCCGCCGACGGTCGCGATCGAGCAACGCGTCTCCCAGGGCGGCATGAAGTCGACTGTCGCCACCGTCACCGAGCTGTGGAATTTCATCCGGCTGCTCTACGCCAAGCTCGGCACCCGCTACTGCCCCGACTGCCAGGTCCCGGTCGAAAAGCAATCGCTCGCCGCCATCGAGAACAGCATCCGCCAGCTCCTCAAGAAAGGCCCCGTCTCGATCCTCGCCCCCGTCATCCGCGGCCGCAAAGGCTACCACACTGAAGTCGCCGAATGGGCGCTCAAGCAGGGATATACCAGACTTCTAGTAGACAAGCAGTTCCGCGATGCCGAAGGCTTCACCCGCCTGGAGCGCTTCAAGGAGCACGACATCGACGTGGTGGTCGCGGAAGTTCCAAGTGAGAAGGACCAAGTGCCAAAGAAAGGCAAAGGCATCGCGGAAACATCTGCCATCTCCCATCTCCCATCCACCATCTCAAGAGCCCTCGACATCGGCAAAGGCGTTCTCAAGCTCTTCACTCCGGACAAGAAGTTCATCCTCCTTTCCTCCGAAGCAAGCTGCCCGAGCTGCCACAAGTCCTTCGAGGAGCTCGACCCCCGCCTCTTCTCCTTCAACTCGCCGCACGGCTGGTGCGCGAACTGCCGCGGCCACGGGCTGGTGCCGAAGCATCGCTTCCACCTCGACACCTCGCGCTACGAATCCGTGCTCGAAGCCGAGATGGACGCCGACCGCAAGATCGAGCGGATGGAAGACGAGGAACTCGTCGAATGCCCCGCCTGCCACGGCGCCCGCCTCAACCCCGAAGCCCGCGCCGTCCGCTTCCAAGGACTGCGCCTGTCCGGACTCGCCAAGCAGGCCGTGAATCAGGCCGCCACCTACTTCGAATCGCTCGCCATCAGCGGCGACCGCGACACCCTGATCGCCCGCGACATCCTGCCCGAAATCCGCCAGCGCCTCAGCTTCCTCACCGAGGTCGGCCTCGGCTACCTCCAGCTCGACCGCTCCGCGCGCACCCTCAGCGGCGGCGAAAGCCAGCGCATCCGCCTCGCCGCCCAGCTCGGCAGCAACCTCCGCGGCGTCCTCTACGTCCTCGACGAACCGACCATCGGCCTCCACCCCCGCGACAACGCCGCGTTGTTAGAGACTCTCATCGCCCTCCGCGACCGCGGCAACAGCCTCATCGTCGTCGAGCACGACGAGGACACCATCGCCCGCGCCGACCACCTCATCGACCTGGGGCCGGGGGCGGGGCGGCTCGGCGGAGAAGTCGTCTACCAGGGCCCGCCCCCGGAAGTTCCAAGTGAGAAGCCCCAAGTGCCAAAGAAAGGCAAACAGCCGGCCAAGCGCGGTGCATCGGCTCCATCTTCCATCCACCATCCACCATCTGCCATCCTTTCCCCCACCTACCGCGCTCTCGCCAACCCCATCATCCACCCCATGCGCGGCAGCCGTCGCGCCGTGAAGAAGGACCACCCCTTCGCCACCGTCACCGGTTGCGTCGCGAACAACCTCAAGTCCGTCACCGCCGCCATCCCGCTCGGCCGGCTCACCGTTCTAACAGGCATCTCCGGCTCCGGCAAATCGACCCTGATGCACGCCGCCATCGCCGACGCCGCGCGCACCACTTCCAATCGGAAATCGGCCATCAAAAATCGTCAATGGAGCAAGGCCACCGGCTTCGACCAGATCCAGTCGATCTACGAGGTCGACCAATCTCCCATCGGCAAGACCTCGCGCTCCTGCCCGGCGACCTACGTCAAGATCTTCGACGACATCCGCAAGCTCTTCGCCCAGCTCCCCGATGCCCGCGTCCGCGGCTACGAGGCCTCGCGCTTTTCCTTCAACACCGGCGACGGCCGCTGCCCGGTCTGCGAGGGCAACGGCCGGGTGAAGCTTGAGATGGACTTCCTGCCCAGCACCTGGGTCCCCTGCGAGGCCTGCGCCGAGATGCGCTACAACCCCGCCACCCTCGAAGTCCGCTTCCGCGAAAAGAACATCGGCGAAGTTCTGCGCATGACCATCGAGCAAGCCGCCGCCTTCTTCGAATCCCAGCCGCGCATCGCCGCGCCGCTGCAACTCCTCGCCGACACCGGCCTCGGCTACCTCCAGCTCGGCCAGCCGTCGCCGACCCTCTCCGGCGGGGAGGCCCAGCGGATCAAGCTGGTCACCCAGCTCACCAAGGGCCGCGTCTCGGCGAAGAACCTCAAGACTCTCAGCCGGGCCAACCTCTACCTCATCGAGGAACCCACCGTCGGCCTCCACCTCGAAGACGTGAAGCGCCTGATCGACGTCCTCCACCGCCTGGTCGACGAAGGGCACACCGTCATCGTCATCGAGCACCACATGGCCGTCGCCGCCGAAGCCGACTGGATCCTCGACCTCGGCCCCGAAGCCGGCGACGCCGGCGGCGAGATCATCGCCCAGGGCCCGCCCGAACTCGTCGCCAAGTCGAAGAAATCCCGGACCGCGCCGTTCCTCGCCAGCGCGTTGGGCGGTTTACGACCTGCTTAACGCTGGATCTGGGAATTACCGGGCTTATGGCCCGCGTAAGTCATACCGTCCCGCCCTTGATCCCCAGTCCCTCCCGCACCAACCGTTCCAATGCCTCGATTTCTCCATCGGTGAGTGGTGCGAATTCCTCCAAGCTCCGCTTGTTCTTCGACAAGCTGCCGCCGTTCTGTCGGCATAGCTTCACGAACAGATCCGCGATCCGGTCCGGCAGTTCCACCACCTCCCTCATCCGCAGCCGCACGTCGTCATAGCTCGCCAGATACCGCAACTCCGCCGGCAGTTCCGTCTCGATCGTCTCGCGGATGAAATCGATCGTGATGCGGGTCAGCTCCGTGCAGTCGATGTAGCGGTAGAAGTCCGCGGTGTCGTTGGTCACCGTCATCCGCTGGCGGTCGTCCATCGTGTATTCCACGAGTTCCATTAGTGGCTTCGAGACGCTCTCCAATGCCTGATCGTACTCCCGGGGGCGGTTTAGAATCACCGCCGAAACCGGCAGAATGATTCCTTCCGGCCCAAATCCATTCCGGGCCAGCACGTGATGCAGCAGGAAGCGGTGGATCCGCCCGTTCCCGTCGCTGAAGGGGTGGAGGAAATCGAACGCGAACGAGATCACCGCCGCAGAAATCAGGGTGGGAACCGGGGCCGGCAGCACTTTGAGGCCGCCTGGGGTCCGCACCCGTCGCGCGGTGATCTGCTTCGCCATCTCCAGAAAGCCCGACATCAGTTCGTCAAGGTCCGCGGGCTTGGGTGCCGCGTAGTGCACCCGTTCCACCCCTGGTGCCAGCGTTTCGCCCACATACACCTGCTTGTCGCCGTCCATCCGCTCGCTGCGCCAGCCCGGGTCGGAGTAGCGCGGGTCGACGATGGCCCGATGCAGTTCAACCAGCGCGTCTTTCTTGAGAAAACTCCGGTGCCACGCCTGTTGGAGAAGCCCGATGAACGCTTCGGCCCGCTTCTGGTCCGGTGTCTCCCGCTCGATCTCGTGGCTGCTTTTGCTTTCCTTCGCGTAGAGGTAGCGGACCGCCCGCGCGAAGATTTCGGGCGGATACTTGCCCACGATCTCCTCGCAGCGCTTCTGCATCTCCGATTCATTCCATGCGCCCAGACCCTTCCATCGCACCATCGGGCTGAAATCGAGGGTGCCCAGCAGGTTCACGTTGATCCGTTGCCGTTTCGCTTTCCTTACCGGTCCCGGCACATAGACGTCCTCGTCCAAAAGATCCACGTAGTTCCCGACTTCAAGGGCCGGGATCTCAAGCGTCACCTGCGAGAAGCTCTCAAAAAGCCACCAAATCACCCGTGCATAGCGCCCTGTCGGCTTGCTGCGGACGAAATCCGCGACCTGCTCCGCATCCATCCGCGGCAGAACCTTTCGCAGCAGCTCCAAGTGGAGCCCTTCCCACTTCAGCGCGAATTCCAAGTGGGCGAAAAGGTTGTTCCCAAGATCCCGTGCCGCCGGGAAATACTCGATCTGCCGGCCATCCCGCTCGACCAGCCGCCTCACACCCTTGGCCAGCGCCCGGCTCTCCCGCCAGTAGGGGAGGGTCACCACCGCGAAGTGGTCGGCCAACCAAGCATACCCAATTCGATTACTTTCGGGCTCTTCCATGATTTTTCGATTACCGGACTCAAGAAACGGTTACAAATTGCGACTTCCCAAAAATTTCGATTACAAACGGCCGCTTTTGCCCGTCAAAGGATCGGATCTTCCGGCACAACTCCCGAAACGATTACGGGATGATCTAAAATGATTACGGGATGGATTCCTACTCAAAAAACGATTACGGAACTCACAAAATCGTTACAGAACGTCGACTTCCTCGAATTTCGATTACGAATTACCCCCGTCAGGCTCCCCTTTCCAGCGGAAATCGGTCGGCCAAACGCAGAGGGTGCGTGGAAACGGGGTGGCGTACTGTGGTGGAATGCCACCGCGATGAGGGTCCGTTTCCTCCGGTGTCTCGTTCTCGCGGCTGTCTGGCTCGCGCTGCCCGCACGCGTCTTCGCGGAGGCCGAGCTTGCGACCTGGCTGGCTTCGAAGCCCGGCACGCTGCATGCCGTGCCCGACCATCCCTGGCTGCAGGAGGTGACCTTCAACACCCGCCTCCACTGGCAGTACGCGTGGGTCTCCGGCCACAGCGACGGCAACGGCTTCTGGTACGAGAGCGGCGGGGAATTCCGGCGCTTCTACTTCGGCCCGACCGTCCGTTTCCTCGATCTCTTCACGCTGAAGGCCGATGCCAACCTTGTCGCCGACGAGTCCCCGGGCGGCGGGGATCTGAAGTTCGGCTATGACTCGATGTTCGAGCTCTTTCTCACCGCGGACCTGAGCCGCTTCATCGACTCGCCCGCCGTCGATTCCTTCAAGCTCTCCTACGGCCGCCGCGAGCAACAGGTCACGGAAGAACACGCGACCTCGTCCCGCGACATCCTCACGGTCGAGCGCTCGATGCTCGACGCCTACATCCTGCCCGGCGTTCCCGTCCCCGCGAACCCGACCGGCGTTTGGGCCGAGCTGAAATCGGGACGCCATAGCTTCTCCGGTGGCATCCTTTCCTCCGACCACGGCAGCGAACTCGCCGACTGGGGCGACGGCCGGCTTTACTGGCTGACCTGGCGCTGCGACCTCACTGACGTCGCGGGGATGGAGATGGCGGAAGTCTCGCTGAACCTGGTGGTGAACGACGCCGGCAGCGACGAGCAGCAAGCGGTCGCCTACGATCACGCCGCCACCGCATGGGCACGCTTCGGCGAGGGACCATGGGCGATCCGTGGCAGCCTGATCTACGGTGACAATCGTAGTTCGACTCCCGGCCGCGGCGGCGCGTTCGGCGGGATCGACCTGCTGCCGACCTGGTGGCTGGTGCCGGAGAAGCTCCAGTTCGCGGCGCGCGCCGAATATGCGGTCGCCGCTGAAGCGGAAGGCCTGCGCCTCGCCTCGCGCTACGCCCGGATCGCCGGGGAGCTGGAAAACGAGGACCTGCCCGCGCTGGCCCGCGGCCGCGGCGACCGGCACGCCTCGCTTTATGCCGGGCTGAACTGGTTCATCATCCATCCCCATCTCAAGTGGATGACCGGCATCGAATGGGAGCGCATGGAAAACAGTGCCACCGGCACCACCGTTTACGACGGTATCACCGGATGGGTGGCGATGCGGGTGCACTTCTAACAAGCCGGCCTCGCCACTTGAAAACCGGGATGGGAACCACGAAAGGGACGAAATGTTAGAGAGCCGGGCCCATTTCCACCCTGTCTTGATTTTCGCGGAGTTTCGCCGCTTTCGTTGTTCGCATTTTCCTTTCCCGGTTCAAAACATCGCCGCCAGCCACGGCAGCACCGCGGCCATCCCGAAACCGGCGATCAGGCCCGGCACCAGGAAGTCGCGCGCGCCCAGCCGTTCGGTGCCGTAGGCGATCGCGTTCGGCGGTGTGGAGATCGGCAGCGCCATCGCGGCGGAGCAACTGATGGCGATCGACACCACCACCAGCGGCGCGGACTCCGGCGGCACCAGGCTGGCGCCTAACGGAATGAGTAAAGCGGCGGCCGCGGTGTTGCTCATCAGGTTCGACAGCACCAGGCCGAGCACGCTGAAGACCACCGCCACGGCGACCGTTCCCAGACCCGGCGGGACTTGTCCCGCCAGCCAGGTCGCCAGCCCGGTGACCTCCACGCCGACGCCGAGCGAAAGCCCGCCGGCCAGCAGCAGCAGCACGTCCCAGGGCAGCACCCGCATGTCGCGGGCCTCGATCACGCCGGTCACCGCCAGCGCGACGATCGGGATGAAGGATACCACTGGAGAGGGGATCCCGAACAGCGACTCGCCCATCCACATGGTCACCGTGATGGCGAAGACCACCAGCACCGTGATGCGGTGCCGCTTGCGCCGCGCTCCGGCATCGACCGTGGAATCCAGATGCGGGATCGGCGTGTGGTCGCCGCGCAGGTAGTTGCGCCAGATCAGCGCGTAAACCATCGCCGCGAGAAAGAGCGCGGGCGGCAGGGCGACCATCATCCATTTCACGAAATCGATCCGCCCGCCGAGCTGGCCGGCCGCGATGGCGTTCGGCGGGGTGCCAATGATCGTGCCGATCCCGCCGAGGTTCGCGCCTGCCGCCACCGCGAGCACCAGGCCTTTCGCGATGCGGCTGCCCTTCGGCAGGCTGGCGAGCACCGGGGCGGTCACCGCGATCATCATCGCGGCGGTCGCGGTGTTCGACATGAACATGCTGAACAGGAACGTGATCGCCATCACCGCGCCGACCAGCCGCGCCGGGCTGTTAGAAAAGCGGCCGAGGACCATGCCGGCCAGCCAGCGGTCGAGCTGGGTTTTCGAGCAGGCGTGGGCCAGCACGAAGCCGCCGAAGAACAGCCACATCGTCGGCGAGGCCCAGGGCTCGACGAAAGTGGTCCACGCCTTGGTGTCGCCTTCCTTCGCCCAGACGCCGCCGGGGTTGCCGAGCACCGCGATTTGCAGGCCGATCACCAGCAGCGCCACGGCGAAGGCGGGCATCGCCTCGGTCACCCACAGCGCCGCGGCGAAGACCAGGATCCCGAGCGTCGCGCGGCCGGCGGGGCTCAGGGTTTGATAGGGATCGAAGCCCAGGAGTCCGGGAGCGAAAACGACTGCCAATGATAGCAGCCCGCAACCGGTGGTTTTCACGATCCCCTGCAGTTCACTTCGCTCGAAAGAGCCTAACAGACGCTTCGCCTGGGCTCTCGTATCCATGGCCATGGCCGGGACTTTGCAGGATCGGAATCCAGGTCACCAGTGGGAAGAGAGGGTGCGCGGGATTTGCGAGGATCCGGGGGATGGGACCCGGAGTCGGGAGGTTCCGGCCGGTGGTCGTGCAAATCCGTTTGGGATCGACAGTCTTCGAGGGCAAAGAGCACTACCCGAAAACAAAGCCGCCGCCCGGAGGCAATGCTCCGGGCGGCGGGTGGCGTTCAAGATCGGCCGAATTTTTCAGGCGTCCGGACGTCCCGGTCTCTCCCGCCCAATACCCGTTCCCCGGGGCTGGATCTGGCGCTGAGGCTGGATCTGGCGCTGGGGTTGGATCTGGCGCTGGGGTTGGATCTGACGCTGAGGCTGGGGCTGGACCTGACGCTGGGGCTGGACCTGACGCTGGGGCTGAGGCTGGACCTGGCGTTGAGGCTGGACCTGGCGTTGAGGTTGAACCTGACGTTGAGGCTGGGGCTTGGGAGTTTCCCGCACTTGTGGCTTCGGCGTGACCATCGGTTGGCGCTGCGGGATTTCCCGTGTTCTTGGCTGGGGTGTGACCTTGCGTTCGGGAGTCACCTGCGGCTGCCGCTGCGGAGTTTCCCGGGTTCTGGGCACCGGCTGCACTTTGCGCTCAGGCGTCACCTGCGGTTTGCGCGGTGGAGTTTCCCGCGTTCCGGGTGCAGGGGTGACCTTGCGCTCGGGTGTGACCAGTGGCTTGCGCACGGGCTTCTCCCGGGTTGGCGGCTCGGGTTTGACGGTGCGGCCGGGCGTGACTCGGGGCTCGCGCTGCGGGATTTCCCGCGCGGGTGTCTCCGGCTTCACCTTGCGATCGGTTTTCGTGTCGGGCATCCCGCGGGTGGCCTCACCCGGCACCGGGTTGCGGCCTGGCCGGGTGCGGTCGGTTCCCGGGGTCTGCTCGCCCGGGTTGAGGTTCCCGGCCTGCCTGGCCTCGCGCTTCTCGCGCAGGATTCCACCCCTTGGTTCGGGCCGCGCCGGCGGGGCCTGTTCCTTGGAGAATTTCTCCGCATTCCGGCCGAAGACCGGCGAACGAGTGATCTTCTCGCGTGTGACGATCTTCTTCGAAACGTTCTCCGCCGCCACCGGCCGGGCTTCGGTCCTCCGGCGCTCCTGGCTGAACTGGCGCATTTCCTTGCCTTGCGCGACGAATTGGCTGCGACGGTCCTGGTCGAGCTCCCGGAATTTCATCCCGCGCTCGGGGCTCTTCACCATCCCGGCGAAGGAGTTGGCGAACACCCGGCTGCGACCGCGGTCGTCGTCGAATTTTTCGCCGCGCAGCCTTTCCATCGCCGACCAGGTGTGCGGCGGGCGGAAACGGTCGTTGTCGCGGAAGTAGTTGTAGTTGTCCTGGTGACGGCGGACCCAGTCGCGGTCGTGGCGATGATCCCAGCGGTTGTAAGCATAGATCGGGTCATAGCCGCGGCCGCCGGAATGCCACGAGTGCGAGGCGTAGAAACCGGAATCCCGGTAGCGCGGCGCGTAGTAGTCGCCGAAGTAGTAGTGGCCGCAGCGGGGGCGGACGAAGAGGTGGGCGGAAAACACGTTCAGGCTCACCACGATACTAGGTGTGTAGTAGTAATCTGGAGCCGAGTAGACGCGGCGGTTGAAGTAAACCGGCGCGAAGATCACCCCGCGCTGTGCGATGGCGTAGTCCCAGTAACCGTCCACGTAGACGTAACCGCGGCGGGTCCAGACGTGGCGGGAAGGAACCCAGGTCCAGTTCGGGCGGAGCGCGTTCCAATAGCCGGGGCGCCAGGCGTAGCGGTTCTCCGTCCACATCCAGTTGCCCGGAATCCACGAATGGTCTTCCGAAGGCGCGGCGATGTTCGGACCCACATCGACGCTGCGGGGCGGGGCGGCCGGAATGTAAGCCGTTTCGGCAGTTTCGGTGTCCGACCAGTAGCCGGAGGTCCATTGATACTCACCGCCTTCGAGGGCATCCCAGTAACCGGGCACCCACTGGCGGTCCGGCGGCAGGTTCCGCCAGATCCCGCTGATCCAGAGGAAGTCGTTGCGCTCGTCGTCCCATCCCCAGTAACCCGGAATCCAGGTGACATTGTCGCCTTCGAGCTGCTGTTCCGGCGGAAGCTCCTCGATCGGTTCGGGCGGGGCGGTCCGCACGATCAAACCGGGTTCGGGCTCGAAGCTGACGGACTCCGCGAAGGCCTCGTGGACCGGGCCGCGGGTGAGAATTTCGACGTCCTGTGCCGCTTCGACTTCGGCCGTCTGTGCCGGTGCCCCCGACGAAAGCAGCAGGGCACCGGCCGCGGTGAACGCGGACAGGGTGCCGATGATTCTGAGGTGTCTTGGTTTCATGATGATTTCCTCCTTTAAAAGGCTACATGGGAAAGACGGATCGTCAGCCGATTCATTCATGCGGAGATCGCCGCAGGCCACGGGAGTTCGTTCCAAGCGTCTTGCGGTCAGGCGTATGGCGAGATTGAGAAATACCGGGGAATCTGCCCGGTAACACCGGCGACAACGAATGATTGCAGGCGGGGAGGTATTTCAAACAGGGTGTCGAAGCCACCAGGTGGCCTTTCTCTCATGCATGTCGAAAAAGTGAAATACGTCCTCTGGGCCGCCGACTGGCAGCGTTGCCTGAAATTCTACCGCGAGCTGTTCGGCGGCGTGGTCAGCTTCGAGTCCGAGGTCTGGAGCGAAATCGTCATCGCCGGCGCCACCCTCGGCATCCACGGCGGCGGCGAGGGCAAGCGGACCTGGACCGGCCTGTCCTTCCAGCTCGACGACCTGCGCGAGGGGATCGCCCGGCTGTTAGAGTGCGGCGGTGCCCTGACCCGCGAGCCGAACGACACGCCGGAAGACCCGCTGCATCTCGCCATGTGCATCGACCCCGACGGTAACGAGTTCATGATGACCCAGAAGCGGCATTGAACGGAACCCCACCTTCCCGCTTGCAAGGTGCGTGCGGTTTCGCTGCCATGAGGGAAAACCATGGTTTCCTTCCCTGAAAATGATGCCGGTGCCCTGCCTCCTGAAGTTCGCAGCGTTCTGGTCCTCGGCGGCGGCAGTGCCGGACTGCTAGCGGCCCTGACTTTGAAGAAGCTTCACCCGGCGCTCGACGTCCAGATGGTTCGGAGCAGCGAGATCGGCGTGATCGGTGTCGGCGAAGGCACCACCGCGGTCTTTCCCGCCCACCTGTTCCAGACGCTGGGCATTTCAAAGGAGGAGTTCTACCGCGAGGCGCAGCCGACGTGGAAACAAGGCATCCGCTTCCTGTGGGGACCGCGCGAGGAGTTCCTCTACGACTTCGAGTTCCAGTACGACCGCCAGTTCCCCGGACTGCCGAAGCCGACCGGCTACTACGCCACCGGCGACTGCACCGACCTGTCGCAGGCCACCGCGCTGATGAACCGGCAGAAGGCCTTCACCACCGGCCCGCTCGGCAAGCCGCTGATCAAGGGCCAATACGCCTTCCACATCGAGAACCACCGGCTGGTCGAGTGCTTGGAAGCCATCGCGACGCGTTCCGGCGTGGTCATCACCGACGACACCCTCGATCACGCGGAAATGGCCGACGGCCAGGTGGCGGCGCTGCATTTCAAAAGCGGCGAACGGCGCACGGCGGACCTTTATGTCGATGCCTCCGGCTTCCGCGCCGAGCTCATCGGCAAGGCGCTGGACGAGCCCTTCGAGAGCTTCTCCGACGCCCTCTTCTGCGACCGCGCGGTGATCGGCGGCTGGGAGCGGACCGACGAGCCGATCCTGCCCTACACCACCGCCGAGACCATGAACCACGGCTGGTGCTGGCAGATCGAGCACGAGACCTTCATCAACCGCGGCTACGTTTACAGCTCGAAGTTCGTCTCCGACGACGATGCGCTCGCGGAGTTCTTCGAGAAAAACCCGAAGGTCACGACCAAGCCGCGCGTGGTGAAATTCCGCAGCGGCCGCTTTCAACGGAACTGGGTCGGCAACGTCGTCGCGGTCGGCAATGCGTCCGGCTTCGTCGAGCCGCTCGAAGCCACCGCGCTGGCGCAGACGATCTACGAATGCCGCTGGCTGGCCGAGTCGCTGCGGGTCAGCGGCTGCCGGCCGGATGAGACGAACGTCGCCTTTTACAACCGGATCATCGGCATCGCGTGGGACGAGATCCGCGACTTCCTCGCCTTCCACTACAAGTTCAACAACCGCCTCGACACGCCCTTCTGGCAGCACTGCCGCGAGGCGACGTCGCTCGGCAACTACGAGGCACTCTATCAGCTCTACCGCGAGGTCGGGCCGAATCCCGTGCTGCTCTTCCACGCCCTGCCGGAGCGGCCGAATATCTATGGCGTCGAGGGCTTCCTGGCGATGCTCGTCGGCATGCAGGTGCCCTTTGACCGCCCTCACATCGCCGCGCCGCAGGAGCGCGAAATGTTCGACCGCCAGCGCGCCCAGATCGCCTCTGCCGCGAAAGGCGGTGCCACCGTCAAACAGGCGCTCGACGCCATCCGCAAGCCCTCCTGGCAGTGGACCTGAACCCATCCTTCCGCTCATGACTTCCCGTTCCGTCCAACACGTCGTGATCGCCGGCTCCGGCACCGACGCCTTCCTCGCCGCCGCCACCCTGCGCCGCCTGCTGCCCGGCCTGCCGGTCACCCTGCTGCGCGATCCCGGCGCGCCGGCCCCGGATCCCATCGGTGAAAGTACGACACCTGCCGTACTCCAGCACCTCTGCACCGCGCTCGGCCTCCAGGGCAACGACATCCACCTCCGCGGCCGGCCGGTCTGGACGCTCGGCTTCAAGGCGCAGTGGGGTGCCCGCGGCACGTTCCTCCGCTCCTTCGATGCCTCTTTCGCGAACAGCTCCGCCGGCTTCCTCGCGGCGGACGGCGGGCTCGATGCCTCCTCGCCCGGCTGCGCGCTGATGGCCGCCGGGAAATTGTTCCCGCGCGACGGGGCGAACGCCTTCAAGCCGCTCGAAAACATCACCGGCCTGAATTTCCGCAGCGACCTGCTGGATGCCATCCTGCTGCGCGCCTGCCAGGTGCTCGGCGTGACGGTCCGCAACGGCCGCATCGCCGGTTTCACGCGGGAGCCGGACACCCTGCAACTCGAAGACGGCAGCTCCCTCGCCGCGGACCTCTTTGTCGACGCCACCGGCAGCGAGGCCCGGCTTTCGAACCTGGCCGGCAACACCGCCTGGGTCGGCTACGAGGACGCCTGCCTCACCTCCCGCGCCGCCACCGTCCTCCGCCGCCGCGGCAGCGAGCCGATCCGGCCTTACACCACGCTCGAGACGCTGCCGACCGGCTGGCGCTGGCGGGTGGAGCACGACGAATCGATCGGCCTCGGCCACGCCTGGCATTCCGATTTCATCAGCGACGACGAGGCCTGCGCCGATCTCGTCGCAAAGGCCGGTGACCCGACCCTGACGCCGCGGATCCACCAATGGAATTGTGGCCGCCGCCGCGAGGCATGGAGCGGCCCGGTGATCGCGGTGGGCGATGCCAGCGGCTTCGTCGAACCGCTCGCCTCGCTGCGGATCCAGCAGCTCATCGTCCACATCCACTGGCTGGCCCGCGTGCTCGCGGAAAGCGACGGCCAACCGGGCGAGCGGAGCCGCCAGGCCTACAACCGCATCGTGAGCCAGGCCTGGGACGAAAACCGCGACTTCCACGCGATCCACTACCGCTTCAACACTGCCGCCGACACGCCGTTCTGGCAGATGGCGCGCGCCACCGCCGCACCGGCCGACTACGCCGAACTGGTCGCGCTTTACCAAAGCATCGGCCCTTCCGCGCTGCTCGCCAACGCGCTGCCGACGTGGCCGGGCTTGCTCGGCATCGATGCCTGGCTGGCCGCGCTGATCGGCCTCGGCGTCCCCTTCCGCCATCACCCGGAAATCCCCGCGACCGAGAAGAAAGCGTGGGAGTCCCAGTGTCAGCAGCGCCGCCAGCTCGCCAAGCAGGCGGTCCACGCCGAACTCTGCATTGGCGCCGCCCGCCGCGCCGCCCGACCGGAACCGCGGGTGACGCTGCCGTAAGGAGCGACGACACTTCTGTCGTCGCAACTTTGGATGGGACCGGGACGTCGCCGAGCAACGCATGAGTCGAAAGCCACCGCCGCGAAAAGTCGCTCCCTATTCTGGCGGCGAGAGAGCGCTGATCTGGCTTTGCCTTCTGACACCAGGAATCGCCGTCTCGCTCCTTCTCATCGTTTACGTCGATTGGCTCGTATACGGGATGTCACCCCGACACTTCCGGGGGGAAGTTGCTGTCGTCTATGGCGTCATTGTTGCGATCTTCCTCGGTTGCGCGGGATTCGCAGGCCACATTCATGCTCTGAAATCAGGCCGTGAAAAGCTCGTCTCACGGTCCATCAAGCTCGCTCTCCAGTTCCTCCTCATTCAGATCTTCGTGGCTCCTTTCGTCGTCGTCATCATCGCCAAAATGGTCCTTCGCTCTTGAACACCCCGCTCTTGCCCACTCTCTCCCCGCCCGCTTTTCTCCCTCCGTGAACCCGCCGCCATCGCCGCCCCGTGCCTGGGCGGAAATCGACCTGTCCGCCCTGCGTGACAACCTCCGCGCCGCCCGTGCCGCCGCCGGTTGCGAGGTCATGGCGGTGGTGAAGGCCGGCGCTTACGGCCACGGCTTGGAAGAAGTGGCCCGCGTGCTCGCCGCGGAGGACATCGCGTTCTTCGGCGTCGCCAATGTCGGCGAAGCCCGCCGCATCGCCGAGGCCGGCGTCTCGACGCGCATCTACCTGTTAGGAGCGACCTGGTCGGAGGAACGCGCGGAGATCGTCGGCCGCGGCTGGACGCCCTGCATTTCCTCGCTCGATGAAGCCCGGCATTTCGACGCCCTCGCCCGCGACCATGGCAGCCGGCTCAAGGTCCACCTTGCGGTCGATACCGGCATGGGCCGCGGCGGCTTCGTGGCGGAGGGACTGCCGGAGATTTTGAAAGAGCTCGAAGCGCTGCCCAACCTCGAGATCGAAGGCATCGGCTCGCACCTTCCCTCCGCCGACGAGGATGAGGAATTCACCCGCGCCCAGTTCGCCCAATACGCGGAAATTCTCCGCTCGCTCGGCGGGCCGGAGCGCTTCCGCTGGCGCCACCTTTCGAACAGCGCCGGCCTGCTCGGCTACGACCGCGAGTCCTGCAACCTCGCCCGCCCCGGCCTGATGCTCTACGGCATCTCGCCGCTGCCCGGCCACGAGTCGGAACTCTGGAACGTGATGAGCCTCAAGTCCCGCGTCACCTTGGTCCGCACCCTACCCGCCGGTCATGGCGTCTCCTACGGCCGCGCCTTCGTCACCACCCGGCCGACCCGCGTCGCGACCATCGGCATCGGCTACGGCGACGGCTATCCGCGCCACATTTCGGGCAACGGGGCCGACGTCTTCATCCGCGGCCGGCGCTTCCCCTTGCTCGGCCGCGTGACGATGGACCAGCTCATGGTCGACGTCACCGGCAGCGACGTCGCGGAGGGCGACGAGGTCGAGCTGTTCGGCCCGCACATCCGCGTCGATGAAGTCGCGGCGAAAGCCGGCACCATCGCCTGGGAAGTCCTCACCGGCATCACCCCGCGGGTGGTGCGGGTGTATCGCTGAGCGGGATCGGCCTCTCATCGAGCAACCGGGCGGGCCGGTCATCGCGAGCGAGTCTGAACCCCGTCGTACGTAGTCCCGGCTTCAGCCGGTTGAATGGTCCCCTGGAGCCTGTATCACCCGAAAAGTCCGCATCGCCCGTCCTTCGTCCGGCTGAAGCCGGGACTACGTACCACTCGGGATCCGGCCGTTGGGAGGACTTCGTTCAAGGTCCATGATTTGAGAACGCGGGAGCAGCAAACGGGACCTTACCAGGCATTGCGCCTTCGGGACTTGCTGCTAGCCTCCACCTCACCATGAGACCCCTTTTCGCCGCCTTCGCCCTCGTTGCCAGTGCCTCCGCCGCCGAGTTGACCGCCATCCCGTTCAAAACCATCGACGGCAAGGAGACCTCGCTCGCTGCCTACAAGGGCAAGGTGGTGCTGGTCGTCAACACCGCGTCGAAATGCGGCCTGACCGCGCAGTACGAAGCCCTGGAATCCATCTACGATAAATATAGTAAGAAAGGCTTCGTTGTGCTCGGTTTCCCCTGCAACGACTTCGGCAACCAGGAGCCCGGCACCCTTGAGGAGATCGGGGAATTCTGCAAAACCAAGTTCGACGTCTCCTTCCCGCTGATGGACAAGGTCCACGTCAAGGGCCCGGAGCAGCACCCGCTCTACGCCGCGCTCACCGGCGAGAAGGGTGCCTTTCCCGGCGATGTGAAGTGGAACTTCGGCAAGTTCCTGATCGGCAGGGACGGCAAGCCGCTCGCCCGCTTCGAGCCCCCGCAGAAGCCGGACAGCCCGGAAGTCACCGCGGCAATCGAGAAGGCGCTGGAGTGATTCCGCTCACACTTTCCTTCCCCGCGTCCCGGCCCACTCCCACAGCTCGGTCAGCAGCAGCCGCTCGCACGATGCCACCACCGCCGCGGCCGTGGTCCGGCACTTCGACTCGACGAGCTGGGCCCGCTTCTCCTTCAACTGCCCGACGATCTGCCGGTAGAGCCCGGCCCGCCGCTTGTGCTCGAACAGCGGAATCATCGCCAGGCACCAAGCGGCCAGCGCCGGCAACACCACCGGCAGGAACATCAGCAGGATCCGGTCGGCGGCCGGTGGCACCGACCACTGGTAGATACCTTTGAAGATCGCCGCCGCGCCGAGGAACATCGCTCCGCCCGAGGCGATCCGGAACACCGTCTGGAACACCTTCAAGCGCCGTGCCGCCAGTTCGCCCTTGCTGGACAGATAAGCGATCTGCCCGTCCAGCCGCTCTAACAGATACTGGTCCTTCTCGTCCCGCCACGATCCACGTTGCCCGATCATCCGCCACGCGGCGCTGCGCAGAAAGGCCGCATCGGCATCGAACAAGTCCGCCGCAAAGGGTCGCAGCGGCGGCGCGAAGGCATGCGACGCGAACAGCGAACGCAACAACTCCGCCCGCGTCCGCTCGTCCACCCACTGGTTGTTGATCCGTAGCCGCGCGCCGACCCAGGGCAAGCAAGAAGCCACCACGACGATCACGAACTTCACCACCGGCGCGGCTTCGACGCCGAGCCCGAAGGCCACCAGCACGCCGTAGATCAGCGTCGCCACCTGGTTCAGCGTGATCGATCCCGCCGCGAACCACCTCGACCGCGGCGCGCCTTTCACCGCCCGCCGGTCCAGCTCCGCGAACAACCGCTCGAGGTTCGGGGCGGCCGGCAACTTCGCCAGCACTTCATCGCGCCACGGCAAGGGCCGCCCGCCTTCGAGCACACCGGCTTGCAAGGTCGCCGCATCGATCACCCGCAGCGGCAAACCGCGTTCCCGCGCTTCCCCCACGCTCTCCGCCGTGCCGCCGATCCCCCGCGCCGGCTTGCCGTCCCACGCGAAGAGCATTGCATCGCACACATCGAGAATCTCCCGCGCCGCCAGATGATAGGCTTCCGGTGCCACCTCGTTGCCCGGCGCGATCTCCACGTTCGCCGCGCCGTCCATCAGCACCTTCGCCCGCGCCCACTCCGCCGGATCGTCGAAGTCCTCACGGAAGCGTTCCTCGCCGAAAGGCAGCACCACGCTGTAGCCCAGCCCCAGCTCGCGGCAGGCCTCCAGAAACAGCAGGTCCGCCCCCGCCGCCGCACTCGCCCGGCCGCTCAGTTCGCCTTCGACGCCGGCTTGAAACTCCCGCAGCACCGCCACGATCGCCGCTTTCAAAGCAACGGGATCCGCCACCGCGCGATGCCCCGCGAAGCCGATGATCCACACCCGCCGGAACGGCGAATCCCCCTCATCCATCTGCCATCGACGATCTACCATCTCATTCAAAGTGCTCCAGTTTCACCACCCGCTTGGCGTACTCCTGACCCATCTCGCCGAGGAAGTCCATCAGCTCGATGTTATCCAGAGTGAAGCCCTTCTTGCTCACCTTCAGCGCGCCCTCCATCTCCGCCTCGCCGATGCTCTTGTCGTAGCGCGAGTAGAGGAAAGCGGCGCGCGGGTTCTCGCGGACCAGGTCGCCCAACTCGCTGTCCAGCGGCTCGCCGTGGCGGCACTCGCCGTGCTGGCGGCAGGCGAGGTCCTGCATCCACTGCGCCGATCCGATCAAGGCCGCCGGCACCGACTTCGCCTGGCCTAACAGGTTCTCGTCGATCTTCAATCCGCGCCCCGTCTTCACCCGCCCGGTGCCCACCGAGACCAGGCTCATCCGCTCTTTCCCATCCGGCCAGTGCAGGCGGTATTCCGGCAGCGTGGCCATCGTGTAGAGCAGATAGGCCGGGTTGTTGAAAGGCGTCACGCCGCCGTCCTCGAAGGCGAACACGTGCTTCTTCACCACACCGCTTTTCTGGTCGGTGATCTCGATCACTTCCGGCGGGAAAAAGGTCGGCGCCGCGGTGCTGGCGCGCACGATCTGCCACAGCGGCAGGTCCAGGTTGCAACCCGGCTGCGTGCGGTCGTTGTAAAGGGCGTGCGGATTGTTCGACATCGGCCACGGCGATCCGGTCGAAGCGTTGCGCGTCACCACCAGCAGCAACGTCTTCAACTTTGAGGTCCCTAACGTCGCGGGCGAGCCATCGTCCTCCACGAAGAAGTTCCGCAGGAAGTCCGAGATCGGCTGACCGGCGAAGCGGTTCTTGTGCATGCTGGTGAAGCCGGCCTTGGTGAACATCACCTTCGCGTTCTCGCGGTAGAGCCGGACCACCTCGTCGACGGGCAGTCCCCACGACAGGAAGGTCGCGATGATCGCTCCGGTGCTGGTCCCGCCGAGGTAGTGGAAATGGTCCGCCAGCACCAGGTCCGGGCGGCCGTGCCGCTCGCGCAGCAGCGTCTCGATCCGCCGGGCGATTTCCAACGAGAACAAGCCGCGGATCCCGCCGCCATCGAAGGCCAGCAGCCGGGCGCGGGAGGGGGGGGGAGTCGTCAGGTCCATGACGAGCCCCGTCTAACGGAGCCGCGCCGCCAGCGCGAGCCAAAGAAGCGGGAGTTCAGCCATCGAGCCCCGAGGAAAAGCGGCCGAAGCGTGGCTGGCACCAGTGGTTCTTGTCGAAGGACGCGAGCGTTCCATACACCCGGCCGACGATCTTTTCCCGCGGGACGAAACCGAAGGCGCGCGAGTCCTTGCTGTTGTCCCGCGAGTCGCCCATCACGATTTGTTCACCCCGACCAGATCGCCTTCGAGAATGGTCGGCTTCATCGATCCCGTCGGCACCCAGTTCCAATCCGCAAGAGAGGATTTCACGGGCAGCAGGAACGCCGCGGTGACCGCCAGCGGCCGCAGCCATTCTTTCCAAAGATAGCTCGCGGCGGACTTGAGGCGCGGTGTCTTGATACGTGACATGATCGCATCAAGCACCGACCGCCGCCGCTCCGCCAATCGGAATGCCGGGGGGAAATTGTAGGGACAAGGCCCGCCGCGGCAATCCGGCTTCACCCGGAGCCGAGTCGACCGCATGACTTTTCCCTCGCCCCGCCATTCCGAATCATCGTTAATGATACGCGTCTCCGGGGTGTTTCCTCGGAGTTGCGATTTTCCCTATGAACAAGAAGGCCCTCACCGAGGCTGACATCCGGACCAAGTTCATCACCCCGGCCCTCGAGGCCGCCGGGTGGGACCGGCTGACGCACTGTTCCACCTGTCGCCGAATCGTGGCTCAGGTGGAGAAATTGATGGCCTTGGTGAACCGCTTGGATGCCCGGCTCGCTGTCTCGCGCGAAAGCGCCGAGAAGCTGCTGGAAGCGGTGGTGGCCGAATTGAGCCGTGCCGCCGCAGGCGTTGTGCCCGAGAAGGCTTCCCCAAGGCCTGCCACCGTGAAATGATTCTCCCGAGGCGATGACACCCGAAGCAATCAAGGCTCTGATCGAATCCGGCGAAGCGGATCGCGTGGAACTCACCCGGTCAAAGAGTGACACGGACAAGTTCCGCGAGGCGATCTGCTCGTTCTCCAACGACATGGCTGGACGGGGCGAACCCGGCTACCTGCTGATCGGGGTGGATGAGCGGGACCCGGCCTTCCGGATGCCGATCACGGACGAACTGATGCAGCAGTTCGCGTCCTATCGCTCCGATGGACAGATCATGCCGCTTCCCGTCCTGAACGTGGCGAAGGTGCCTCACCCTGACGGCGGGGGCGACGTGTTGGTCGTGGAGGTGAAGCCCCACGACATGCCGCCGGTCCGCTTCAAAGGCCGGGTGCATATCCGGGTGGGGCCGAGGAAAGACACGGCGAGCGAAAGCGAGGAGCGGGTGCTGACGGAACGTCGGGCCTCGAACTTCCCGACTTTCGATGCGACGCCATGTCCGGAGGGTGATCTGAAACGGATGGATCTGGAGACCTTCCGGCAAACCTACCGTCCGCAGGCAATCGCGGAGGAGGTCATTGCGGAGAACCACCGCGACGTGAAGGAACAGCTCGCTGCGCTCCGCTTTTACAACCTGAATCGGGACTGCCCGACGAATGCCGGGATGCTGGTCTTCGCTTACGATCCGCTCGATCTTTTCCCCGGTGCCAAGGTCCAGTTCGTCCAGTTCGACGGACTGGAACTGTCGGACGATCCCGCGGCGGAGAAGTCGTTCAGCGGGAATCTCATCACCGTCTTGTCGGAGCTGGACAGTTTTCTCAAAGGTCGATTCACTCAGAAGCCCGTTGCGGTTTCCCAGCTTCGTGAGCAAGCGGTTTTCGATTACCCGCCGGAGGCCATCCGCGAACTCTTGATGAATGCGGTTTTGCACCGTGACTACCAATCGACCGGTCCCGTCCGTTTCTACCAGTTCACGGATCGGATCGAGATCCAGAGCCCCGGCGGCTTTTATGGCGAGGCGTCGCGGGAGAACTTTCCGAAAGTGAATGCCTACCGCAACCCGATCATCGCGGAAGCCATGCATGTGCTCGGCTACGTCAACCGCTTCGGTCGTGGCATTGCCCGGGCGCGCCGGGTCCTTGAGGAAAACGGCAGTCCCGAAGCGCAGTTTCAGTTCGAAACGAACCATTTCCTCGCCATGATCCCGAAGCATCCACTGCGATGAAGACCTTGGCTTTTTTCAATAACAAGGGCGGCGTGGGAAAGACCACGCTGATCTACCACCTTGCCTGGATGTTCTCCGACATGGGGAAGCGGGTGCTGGTCGCGGATTTCGATCCTCAGGCGAACGTGACGTCGATGTTCCTCCCGGAGCGGGACCTGGAAACCCTTTGGGATCCCGACATCGACAGCAAGCAGAGCATCATGGCTCCGATCCGTCCGCTGATCCGAGGCTTGGGGGACATCGGGCCTGCGCCGGTGCAAACGATCACGAGCAAGCTCCGGCTCCTTGCCGGTGATCTGAATCTTTCGAGTTTCGAGTCCAAGCTCTCGGAATCTTGGATCAAGTGTCTCGACCGCGACGAAGCCGCTTTTCGCGTGACCAGTGCCTTTCATCGACTGACCCGTTCCGCTGCCGCGGAATTCGACGCGGAGATCATCCTGATCGACGTGGGGCCGAACTTCGGGGCGATCAACCGTTCTGCCCTGATTTGTGCGGACGCGGTGGTGGTCCCGCTGGCTCCGGATTTGTTCTCGATCCAAGGTCTCCGGAATCTAGGGCCGACCTTGCGGCGGTGGCGTGAGGAATGGGGCGAGCGCCGAAGCAAGAACCCCGAGCCTTCGCTGGATCTGCCCTTGGGCAGCATGACTCCGCTGGGATACGTCGTGCTGCAATTCGGGATCCGCGACAACCGGCCGGTCAAAGCCTACGACAAGTGGTCGCAGCGGATCCCCGACACCTTCAACCAGTCGGTTATCGGCGAAAGCCGCCAGTTGGAACTGGACTACGAGACGGACGGTCACTGCCTCGGGCTGCTGAAGCACTATCGGAGTCTCATGCCCATGGCGATGGAGGCGAGGAAGCCGATCTTCCATCTGAAAGCGGCCGATGGCGCGATCGGGGCACATACTTACAGCGTGAAGGATTGCGAAAAGGATTTCCGCGCTTTGGCGGGGGCGATCCTGACGAAGCTCGGAATTGAGAAGACGTCGGCCGTTGTCTGACACGCTGCGTTGGTAGCCCCCTGAATGATCGCGAACATCAGGTCATCGAACCTTTTGCCGGGCACACGTTTCCCCAGCCATGCCCATCCACCACGCCATCTGGAAAGTCGGGGCGAGCCCCGAGCCCTTGACCGTGTTGAAGGTTGCCGCCGAGAAGGAACTCGAGGACATGATCACCGCCCGCCGGAGATCCTGTCCGCGGAGTGGATGCGGATCGGGCGGCAGGAGAAGACCGGCTTCGGCGGGATCATCGACCTGCTGGCGATCTCGCCGGACGGATCGCTGGTCCTGATCCAGCTGAAGCGGGACAAGACCCCGCGGGAGAACGACCCCCTTGAACGAGGCGTTCGAGACTCTCGCGGAATGTGCCGATGAAGCGAAGGTTCGACTGTGGATGCAGGGCTACAGCGGGGTGTGCTGGATCACGCGGGACGAGGACGACGAACTCAATCGCAGGGGCTACAAGTCCAAGAGACCGGGCGGTTCGCTCGATTGCTACGCGCGATGCGGAATCAAGGTTTTGCCAAGGCCGGTGTCGGAACCCAGTGATCATCTCCGAGCCTGTGAAGACGGGGAGGCGGAGGTTTGAGTTGATGCGGCGCGGCGGGGTTGGCCGCGCCGGGCACGCACGCAACTTGCAAAGTCGCGCTACGTCCGGCTGACGCCGTGGCGGGATCGGCTTGCTGGAAACAATCAGGTGACAATCGCGTGCCGTGCACGACGGTGCGAGTCGGCCGCGAAGGTTTTCGCAGCCGGATCATCCCTGAACCCATTGTATATGAAGTTATCCCGATTGATTCCCCTCTGCCTCTTCCCGCTCATCGCCTGCCTTGCTTCCTGCAAGGAGAAGGGTCCGGCGGAGAAGGTTGGCGAGAAAATGGACAAAGCCGCCGAGGAAGTGAAAGACGCGGTCGACCCGAAGGGCCCGGTGGAGAAAGCCGGCGAGAAGGTCGACGACGCGCTTGGCAAGTAAACCGCGTGCCGGGCCATCGTTCGCCGCCGTCCACATCGCGGGCGGTGTGCGGGCGGCGGTTCTTTCCCGCGGCTGAAAGACGGACGCTTGATGACACTTACCTTTGGGCATGCTGCATCGCTTCCGAAGATTCTGCCTGCTGCTCCCTGTCCTGATCGCCACGGCTTCCGCGAAGCCGGCGGAGGTGATCGACTTGGAGTCGGTGTGGTCCGGGCATCCGGTCGGGTTTTCCCTGGTGACGCATCCGCCTTTCCAGTTCGCGGCGTACTTCGATGCGGAGCGGCGGATGACGGTGGCGCAGCGGCGGCTGGAGTCGAAAGAGTGGAGCTTCCACCGGCTGCCGAGCCAGCTCGGGTGGGACTCGCACAACTACGTGACCCTGGCCATCGACCCGGCGGGGCACCTCCACGTCTCCGGCAACATGCACTGCGTGCCGCTGGTTTATTTCCGCAGTGAAAAGCCCCTCGATGCCGCTTCGCTGAAGCCGGTGAAGTCGATGACCGGTGATCGCGAGGCGCGGGTGACCTATCCGATCTTCCTGCGGGACGCCGCGAAGCGGATGATCTTCCGCTACCGCGACGGCGGCAGCGGAAAGGGCGACGATCTCTACAATGTCTACGATCCCGCGACGAAGAGCTGGACCCGCCTGATCGATGGCCCGGTGCTCTGCGGGGAAGGGGAGCGCAGCGCCTATGCGACCGCGCCGGTCGCCGCGCCGGACGGGACCTTCCACATGGTCTGGGTCTGGCGCGACACGCCGGACTGCGCGACCAACCACACAATCTCCTATGCCCGTAGTAGCGATCTGGTGACGTGGACCGATGCCGCCGGCAAGCCGCTCGCGCTGCCGATCACGATGGCCACCGGCGACGTGGTCGATCCGGTGCCGTCCGGCGGTGGCCTGATCAACATCAACCGCGAGGTCGGCTTGGACAACAAGGGCCGGGCGGTGGTGACTTATCACAAGTATGACGAGCGCGGGGACCTCAACGCCTATGCCGCGCGGTTTCAGGACGGAGCTTGGAAGATCGTCAAGGTGAGCGATTGGACGGATCACCGGGTGGAGTTCGGCGGCGGGGGATCGATCGTCTTTCCGGTGCGGATCGGCGCGGTGGAAGCGATCGGCGACGGTCGCTTGAAGCTGGCCTATCGCAGGGAAGGCGGAGGCGGGACCTGGGTGCTCGATGAAAAGACGCTGTTGCCGCTTTCCGGGGTCAAGCCGCCGCCGGCAGTCGCGCTGCCGCCGCGCGAATTCACGAAGCTACGCTCGACTTTTCCCGGCATGGGAGTTCGCAAGGCGGGCGACAGCGGTTCGCCGCCGGAGGGCGTGCGCTACCAACTGGTGTGGGAGACACTTGAGGCCAATCGCGACAAGCCGCGGACGCCGCCCTTGCCGGAGGCTTCGATGCTGCGGTTGGTGGAGTGGTGAACGGATCAACCTCACGGCACCCAGGTCACCCGGATGCGGAGGAATTTGCGCGGGGCGGTGGCGGGCAGGGGCTCGCGGAAGATGGCGTGTTCCAGACCGCCGCCGAGCGGGAGATTTTCGGCCGGGACGGTGGCGACGGGCAGCCAGGGCGCGGCGAGGTTGTCGGTGGCGTGGAGTTCGTAAAGGACGCCGCTGGGATTCTGCGGGCGACGCAGGCGGATCGCGGCATAGCGGTCGGGACCGCTGAAGCTCCAGGTGAAGGTGGCGTCCGGCTGGTCGGCGACGAGCGGCAAGGTGGCGAGGGCGTATTCCTCGAAGTTCAGGCGGCCGTCGCCATCGGGATCCGCGGCGGGCGCGGAGATGGTGGAGCTGGCGAGCTGCGGCGCGCTGAAATTTGCGGCAGCCCAGGCGTCGAAGGAGCCGGGGGCGGGGACGTCGGCTTCACCCGGGGATCCGCCGATCGCGCCGCTGGTGGTCCAGCCGTCGGGCTGGCTGTCGCCGGCGGTTTCCGCGGGATGGCGGCGGACGAGCGAGACGCCCGTGCCATCGGCGGCGGCGGGCCAGGGGGCCATGTCATCGTAGGTGACGCTGCGGATCGGGGCCTCGCCGGGGGTGAAGAGGATGAGCTCTTCGCCGGCATTGTTGAGCTGGCCCGAATACTGGCCGGCGACGGGCTTGCCGGGGCCGTAGCGGAGGAGGAAGGCGTCGAAGTTGGATACGATCAGCACGCGGGCACCGGGGGCGAGAGTCCGGCCGGTGGCGGCACCGGTGAAGTTGAAATTCACCGCGCCGTAGAAGTAGACGCCCTCGAGGTCGACGTGGCGGGACGAGGTGTTGAGGAGCTCGATGAATTCGAAGTCGTTGGCATCGGTGAAGCCCGCCGTGATCTCGGCCGGCGAGGGATCGGCCGGGTGATAATGGATTTCAGCGATCGCCAGGTTGGCGGGTGAGGCGGGGTCGGTATCGAGCAGGAAGGTGCTTTCGTTCACCGCGCTCCAGGTGGATCCGTTGCGCGCGCGGACCCGCAGCTTGCGCTCGCCGGCACCGGTGAGGAAAAGCGGGGTGGCGGTGGTGGAGCGGGTGGCGGTCAGCGAGAGGTTCATGCTGATGTCCGAGCTGGTGCCGTTCGCCTGGTGGATCTCGACCGCGATGACGTTGGTGCCGGCGACCAGCAGGGCGGGATTGATCTGGGTTTCAGCCTGGGTGTCCTCGATGGGGGCCTCGGTGTAGTAATTGAACGCGGGATTGGTCGGCAGGTTGCCGGCGACGCGGGTGCCGTTGAGATAGACCGCGTAGCCGTCGTCATACTCGACGTTGACGCTGAGGTTGGTGATCCCGGCGAGGTCGGCGACGGAGAAGGTACGACGGAAATAGGAGGTGGCGGCCTTCTGGCCCGGCGAGACCTCGGTGATGGGGATGACGGTGGCCTCGTCGCCGTCGCCGTAGCCCAGTTCCGCGGTGCCGGTCGGCCAGGTGGCGTCGTTGAAGGCGGTGCCGCGCCAAGCGGTGCCCTGGTTGCTGCCGTTGGACAGGTATTTCCAGCCGCTGGCGGACCAGGGGATGAAGGTTTCCGCGGTGGTGCCGGAGACGTAGGTCAGCGCGCCGGGCCTGAGCGCGCCGCCGACGGCGCGGGGGTCGGAGCCGTCCGGCATGTAGTAGAGGGTGGATCCCGCCTGTCCGGCGATAGCCACTTCCACGCCGCTGCCCTGATAGCCGCCGAAGGGGCTCACGACGGGCGCGTCGATGGCCGGATAGAGGCCATCGGCGCGGAGCTGGTCGAGGACGATGGGTGCGCGCGGGGAAAGGTAGCCGAGGAGGTAGTTCTGAGCGTTGATCCAGGTCTGCTTGGTCTTCGGCGACGCAACCTTGGCGTCGCCCCAGCGGGCGCTTTCGGCGATGATCGCCTGGTCGACCACGCCGGCCAGGCCGTTGATGCGGTTGTTCCAAGCGGCTGGAGTCAGGGCGCCGCCGTTGAAGAGGTGCTTTTGGACGCGGTCCGCCCAGCGCATCCGGTATTCGGCGTTTCCGGTGAGGTCCTGGTGGAGGAAGAGCGGGTTCGAGTAGGAGAAGTCCGACTCGTTCGGGGCGGTGAAGGGGCCTGTGCGGTCCTCGTTGACGTTGAAGAAGGTGTGCTCGAAGTCGTGGGCGAAGAAGCGGAAGCCCTGGCCCGGGTTGTTGTCGCGGCGGCGGCTGCCGAACCAGTTGTTGGCGCGGTCGTTGCCGAGGAAGGCCGAGGTCGCACCGTCGAGGTTGCCGGTCCAGAAGGTGAGCAGTAGGTAGTCGATGAGGTTGTCGGGGTCTAACAGCACGGGATCCGCCGTCGGTGTCACGCCATCCGCGGCCTTGCCCATCAGGCGGAAGTAGTTGGTGTTGGTGGGCGCGGCTCGGTGGGTCTTGCCCTTGTTCCAGAGGTCCTGCCAGGCGAGCAGGTTGCCGTCGGTGGCGCCGGTGATGTAGCCGGAGTCCTGCTCGGCCTTGACGACGTCGTAGTCGTCCTTGTCACCGCCGAAGTAGGTCTCGGCGAAGGAGGCCTCGGTGCGCTCGTCGAGGTTGAAAAGCCCCCAGTACTGCCCGTTGAGGTAGAGGTGGAAGTAGCGGACGTGGGAGCCGGGCTGACCCATGTCGAGCTGGGCCTGGCGGGTCGATTCCTCGCGGAGGAAGGTGTTGTTGTCATCGCCGCCGAAGGCCCAGGAGTAGTTCTGCGCGGTGCGGAAGTCGATCTGGTCGAATACCTGCGCGCCGCGCCGCCCGAAGAGCGGGTAGAGCAGCTTGGTGTCGCCGTATTCCTCGCGGAAGAACATCCGGAACGAGTGCTTGGGGTTGTCGGTGCTACGGGAAAAGCCGCCGCGCAGGCGGAGGCCGGCATTGATCTGGAACTCGCTGCTACCGTTCGGATTGGAGGCGTCCGGCGGGTTGATCCATTCCAGTGATGCGGGGCGTTCCCAGGCAAAGCCGCGG
The DNA here is from genome assembly GCA_044372775.1 of Haloferula sp. Lineage (GTDB taxonomy): Bacteria > Verrucomicrobiota > Verrucomicrobiia > Verrucomicrobiales > Akkermansiaceae > Haloferula. The sequence continues at coordinate 50,902 of JBIPNO010000019.1, forward strand.
TTGTAGGGGTTGGAATAGATGCCTTGGGATCCGCCGATGTCGAAAAGGTTGGGGAGGTCGGTGGTGATCGCCACGGCGGGCAGCGAGGCGAGCGCGGCCTTGACCGACGCGTTCCCGCCGATGTCCGGATTGGCGTGGTTCACGATTTCAGGATCCATGCCGTAGTCGAGCACCTGCGAGGTGCCGCTGCTGGCCGGCCAGCCGGGTGAGGGCGAGCCGTTGGCGGACTGGGTGATGACGCTGTCGAGAAAGACGTAGGTCTGGGTGTCCACGTCGGTGGACTCCCATCCGTCCTGCACGGCGATCGCCCGGACGACGGTGGTGGTGGAGATGGTCAGCGGTGCGGAATACACCAGGCCGTTGGTGGCGGAGGGCGTGGAACCGTTCAGGGTGTAGCGGACGGTCGCGCCCGGGGTCGGGGTGCTGATGGCGAGCGGGAAGGAGGCGGTGAAGAAGCCGCGTTTCACGCTGAACTGGGTGTCCTGGACCTTGCCCAGGGAGCTGGGCGTGCCGTTGATCCAGCCCGGGGTGGCGGTGCCGGCGCCGTAGAAGGCGGGGGCGGCGAGGGCATCAAGCGAGCCGGCGATGAGTTCCGGCAGGATCAGGAAGCTGCTGTCCGCGCTGTTGTTCTTCATCCCGTGGATCGCCAGCAGGTTGCTGCCGTTGGCGAGCAGCGGCAGGTGGGCGGTGAGGTTGAACGGCGTCGGCCGCAGACTCTCTGCATTGCTGCGGGAGGAACTGGCGGTGGAATTCCAGGCCGGGGTGTTCGGGACGTTGTCGGAGGCGACCTTGGTGCCGTTGAGCCAGGCGGCGAAACCGTCGTTGTGGCGGGTGACCAAGGACAACGCGGTGGCGCTGCCGGGCCCGGTGGACGGGAAAGCGGTCCGGAAATAGGCACCTTGCTTCCCGGCGAGGAGCGTCTGGGTGCTGGTGGCGAAGATCCCGCCCGCGCCTTGTGGCAGCGTGGTGGCGGCCAGCCCGCCGTTCGCGGTGTCGCCGACCAGGCGGAAGACGGCCGCGTCCCAGGAAGTCAGTTGACCCGGGGCGGCGAAGAATTCCATGGCGTCCCCGCCCCCGCCTTCGAACTGGACGGCTTCAAAGCTGTGGATCCCGGCGGCGAGGAAGCGGCTGCCGAAGCGGTCTTCCGTGCCATGATAGCTGTCGTCGACCATCAGGTTCGTGCCGTTGATCCGGATCCGGCCGCCATCGTCGCTGTTGAGCCCGAAGGTGTAGAAGCCGGCCGTTGGGATCTCGACGAAGCCGGTGGCCACCATCGCATAGTGGTCGCCGGTTCCACCGGGCAGCACCGCATTGTTCCCGAAGCGTCCGTCGGCGCCTTCGCCAAGGTAGTTGACCACGTTCGCGACCACCGTGGCTTCAGACCGGATCCCGGGACTGCCCGGCGGCAGCGCCAGAAGGGCATCGACCTCCGCCAGCCCGCCGTAGAGGGTTCCGTTCTTGAAAACGTGCCGCACCGTGATCCCCGGCACTGCAAGGCCGTGACCGAGTCCGCTGGGACCGAGCGACCACCCGCTGGCGGAAAACGCGGGTTGGATCCAGTTGGCGACCGGATTGGTCGAACTGGTGGGGGCGATGTAGCGGGTGGACGCGCCGGGAGCGATCAGCACGGTGCGCTGGAAGCGCGCGCCGTAGGCTTCGTCGCCGTCCTGCGAGGGGTATTCGGGCGAGAAATGCTGCTCCACCGTGACGCCGTCCGACCGGACCAGCGCGAGGTATTCGCCACCGGCCGCCAGCGAGAAATTCGCGTGCAGCGGCTGGTTCGGGAATCGTCGGTTCTTGCCGGACGCCCACACGATGCGGAATTCGCCGGGAGCCAGCGTGACGTTGGGAAAGCGCCACTTCTGCAAGTCGAGCGCCGTGTCGGTGAGGTACCAGTCGTCGAGCGAGACCGGCGCGGCGGTCGGGTTGTGGATCTCGATCCAGTCCGAGAACGCTCCATCCTCATCGACCGCGGTCGACTGGTTGTCCGCCATGAACTCGCTGATGACCGGGTTCGCGGCCGCCGGGACGGAAGGAAAGAGGGCGAGCAGGCACCAGATGGCGGGAAAGCGCATATACGGATTTGGGTTTGAACGGTGACAAGATGTTCACATTCCAAGTCGTCTGCAACCTCCCAATCCGCGTGGTGCCCGCGCGGCCGTATCCGCCGCCTTGAAATTCGGATTTGGAATTTGGCGTCGGTGGTTCCACGTTTCCGCCGTGTTCCAGATCGTCTTCAACGAAATCAGCGCGGCCGAGATTTCCAAGCTCGGGACGCTCGAACAGCTCGAGCTGCTGGACGAGTTCAAGGTGACGGAGAAGGACCTGGAGAACCTGGACGGCGAGCGCTTCGGAAGGATCGAGCGCGACGGCCGCACGCTGCACCGTTTCCGGGCGAAGGACTGGCGCTTCTACTTCGAGGTGAAGGACGGGCTGGTGATCGTGCACCGGGTGCTGCACAAGGGCACCTTCTCGGATTTCGCCTTCCGCTCGAAGATCCCGATGGCGGAGGACGAGGAGCTGGCGAAGTCGAAGCACTTCTGGAAGCTGATCGACGAAGGCCGCGCGGCGCGGCGGCTTTGAAAGAAATGAGGATTCCGGCCGGTGGCCGCGGATTTTGTGCTTTCCGGGCTCCGCCGCGCTGGGGTTAGTCTCCGCCCCATGAAGTGGGGTTTGTATGTCGTGATGGCGATCGCCGTGGCTTTCTCATGGTTCAAGTTCGTCGCCGACGAAAAGAAGCTGGAAAAGGACAGGGAGGCCCAGACCCAACTGCGCAACAGTGGCGAGGACGATGAGCGGGCCGCCGACATGCTCGAGGACATCGAGAGCCGCGAAGGTCAGAAGACCTTCACCGGCATCCTGCTCGCCTTCCTGACCGCAGGGCTGGTCGGCATCATCTTCGTCATCCACGTGCTGCCGGCGATCGCCCACCGCTTCACCCACGCGGTCTATGACAGCGCCGAAATGGTCGAGAAAGACCCGATGCACGACGCCCGCGCGAAGGTGGCCCAGGGCGATTGGGACGGGGCGATCGAGGCTTTCCGCGCCGCCGCCGCCGCCGATCCGCTCAACCGCCTGCCCTACGTGGAAATTTCCAAGATCCAGCTCGACCACCTCGAGGATCCGCAGGCCGCGGTCGATACCCTGCGCCATGCGATCGAGGGCCAGGAGTGGCAGGAAAACGATGCCGCTTACCTGATGTTCCGCCTGGCGGAGATCTACGAGACCAGCCTGGGCGAGCACCAATCGGCGGCGACGATCATGACCCAGGTCATCGAGCAGTTCCCGGAGACCCGCCACTCGGCGAACGCCCGCCACAAGCTCCGCGAGTGGGGCCTCTCCTGAGGCCATGCGTGCCTGGCTCCGCCGGTCGGTGGAGCGCCACCCCCTGCTGTGGGTGGCTGTCGCGGCGACGGCGGCGGTGGTGACGGTGGACCAGGGCTCACTGGCCGGCTGGCTGGTGGTGGTGCTGGCGGCTGGGATTCCGGGGTTCGTCGGGCTCCGCGCGCTGCCGCCGGTGGCGCTGCTCCTCGCGCTGGCCGCTGCGGTGCTGCATGCGGAGCGGACGCGGCCGCAAGAGGTGGCGCAGCGATGGATCGGCACTGTCGGGGCCAGCTCGGCCGCGGTCACGGCGCGGGTGGTCGGCCTGCCGCAGGCGACCGGCGGCGGTTGGTCGGCGCTGGTGGAAATCCACGACGGCGGTCCGGCGGGAAAAGTCTGGTGGTGGGGGGCCGGACCGGCCGCGGCACAGGGCGAAATGATCGCGGCCAAGGGGCTGTTCCGGCCTTTCCCGGAGCCGCGGAATCCCGGCGAATTCGAAGTCGGCAAGTGGCTGCACCGGCAGGGGGCCTGGGGTGTTTTCGAAGCCCAGGGGCTGGCCCGGCAGGTCGTGCCGCCGCCGTGGTGGTCGCGCCACGGCCAGCGGGCGCGGGCTTGGTTCCGCGAGGCGGTGACGAACGGCCTGGACCCGGCGGGGCGCGAGGCGGCGGTGATCCGGGCGATGGTGCTGGGCGAAAATCCGGACGACGACGCGCTGATCGAGTCCTACCGGGCGAGCGGCACGCTGCATGTCTTTTCGGTCAGCGGGATGCACGTCGCGATGGTCGGGGCGATCATCTGGCTGCTGCTGAAAATGCTGGGTGTGCCGCGCCGACCGGCGGTTTTCATCATTATCGTGGGGATGTTCGCCTATGCCTGGATCACCGGGATGAAGCCGCCGGCCACCCGCTCGGTGACCATGGCGGCGGTGCTGCTGGGCGGCTTCCTTTTCCGCCGCCGGCCGGATCTGCTCAACGCGCTGGGCCTCGCGCTGCTGCTGGCCTTGCTGGCGGACGGGCACCTGATTTTCCTGGCCGGGGTGCAGCTCTCCTTCGGCGTGGTGATGGCGATCGGCCTCGGCACCGCCTGGGCGACGCGGCTGTTTTCCAAGATCGAGCAAAAGGAGGAATACCTGCCGCTCCCGCTCTACGGCTGGTGGCGGACGCGCTGGCTGCATTTCCGGCAGGGCGTGGCGACGGCGCTGGGGGCATCGACCGCCGCGAGCATCGGCTCGGTGCCGCTGACCTTGTGGCATTTCGGGTTCTTCTCGCCGGTCTCGGTCCTCGCGAGCCCGCTGATCGGCCTGCCGGTGTTCGCGCTGATGGCGCTGGCCCTTTTGTCCGCCGCCCTGTCGCCGCTGCCCGGAGTCGGCGAGCGGATCAACCGGCTGAACGGCAAGGTGGCGAACTTCTGCACGGGGATCGCCACCACCTCTGCGGCGGTTCCCGGGGGCAGTTTCAATTTCCCGCGCGACCGGCCGGGCGAGGATTTCCTGATCGTTTACGACACCGGCCATGGCGGCGGCGCGGCGTGCCTGCACGATGGCGGATCGTCGGTGCTGCTCGACACCGCGCACCGCCCCGGCTTCCGGCGGATCGTGCTGTCCTCGCTGCGGCACATGGCGCTGCGGCCGGAAAGCCTCGTGCTCAGCCACCCCGACGGCGGCCACCTCGGCGGCGCGGTCGAGGCGCTCGACGCCCTGCCGGTCCGGCAGATCCTGCTGCCGGTGGAGCGCGCGCGCAGCCAGTCGTTCCGCGCCCTTCAAGAGGCGGCGGGCTCGCGGGGCGTCGCCACCACACGGGGCCAAGCCGGCCGCACTTATCGCATCTCGCCGGACGCCTGGATCGAGGTGCTCCACGAGCCGGATCCGTTGGACTTCCACGCGGTGGCCGACCAGCGCGTGATGGTCGTGCGCCTCCACTGGCAGGGCTGGCGGATCCTCTTCCTCAGCGACGCCGGCTGGCGGACGGAGCGGGCGATGCTGGAAAGCGGCCGCGATCTCGGCGCGGACGTCATCGTCGCCGGGCGGCATCGCAACGATTCAACGATGGGGGACCCCTTCCTCGCCGCGGTGAATCCCCGGGCCATCGTCGCCGGTCACGCCGACTTCCCGCCGGAGGAACGGGTTCCCGCCGCGTGGCAGGCCGCGTGTGAGAACGCGGGGATCCGCGTCTTCCATCAAGGACGCACCGGCGGCGTCACGCTGGTCCCGGGGGAGGATGGGACGCTGGTGGTGCGCGGGTTTTTGGATGGGGCGGAGCTGGTTCTTCGGAAGTGACTCAACCCCTCACCCCAGCATCCACTTCCAAGCGGGCACGATCCCGATTTCCGGCGGATGGGCCGGGAAGGGCAGGCGAGATTCCAAGGTCAGGATCCGCAGGCGCGCGCGGGGGTGATCGGTGGCCGCATCTAACAGGGCCCGGACTTCGCGGAACAAGGTCGCGGGATCGTCCACGCTGGCGCAGACTTGGATGAGTTCCTCGGTGCCGTCGGGATGGCGGGCGAGGAAGTCGACTTCGTAGCCGGCGGCGGTTTTGACGTAAGCCACATCGGCGCGGCGGCGCTGGAGTTCGATGAAGACGGCGGTTTCGAGCGCGTGGCCGCTGTTCGGCTTGCCGCTGCGGTCGAAGACCGGGATGAGCGCCGGGTCGGCGGGGTAAACCTTGCGCGGGTTCACCTGGCGTCTCTTCTCGGAATCCGTCGCGATCGGTACGGCGTGAAGCAGGAAGGCATCCTCGAGGTGGGACAGGTGGTCGTAGAGATGCTCGCGGCTCACGGCGAGCCCTTGGGATTTCAGGTCGGCGTGAAAGCGGCTGATGGAGAACAGGCCGGCCGGACTGCCGAGAAGTCGTCGCACCAGCCAGCGGAGCGCCACGGGATTTGCGATCTGATGTCGCTCGATCACGTCGCGCAGCAGCAATACGTCGATGTAACCTTGCAGAAGCTGCCGGCGCTCGGGCGCCGGCAGTCCTTGCGCTTCAGGAAAGCCGCCCTGTTCCAGATAGGCGGCGAAGAGATGATCGAGCCCCGCGGCCGCCCTTGCGGTCAGGGCGTAAGGATCGGCGGGAGCCCGGTGGCCGTGGTGCCGGAGGAATTCGGCGAAACTGAAGGGATGGATGGCGATTTCCCAAGCCCGGCCGCGCATCGAGCTGGCGATCTCGCGGCTCAGCAGTTTGGCGGATGAGCCGGACAGGAAGATCTCGTGACCGGGGGTGTCGAGGAGGCGGCGGACGAAGGTTTCCCAGCCAGGGACGAGCTGGATTTCGTCGAGAAAGAGGGCGACCGCTTCGTCCGCCGGGGCCGGAAAGAGCCGTGCCCGTGCATCGGGAATCCGGTGGAGGTCGGCGCTGGCCAGTGTGCCGAGTCGTTCATCTTCGAAATTGAAATAGAGGAGGTGGGAAGGACTGCGACCGGCGGCGAGCAGGTCCGCACGGCATTGGTGAAGATAGCTGGTCTTGCCGGCACGTCGCATGCCGATGACGGCAAGAGCTTTGCCGGTGATGGATGGAAGAGCGGCGTCCCGCCGGGTGAGGGCGGGCGGCTCAGCTTCGATCGAGGCCAAGATCTTCTCCCGGATAACTTCCTCCATTTGGTCGCTCATTCCGACCAAATTTGCCAGAATTTGGACGTTTAAAAAGTCTAAATTTGGCCGAGCGGGCATCAGCGATCCCTGAATCGGAGGAGGCGGCCGCACCAACCGCTGCCCAGCGCCGGGCTACTTCCTCAGCCTCAACCCCTGCAGCGCCTTGCCCTGGCTTTCCCACAGCATCTGGAAATCGGTCTTCGGATAGAAGAAGGCACCCTCCGGCCAATCGAGCCGCTCGAACTTCCCGAACGCCTCCACTTTCCCCTCCGCCCACTTGAAATACTCCGGGTGGTCGGTCTTGAAGAGGAACTCGCCGCCGGGCTCCAGCAGGTCCCAGACGGCTTGAAGGAATTCCTCCTGGATCAGCCGCCGGCGATGGTGCTTCAGCTTCGGCCAGGGGTCCGGGCATAGCAGGTGGAGCCGCGAGACCGACTCGCGCGGCAGCAGCCACTCGACGGTGTAGCGGCTCTCCAAACGCAGCACGCGGGCATTGGTCAGGCCCAGCTTGCCGATCTTCTTGCAGACCTTGCGGACCCGGCCGAGCAGGCGCTCCACGCCCAGGAAATCGCGCTCCGGATGGTGCGCCGTCATTTCCCACAGGAAGCGCCCGTCGCCGCAGCCGAGGTCGATCTCCAGCGGCCGGCCGTCGCGGACCAGCTCGGATTTCTCCAGCCGCCGGAAATAGTCGTCCGGCGTGAATTCGTGGGCTTCCGGGATCCGGGCGGGTCGCTGAGTGTCCATCGCAAGCGCTTTCCAGCCCTGCCGGACGCCGCCTGACAAGACTTTCTTGGATTCCGGAACTTCTTCCCGTGCCACTTACCCACTTGACGCTCTTTCCACCCGGTCCCTAGCCTTCGCAATCGTGGCACCCGGACCCGGGCCGGCCCTCCTTTTCGCAAACGAACCCCTTCATACCATCGTGGACCTCAAGGAAATCCGCAAGATCGTCGAGCTCATGAACGAGCACGGCCTGACCCTCTTCGACATGTCGAAGGAAGGCTTCCACCTCAAGCTCCGCAAGGGCCAGGACCTCGACGCCCTGCGCGGGCTCCTCGGCAGCATGCCGGCCGCGCCCGCCTATGCTCCGGCCCCGGCCGCCGCGCCCGCCGCAGGGGCCGCGCCCGCCCCGGCCGCCGCGCCGAAGGAAGAAGGCAGCGCGATCACCTCACCGATGGTCGGCACCTTCTACCGCAAGCCCGGCCCGGATTCGCCAGCCTTCGCCAGCGTCGGCGACGTGATCAGCGAAGGCCAGACCCTCTGCATCATCGAAGCCATGAAGGTGATGAACGAGATCAAGGCGGAGAAGTCCGGCACCATCACCGCCGTCCTCGTCGACGACGGCACGCCCGTCCAGTTCGGCGACGCCCTCTTCCGCATCAAGTGACGGCTTCGCGATGGTAGATGGCAGATGGTGGATGGTAGATGTGAAACCGGCGTTCCGCCGCGATCCGGCATCCGCTCTCTGAAATCCACCATCCTCCATCTACCATCCACCATCTATTCTTCCCATGTTCAAGCGCGTCCTAGTCGCCAACCGCGGTGAAATCGCCCTGCGCGTCATCCGCGCCTGCCGCGAGCTCGGGGTGGAATCCGTCGCCGTCTACTCCGAGGCCGATGTCGATTCCATGCACGTCCACCTCGCCGACGAGGCGGTCTGCATCGGCCCCGCGTCGAGCAAGGAAAGCTACCTCAAGGCCGACCGGATCATCGCCGCCGCGGAGATCACCGAGGCGGAAGCGATCCACCCCGGCTACGGCTTCCTTTCGGAGAACGCCCGCTTCGCCGAGATCTGTGAAAGCTGCAACCTCCAGTTCATCGGGCCCTCCGCCAAGGTGATCTCGATGATGGGCGACAAGGCCACGGCGCGCGCCACCGCGATCGCCAACGGCGTGCCCATCACCCCCGGCTCGGAGATCCTCGCCGACGCCAAGGAAGGCCTGTCGGAAGCCAAGCGCATCGGGTTCCCGGTCATGATCAAGGCGACCGCCGGCGGTGGTGGCCGCGGCATGCGCCCCTGCTTCAAGGAGGAGGATTTCCTCGCGCAGTTCCAGGCCGCTTCGAACGAGGCGCTGTCCGCCTTCGGCAACGGCGAGTGCTACCTTGAAAAGCTGGTGCTCAACCCGCACCACATCGAGTTCCAGGTCATCGCCGACCGCCACGGGAATTTCATCCAGCTCGGCGAGCGCGATTGCTCGATGCAGCGCCGCAACCAGAAGGTGATCGAGGAATGCCCGTCGCCGCTGTTGGGCCCCGAGCTGCGCGCCCGGATGGCCGAGGCGTCGGTGAACCTGATCAAGAACATCGGCTACGAGAACGCCGGGACCATCGAGTATCTGGTCGATGCCGAAGGGAAGGACTTCTACTTCATGGAGATGAACACCCGCATCCAGGTGGAGCATCCCGTGACCGAGGAAGTGATGGGCTGCGAGCTGATCAAGGAGCAGATCCGCATCGCCGCCGGCGAGCCGCTGTCCGGCCACGTCCTTAACGCGACCCCGCGCGGCCACTCGATCGAGTGCCGGATCAACGCCGAGGATCCCTTCAACAACTTCTGCCCCAGCCCCGGCAAGATCGACATGTGGTACGCGCCGGGCGGCAAGGGCGTCCGCGTCGACACCCACGTCTATTCCGGCTACACCGTGCCGCCGCACTACGACTCGATGATCGCCAAGCTGATCGTCACCGGTGCCAACCGCGAGATCGCCATCGCCCGCATGAAGCGCGCCCTCGGCGAGTTCATGATCCGCGGGATCAAGACGACCATTCCCTTCCAGCAGGAAATCATCGCCCACCCCGACTTCGCGGCGGGCACCTACGACATCGGCTGGGTGGCGAGGTATCTGGAGGAGCGGAAGGGGTGAGATGTGGCTTGCTGGAGGAGTGAATGATCTCGTCCCAACGGGACCCTTCATAAGAGCCCGGCACGGAGTGCCGATCTTCATACAGATCTTTTCTCCAGCCGCTGGGGCTTCTCCTGTCCCGAGGGGACTACGTCCCAAAGCCCTGGGCTGCGAGGCACGAGCTACCCAGGGTAGGCACGCGCCAAGATCCTACCTCGAAGAGGTTGTGGAATCGGGCGCGCGCCCCGGTCGATGTCGCACCCTGCTACGCAACGCCTTTGGCGTAGGTGACGACCCGGGCCGGGCACCCGGGGTAGCTTCGCAACCCCGGGCTTTGGGACGTAGTCCCTTCGGGACAAGAATTGCGTCCCCGGTGTAATAAAGGTCAGCACGCAGTGCCGGGCTTTGATGAGTGGTCCCGAAAGGACCCAATGCGGGTTGCCGCCAGTTGGCGTCTTGTCTCGCCCCGCCCTTCCTGCAAGCTTCCCATCATGGCGTCGACCAGTTCGCTCAAGCTGACCGTGGACGATTACCTCGCGTTGCCGGAGGACGGCCGATACTACCAGTTGATCGACGGAGATCTCGTCACGGCTCCTTCGCCGCTTCGCTACCATCAGCAAATCCTCGTCCGGCTGAGCCACCGGATCATGACTCACCTCAATGAGCATCCGGGCGGCGAGCTGAACATCGGCCCTTTCGACGTCCATCTCGACAAGCACAACGTCTTCCAGCCCGACCTCTGCTGGTTCTCCGACGATCGCCTTAGACTCCTCTCCCGCCGCGGCGCGGAAGGGGCGCCGGACTGGGTGGTCGAGGTGCTTTCCGAGTCGACCGCGCGCACCGATCGCGTCCCCAAGCGGACGCTTTACGCGAAGTTCGGCGTGCGGGAATTTTGGCTGATCGATCCGGAGAGCGATTTGATCGAGCGTTACCTGCTGCAAGACGATCCGAGCCAGCCGGAGGGGATCTATCGTTTGGGCGAGCACGAGACGATCGTGCCGGCGTGCCTGCCGGAGCTGACGCTGCGGCTGGATGGCTTCCTCGGCGAAGGCCGGGAAAGATCCGCGGTCCCGGTAAACTACCTCGCCGCCCGCACGTCCTGGATGATGATCTGCAGGGTCGTCCGGCCGCGGAAGGTGTTGCGATCGATCGTGAACGCGATGTCCCACGGCGGATCCGGCAGGGCGACCTCGCCGCCGCCGAAGAAGACCGCATCCTGCTCCGCGTAGCCTTGCCGCAGGTTCAGCCGCAAATGCTGGTTCTTCATGTGCACCGGCGGGCGGCTGAGGTGGACGCCGCGGGCCATGAAGATCGGCTGCGGGTTGCCGTTGCCGAAGGGCTGGAGCAGTTCGTAGTCGGTGAGGAACTCCAGCGAAAGCTGGTCGAAGGTGATCTCGGCATCGACCTTCAGCTTCGGCTGGCGCTGCTCGGCCACGGTGTTGTTCAGCACGTAGGCGGCGAAGTCGGCGCGGAAGACATCCAGCTTGTCCTCCGCGATCGAAAGCCCGGCCGCCATGTCGTGGCCGCCGCCGGCGATCAGATGGCCGCGGCAGGAGTTGATCGCCTGGACCAGCGAGACGCCCTCGATGCTGCGGCCGCTGCCCTTGCCGACGCCTTCGGCATCGATCGCGATGATGAACGTCGGCTTGTGGAACTGCCGCATCAGCCGCGACGCGACGATTCCCACCACCCCCGGATGCCAGCTCCGCGAACCGAGCACGATCACCGGGTCGCGCGCCGGATCGAAGGTCGCGGTGAGCATTTCCATCGCCTCGCGGCGGATCTGGCTCTCGTGGGTCTGGCGACGCTTGTTGTACTCGTCGAGCTTCTCCGCGAGGCTGCGGGCCAGCCGTTTGCAATCGGTCAGCAAGGTCGCCAGCGCGTCCTCCGGCACGTCCATCCGGCCGGCGGCGTTCAAGCGCGGGCCGATGCGGAAGCCGACGTCCATCGAGGTCGCCTTGCCGTTCATCCCGGAGACTTCCTGCAGCGCCTGGAGGCCGGGATTGAGCGTCTGCGGCAGCCGCTTCAGGCCGTGGCGGACCAGCAGGCGGTTCTCGCCGATCATCGGGACGATGTCCGCGATGGTGGCCACCGCCACCAGGTCGAGCAATTCCTTGAGATCGAAATTCGGCACCGGGCGGGTCTTGATCATCGCGTGGGCCAGCTTGAAGCAGACCCCGGCGGCGCACAGGTAGGCCGGGCCGCCGCCGCACTTCGGATTCACCAGCGCGACCACGTCCGGCCGCCCGCGCTGGCTTGGCTCGTGGTGGTCGACCACGATCACATCGATCCCGTCCGCCCGCAGCCCCGCGATTTCATCGATCGACACCGTGCCGCAATCCACCGCGATCAAGAGGTCCGGCTTCGGGCCTTCCCGCATGCAGCGTTCCAGCGCGGCCCTGCTCAGGCCGTAGCCCTCGCTGCTGCGCAGCGGGATGAAGTGCCGCGGCTCCATGCCGTAGGCGTGCAAGACCCGCCGCATCACGGCGATCGAGGTCACGCCATCGACGTCGTAGTCGCCGTAAATGCAGACGTGTTCGCCGCGGTCGATCGCCTGGAGGATGCGCTCCACGCCCTCCCGCATCTCGCCGATCTCGAAGGGGTCGCCCAGGTCGCGGAGTTTCGGGCGCAGGAAGGACTCCAGGTTTTCCCCGACCGGCAGCCCGCGCTGGTGGATCAGGTGTTCGAGGATGGCAGGAAAGGGATGGCCCCGGCCCTTTTCATTGGAATGGAAAGGGTCGCCGCGGAGGATCCAGTCGGCAGGTGGGGCTCGCATCTTGGTTGCGCAGCCTAGGAGCGTGCCACGTGCCACTCAAGCCCGCATGTCCGTCAGCCCGAAAACCCCATGCCGGATTTTTGCACGGGAGTTTGGGAGAGTTTGCGAGAGCGTAAGGAGCCACCACACTCCTGTGGTGGGAGAGAATGAAGTGCGAATGGGGAAGTCGCCAAGCGGCTGTTTCATTCACGATTCATTCGCCAGCACGACAAAAGTGTCGTGCCTCCTTACGTTTTGTCGGCCGTGCAAAGAATCCTCCTTGGGGAGACCCGCTCGACGGATGGTGGCGCGGCCCCTGTAGTCGTCGGGATTCGATGATTCGCCCGTGGTACCGCTCCCGGCTGTTCTGGCTCGGTATTCCGGGGCTGGTGTTCCTGCTGTGGCTGTGGTGGTTGTTTCCGCCCCAGGTGTTCTCGGTGGACATGAAAGGCCGGACCTACGAGGTCCGGGCATTCCGATCCGTGGTTGAGTTCACGTGGGCGGAGTATCCTCATGCAAAGAGTGGAGATTTCGACATCATCCCAATCGACGAGGAAATGGACCGCCTGGAGACAACTGATCATTGGCTAAAGCGGGACTTTCAAGTATGGCCCGGAGGGAGCCAAATCGACTACGTCAGCATGCGCGCTTGGTTGCCTTGCGCGGTTTATGGTGTGGGCTGGTTGGCTCTCCTCGCGCTTTGGCAGCGCCGCAAAGTCCGGCTCAGCCGGCGGGCTGCGGCGGAGCTGCCGGGATCTTGAGCAGGCGGGCGGAACGAACAACTGATTGGAAGCTTCGCGAAAGCCAGTGCCAATGGCTGGGACGCAGAGTTGTTTCGGCGCTTTGGTATCTCGGCCATCATGATCCCGGCAGGGATCCAAGCCGGGCCACTCATCACCCCGCGGTGAGGCGAAAGCGGCTGGTACCCCTCCGGGGATCAAAGTCCGTTCAACCCGCCGTCAGGAGCTTTCCACCGAGCGTGACATTTCCCCGGCGCGTCTCATCCGCCGGATGCGCCAGAAGAGGAAAAAGGTCCAAGGGACGATGAAGAGAAGGATGAGGAACCAGTGACCAATACTGAAATTCTCCCAACCTTCGCCTGCGCCCCCTTCGAGCAGGATGGCTTCCGGAAACCAGGTGCTTGTCCGCTCCACGTTGACCCGAGAGGAACTGAATCTCAGACCGTCCGGCGCGAACGGATCATGCAACCAACCCAGAAGCACCGTACCAAATCCCGTGCAAGCGCCCCAGCTTATCGAGGAGGTCGAGGTTTTGTAGGTAATGTCGTCGACGCGATGCATGGAACGCACCCATGCCCAGCTTAAAAAAGCGAGTACGAGCAAGCCGAGCCAGAAGGATTTCCAACGGTAGATGGGGCGCGGGGTCATCTTCAGAGGGAGAACATCGAACGCTCAACATCGAACATCGAAGTGAACAGCCAAAAGGAAGTCTTGAAGCATCGGCAAATTCAGAGGTTCAGCAGCAGCGAGACTTTCGTGGTGACCGCCGCGAGGACCACCGGAGTCACGGAGCCGACGTATTTCACCCCGCGGACCTGCCAGTCGAGATTCTTGAGGTGATCGGCGAGGGCGACGCCCTTGACCGACTTGATCCGGATCGCGACTTCGAAGGGGTAGCCTTTCACGTGGCTGGTGATCGGGACCATCACCGCGAGGCCGGTTTTGGCGTTGTAGGTCTTGGGAGAAAGGACGAGGGCGGGCCGCTTGCCGGCCTGTTCCCGGCCGGCTTGCGGGTTGAAATCGGTCCATACGACATCGCCGCGCTCCGGGATGTAGGCGGCCTTTTTCACCAGACTTCCTTCCCCTGTGGCCCGCCCCAATCCGCTTCGGAGTGGAGGTTCTCCGCCGTGATGCCGGAGCAAAGGTCTTCAAGCTGCGGCTGCCCCGGTGCCTTGCGGATGACCAGCGCGCCGTCGCTGACATCGATCTCCACGCGGGTGCCGGATGCCAGTTGGGTCGCCCTGGCGATCCCGGCCGGGAGGACCAGGCCGATGCTGTTGCCCCATTTTTTGAGGGTCGCGGTAGTTCCCGTGCTCATGGTGAGACAGTGTCTAATTTTACAGGAGGGCGCAAGGAGCGATTCAGTGCCTGAATCGGTGGACCTTGGAACAACGAAAAGAGCGAAAATGACGAAAGTGGAAGAGGAAAGCCAAGGGACGGAGTCTGCATCCCGGATCCTCAAATTCTCACTCGATCCCCTCGATCTCCTTCGCCCGCTTGAGGCTTTCCGGGGATAGGCGGGTCACGGAAAAGGTCTGCACTTTCCCGTCGGCCAGGCGCAGCGTGACCTCCTTTTCCGTCAGGGCGAGCAGGACTCCGGTGATCTTCTTCCCTTCCGGGCTGGTCCAGGGCTCCGGCTTGCGGTTTCGGATCTCCAGATACCGCGCGTATTCGGCGTAGCGGGGTTCGAACTCCACCAGCGGCGTTTGATACTCCTTCCCTTTGAAGCTCAGGGTGAGCACGCCCCTTTTCGCCGAGACGAAGGAGCCCCGCAGGGAGCTGAAGTCGGGCTTCTTCCAGCTCAGCTCGACCCCGTCGCCGTAGTCCGCGTTCCGTTTTCCCGCAAGGAACTCTTCGACCTGCTTCGTGAACGCGGCCGATCCGCCGGGCTCCTCCATCTGCATCTTGCTCAGCGTGGCCACCACGCCTCCGGTGTCCGCCGTGGCAGCCAGCACCCGCGGAACCCAGGCGGTCATTTCCGCCGAGTGAAGCGCGTTCGAGGCATAGGGGTAGATCCTGTGGGAAACCGGATCCTCGGGCCCGTCGATGAACACGACCACTCCCAGCGATTTGAAGCGAGTCAGGCACTTCTTGGTCAGGTCTTCCGCATCGCTGAGCGTCGTGTTGGAAAACACCAGGATCAGGCACTTCTTGTCCTTCTCCGCCAGCTTCCGCGCCTCGTCGAAGCGATCGCTTTTGAAGACCCAGTCCGGCACGTCGAAACCCGCGGCGCTCCCGGTGGTCAGCAGGGCCCAGATCAGGAAAAAGGCGGAGGTGAGTCGGCGGATCATGGCATCGGTGGATGATGGCCGGTGAATAGGGATTCCCGACCGCTCAGGACAGGAAATTTCCCTGCTGAACGAAGCGGATGAGCCCTGAGCGGTTGATCCTGCCTCATCAAATTTCGCCCTTTTCGTTCATTTCGTTGTTCCCTCCCGCCTTTGAAATCCCCGGCCCGCTTGCGGTCACGGCCCTCACGAAACCCGCGCAAAAATTCGACATTCCCACCCGCCCCGCCGTGGCTTAGGAAACGGCCCATGCATCCGTTTCTCGATGAAGGCTTTCACGTCCGCTGGTCCACGCTCGTGCCGGAGGCGGTGGAGCCGGACATCCGCCACGCGCTGGAAATCGCCAAGGCGAATCTGGAGGCCGTCTGCGAGGTAACGCCAGACCAGGCCACCTACGAGAACACCTTCGGTGCCTTCGAGAAGGCCAACGACTCGCTCAACCTCGGCTGGGGCCGGCTCCAGCACCTGGATTCGGTTTGCGACGAGCCCGCCCAGCGCGCCGCGCTCAATGCGATGCTGCCGGAAGTCTCCGAGCACTACGCCGCGATCCCGCTGAACCCCCGCCTGTGGGCCGTGCTCAAGGCCTTCGGCGAATCGCCCGCCGCCGCCGCCGCGCTGCCGCCGGTCGAGAAGCGCTTCGTCGAGGAGACGATGCTCGACTTCGCCCAGTCCGGCGCCGACCTGCCGCCGGAGAAAAAAGACCGCGTCGCTGCCGTGGAGGCCGAGCTTTCGAAGCTGACCAAGCAGTATTCCGAGCACGTCCTCGACGCGACCAACGCGTGGGACCTCGTCATCACCGACGAGTCGAAACTCGCCGGCCTGCCCGCCTCGGCCAAGGCCGCCGCGCTGGCGAACGCCACCGCCAAGGGCCTGGCCACCGAAGAAGCCCCGGCCTGGCGCTTCACGCTGCAGATGCCCTCGATGTTCCCGCTGATGCAGCACCTCGACGACGACGGCATCCGCCGCCAGGTCTGGGAGGCATCGGTCAAAGTCGCGTCCGAAGGCGATCACGACAACACGTCGCTGGTCTGGCAGATCCTCGAGCTGCGCCGCGAAAAGGCCGCGCTGCTGGGCCACGACCACTTCGCCGACCTCACGCTGCAGCGCCGGATGGCCCGCAACGGCGAGACCGCGCTGAAATTCACCGAAGACCTGCACGACCGCATCCAGCCCGCCTTCCACGCCGAATACCAGGCGCTCTGCGACTACAAGTCGCGCAAGACCGCGACCGCCGTCGACGGCCTCCAGCCCTGGGAATTCGCCTACTGGTCGGAGAAACGCCGGCAGGAGGAATACGACCTCGATGACGAGGCGCTGCGCCCGTACTTCCCGGTCGACCGCGTGATGGGCGGGATGTTCGACCTCTGCACCAAGCTCTTCGACATCACCATCAACGAGCGTGCCGCGACCTACTACGATCGTGGTAGCCGGCCCGCCGACGCCCCGGCGGACGCGATCGAAACCTGGCATCCCGAGGTGAAATTCTACGACCTGCTCGACGGAAAGACCGGCGAGCACCTCGGTTCCTTCTACGCCGACTGGCATCCGCGCGAATCGAAGCGCGGCGGTGCCTGGATGAACTGCCTCTTCACCGGCCACCCCGGCGGCAACGGCGCGGCCCGCGAGCCGCACCTCGGGCTGATCATCGGCAACATGACCCCGCCGGTCGGCGACCAGCCGGCGCTGCTGACCCACAGCGAGGTGGAGACGATTTTCCACGAGTTCGGCCACCTGCTGCACGGCCTGCTCAGCGAGGTCAGCGTGCGTTCGCTGGCCGGCACCAACGTCCCCTGGGACTTCGTCGAGCTGCCTTCGCAGATCATGGAAAACTTCTGCTGGGACCGCCAGTCGCTCGACCTGTTCGCCCGCCACCACCAGACCGGCGAGCCGATCCCCGACGCGCTGTTCGACCGGATGATCGCGGCGAGAAACTACCTCGGTGCCACCACCTTCATGCGCCAGCTCGCCTTCGGGAAACTCGACCTGGAGATGCACATCCACCTCGACCGCTACGCCGGGCGCGACCTCGACGAGGTCGACCGCGAGATCCTGGGCAGCTACCGCGTGCCGATGAAGACCGACTCGCCGAGCATGGCGCGCCGCTTCAACCACCTCTTCAGCTCGCCCACCGGCTACGCCGCCGGCTACTACTCCTACAAGTGGGCCGAGGTGCTCGATGCCGACGCCTTCACCCGCTTCCAGAAAAACGGCGTGATCGACCCCGAAACCGGTGCCGCCTTCCGCGAGCACATCCTTTCGAAAGGCAACTCCGCGCCGGTCGACGAGCTCTATCGCCGCTTCATGGGCCGCGACGCCGCGCTCGAACCGCTGCTGGTCCGCTCGGGACTCTCCGAGCCCCAGATGGCGGATGGCAGATGGGAGATGGCAGATGAAAAGCAAAAGGCCGGCGTCTGAACAGACCGCAGGCCATCTACCATCCACCATCTACCATCTACCATCTTCATGGGTCGTTCCGGCATCCTCTACCTCGTCTCCGGCCCCTCGGGCTCCGGGAAATCCACGCTCTGCCGCCGGCTCGCGGCGGAGGGGGAGGCGGAGTTTTCCGTGTCCTGCACCACCCGCCAACCGCGCTTCGGGGAGACCCACGGGAAGGAATACTTTTTCCTCAGTGTGGAAGAGTTCACCGCCAAGGTTGCGGAAGGGGATTTCCTCGAGCACGCGCTGGTCCACGGCAACCACTACGGCACCCTGCGTAGCGAGGTGCTCGGCCGGCTCGCCGCGGGGGTCGACGTCGTGATGGACATCGATGTCCAGGGTGCCGCCCAGGTCCGCGCCTGCCAGGATCCGGCGATCCGGCTCGCGCTGGTCGATCTCTTCGTGATGCCGCCCGACGAAGCCGAGCTCGCCCGCCGCCTGCGCGGCCGCGGCACCGACAGCGAAGAGGTGATCGAGCTCCGCCTGCGCAACGCCATCGGCGAAATGAGCCACTGGCCGGAATACCGCTACCGCCTGCTGTCCGCCACGCCCGAGGAGGACTTCGAGCGTTTCAAGTCGCTCCTCGTCGGCGAGCGTCTGCGCGTTTCCCGGCTTTCCGGCGGAGCGCCGTCTTCAGCCGGCGTGTCTTTCCCCCTGGAAACCCTCGCCGGCTGAAGCCAGCGCTCCCACGCCGAGAGAACCGCACCTCCGATTGCCACTTGGAACTTCCTCACTTGGCACTTCCCCCCTTGGCACTTCATCCTCCGCCATGACCATCGTCCTCGGCATCACCGGCTCCATCGCCGCCTACAAGGCTGCCGACCTCGCGTCGCAGCTCGTCAAGGCAGGCCACGAGGTCCACGCGGTGATGACCCGTGCCGCCACCGAGTTCATCACGCCGCTGACGCTCCAGGTGCTCACCCGGAATCCGGTGCTGGTGACCCTTGAGGACGAGAAGCAGAGCTGGAAACCCGGCCACATCGAGCTCGCCGACCGGGCCGACCTCTTCCTGGTGGCACCCGCCAGCGCTGATGTCATCGGGAACTTCGCGAACGGTCTCGCTCCCGACCCCTTGTCCTCGATCTACCTCGCCCTGCCCCGCACCACGCCGGTCCTCATCGCCCCGGCGATGAACGGGAAAATGTGGCAGCACCCCGCGGTCCGGCGGAACGTCGCTCGGCTCACCGAGGACGGCTGCCGCTTCATCGGCCCGGCCGAAGGGGATCTGGCCTGCGGCTACCAAGGCGTCGGCCGGATGGCACCGGTCGAAGACATCCTGGCGGCGGTTGCCGTTTGATTTCCCGGCCAGCAGGCACCGGGGCCGGTCGCTTGGAGTGCTGTCCAGCCGAAGGCGATTCCCGATGCCGGGAGCCAGCCACTGCAGAAAAGTGCCCGGTCTTCAGGGAGGGTCCCGGATCATCAGCAGGGGAGTCTTCCGCCTTTGATAACGGGGAGTTCCAGCATTTCTGTATGACATCTCGACGGTCGGCCGCGACCCGAATTTTTTCGGTTGATGTCGGAATCATGCACAACTGGAGCGCCTTCATACAAGACCGAAACCGGTTTGAGGATTAGCAGTTCGGCACAGGCAAAACGAAGGCGGCGGATGCCCGGTTGTTTCGAAACCCAATTCGGATCACCGGAACAGTCGTCGTCAGGCAGATCGTCCACCTGATCCAAGGCCCTGCGCAATACGAAATCCATCCCTGCGGCCGGCAACCAATTCCTGAAAAGTCGACCTTTTGATAAACCCGGTTGCGATTTCAAACATTAGTGAAAGCAGGTGCAGCCCCGCCTGCCTGAGAAACCCATCCTGAACCCAAGCTGAAGCTCCACCGAGCGCGCGGCCTGCCGATCCAAGCGGCAGGCCCTTCGTCGTGGCGACCCTTTTGTCGTCTTCGGAAGCCTCGTCCCCATTTACCGACCCAAGATCATGAAAACCCCGAATACGACCCCGACCACCCGTGCGTCCCTCCTGACCACGGCATCCAGCAACAACCGCTGGTTCGCCAGCCTCCTCGCCAGCACCGCGGTGCTCGGTTCCTCCGCCTTCGCCACCGACTGGACCGGCGACACCAGCACCGATTGGAATGACCCTCTCAACTGGACCGGCGATGCCGGCACCGTCGGTTCCAACGCGGTCGTCAACACCAACACCCCGAACATCGCGACCATCAGTGCCAACATCCCCGGCAATCCGGTCGACATCTTCGTCGGCACCGGCGGGGGCACCAACGCCCGCCTGGATCACACGGCGGGCAACGCGGCGACCGGCGGCGGCAACTGGATGTTCGTCGGCCACAACGGCGGCACCGGGACCTACAACCTGGCCGACACCGCGGGCACCGGCGGTAGCTTCACCGGCTTCGGCCAAGGCACCGGCAACCTCAACGTCGGCGGCCGCCTTTACATCGGCGGATTCCAAGGAACGGGCAGCAACGGGACGGTCAACGTCAACACGACCGGAACCCTCGCCATCCCGGGAGAGCTCCAGCTCGGAACCAACCAAAGCGTGGGTGTTCTGAATCTCGACGCGGGCTCGGTGACGACCGGTGACTGGACGGAAGTCGGCAACGGAGCGGGCTCCAGCGGCACCCTTCGAATCTCGGGGGGATCGCTCACCAAGAACGGTGGCGGGCAGATGATCGTCGGTGCCAACGGCGCGACCGGCCTGATGACCCAGACCGGCGGCAGCGTGAACGTCAACAACGACATCTGGATCGCCAACAACGGCGGCTCCGTTGGAACCGTCAACATTTCGGCCGGCAGCATTACCAACGGCGGCTGGACGATCATCGGCCGCAGTAGCGGCAACGGCACGGTCAACATGACCGGCGGCTCGTGGACCAAGAATGGCGGCGGCCCGTTCGTGGTTGCGGAGGGCAATGGCTCGGTTGGCGTTCTCACCCAGTCTGCCGGCGATATCTCCGCCGGCGGCGGCGAGTTCTGGGTCGGCCAGGCCGGCGGAGCCTCGGGTACCTACAATCTGAGCGGCGGCACCCTTGCCACCAACAGCTGGGTCGCGGTCGGCCGCGAAGGCGGCACCGGCGTCGTCAACATGAGCGGCGGCACCTGGACCAAGGCCGTCAACGGCGCCTTGATCATCGGCGCGAGCGGCCCGGGAACTTTCGTCCAGACGGGCGGCACCGTGAACGTGCAGGCAGGCGACACCTGGATGGGTGAGAACAACACCGCCACCTACACCCTCAGCGGCACCGGTGAATACATCGCCAACTACTTCCAGGTCGCCCGCAACGGCTCGGCAACCGGGAACGTGAACCTGAACGGCGGCACCCTGCGGGCCAACCAGATCGTCGGAGGCGGCGGGACCGAAAACGTGTCCTTCAACGGCACCCAGATCATCGCCCGCGTCGACCAGCCCAACTTCATCGGCGGCATGGACTTCGGCGGCGCGACCATCGATGCCGGCGGCCTGCTGGTGGACAGCAACGGCTACTCGTTGACCGCCCCGCAGATCTTCGACGGCAGCGGCGGCGTGGTGAAGTCGGGCGCGGGCACGCTGGTCCTCTCGGGCATCAGCTCGTATGCCGGCAACAATGTGCTCAACGCCGGAACCCTCGTCCTGAACGCCGCAAGCAGCGGCAGTGGATCGGTTTCCACCGCCGACGGCACCACCCTCGGCATCACGGCACCCTTCGCCGGTGAGCAGCTCACCGCGAGCGCCGTCAGCTTGGGAACTTCGGCCGCCACCACGCTGAATCTGAACCTCGGCGACGTGGCCGGTTTCAATCCGACCAACTCGATCCTCGACGTCACCGGTGCCCTGACCGTCAACGGCCCGGTCACTGTCAATGTCGCCGGGGCGAAGTTCGCCGTGGGTGACATCCCGCTGGTGTCCTACAACGCCGCCAGCTTGACCGGAGCCGGATCCTTCGTCCTCGGCACCCTGCCGTCCGGCGTCGTCGCGACCCTGGCCAGCGACCCGAACTACTTCGGTGCCGGGCTTGGCGCGGTCTACCTCGACATCACCAGCGTGGCGCTTCCCGAGTGGGACGGCACCAACGAAGTGGTGCTGAAGTTGACCGGCGACACCGTCGCGGCCTCCGCCGACATCACCGTCCTCAATGCCACCGGCATCGTGGTCGGCCAGGTCGTGCGCGGTGCCGGCATCCCGACCGGAGCCACGGTCACGGCGATCAGCGGCCTGACCATCACCCTCGATCAGGTGGCCACCGCCACCGGAACCTTCGTGGGCCTCGACTTCGTGGTCACCGCCGGCACCAACGAAGGGCTGTGGGACACCACCACCCAGAACTGGGTCGACCAGGTCACAACGCTCAGCTCGCTCTACGCCGACCCGAATCCGGCCCTGTTCAGCGACCTCGCCACCGGACCGACCGCAGTCGTGCTCAATGTCGCCGTCAACCCCAGCGAGGTGACCTTCAACAACAGCACGCGGGTTTACAGCCTCTCGGGAACCGGCTCGATCTCCGGCAGCACCGGCCTGCTCAAGCAGGGCACGGCCGGCTTGACCGTGAACAATACCAACGCCTACACCGGTGTCACCCGCCTTGAAGGCGGCGTCACCTCGGTGGCCACGCTGACCAATGGCGGAGTCGCCAGCCCGCTTGGCGCGGCCACCAGCGATCCGGCCAATCTGGTGCTCGCCGGCGGCACGCTCGAATACACCGGCGGTGCCGTCAGCATCGACCGCGGCCTCAGCATCCAGGGTGCCAGCGGACTGGTCCACTCCAGTGACCTGACCATCACCGGTGCGCTCGTCCGCACGGCGGGCGGCATCACCAAGACCGGTGCGGGCCTGCTGACACTTGGCAACGCCTCCAACGCCATCGGCGCGTTCCGCATCAACGAAGGCAGCCTTGCCTTCGACGGCAGCGGCGGTCCGCAGGTGAACAACGCGAACGGCTTCTTCATGGGTGCCGGCGTGAGCGTGACCCTCCCGAACAACACCTCGCTGAACGCCGGCGGCGACGTCAACGTCGGCGACGCGGTCGGAATCGTCTCCACGCTCACCCTCAGCGGCAACGCCGTCTTCACCACGACCAACCGCGTGATGACCGGCATGAACGGCGCGGGTGCCGACGGTGCCATCATGGTTTCCGGCTCCAGCCAGTTCAACATGACCGGCGGCTGGCTCTCGGTGGGCGAGACCGGCAACGGCAGCCTGACGGTGAAGGACGGCGGCACGTTCTCGATGACGGGCGGGGACTTCAACATCACGGACCTGAACAACAGCACCGCCACCCTGAACCTGCAGGACAGCGGCACGATCAACGCGCCCACCACCTACTGGGGCAAGAATGCCGGCACCGTCGGCACCATCAACATCGCGGGCGGCACCTTCAACACCGCCAACGACCACTACGTCGCCAGCGCCGGCACCTCGTCCGCCACGGTCACCCAGACTGGCGGCACGGTGAATATGAACGGTGGCTACAACCCGATCGGTCAGAACGGCACCGCGGTTTGGAACCAGAGCGCTGGCACGGTGAACGCCAACGGCTGGACCATCCTCGGTCGCGACGGCACCGGCAGCGGCACGCTGAACATCTCCGGTGGGGTCTTCAGCCAGACCGCCGTCGACCGCCCGCTGATGGTCGGCGAATTCGGTGTCGGCACGCTCACCGTGTCCGGAACCGGTGAAGTCAATTCCAACGGCAACAACGGTCTGATCCTCGCCAACGAGCCCTCCGGCACCGGTTTGGTGAACCTCAATGGCGGCACCTTGACGGTGAAGCGGGTTCGCGAAGGCAACGACGGCAACGGTGGCAACGGCGGCTTGAGCACCTTCCGCTTCAACGGCGGCGTGCTGAAGGCCGCAGTGGGCGCGAACCTCAACTTCCTCAGCGGGCTGAACTCCGCCGTGGTCGATCCCGGCGGTGCCTTCATTGATACCAACGGCCAGACCGTGGCGATCGGCCAGGCGCTCGACGACGGCGGTGGCGACCTCACCAAGCAAGGGGCGGGCACCCTCCAGTTGAACGGTGCGAACAGCTACTTCGGCTCCACCACGGTGGCCGCCGGCACGCTGGCAGGCACCGGCTCGCTGACCGGACCGCTGATCGTTTCCGCGACGGGCTCGGTCAACCCGGGCATCACGGCGGGCACCTTCACCGCGGGAGACAGCGCGAGCATCGCCGGCACCTACGTCTGCGAACTCGACGGTGCGAACGGGGACAGCCTTGCGGTTTCGGGAGGGCTCACCCTCTCCGCCGGCTCCGTGCTCGACATCAACGAACTGACGGCCGCAACCGCCTTTGTTTACGTGATCGCCAGCTACAGCTCGCTCACCGGGACCTTCACCACCGTGAACGACCTGCCAGCCGGCTACACGCTCGATTACAACTACCTCGGTGGCAACCAGATCGCCCTGGTCAAGCCGCTGAACGCCTATCAGACTTGGGCGACCAGCTTCGGTCTCGATCCACTCACCGACGGCGCTGCCGGAGCGGACGCGGATGATGACGGCCAGTCCAACGGCCTTGAGTTCGCTCTCGGGGGTTCGCCTGTCAGCGGCAGTGACAACGCCAAGGTTTACCACCTCCAGGAAGACTCCGCCGACGCGGGTGCTGCCAAGGAGCTGCTGCTGACCATCGCGGTCCGCAGCGGGGCGCCGGCCTTCGCCGGTTCTCCTTCGCCGACCACGACCCACGACGGTGCGACTTACACCGTCCAGGGCAGTACCGACCTCGCCACCTTCGCCAGCGCCGTCTCGGTGGTGGCTCCGGTGACCACCGGCCTGCCCGCCGCCCCGGCCGGCTACGAATACCGCACCTTCAGCCTCGACGGCTCGGACGGCCTGCCCTCGAAGGGCTTCCTCCGGGTCGACGTGACCCCCTGAGGTTCCTGAAACTCCTACCCCGGTCGTGCCACGCGCGGCCGGGGTTTTTTGTGAAGCCTCCCGCGGAATCCCAAGTCCGGCGGGAGGTCATTCCCGCGAAGAAAACCGCTCCGATGGCCGGTCAGGTCCATCGCTTCATTTCGATCAGGCAATCGTCACTCCGGACGTGGCCCGCCTATTTCCAGACAAACCCATGAAAACCCGAATTTTCACCACCCGCGCGTCCCTTGCGGCGACGGCCACAACGCCCTTTCGCTCCTTCGCCAGTCTTCTCGCCGGCAGTGCTGTGCTCGGCGCTAGTTCCGCCCTCGCCGGCACCTGGGTCGGCACCGCCGGCGGCACCGATTGGAATGTCGGCGCCAATTGGAACGACAACACCGTGCCGAACAATTCCTTCGCCCGCATCGACAAGGTGAGCCCAATCTGCACCATCTCGTCGAACCTGGTCGTAAACCCCAGCTTCATCGTGATCGCCAATGGTGCCGTCACCGGGCGGCTCGACCACGTCGCCGGCACCGCTTCCACCGCGGCCAGCCAGGACATCCAGATCGGCCGCGGCGGCGGCACCGGGACCTACAACCTCGCGAACACCGCGGGCAGCGGCGGCACCCTGACCGGTTTCGCCCAGGGCAGCGGTAGCATGAACGTCCTGCGCCATGTCTACGTCGGCGGGTTCACCACCGGCGCGACCTCCAACGGGACGCTGAATCTCCACACCAGCGGCACCCTGGCCATTTCCAACCAGCTTCTGATTGGCAACACCCTCAGCACCGGAACCGTGAGAATGGATTCCGGCACGCTGACCGTGGGAGATGCCTTCGAAGTTGGCAACGGTCCCGGCACCACCGGCTTCTTCAGCATGTCCGGCGGCACCGTGACCAAAGCCGGCGGCATCGCGGTGACCATCGGCGGCGGCTTGACCGCCGACGGCGGCACCGGCACGGCCACCCTGAACGGAGGTACTTTCACCTGCGCCGGCGTTTTCCGCGTCGGCCAGGACACCATCGCCACCAGCGTCGCCAACTCCACCGGCACGCTGAATCTCGGCGGCACCCAGCTCACCGTGAACGGCGAGTTCTGGATCGGCAACAACACCGGAGCCAGCGGCACCATGACGATGTCCGCCGGCTCCCTCACCACCAACAACTGGGCCTTGATCGGCCGCAAGGACGACGCCAATACCGGGGCCGGCGCGACCGGATCCGTCACCATGACCGGCGGCACCTGGACCAAGACCGGCGAAAGCAACTTTGTCGTCGGCGACACTGGCACCGGCACCATGAACATGAGCGGCGGCCTGGTCATCGTCACTCCTCACGCCGCCGCAGACCGCGGCGTCACCTGGATCGGCAACCGCAACAACGCGACCGGCACCCTGACCATCTCCGGAACCGCAGAGTTCCGCAGCACCGCCTTCGCGCTGGCCTTGCAGGCGGGAACCAACGGCACCCTCAACCTGAATGGCGGCACGGTGAAGACCTCGCGCATCACCGGCGGCACCGGCACCGACTCGGCGACCTTCAACGGGACCCAGCTTGTCGGCACCGCGGACAGCGCTACCTTCATCGCCAACCTCGACACCGCTGACATCGGCGCCGGCGGACTGCTGGTGGACAGCGGCGGCTTCACCTTGACCGCCCCGCAGGTGCTCGACGGCACCGGTGGCGTCGTCAAGACCGGAACCGGAACCTTCACCCTCACCGGTGGCAACACTTACGCCGGCTCCACCATGGTCGCCGCCGGCAAGCTGGCCTTTTCCTCCGACCACGTCGGAACCGGCAATGTCACCGTCGCCGACGGGGCGGCACTCGGCGTGATTCAGGTTCTGGATTCCGCCTCGTTGAACCTGCCCAACCTGACCCTAGGCACCTCGGCGGACACCAGTCTGGACATCAGCCTCGGGAACAGCCCGGGCAATCCGTCCGCTCCCGCCCTCAACGTCACCGGCACCCTCACGCTCAACGGCACGGTCGCCGTCAACATCACCGATGCCCAGATCGAGACCGGTAGCTTCCCGGTGGTGACTTACGCCGGCACCAAGGCCGGCTCCGGCAGCTTCGTCCTCGGCAGCCTGCCAGACGGCGTCAACGCCACCTTGAACGACAACGGGACCGGAACGGTCACCCTCAACGTCACCTCCATCTCGTTCCCCCGCTGGAGCGGTGACCAAAGCGGCGTCTGGGATACCGTCACGCAAAACTGGACGGACCTCCTGACTTCCCTGCCGACCCTCTACGCCGACCCGGCCCCGGTCGTTTTCGATGACGGCGCCACCGGCACCACCACCATCACCCTGGACGGGCCGGTCGCCCCTGCCGCCGTCGCGTTCAACCAAGCGTCACTCCCCTATAGCCTCACCGGCACCGGCAAGATCACCGGCGACACCGGCCTGACCAAGACCGGCGGCGGCGATCTGACGCTCGGCACCGCGAACGACTACACCGGCCCGACCGTCCTTTCCGGCGGCACCACCTCCATCAACAGCGTGGCCGACGCCGGCAGCCCGAGCTCGATCGGCGCGGCCGCCTCGCCGCTGGGCCTTGGCGGAGGATTGCTCAACTACACGGGGCCCAACGGCAGCACCAATCGCGGCCTTTCAATCAACGGCGCCGCCACCGTGGTCACCACCGCCACCGACCTCGGGTTCGGCGGCCCGGTCACCACCACCGCGGGTAGCCTGGTCAAGCAAGGTACCGGCAACCTGATCTTCTCGCACCCCGGGGCCAACGTCCTCGGCACGGTCGGCAACGGCGTGCTGGTCCATGCCGGCACCCTCACCCTCGGCGGTGCCGTTCCGGGTCAGACCAATGTAGTATCGGGAGAAATGTGGGTCGCCGACCTGCCCGACTCGCCCGCCAGCCTGATCCTGAACAACACCACGCTCACCATCGGAAGCTGGCTCGCCATCGGCCGCGGCAACGGCAATGACGGCGTCGTCAACCTGACCGCCACCAATTCGACGATCAACACCGTCAACTACAGCACCGGCTTCAACAATGGCCTCGCCAACAACGCCAGCGAGGCCTTCGTGACGCTCACCGACACGGTCTGGAACAACAACGGCCTGACCTACCTCGCGGAAAGCACCGGGTCCGCCGCTACGATGACGTTGAACGGCAACTCGCAGTACAACATTACCAGCAACTTCCTTGTCGCCCGTTTCGGCACCGCCACCGCCACCTTCACACTTTCCGACACCAGCAGCGTGAACAAGA
Source organism: Haloferula sp. (assembly GCA_044372775.1). GTDB lineage: Bacteria > Verrucomicrobiota > Verrucomicrobiia > Verrucomicrobiales > Akkermansiaceae > Haloferula. Next base: position 78,903 of record JBIPNO010000019.1, read on the forward strand.
CCGGCGGCTACGTCGCGATCGGCAACGAAGGGGTCGGGATCATGAACGTCGGGGACAGCGCCAGCTTCAACGCCAACAACGGCGACTTCAACATCGGCGACGTCGGCTCCTCGAACGGCACGCTCAACCTCAGCGGCCTCGGCAGCGTGAACGTGGTCAACGTCTACATCGGCAAGAACACCACCACCACCGGCACGCTGAACCAGACCGGCGGCACTTTCCAAAGCGGAAACTTCATCATCATTGGTGCCTTCAACGGCGGCACCGGGACGGTGAACATCTCCGCCGGATCGCTGATCGCCGGGACCGTGCTCAATGTCGCCCAGTCCGGCAACGGCACCCTCAACGTGTCCGGCACCGCCGCGGTGACGGCCAACGGCGACGGAGTCTTCGTCGGCAGCGCGGCAGGGGGAAACGGCACCCTCAACCTCGACGGCGGCACGGTCACCACCAAGCGGGTCGCCGAGAACACGGGCGGCTTCAGCACCGTCAACTTCAACGGTGGCCTGCTCAAGGCCGCCGCCGGCGCGAATGCCAGCTTCGTCGGGCCGATCGACTTCGCCAACATTCTCTCCGGCGGAGCCTTCATCGACACCAGCGGCCAGTCGCTCTCGGTCACCGCCGGCCTTTCCGGCAGCGGCGGGCTGACCAAGCAAGGCACCGGCACCCTGACCCTCTCCGGCGTCAATTCCTACGCCGGCAACACCACCGTCAGCGCCGGCACCCTGTCCGTCACCAGCGCCTTCTTCGCCAACGGCTCCATCGTCTCCGTCGCCCCCGGTGCCATCCTCAACCTGCCTCACGGCGCCACCGACGTCGTCGGCGGCCTGACCATCGGGGGCACCCCGCTGGCCACCGGCACCTACGACTCGGCAACCCATCCCGGCATCATCACCGGCAGCGGTAAAATCCAGGTCGCCGGCGGAGTGGCATCGCCCTACGACACCTGGATGGCCGGCTTCCCGTCGATCCCCCTGGCCGACCGCGACCCGGGCGACGATCCCGACAAAGACGGCGATACCAATGCGATGGAGTTCGCCCTCGGCGGCACTCCGAACAACGGCGGCAGCCGCGTGAGCATCCACCCGATCCTCGCCGACAGCAGCGATGGTGGCACGGAAAAGGAAATGCTGCTGACCATCGCGGTCCGCACCGGCACCCCCGCCTTCACCGGCAGCCCGTCGCCCGCCGCGACCCATCAAGGATACACCTACACCATCCAGGGCAGCACCACGCTCGGCACCTTCAACGCGGCCTCCACCGTGGTCAATCCGGTCACCGCCGGACTGCCCGCGGCACCGTCGGGCTACGAATACCGGACCTTCAGCCTCACCGGCTCCGACGGCACGCCCTCCAAGGGCTTCCTCCGCGTCAACATCACGCCCTGACCCGCGTCCGGCCCGAAGACTCCCCACCCCGGCTGCTTTCCGCGGCCGGGGTTCTCCGTTCCCGACCGCGGACTCATTTTTCCCGCGGAATGTCGGCCCTCGATCTGGAACTGCGCGAATTCGTGAATAGCCTCCGCGGCTGAAACCCAAACCGTCCCGTCTCCTTTTCCAAAAACCCAACCATGATCCAGTCCATCCTCGTCCTCGGCTCCGGCAGCGCCGGGCTCATCGCCGCGCTCTCGCTCAAGAAAAAGATCCCGCAGCTCCGCGTCACCATCGTCCGCAGCCCGGACATCGGCGTGATCGGCGTCGGCGAAGGGACCACGCCGAATTTCCCGCGCCACCTCTTCGACTACCTCGGCATCCCGCGCCGCCGCTTCTACGAACTCGCCGAGCCGACCTGGAAGCTTGGCATCCGCTTCCTGTGGGGGGAGCGCGGCCGCTTCGACTACACCTTCGGCCAGCAGCTCGACAGCCACTGGACCGACCTCGCGCGGCCGAACGGCTTCTACTGCGACGACGACTTCTCCAACGTCGACGCCCCCGCCGCCCTGATGCGCGAGGGCAAGGTCTTCCCCCGCCAGGCCAACGGCGCGCCCGACATCCAGCCCTGGCACGCCTTCCACATCGAGAACGAGAAATTCGTCGCCATGCTGGAAACCATCGCCCGCGAGTACGGCGTGGAAATCATCGACGGCAAGGTCACCGGCTCCGACCGCGGTCCGCAGGGCGTGGCCGCCGTGCATCTGGAGGACGGCCGGCGGCTGGAGGCGGACTTCTTTGTCGATGCCAGCGGCTTCCGCAGCGAGCTGTTAGGAAAGGCGCTCGAGGAGCCCTTTGAAAGCTTCGGCAGCACCCTGTTCTGCGACCGCGCGGTGGTCGGCGGCTGGGCGCGCACCGACGAGCCGATCCTGCCCTACACCACCGCCGAGCAGATGGACGCCGGCTGGTGCTGGCGGATCGAGCACGAGCACCACATCAACCGCGGCTACGTTTACAGCTCGCAGTTCATCTCCGACGAGGACGCCGCCGCCGAGTTCAAGCGCAAGAACCCGAAGACCCCGGACTCGCCGCGCGTGGTGAAATTCCGCAGCGGCTGCTACCAGCGGATGTGGGTCGACAACGTGATCGCCATCGGCAACGCCGGCGGCTTCGTCGAGCCGCTGGAAGCCACCGCCCTGATGATCGTCTGCTCGCACTGCCAGACGATGGTGGATTTCCTGCTCCACTGCGCCCTGGAGCCGACGCCTTCGATGCGCACCCTCTACAACGAGCTGACGCTGGCGACCTGGCACGACATCCGCGATTTCCTCGGCCTCCACTACAAGGTCAACACCGCCCTCGACACGCCTTTCTGGCAGCATTGCCGGGCCGACACGGATCTCACCGCGATCCAGCCGCTGCTCGATTTCTACGAGGAGAACGGCCCCACCGGCTTCTGCCGCTACCGGATGCCCCGCAGCCAGAGCGACTTCGGGATCGAAGGCTATTTCGTCATGCTGGTCGGCAATCGGGTGCCCTACCGCAAGAAGCACCGCCCGGAGCCTCAGGAACTGGCCCGCTGGGAAGCGCACCGCGCCGCCCATGTCGCGAATGCCAAGCGCGGGATCGACGTGAAGGAAGCGCTCTACTACGTCCGCCATCCCGGTTGGCAGTGGCATGACGAGGCCGCCCGCTGACCGCCCCGGCGGCAGGGCTACCTCGTTATGAAGGGTTGGGAGACCCGGTTTTCGCGAGCGAGTCCGAACCATGTGGTAGGTAGTCCCGGCTTCAGCCGGACGAATGGTCCCTTGAAGTCCGCTTCATCTCGATGACGACACCGCCCGTGCTTCGTCCGGCTCAAGCCGGGACAACGTACAGCTTTGGATCCTGCCGCTGGGAAGGCCTCGTTCACGGTCAACCACTTCAAAACGAGTTCGCCCTGGCCCCGCCGCCTTTGTCCTTGGCAAGCCCGCCGCCCCGCCCCTACAACCGCGCCGCCATGACCAAGCGCAGCCACGTCTCCATCAGCGTCTATATCTTCATCGTCCTGCTGATCGGATTCTTCATCACGGCAGTCCTGGGCGTGCTCGGGATGATCGGCGTGCTCGGCTGAAAATGGCTGCGGCATCTAGCCGCAAGCCCTTCACCAGCCGACCGCGACTTCCTGCAAATGCCCGCCGCGGTCGTGATACTTCACGTGACCGTTCGCAATCGCGTATTCGTGGACGCACTTCGTGACCTTCACGTCAAAGGCGCAGTATTCGGCGATCCTCATCAGCGGCGCGTTGTCGCCGGTCTTCTTGTATTCCTGCCACCAGCGCAGCGCGTCGAGGCCGTCGGCCGACTTGCCGGTGCCCAGTGACGCGGACGCCGCTGCATCGAGCTTGAGCCGGAAGCCGAGCTTGTCCTGGAGATCGAGCATCATGTCCAGGTTCACGGTCTGTGCCGGCAGGTCGTAGACCGTGTAGCCTTGGAGCACCGGGTAGTCGAACTCCACGTGGTTCCAGCCGACCACCAGGTCCGCGCGGACCAGCTCGGCCACCAGTTCGTTGACATCGCTTTCGCCGTAAATCCGGTAGCCGCCGCGCGCGGTGCTGTAGGTCACCGCCACGGAAATGCCCATCTTGTCCTTGTGGGCGGCACCGCCCACGTCGCCGAAGCTCCGCTGCGTTTCGAGGTCGAAGTAGACGATGTTTTTCCCGGACACGGGCGGAGCCTATGCGCCCCTTCCCCCGGCCCGCAACCCCGGAGAGATACGGGATTCCAGCCATTTCGTTACGATGCGGCATTTGAAACGCGGCGGCCTCCGTTCATGCTGACGCCGTGATGAAAGCCAATCCCTTCCACTTTCCCGCCGTCGCCACCCTCGCACTGGCGACCGTCCTGACCACCAGCGCCTTCGGCCGCCGCGGCGGGGACGACGACGACGGCGATGACAACCCGACCGACGACACCGCCAAGTTCGAGGCCGCCGACGCCGATGACTCCGGCGGCCTGACCCTCGCCGAGTTCACCACCACCTTCTCCGGCGGCACCCGTGCCAGCAAGATCCTTGAGAAGTTCAACAAGGCCGACACCAGCAACGACGACAGCGTCTCTCTCGCCGAGTGGCTTTTCTACAAGGACGACACGATCCCCGAGAACGAGAAGGACGACGTCCTGAAGTTCAACGCCGCCGACGCGAACAACGACGGCTCCCTGACCTACGACGAATTCGCCACCACGCTGGCCGGCAAGAAGTCCGCCGTCGAAATCCGCGCCCGCTTCCTCAAGGCGGATCGCGACGATGACGACCTCGTCTCGCTCGCCGAGTGGAATGTTTACAAGGACGACAGTCTGCCCGACGACTCGAACAACCGCCCGCGCGCCTTCGACCTCGCCGATGTCGACAAGAGCGGCGACATCACGCCGGACGAGTTCGCCGGATTCTTCAAGCCGAAGACCAAGGCGTCCTCGATCCAGAAGAAATTCGACAAGTACGACCGCAACGACAGCATCACGCTGACCCGCGACGAGTGGAACCCCGGCAAGCGCGGCGGATCCTGAACCATCCTTTGTTTGTCGCCTCCGCGTCACCCGGCTCCGGCCGGGTGACGCGTTTTCTTTGATCCAGTCACGGCACCGGCGTGCCGAGCGGAACCTCGCAGAAGCTGAGCGCGGCGATGCCGTTCGCGCCGCGGAGGATGTTCTTCGGATCCCACGAGGCCCCGTCGAGATAAGTGATGCTGGTGGCCGGCGAAGCGGACTTGAGTTTCAACGTGAGGACCTTTCCCGCCGCGCTGCCGGACGCGATGCGTCCCTTTTCACCGCCGAGATGGAACTCGCCCGCTAGTGCGTCGTCCCAGACCACCGGCTGGTCGAACTCTAACACAATCTCCTCGCGCTTTCCGTCGGCAAAGCGGGCATCTGTTAGATCCGGCGCGGTGACGGAAGCTTCCGGCTTCCTGCCGTAGTGGTCGCGCTCGACCAGCGGCGCGATGGACCGGGCGATCACCGCATAACCTTCGGCCGGGTAGTGGCAGCCGCCGGGGGGATCGATGCCCAGCGTGGACATCACGCTCAGGTTCGAGAACGCGCTTGGAAGCTGCCGCTGGACCTCACGCAGCCGGTTGTCGGACCCTTCGAAGCCCATCGCACAGGCCTTCGGCCAGATCTGGAAGACGTGGTGGTGTTGCAGGTTCGGGAAGTCCTGCTTCCACGACGCCGCGAGCTCGATGAAGAGTTCGCGATAGGTCTCCCAGCCGAACCCACCGCTCGGTCCGTCGGCCCCCTGGTCGTTCTCGCCTTGGTGCCACAGCACGCCGCGGATCCCGTGGGTCAGCCGCGCCTCGCGGACCCGCCACAGCAGCCGGCCGTAGATGGTGGTCAGGTCGGTGGGATCGGCGGCGTTGCGCTGGTGCTGGTCGATGCGGGTGCCGCCGACCGCGCCGTTGAGGATGCAGACCGGCACGCCCTGCGTTTCGACCAGATGCTTCGCGAGATCGTAGCCCCAGTAGCCGATCGCCAGCCGGTCGCCCGGGGTCTTGCGGATCGCCTTTCCCCAGCGCGCGCTCTTGGGATCGCCGCCCATGCTGCCGAAGCTGCGGATCCACCCGCTGGTCTCCGGGAACTCGCCCGGACCCCAGTCCGTCGCCACCGCGTTCGACTGGCCGTTGATCAGGAAAGCATCGCCGCAGACGAGATCGGCCGCCTTGTGAAGCACGGTTTCCTTGTTGCCGTCGATGGTGCCGAATTCCACGTCGTAGCGGATCAAGCCGGGCTTCAATTTCACTTCGAACGCGTAGGACTTGTTAGAGTCGGTCTTCGCGGTCTTCGCCGCGTAAGGCTTGCCGTCGGCCAGCACCTTGAGAAAGACCGTGCCGCCTTCCGGCAGGCTGCCCTTGTAGTGGAGCGTGCCTTCATTCTTGTCGTCGCGGGCATAGAACCGGCCGTCTTCCGGCTTCTCGTCGGGCTCCGGCGTACGGACGACCCACGGGTCGGCCGCGGGCTCGGTCACGGCGATCTTCACGGAACGCGTCACCGCCTGGCCGCCGTTGTCCATCGTCGCGGTCACGACCATCGGCCCGCTGTTCTGAGCCCGCTTGAGGATGAGCTTCCCGTCCTGCTCCGTCTTGATCACGGCGATCGGTGCGATGCCCCATTTCACCTTCGCCTCGCCCGCGGCGATGGTGATGCGCGGCTCGATCTCCAACGTGGACCGACCGTCCCAAGCGGCCGGAGCATCGAGTGTGAACTCGGGGTCCGGAAGTGCTTCGCGGATCACGATCGGGATGTCCTTCGTCTTCACCCCGTCCGGATAAACCGCGGTCACCTGCAAGGTCGCCTTCGCGTCGCCGCTCACCCGTCCGGCGTGGAACTCATGGGTGAAGCGGTCGCTGGCGACCACGTCTTCACGACCCTCCCGCTTGAGAATCCAGTAGATCTTCTGTGCCCCGCCTGCCGTGAGCGTCACGACCGCGTCTTTCCCTTCGCCGACCTCCAATCGCTCCGGCGTGACCGCGAACTCCTTCCCCGCAGGCAGCAGCGGCCCGACCAAAGTCTGATGCGGCTTCTGGTTTTCGTACTGAAGCTTCACCCACTCGGCCGATCGCGCGACCTTCGAGATCCTTACTTCGTCCAGTTCGCCGGTGAAGTCGTACTGGTCATACCAACCGCCGAGCCACAGCCGCACCGGCCGCTGGATGCGGAGTTCCGGTGTCGTCTCACCGTCGAGTTTGCCGTTGAGGTACACCCTCGACTCACCGCTGCGATGGGTGTGCATGACGTGGACCCATTCGCCGAGCGGCAGCCGGGAGGCGCCTTTGACATCGGAGAAATTGCTGTCGATGTGCAGGTGCGGCGGGCTGCGCAGCTGCATCCGCACCTTGGTGCCGCGGCCACCGGGTTCGTTGCCCCAGCCGATCAGCGTGACATTCGGCACGGTGGCGCGGAACCACGCTTCGGTGCTATGGGATTCATCCCCCGCCGGATAGCCCGCGATGTCCTCGCCGCAGAACACGCCCTTGCCGCCGGGAAAGGTCCGCGCCTTGCCGATCCTGCCTGCCGTCACGGTGGTGCCGGTGTCTTTTGATTCCAGCGTGCCAACCTCGTCCGCCACCGTCTCGCCGAGATGCCAGACGCTGAGGTAGCCGTTCGAGCCATCGAAGACCGCCTTGTCTCCCGCCTTTCCCGCCGCGGCCGGATCGCCCCAATGCAGGCGGATCGTCTGCCGCGCGTTGCCTTCGATCCGTGGGATGCGGACCCAGATCGCGGCGCTTCCGCCCGCCGCGTCCCAGTCGTCGATCTGATGCGCGAGCGGTTTTCCCGCGGCATCGGTGAAGTGGAGATCGGTCTTTGAAAAATCGAAGCCGTCGCGGTGCAACCGGACCAGCACGGGAAACTCCTCGACCACCACCCCCGCCGGCAAATCGGCACCTTCCGGCGTGGTGAGGATCGTGATCTCGCCGCTGCCCGCCTTGGGATCCGCGGCGAGAATCGTCGGAACAAGCATGGCCGCGACGAGGGAGGAAAGGAGTCGGTTGATCATGGAATTGAAAACGGCAAGCGGAGCTTACCCGGCGACTTCCACCGGTATTGCAAGCCGTGGCAGAGAATCCGCTTCACCCGGTGCCGCGCAACCGTCGCGCCCCGCCTTGGTTAACGAACAGTCCAGCCCGTCCGCCATGAAAGCGCTTCTCCTTGCCACCCTCGCCTTCGTCGGCCGGCTCGGAGCGCAGGCCTACGACTTCTCCGCCGCTACGGCCCAGCTCCAGTCGAACCTCGATGTCTATGGCGGCCGGGTCGTCGTCATCGTCGAACAGCAGACGCTCGGCGAGATCTTCCGCTTCGAGTCCGGCCTGATCACCCAGGACAGCAAGATCGGCATCGCCTCCTGCACCAAGTGGCTGTCCGGCGCCATCGTGCTGGCCTGCGCCGAGCGCGGCTACTTCGCGCTGGATGACCGCGTCGGCGATTACCTCCCGGCCTTCGAAGCCAACGGCAAGGGGAACATCACGATCCGCCAATGTTTCGGCATGAAGAGCGGCCTCTCTCTCCGAAATCCGGACTACGAGCTCGACCGGACGCTCACCCTCGAACAATCCGTCGACCTCATCGCGGCCAACGCGCCCATCGTCTTCACGCCCGGGACGCAGCTCGACTACGAGGGCGACGGCATGCAAACCGTCGGCCGGATCTGCGAGGTCACCAGCGGCAAGCCCTGGGCCACGCTCGCCCGCGAGCTTCTGTTCGATCCGCTGGAGATGACCAGCGCGGACTACCTGTTCTTCGACCTCAATCCCGGCATCGCCGGCGGCGCGCGCTGCTCCGCCACCGACTACCTCAAGTTCCTCCGCATGATCTCTAACAACGGCCAGGGCGCGAACGGCCGCGTGGTGCTTTCCAGCCGCAGCGTCCAGGAATTCTTCACCAACCAGACCTTCGGCCTGCCCGAGTACTACAGCCCCGCCCAGGACTCCGACCACTATGCCTACGACCAGCGGCCGGACTACGGCATGGGCTCGTGGGTCATCGCGCAGAACCCGCTCAGCGCTACGGTCGAGGAAGTCGCCAGCCCCGGGGCCTTCGGCACCTACCCGTGGGTCGACCGCAAGCGCGGGCTGCAAGGGATCATCTTCATGTTCCGGATCGGCGCGCTGGCGATCGAGAACAACCTGCACGTCCTCGAGCACCTGCGGAACGAGATCGACGCGAAAGGACTGCCGCCCGCACCCGCTCCGGGACCGCTGGCGAGCGGCGTGGTCGACCGCCATCTCCGGCTGTCGTGGGCCGGTGGCGGCACTTTGGAAAGCTCGCCGGACTTGCTCTCCTGGACGCCTTTGCCCTGGGCCTCGAGCCCCTTCCTCGAATCGCTCTCCCGCCCGCCGGTACCTCGCCTCTATTACCGCGTCCGGCGCTGATTCTCACTTCACGGTCTTCTCCAGCCACGGCCCGATCTTTTCCTCCCAGGCCGCGGCATGCGCGCGCTGGCCCTTGCCGCTGAAATGGATGCCCTTGCCGCCGTCTTCCCGGAGGTCGCCCTTGAGCGCGTCGGAATCAGGGCCTTCCAGCGCGATGGCATCCTTCCACAACGATGCCTGCGCCGCGCGGATCTCCGGCGAAGATTCGCTCTGCGGCCCGTGATAACTCACCTGCGCCACGAACCACGGTGCGTCCCGGCCGATCGCCTTCCGCGAGTCCCGGATCACGCGCTCCAGCGACTCGCGGTAAAGCGGGCCGGGCAGGGTGCGCGTCGCGTCGCGCTGGTTCGCATCGCTTTCCCCCTGATGCCACAGCACCGCGCGGAAGCCCGCCGGGCCCGCCGCTTTCATCCGTGCGACCAGCATCTCATAAGCCTCGCCCTTGCTTTCCCAAGTCCCGTCGGGCCGCTGTTGGACACGAGCCTCGATCGTCGGCGGATTCGGGAAGGTCGCGCCTTCCGGCAACCACTCGCGCACGCTGGTCGCGCCGATCCCGCAGGCGATGAAGCCCACCGGCACGTCGAGCCGCTTCGCCAGCGCATCGCCCAGCGGCGGCAGGAAACTCCCGCCGCCGCCGCTCGCGCCGGGCTGCGGGTCCCGGCAAAGCTGCCACTTCTTCCCATCGAAAGCCGCCACCCGTCCGCTCGCCGTCGCCAGCTTTTCCTCGCCGTGGTTGGCGGAGTTCGATTGTCCGGCGACGAGGAAGACTTCGCCCACGCCGACGTGATTGACCGCCGAACTCGCGATCACGGTGTCCCCGTCCTTCACGCGGACCTCCAGCCGGAACCAGCCGCCGGCCGGGGCCTCCATCGTGGCGTGGAAGCGGTCCTGCTCGAAGCTCGCCGCCAGCTTCCGCCACCCGCCGGCCTGCTTCTCCCCGACCACCCGCGCTTCGATCACCGAACCTGCGGCCGCGCCCTGGCCGGACACCGCGAGAGTCCCGCGGTTCGCCGGGCCGCGCTGCACCACCTGGTGCTCCTGCGGCGAGCTGAGCTGGAGGTTCGCGCAGCCGGCCGGCGAAAGCAGCAGGCAGAGGGCGGCGAAGGCGTTGGGTCTCATGGGGCGGATGGAATCATGATACTCCTCGTTCTTCAGCCTCTTTTGTACAAGATCTCGGTCCGCCGGTCCCTGGCCGACGGGCGGACCATTGAGGAGCTTGCCGCATTCCGATCCATCACGCCGGAAAACAATCCACCCTCGTCCCAGCTTCCCCCTTGGCGGCTCGCGGACAATCGCGTGTGATCCCGCTATTCCCCTCGGGATCCATTTCATGACCGACAATCCCTACGCCCCGCCCGCCTCCTCCGCCATTCCGCCGATCGCCAAGGACGACATCGCCCGCCAGCTCGAAGGGATCCAGTATCCCCTGAAGCTCAGCTTCAAGATCCTCGCCCTCGCCAGCCAGGCCACCGTCACCGACGCCAACGGCCGCGTGGTGCTCTACACCAAGCAGAAGCTCCTCAAGTTCCGCGAGCACGTCGAGATCTTCACTGACAACACCCGCTCCACCCTGCTCGCCGAAATCAAGGCCAACAAGGTGATCGACTGGTCCGCCCGCTACCACGCCACCGATGCCCATGGCCAGCCCATCGGCTCGGTCGGCCGCCGTGGCTGGCGCTCGATGTGGAAGGCGCACTACGAGACCTTCAATCCCGGCGACGAGCAGCCCGACTTCTCCCTCCGCGAGGAAAACCCCGGCGCCAAGGTGGTCGACGCCATCCTCGGCCAGATCCCGATCGTCGGCATGCTCACCGGCTACTTCTGCCACCCGCGCTACGCCGCCACCCGCAGCGACGGCACACCCGCCATGCGCCTCACCAAGCAGCCGGCCCTCTGGGAAGGCCGCTTCCAGATCGACCAGCTCGGCGAGCTCACCCCGCGCGAGCAGTTGAACCTGATCCTCAGCTTCCTCATGCTCGTGCTGCTGGAGCGGAGCCGGGGATGAAGGATCCCGGGAACAACGGGCCCGGAACAACGCGCCACGCCCGGAACAACGCGCCACGCCCGGAACAACGCGCCACGCCCGGAACAACGCGCCACGCCCGGAACAACGCGCCACGCCCGGAACAACGCGCCAGACATACTGTCGAAAGAAAGCGAATGCAGTTCATTGATCATCAACGATTCAGTGAGTCCGCGCCGCCGCTGAATCCGGGGCGGATGGGATCGGTTTCTGCCGTGCCGTCCTTGGGATCCCGGGTGATCAATCCACCCCGAACAGGTTCGCGATCACCTTCGCGGCGAGGTCGTGGCCTTCGCGGTTCGGGTGGTTCACCTGGCTGAGCAGGCTTTCCTGCTTCGCCCCGCCGGCCAGCGCGGCTTTCCAAGCGGCCCACACGTCGGACACCGGCACGCCTTCTTCCGCCGCCACCTTGCGGATCAGCGCGGCGCGGATTTCGAGCGGTTCGTCCGCCACTCCGATCTTCACGTCCCGCGCCCCGGTCGGCGTGACGAAGACCACCGGGACACCCCTGGCCTTCGCCGCCCGGGCCATCGAGCGCCACGACTTCTCCACTTCGGCCACCGGCACGCGGCGGTCGTTCAGCGCGTAGTCGATGAAAATCACGTCGGGCCGCATCGACAGCACGTCCTTTTCGAAGCGCGCCGCTCCGCTCACGCTGTTCTCGCCGCCGATGGCCGTGACGATGGCGTTCATCACGGCGTGCGGGTATTTCGCCTTGATCCGGCCGAGCGCGAGCAGGGGATACGACTCGAAGGGCTTTACCTCCGGGGTCTTGTGGTAGCCCGCCGGGACGCTGTGGCCGTGGAAGGCCAAGTTCACCACGCGGTTCTTTGGCCACGGCTTTTTCAGCTCCGCCAGCAGCGTTGGGGGCAGGGCGGGTTCGGCGGCAAGCAGGGAACCGCAGGCGAGGAGGAACGGGATCAGCCACTTCATGCCGGAGAGGCTAGCCCATGCGGCAAGCCCGCCGGGTTCGCGGTTCCCCGCCTCTCCCTAACAGCTCCATCGCCGCTTGCATGTTCCGGACTATCAAGGCATCCAAGAAGCCATGCTCGCGCGGATTTTTTCCCTGACCTGCCTGCTTGCCACCTTCGCCACGGCCCAAACCTACCGGCCCTCCGGCGAGAAGCCGCCGATGCCGGCGCGCGAGTTCCGCGCGGCCTGGGCGGCCGTGGTGCACAACATCGACTGGCCAAGCAAGAAAGGCCTCTCCGCCGCGGCGCAGCAGGCGGAAATGCGCGCCATCCTCGACAAGATGGCCTCCCTCCACATGAACGCGCTGGTCCTCCAGGTGCGGCCGCATGCCGACGCGGTCTATCAGTCTTCCAAAGAACCCTGGAGCCCCTGGCTGACCGGGACCATGGGCAAGTCCCCCGGCTACGACCCGCTGGCCTACGCCATCCAGCAGGCCCACGCCCGCGGCATCGAAGTCCACGCCTGGTTCAACCCCTTCCGCGCCCTCTCCAACGCCAGCCACCCCACCAGCGGCAACCATGTCTCCAAGGCCGCCGCCCACATCACCAAGCGCTACGGCAACCTGCTCTGGTGCGACCCCGCCGCGCCGGAAACCCGCTCCCGGGCCTTCGGCGCCATCCTCGACGTGGTCCAGCGCTACGACGTCGATGGCGTCCACCTCGACGATTATTTCTACCCCTATCCCGAAGGTGGGCGGGCTTTCCCCGACGGCCGCTCGCCGGCGGTGCGGCGGCAGATCGTCGATGACTTCGTGCAAAAGCTCTACTCCGACGTGAAGCGGACCAAGCCCTGGGTGCGGGTCGGCATTTCGCCCTTCGGCATCTGGCGGCCGGGCGTGCCGGACGGGATCGAGGCGGGGATCGACTCTTACGAGCAGCTCGGCTGCGACGCCCGCAAGTGGCTGGCCAAGGGCTGGGTCGACTACCTCGCGCCGCAGCTCTACTGGCGGGACCAGCCGCGCAAGCAGAGCTTCTCCGCGCTGCTTTCCTGGTGGCGCCAGCAGGGCAGCCGGCCGGTCTGGCCGGGCATCGCCACCACCCGCATCGGCGGGCCGGAAGACGGCCGTCCGGCGTCGGAGATCACCCGGCAGATCGACCTTTCCCGTAGCATCGGGAAAAACTGGGCCGGCCACATCCACTGGAGCGTGAAAGGCCTGACCAAGAACCTCGGCGGCGTCTCCACCATGCTCGCGAAAGGCGCCTACGCCCAGCCGGCCCTGGTCCCGCCGATGCCTTGGCTCAGCCAGAAGGCCCCCGGCCGGCCCGGCGCGACCGCCACCGCCACCGGCTCGTCGGTCCGCGTCAGCTTCCAAAGCGGCGACCGCGCGACCGCCCGCTACGCCGTGCAGGCCCGCTTTGGCAACCAGTGGCGGATGGTGAGGGTCGCCTCCGCCGGGTCGAAAAGCGTCGAGATCCCGACCCTCGCCGGCCGCCCGGCCGACGCGGTGGCGGTCAGCGCCATCGATCGATTCGGAAACTCCAGCACCCCCGTCGTCCTCGCGCGGTGATCGACGGGGAGCGCGGAATTCATTCCGCACGACCTTGGCCACCAGGCTCCGTCACGACAGCATCCGCCCGAATTCCCCTTGCCCCGTGGCACGGAACGTGATGGAACCCCGCAGCGGCCGCGGACGCGCGGGCCAGCTCCCTGAAATTACTTTACTTTCCCGTAATAATCAGTTGAAAACCCTCGCGTCCCGCAACTCTCCGCCGGCCTGTGCGCCGCACCTTTCCTGCTGATGAAAGTTCGATTTTTCGTAACGGGCACGGCCGCTCTCCTGGCGGTCTGGCTGGTCGCCACTTTCTTCAACGAAGTCCCCGTCGACCGCTATCCCCAGTTCGGCCGGGGTTCGGTGCCGGTCTCTGCCAAGGCGGTGAAGCCCGCCGAGCAGGCCAAGCCGGTGGCCGTCGTCGATTCCGCGGACCGTGCGGAGCTGGCCTTCGAGTGATCCCGGCCACCGATTCCATCCTCGCCTTTTCCCACCCGGCCCTCCAGGGTCCCTGCCATGGCTGAAGAACCGATCGTCTGCGATACCAAGCCGATGGGCCTCGAAGTCGAGGCCGGCGTCCACTGGTGGTGTTCCTGCGGGCGCTCCGGCCACCCGCCGTTCTGCGATGGCAGCCACAAGGGCACCGGACTCCAGCCGGTGAAGTTCGAGACCACCACCAAGACCACCGTCTGGTGGTGCCAGTGCAAGCACACCGCCACCCCGCCCCTGTGCGACGGCACGCACAAGAAGTTCCGGAGCTGAGCCTCCACCCCACATGGACGATCTCGAAGCATCGGGAGCCACGCCGGCCTCGGTGAAAGTCTGCCGGCAGGGGCTGCACCCGCTGTTCGCCCTGCTTTCAGCGTTCTGCCTGCTGGCGCTCGTCGGGTGGACCGGCGTGGTGACCGGCTGGCAGCACTGGATCACCACGCTGACCGGGATTGTCTTCGCCTTCGAACGCGGCTGGGTCTTCCACCAGATGCGGGCGGACCGCGCCGAGCGCCGACGGCTGGGCGGCCACGCGGTCCTCGCCGCCGTGGTCCTGGTAGTCGCGCTGGTCCTGCTGGCCGGCGGCGGCCGCTCGATCGCCGGCCACGTGTTCATCCAAGTCGCGGTCCTCGCCTCCGGGGTCGCGTCGGCCATCCACCACCAGCCGCGCCTGACCGCCCGCGCCTTCCATCCGGGGCTGGTGCTGATCCTCTCCTTCCTCGCCATCATCGTCGCCGGCACCCTGCTGCTGAAAATGCCGCGCTGCACGGTCCCGGGGCAGACCTGCTCCTGGCTCGATGCCGCCTTCACCAGCACCAGCGCCGTCTGCGTGACCGGCCTCGCGGTGCAGAACACCGCCACCTTCTTCTCGCCCACCGGCCAGATGGTCATCCTGCTGCTGATCCAGATCGGCGGCCTCGGCATCATGACCCTCGCCTTTTTCGCCGCGGTGGTGCTGTTCGAGGGCATCTCGCTGCACGACCGCCTGCTGCTCGGCCGCATGCTGCAGGAAAACCGGCTTGCCCGCGTCGGCCAGACCCTCGCCTTCATCATCGTGCTGACCTTCGCCTGCGAGGCCGTCGGCGCCGTCATCCTCTACGCCGGCATGGACGCCATCGCGGACCCCGGCGAGCGATGGTTCCACGCCGTCTTCCACTCCGTCTCCGCCTTCTGCAATGCCGGCTTCTCCACCCTGCCCGACGGCCTTGCC
Source organism: Haloferula sp. (assembly GCA_044372775.1). Taxonomy (GTDB): domain Bacteria; phylum Verrucomicrobiota; class Verrucomicrobiia; order Verrucomicrobiales; family Akkermansiaceae; genus Haloferula. The sequence goes on from JBIPNO010000019.1 coordinate 94,354, forward strand.
AGCACCATCGTCCAGGGCAACGGACTGTGGCAAATCGTCATCATGGCGCTCATCGTGATCGGCGGGATCGGCGCGTTGGTCTGCGAAGACCTCGTGCTCTGGAGCCTCGCGAAAATCCGCCGCCACCGCCTGAAGGAAGGCCCGAATCCTCGCCTCCGCGTCCACACCCGCCTGGTGCTGCTGGTCACCGCCGCGCTCATCGTCGGCGGTGCCGTGGCGATCTACCTGACCGAGTTCGTGCTGTGGCAGGGCCCCGAAAACGGCGGCAGCCTGCTGACCGCCCTGTTCCACTCCGTGACCACCCGCACCGCCGGCTTCAACACCGTGTCGATGTCGGCGATCGGCCCGCTGACCGCCCAGCTCATGATGCTCCTGATGCTCGTCGGCGGCTCGCCCGGCGGCACCGCGGGCGGCCTGCGCACCACCACCGTCGCGGTCGGCCTCGGCCATCTGTGGAACCAGCTCCGCGGCGGCCAGCGGGGCATGGTCGCCTTCAATCGCACCATCCCCGCCGCCACCGGCGCCCGCGCGCTCGGCCTGATCGTCCTCGCCGGGCTCTGGCTGATCGCGAATTTCATCATCCTGCAGATGCTCGAGTCCGGCCGCGGCATCGCGGAAAGCACGCTGCTGTTCGAACTCATCAGCGCCTTCGCCACCGTCGGCCTCTCGCTCGACCTCACGCCGCTGCTGACCGATGGCTCCAAGTCCCTGCTCATCGTGAACATGTTCGTCGGCAGGATCGGCCTGCTGACCGTCATGGCGACCTTCATCCCGCCCGACCGACGGCCCGCTTCCGGCCGGCCTTCCGAAGACATCCTCCTCACCTGATTTCCCCATGAAATGCTGCATCATCGGCCTCGGCACCTTCGGCACCCAGCTCGCCCGCCAGCTCGCCCGGGAGGGGCATGAAATCGTCGCCGTCGACAACGACCCCGCCCACATCAACGCCCTCAAGGACGAGATCGAATACCTGATCCAGGCCGACTGCACCAATCTCGCTGCCTTCCACGAGATCCCGGTCGATGCCTGCGACGTGGTCATCCTGGCGATCGGCGAGGACTTCGAGGCCTCTCTTTCCATCGCCGCCAACGTCCAGCAGCTCGGCGCCAAGCGCATCATCAGCCGCATCATCAACCCCCTCCACGGCCGCCTGCTCAAGCTGCTCAAGATCGACGAGCTGATGATCCCGGAAGCGATGGCCGCCGCGTGGCTGGCGCGCTCGTTGAAATCGCCCGACATCCTCGACAGCCTCGACCTCGGCGGCGGCTACGAGATCGCCCAGGTGATGGCCCCGCCGTCGTTCATCGGCAAGACCCTGCAGGAAGTCGGGCTGCGGTCGAAATACGATCTCAACCTGGTCACCATCGCCAAGAGCCGGGCGGCTGCCGCGCTCAGCTCCACCCGCCACGCGATCCAGAAAGTCCTCGGCATCCCGCTGCCCGACCGGCCTTTCGAAGCCGACGACATTCTGGTCCTCTTCGGCCACGGCAAGGACGTGCGGCGGATGATGCGCGACCATGAGATGGGGTAGGGGCCGGCCCGGCGGATTCGGGCTTGGACCCGACCGGTTGACAAAGCCCCAAGGTCTGTGCATGGTCTGTGCATGCCGACGAAAACCATTTCCGTCGATCTGGAAGCCTACGAGGCCCTCAGCAAGGCCCGCCGCTCGCCCAAGGAATCGTTTTCCCAAGTGATTCGTCGGGCGCGCTGGGCGGATGCGCCGAAGACCTGCGTGGATCTCTTGAACGCGCTTCCCGAAATGCCTGCCGCGACGGACGACGTGATCCGCCGCTTGGAGGAAGCCCAGTCCTCCGACACGCCGCCGGACCCCACTTGGTCATGAACCATCTCCTGTTCGACACCTGTTTCCTCATCGACATCGAACGCGAGTTGAGGCGGGGAGGGGGTAAGGCCCACGATTTTCTGGTCCGGCATCCGAATGCACGACCGTGGATCTCGTGGACCGTTGCCGGCGAGTTCGCCGAAGGCTTCGGAAGCATCCAGGACCCGGTTTGCGCGGCGATGCTGGGCAAGTTTGACATCCTGGAGATGAACGAGGCGACTGCCGGCTGCTACGCGCGGATCACCGCCGATCTGCGGCGAAAAAGTCTGCTCATCGGTGCGAACGACCTCTGGATCGCCGCCGCCTCCTTGGCTGCCGGCTACCCGCTCGTGACGAACAACTCCGCCCATTTCCGCCGGGTGCCGGGCTTGAAGTGGGTCGATTACTGAGTGGAATTCCCCCTCGACACCCGCCGACCCGCGCTCCAATTTCCACCCCGTGACGACGACGAACCTCCGCGGGCTTCTTGAGCTGCGGCCGCTCCTGCTAGGGCTGGCCTCCCGCTGAACCTTGTCTTTTCCTACCGCCGTCACCTGACCGCCGCACCTTCCGCGGCTGCTTTGTCTTTCCTCCGATCACTGCTCACTGATCACTGCTCACTTTCCACTTCTTCCCGTGAACTCCGCCTCCATCTCCAAATACCGGCCCTTCCCACCGGTCCACCTGCCCGACCGCACCTGGCCGGACCAAACCATCACGACGGCCCCCATCTGGTGCTCGGTCGACCTCCGCGATGGCAACCAGGCCCTCCCGCAGCCGATGTCGATCGAGGAAAAGCTCGAGTTCTTCGACCTGCTCTGCCGCGTCGGCTTCAAGCAGATCGAGATCGGCTTTCCCTCCGCCGCCGACACCGAGTTCAATTTCTGCCGCCGCCTGATCGACGAGGGCCGCATCCCCGACGACGTCACCATCCAGGTCCTCGTCCAGACCCGCGAGCACCTGATCCGCCGCTCCTTCGAAGCCATCGCTGGCGCGAAGCGGGCGATCATCCACATCTACAACTCGACCTCGCCGCTCCAGCGCCGCGTGACCTTCAGCGATGCCTCCCGCGAGCAAATCCGCGACATCGCGGTGGAGGGAGCCAAGCTGGTCAAGCAACTCGTCCCCACCGTCCCGGACACCGAAATCATCCTGCAGTACTCGCCCGAATCCTTCTCCGACACCGAGCTCGATTTCGCGTTGGAGTGCTGCAACGCGGTGATCGACGTCTGGCAGCCGACGCCGGAGAAAAAGATGATCGTCAACCTGCCGGACACCGTCCAGTGGACCACCCCGAACGTCCACGCCGACCAGATCGAGTGGATGTGCCGTCACCTCGACCGCCGCGATTCGCTGCTGGTCTCCCTGCACACCCACAATGACCGCGGCACCGGCACCGCCGCCACCGAGCTGGGCCTGATGGCCGGTGCCGACCGCGTCGAAGGCACGCTCTTCGGCAACGGCGAGCGCACCGGCAACCTCGACATCGTCAACGTGGCGCTGAACATGAACAGCCACGGCATCCCCACCGGCCTCGATTTCTCCGACCTCAACCGCCTGCGCGAGGTTTACGAACGCGTTACCCGCATGACCGTCGGCGAGCGCCAGCCCTACGCCGGCGAGCTCGTCTTCACCGCCTTCTCCGGCTCCCACCAGGACGCCATCAAGAAAGGCCTCGACCGTCGCGAAAAGGATGAGAGGGACAGGAGCGACAAGAGGGGCGCGGGCGGCTCGCCCGCAGCAACCTCGCTGCCCTGGTCCGTCCCCTACCTCACCATCGATCCCCAGGACATCGGCCGTTCCTACGAAGCCATCATCCGCATCAACTCCCAGTCCGGAAAGGGCGGCATCGCCTACATCCTCGACCGCGAGCACGGCCTCGATCTGCCCAAGACCATGCACCCGCAGGTCGGCAAGCGGATCTACGACCTCGCTGACGAACTCGGCCGCGAGCTGACCGCCGACGAGATCCGCGATGCCTTCCACCGGCTCTTCGCCAACCTCGAATCGCCGCTTTCCGTAAAGGACTACGAGCTGGTCCACCACACCACCGAGCGCGGCATCGTCGAATGCACCGCCACCATCGTCCTCGACGGCACCGAAACGCGCATCCAAGGGAAGGGGAACGGCCCGATCAACGCCTTCGTCCAAGCCATGGCCGGCATCGGCCTCAAGGACTTCAAGGTCTCCGACTACCGCTCCCACGCCGTCCGCGGTGGCTCGGATGCGAACGCCGCCGCCTATGTCCAGGTCCAGCACGACGACGGCCGCATCCTCTGGGGCTGCGGCATCGATCCCTCCATCGAAATGGCCGGCCTCAAGGCCCTCGTCACCGCCTGGAACCTCCTCCGCTAGGCGGCAGTGGATCGTAGATGGTAGATAATAGATGGTGGATGTGTAAGAGCCCCCAATTTCCCAATTTCCCAATTCCCCAATCTCCCTTGTCTCCACTCCTTTACGCTATTCTCGACCTCGGCTACGTCCTTCCCCACGACGCCGAATGTGTGACGACCGCCCTCCTCGCCGGCGGGGCGGACTTCGTGCAGCTCCGCGCCAAGGGCCATCCGCCTTCGGACATCGAAGCGCTCGCCCGCCGCGTCCTGCCGCTCTGCCGCGCCGCCGGGATCCCGTTCATCGTGAACGATTACCCGGCCATCGCCGCGGCGGTCGATGCCGACGGCGTCCACCTCGGCCAGGACGACGGCCCGCTCGCTCCGGTCCGCGAACTCCTTGGCCCCGGGAAAATCATCGGCCGCTCCACCCACGCGCCCGACCAGGCTCGCGCCGCCCTGGCGGAGGGCTTCGACTACATCGGCTTCGGCCCGCTCTTTCCCACGCCCACCAAGCTCGGCCGCCCCGGCATCGGCCTCGCCGACCTCGCCGCCGTCCAGGCCGAAGTCGGCCCCCGCATCCCGGTCTTCGCCATCGGCGGCATCCGGCGCGACAACCTCGACATCGTCCTCGCCGCCGGGGCGCGGAATGTCGTCATCGTCTCCGACCTCCTCACCGCCCCCGACATTGCCGCCGCGACCCGCGAAGCAAAGCGTCAACTCGAGGCCGAAGGCCGGCTCACCACCGGGACCGCGGATCTTTAGTCCGCCGAATGGTCCCCCAAAGCCCGCACATCGCACCGCTCTGAGCCGTCCCCGCCGTCGCCCCCCGAGCAGCGCAGCGTCTCATCACCGGGATCGCGAATCGTTGGTTCGCAGAACGTTCCCCAGCGGCCCGCCATCGCCGTTCGCGAAGTATCAACTCGCTGCCGCAGACGGGTCGGTCTGAAAGTCGAAAGTCGGGGAAGCGTGGCAAATCCAGAACGGCGCTTCCGCAGACCTTCAGACCTTCAGACCTTCAGACCTTCAGACCTTCAGACCTTCAGACCTTCAGACCTTCAGACCTTCAGACCTTCAGACCTTCCGACCTTCCGACCTTCCGACCTTCCGACCTTCAGACGGTTTTCCTACCACGCCGTCATCTTCCGGAACGCCGCCAGCCGCTCTTCCACGTCCGTCGCGGAAATCCCTTCCAGCCGCCGCGTCGAGAATTCCTCGCAGGTGAACGACGCCACCACCGAGCCGTGCGCCACCGCCTGCCGGATGTTTTCAAACGAAAAATCCCCGCCGGCCCGCGCCGCCAGATAGCCGGCCAGCCCGCCCAGGAAGCTGTCGCCGGCTCCCGTCGGGTCCACGATCCCCCGCAGCGGGAAAGCCGCGCAGCGGAAAAAGGTCTCCGGGCACGGCACCGAGTCGGCCTCGCCCATCACCTGGCCGTTGGCCGAAAACAACATCGCACCGAACTCGCCCAGCTTGATCACCACGAAGCGTGGGCCTCTCCCCAGCAGGATCCGTCCGGCTTCCACCAGATTCGCCGTGCCCGCGAACTCCCGGGCCTCGCCCTCGTTGATCACGAACAGATCCAGCCGCTTCAGCACCTCGTGCAACCGCTCGTTCGCGATCCCGATCCACAGGTCCATCGTGTCCGCGATCACGAAGCGTCCCGCTCCCGTGCACTGCTCCAGCATCTGCAATTGGTTGTCCGGCGACATGTTCGCCAGCACCACGATCCCCGCGTCCGCCAGCTCCGCCGGCACCTTCACCTCCCAGCTTTCCAGCACGTTGAGGCCCACCCGGTGGGTCACCCGCTCGTTGAGGTTTTCCAAATACTCGCCGCTCCAGGTGAAGGAATCGCCCTCGGAGCGCTCCACCCCGCCCAGATTCACCCCGCGTCCTTCCAGCATCGCCAGATGGCGCGCCGGGAAGTCCTTGCCCACGATCCCGATCAGATTCACCTCCGGCGCGTAAAAGCTGGCCGCCAGCGCCGCGTAGGCCGCCGAGCCGCCCAGCAGCTCCGTGCCCTCCGCATCCGGGGTTTTCACGTGGTCGATCGCGATCGTGCCTCCGACCAGGACGGCGTCATTCTTGGAACTCATGAGGTGCGTGGAGTGGGGAAGTGTCAGTGTCAGTGGAAACCGCCGGCCTCTCCGGCCGCGCGGCGGCGCATTCTCCGGAACCCGCCCGCCTTGGCAAGCCCGCGCCGCGCCGCACCAGGAAGATGGTGGATGGCGGATGGCGGATCCTAATTCGCCAAGGCTACCGAGGACAGGTGGTGGATGATGGGCGACGAGGCGGCAGCCCCAAGGGAGCGCCGATCTTTAGTCGGCTTGGACGGTAGGTTGCCAATGAGCCGCGCTTCCCCGGCGCGATGCTCCACCAAACGCTTCGCCACCGACCCACCGACCCACCGACCCACCGGCCCCCCCGCCCCCCGCCCCCCCCCCCCCCCCGCCCCCCCCACCCCCCCCCCCCCCCCCCCCCCCGCCCCCCCCCCCCCCCCCCCCCCCCCCCCCC
>JBIPNO010000162.1:0-30173 GCA_044372775.1 Haloferula sp.
ATCAAAGCCCCGGACATCGCCGCCCTCTTCGATTTCGATCCTTACCCGGACCACGTCATGCGGGACAAACGGCGACGTCAATCCCCTGTGGAATCAGGGATCCGGGCCTTAACCTGACGCGAATGGAATGCTACGCACGGCCTCTCTTGTGAAGTTCGACCGACGCGGACGCCTCCCCTATGCACCGGAGCAGACGGTCGTGGCGCTGTCCGGTTCAGCCCTTGAAGCTCTGGTTCGGCTTCCCGTCGTCGAGCAGGTCCCCGATGCGGTTTACGCTGTCCTTGAGGATCGAGGCGGCGGCGAAGATGAGCACGCCGGTCTGGGGATCGACGAAGGGGATGACGTTCAGGGCGGAAACGAACCCGGCGAGCTTGCCGACGTAGCTGAGGTATTTGAGCGCTTTCATGGCTCCCGGGCGGCGATGTCAACGGTGTGCCTTGCCGATCTGCCAATCACCGGTCGCTCTCGATGTAGATCCTCTGGAGCCGGAGGTTGCGGACGACCGCGTTGACGGTCTGGAGCTGGATGCCCGCGCGGAGAAGTCTTCGACTGATCAAGCTCGGGTTCTCCGCGGCGCGCTTGATCATGTGTATCCTACATTGGACTAGAATTTGGGTGGATCGCTGTAATGTTGGACTTGGGATCTTTTTGTGGATCTAGGGTTCAAGATTTTTCCATTGACAGCTCGTGGATCTAGATGAAAAAACGTTTCACCAACCCCGGCTAGCCCATAACCAAGAGTATCCTGAACCCAATTCTGAAGGACGTGAATATTCATACCGCATTGATTATTATGGCTTTGGCGATTAATTCGGCCAGAGGTGCTTACGTTATCAGCCAGCCCAACGAGCCCACCGCCCAGGGTAACGCGGGTACCGGGCAATCGTTCACTCCGAGCGTCGGCATGGTCGATGATCCCGGCCCATCGACCGCGACGATCGACCTTACCGCCTTCTCCCTTTGGTCCAACGGAGGCGCTTCGGCTACCACCGGAAGGAATACCACCTACTTGCTGATCTATGATGCCAACCCCTCCGGCACTGCCAACCTCGTCGGAAGTTCGACCAATTTCATCGATCTGGACCCCATTTCGAACGCGCCAGCAGGCACCCAATTGACATGGACGTTCAACAATCTGACCCTCAATTACAACACGACCTATTTTGCCGTCATTTCGTCGAGCAACACGGGAACCACCGTGAACGACATCGGGGTTGGATTTCGAAACAGCTCGTTGAATCCCTATGCCGGAGGCAATGCGCTTGCGGACAATTTTGCGGCGCAAGGGACCGGTGATCTCAAGTTCACCGCGACCTTCGCCAATCCGGTTCCGGAACCCACCGCCGCTTTGCTCGGTTCGATCGGAATCTTGACCCTGCTGCGCCGGCGCCGGGGATGATCGGTCTCCCGATGCTTGCAATTCTGGGATCCCGCCCGGGTTCTGCTTTCCTCCGGGCGCTCCGATTTCGGGCTTCACCAAATGTAGGCCTTGATCTCCAGGAAATCCTCAAGCAGCGCCCGCGGGCCAGTGACTTCCTTCCACCTGTCCCTGAATCCTCCAAACCCATGTCTCCCGCTGAAAAGGCCACCTCATGCCCTGTCGTTGCCCGACCGAGGCCTCACAACATCCAACGCTCCTTCAACGGTCTCTTGGTCGCGGCCGGATGCTGGCTGGCTTGTGCCGCCTCCGCGTTGGCGGTCGTCGAGGTGGATTTCGGCCATTCTTACACCGGGGCGACGGACCCCCTTCAGATCACCGGCAATATCACCCTGGCGTTCACGGTGGATGGTTCGGGCAACGTGACCTTGGACGCGTCCAGCGCCGATCCGGATCCGGCGGTCTATATCAACGAGTTCGACGGTCCGGTAGGGACGATCAGCGACCCGGCCATGTGGGGGCAAGGCTTCACGATCGTGTTGTCGTCTTCAGGTAGCGGCAACCTGCGGATCAGCAACAGCGGTGCCGGGCTTTCCGTCCAGGGTGGCAATGCGGAGCGCCTCGACTTCCTCAACGAAAGCATCAGCGCCACCATCACGGCGGCTGGAACGGATTTCAAGCTGTTGGACATCGGCTATGCGAATGCCACCACCTCGGTGGGCACCCAGATGAATGTGGCGGGAACCGCCTACAACTTGACGGGTTCCACCGGCACGGTGGACGTGTCCGCCCAGGGGGTCGGCGCAACCTTCACGATCGACTCGGCAACCGACACGGATGCCCAAGGCTTCGTGCTGAGCGGATTGTCTTTCGATACGGTGGGCCTGCCTTTGGTGGCTGCGGATACGGTCGTGAGCTTCGCAAACACCGGCACCGGTTTCGGGCCCACGCCACCTTTCATCCTGGCCGGGAGCAACTCGGCGGCCATTACGCTGGCTTTCGCCATCAACAACGCCGGGATCTTATCCCTCGATGCCTCCGCCTCCAGTGCCAACGGCACCTTTGCCGCCACGGTGAACGAATGGGATAGAACGCATGCCGGTTCGGTGACGGATCCATCCTTGTTCGGAAAGTCCTTTACCCTGACCGGCAGCGCGTCCGTGACCGGTGGCAGCGGGAACCTTTCCATCAGTGAACTCGGCGGCGGTGGCATCGGGATCCAGGGTGAAAATTCCAACCGGATCGATGGCTTGAACTATGGGACCGGTGATGCCAATTCCACCCCGGAGACCCTGACGTGGACGCTTAACGCGCCGGCGGGTTTGGAATTGCTCTTCAAAGGATGGTCCTACAACGAGGGGGCGGGAGGGGACATCCGGGTGTCGAACGGAACGATCAACAGCGATTTCCCCAACTTGACGAATGCCACGGGAACGCTCGCTCTTCCCGACCTGCGGCTCGCCCATGGAGGCGCCGTCACGTTCAAAGAGCTTTCCGGCATGGGAGCCACCACGGGCGCCGGCATCGCGGGATTCAGCTTTGCCGTGCAATCCGCGTCCACGCCTACTCCCGGGGCCGAGGGGTTTGACAATGGTGCGGGCAACAGTCTCTGGACCAACGCCACCAACTGGAATCCGGACGGCGTGCCGACAGCGCCAGCCGATGCGATCATCGATGGTTACCATGTGATCCTCAACAGTGTCTCACCTTCCAGCCCCGATGAGCTCCGGATCATCAACGGAGCACTCACCCTCTCCGGCAGCGGTGCATTGTCGATGCAGGCGATGACGATCGGCCGCGACCTCACCAAGAGCGTCCGCCTCGTGATCGACGGTTCGGGAGTTTCCTTTGGCCACAGCGGTTCATCCTCCGCCGACGAGTTCGCGGTGGGCTCCGCGGGCACGGTGGAAACCAAGCCGGACGGAGGCGGCAGCGAGCCACTCGAACTCGGCGCTGCCAAGCTGGTTCTCGACCAAGGCTCGGAGTGGATCCTCGATGGATCGAATTACGTCGGGTCTTTCAATGTTGGCGACCAATTCGTGCTGGCGAACTTCGGTTCCTTCTCCGGCAGCACCGCGGGACTTCGCACCCGCAATTTCGCCATACCGCCGAACCGACGGCTTGAGTTGGTGGTCGGCTCCACATCGATCCATTACGAAGTGATGGCTCAAACCGCCGCGACCGGGCCGAACATCATCGTCATCAATGTGGACGACATGGCTGGCGGCCAGCATTTCGGCTTTGAGGGAAGAAACTGCCTCACCCCCACGCTCGACACGCTGGCATCCTCCGGCATCCGCTTCACTTCGGCCATGGCCGCATCGACCGTTTGCGGGCCCTCGCGCTATGCGCTGCTCACGAGCCGCTGGCCTTCGCGGAACACCAGCGACAACTTCACCTCGCTCTATCCATTGGGAACCCTCGGGCGTTTCGGCGTATCGGACACCGATCTTGAGCATGACGGGCAGAACATCGGTGCCTGGCTCAAGCAGGCGGGATACCGCACCGGCTTCGTTGGGAAATCGCACGTCCTTGATGACGATCTGAAGAACACCGCAGCCTGGGGCGCGAAAGGACTCCTTACCTACGGAAAAACCGTTGATCCGGCCATCAATGCCACGGTCAACGGGGCCATGAAGCACAACCACCGAGTTGTCTGCCAGATGATGCGGGAGCACGGCTTCGATTTTGTCGATGGCTTCTATCATGCCAACCTGAAGGAACTCTTCAGCGACAAACTCAACGTCCACAACCAGGAGTGGATCACCAGCGGGGCCCTGCGCTTCATCGATGAGAATCGCAACGGGCGCTTCTTCCTTTACATGGCGCCGACCATCAACCACGGCCCGGTGAACAACAATCTCGACTACACGCTACGCGCCAACAAGGGTTACACCAGCGCCGGCTACCTGCCCAACGAGGATTACTCGTTCATGCCGACGCGCCAAGCGATCATCAACGAGGTTGCCGCCGCCGGCAAAGATCCGATCTCCGCCCGCGAAACCTGGCTCGACTACTCGGTCAAGGCCATCGTCGACCGCTTGACCCAGCACGGCATCCGCAATGACACGCTGATCATCTTCACCTCCGACCACGGCGAGAAGACGCTCTACGGCCCGCTCGTCTGGGGGAAATCCTCGCTTTACGACCTGGGTATGACCGTGCCGCTGGTGATGAACTGGCCCAATGGCATCGCCTCCCCCGGACGCACTTACGGTGAGATCGTCAGCCAGGTGGACATCGCTCCCACATTGCTTTCGCTTGCCGGTGCTTCCGCGTTGCCAACACGCCCGGTGGATGGTGTCAGCCTTGTGCCTGTCTTCAATGGGGGGGCTGGCGCGGTCCGTGACGATCTTTTCTGTGAGATTGGCTATGCCCGCAGTGTCCGCACCAAGACCCACAAATACATCGCGGTGCGTTACACACCCGCGATTTACTCCCAGATCGCGAGCGGTTTCCGCTGGCCGGAGTACAATGCTGGCTCGCAGTTGACGGGTGGAACGATTCCTCGGCCCTATTATGTCAACAATAGCGGCCTTGGAGCTGGGGCGGCGTCAACGAATCCGACTTACTTCGATGATGACCAACTCTACAACCTGACCACGGACCCGAACGAGAACACCAACCTTTACGGTCAGGATCCCGCCACCGCCTACGACCTCAAGAAGCGGCTGGCCAACTACATCGGCGGTATTCCCGGACGGCCCTTCCGGCAATTCAGCGATTCCTCCACCGAGTTCTCTCCCGCGCCGGTATCGACGCCGACGGTACCCGCTTCCCTGCAGATGCAGTTCCTCGGAATCAACTCGGTGAAACTCGATTGGACCGACGCGGCCAACAGCGAGCTGGGATACGTTGTTAGAAAGACGACCAACGGCGGCGCTCCCCAGATCATTGCCGAGCTGCCCTCCGGAGCGACCACGATCACCGCGGCGCTCGACACCGGCGTCGAGGACATCGTGCTCGAGGTCGCCAGCTACAACGCCCTCGGTGACAGCGCGGTGAGCCAGGATCTGCTCGCTCCCGAGCCATGGCGCTACCGGACCTTTGGCGATGTCGACCCCGCCTTGAGCTTGCCCTTGAGCCAGTGGTCGAACGACGCCGATTCCGATGGCGTGTCCACCCTTTGGGAATACGCCTACGGCACGAATCCGCGGCTCGACACCTCGGTGGTCCGCCCGGAGTTGCGGATGGGATCCGGCGCAGGCGGCCCTTTCCTCGAATACCGCCTGCCCCGTGACCGCCGTCGCGGCCTGCAATTCCTTGGCTCGGTGTCCCCGGACCTCTCGTCCGGATGGCAGAGTGGCCCGCCTCATTGTGTGGTCGTGGAGGACGAACCAAACCACCTCCTTTTCCGCAGTGCTACACCGGTGAGTGGAGTCGACCGTCAGTTCATCCGTGCCGAAATGATCGATCCACCCGGCGGGCAACCGTGAGTCAGACCACGAGACAACGCTGAAGGGCTTCCACGATTCCGGGCTCTCTACGTCGGCTCGAAACCTTGTTTCGCGTTCATTCTCCCAACGAAAGATTTCCGAAGTCCATGATGTCTGCAACCCGTCAATCGTGCGTCCTAGCATACCAAAAGCGCCGCGGTTTCGCCTTGGTCGTCACATTGTCCTTGATGGTGCTCCTGACGCTGCTGGCCGTCGGCCTGCTATCGTTGTCGACGATCTCACTCCGTACGAGCACCCAAGGTGAAGCGATGTCCTCCGCCCGGGCGAATGCCCGGATCGCCCTGATGCTGGCTCTTGGGGAGCTTCAAAAACAGCTTGGTCCGGACCAGAGGATTTCCGCGCCTGGCGCACAGCAGCTCGAGGAAGGGGACAAGTCCGCCGGGGGACGATGGGTCGGCGTTTACGATGCCTGGCCCATCGATCAGGAAACCCGCCCGTCGCCCACTTTCCGCCGTTGGCTGATCTCGGGTGATGGAGCCGTAGTTACCGATTCTTCCTCAGCAAAGTCTTCAAGGCCGTCATCCAACATGGTGCCGATGGTGGTTGCCGGTGAGGATCAAGATGCGGTAAGGGCCGGACTAATCAAGACTTCCACGGGTGCCTTGGCCTGGTGGGTGGGAGATCAGAACATGAAAGCCAAGCTGGGCGGAGCTGTGGAGCAGGCTGTGGATGAGCTCGCGGCCTCCGACCGGATGCAGTCGGCGCCACGCGCCGCCCATGAGGCTTTTTTCGGCAGTGACTCGCTTGCCCTTGATGCGCCGGAACTGGACCGGCTGGTATCCGGGCGAACCACGGAATTCCTCGGCAAAGCGGCGAAACCGCTGTTCCATGATGCCACGGCGCTCTCTCTCGGGCTGCTGACCAACGTGCGCGCCGGTGGTCTCCGCAAGGATTTGAATTTCCTGCTGGAGAAGCCGAGGCCGCAACCCAACACCCCGGAGGTCGCCCCACTCTACACGGCGGGCTCCACGCCTGGGATCAATCTCGGCGAACTTTGGGTCGACCACAACATCTGGGCGGAACTGGACTACCCGGCCAGTCCGCCCGCGCATGCCGATGGTGGCACGATTCCTTCCGGTCTGCCTTTCCTCAAGTGCGCTGCGCAAAAGAACGACCCGTTCCTTCTCTACAAGCACTTGCCAAGGCTCCAACTGACCTTGCTCTACTCGCTCATCAGCAGGAGCAAGACCAATGCAGAAGGCAAGAAGGAGTATGACTTGTTCCTCGTGGCCGATCCGGTGTTTACGATTTGGAATTCCTTCGATGTCTGCCTCCACGTTCCAACGGACGCCTTCGCCACCTTCAAAAGCTGGGCGATTCCTTATGACCTGAACCTGAGGTTCGCCAACGGGCCATCGGGAAGCAAGTCCGCCTACAGCAACTCGATCAAGAAACTCTCCAACGACCGCTTGTTCTTTTTCTACGGCCAGCTGGGTCGCACCCAGAACCTCGTGATGCGCCCCGGCGAGGTCCAGGTGATCGCGCAGGGGTTCGGGGACTCGATCAAGAACCCGGGCATCGGAACGTGGCAGTTCGATGGGAAACTCGGATGGGAGTTCGCATCGGGGTATGCCTATCCGATTCCTTACGAAGCCAACCCTGCTTTCAAGACCGGCGCCCAGAGGATCAGCTATTCGATGACGCCCAATGCGGGAAAGAGCGATGCCGGCATGTTTCTCTGGAGTTATAACATCGGCGAATTGGTGGATGGATCGGGCTCCTCGAATTACGTCGGTAGTTTCAATATCGACCTGGTCTATTCCCGCTTGAGTGGCGAATCGCCGGTGGCGGCATCTTCCTTTCCTGAGATTTTTCCCGCCCTGCCTCATGATCCCTCGGCATCCAAGACCGTGGCCGAACTGGAGAACAACAAGTGGCCCATCTGCGTGTTCACTTATGGTCTGCGGACCGAGTCGGACCCCTTCTTCCCCAGCGGCCAGAAATCGGGAGCCCGCTTTACCGGCCGCGCGATGCTTCGTGCGAACGAAACCTCCGTGTCCCAGGACCTCTACAACCTGAGCCCTGACATTGTGCGAACCTCACCCCTCCAGGTCGGCATGCGTCGGGTCAACAGCCTCAACAGCCCGATCATCGAGTGCGATGCCAACGGTCTGGGATACTATGGTGCGGAGTATGGTGCTGCCGGCGGTGTCTCCTATGTCATCACCCGTTCGGTCCCGCGGGAACCGATCCATTCGCTCGGTGCCCTGCAGCACGCCGCGGCCGAGGGGGCGAGGTTCGGCCAGGCACGTGGCGAGCGATCCTGGTTCCTGCAGCCATCAATCAGCCATGCGATCTCCAACTCCTTCGCACCTTCGTTCCTCGCTCCCTCCGAGGTGCGTGGCCAGCTTGCCGGGAGGGATGCGGCGGACCATTCGTATCTCGCCAATCTGGCGCTCTGGGATACCTACTTCTACTCCTCTATCAAGCCGCGCACGAACTCCGCCCATCGGAACAGCAGTACCGCCTACAAGGAACAGAAAGAGCGACTGGAGGCGTTCCTCGCCTCCGACCCTTCCAGTTTCCAAGCGCTGCCCAACGAGCGGATGAAACCGTGGGCCAGCGACCGCGCGGGAGCCATCAGTGCGATGTTTCCATCTAACAAACCTGCCGACGATGCCGCCGAACGCATCGCGTCCTGCCTGATGGTCGATGGCATGTTCAACGTCAATTCCACCTCGGTGACGGCATGGCGGGCGTTCCTCGCGGGGCTCAAAGGAGGCAAGGTTCCCGTCAGTGCGACTCCCGCCCTGAACAAGGATGCGGAGCTGTTGGGAACAGAGGAAACCCCGGTCGCATCCCTGCTCAGGCCGGCTGCGGGTGAGATCGATGCCTCCACGCTCGGCGACTCCGCCGATCCTGCTCAGTGGCTCGGTTTTCGGACCTTGACCGACGAGCAGATCGGGGAGCTTGCCGAGGCCATCGTCAAACAGGTGCGGCTCCGTGGCCCGTTCATTTCCATCGCTGACTTCATCAACCGCCGGCCCGGCAATGACAAGGATCTCGCCCTTTCCGGGGCACTTCAAAGCGCGCTTGATGACAAGGATGTCTCCATCAACGAGGCCTACCGTCAAGGCGACCGCGCCCTCAGCGCGGCGGAGGCCGGTGCCCAGGGTTTCCCATTTCCCGAGGCCGAGGCCGGTGCGAAGTCGGTCTGCGCCTCGGGCTATGTGAAACAGGCGGATCTCCTCACGACCCTCGGCCCTCTCATCAACGTGCGGGGCGATACCTTCGTGATCCGCGGCTATGGCGAGGCCCGGGATGCCTCTGGAACCAAGTTGCTGGCGCGTTCGTGGTGCGAAGCCCTGGTCCAGCGCGTGCCGGACTTCGTTGATCCGGCGGACCATGCGCACATTCGCGTTCCCCGATCCCAAGTGAACCTGGGTTTCGGACGACGCTTCATCATCGCGTCCTTCCGGTATCTCGATCCCCGGGAGGTAGTCTGAAACTTTTCTCGGAATCTGCCACTGCCATCATGATCCACCGCTTGACCCTTGCTTTCGCCATCGCCGCTTTCTTTCTCGGTGGCCTGACCACGGGTGCGGAAACTGCTGGGCCGGAAGTCCGGGCCTTGTTGCTGGTGCCGGGCGGACCAGTGGTGAAGCTCCACCCGGCATCCGGGGAAAAGGTGGGCGACGCGGTGGAGATCGGGGCGCGTGGCCTGAGTGAAGCCTTCCGGCCTGCCGCCCGTGAGTTCACTCTGGCGGCGCCGGACACGAAACAAGAGTCGGGTTACCGCATGGTCGGCAAGGTCGCGCTTCCGGAACACGGCAAGGATTTCATCATCCTGCTCGAACCTGGGAAAGAATTGTTCAAGGTCCATGTCGTCAATGGCGAGGAACCCCGTTTCGGCGCGGATAGCGTGTTGTTCTTCAACGCATCGGACACCGTTCTCGGAGCCAGTCTCGGCGGTTCGAAGGTCCTCATCAGGCAGCGCGAGGCGGTGTTCGCCAAGCCACCGCCGCGCGGCGCCAAGCCATTTTACCAGGTTACCTTCTATGAGCCTGAGAAGAGCAAGGTGCGCCCCTTTGCCAACACCCGCTGGCCACACCGGGACGCCAGTCGCTGTTATGTATTCTTCTACCGCAGCGAGGCCGGACGCCTTACCTATCAGGCGGTGGATGAAAGCCTGACACCTGCGGTCGACGCGGAATGAATTCCTCTTTACTGCGCCCAAGCCGACGGTCCCGTGATACGCCGCTTGCCGAAAACCGATTTCGAGATTGAGGCGGGGGAATCCACGATGTCGCGACCTTCCGGGCCGCCTGGCAGCGGCTTCTTCAAAATCATCATGAAGACCCGCATCCAGGCACGACCCGGCTCTGAACTCGGCTGACTATTGGGGCGTTTCTTCCCAATTGCGGCCTTGGCTGGCGATGGCGTCGAGATGCTTCATGTGGCCGAGGCTGCGGGCGTGGGGAATGTCGGGCGTCCACAATCGTCGCGGCGGCGCATTGCTCCAGGCCGGGCGGTTCATCCCGACGTAGTGGTCGAATGCGACCGGCGGCTTGGTCTGATGGTCGGAGACCCGCTCGCAGCGGACCGGGTCGAACACCTCGTCGACGCGCATGATGAAATGGAAATCGTGCCATCCCTGGTCCGAGTGGCGGCGGGAGAAGGCGGGCGGCAGTTCGCTGTCGCCGGTCCATGCCATCAGCGGCGAACGCAGAAGGGAGAACTGCCAAACGTCATCATGAAGCCGCGAGCTGTAGGCATCGGGTGTGTGCAGGCTGAGGCTGTAGTTTTCGGACTGCACGCTGTCCCAGCCGCAAAACGGCATCTCGTCGGGACCGGCCTGGCGTTTCACATGTCCTCCGGCCAAGCCGCTGGTCCAGCCGCTCGGCGGAGCGGCGAGTTGGATGGGCATTTGCAGCATTTTGTGGCGTTCGGAGAAGACCACTTGCAAGTGCAGGTGAATCTCGGGCTTGCCCGCATAGATCGTCATGCCCAGCCGGATTCTCGAATTGCCGAGAGTTTGGTCGGCGAAGGCCCGCGCGCGCAGGGGGCCGGAATCCTCCACGGTCCAGTCGAGAGTCCCGAGGCGGCAGGTGATGTCCTCGTTGAAACCCGTCTGGTGGAACACCCAGGTGTCGCCGTGCTCCTCGCGGAGATGCAGGGAGATTCCTTCGCTTCCCAACAATTCGGAGCCTTTCCATTTCAGAGACGCGATTCCCCGAGGTCCTGTTCCTATGGAGAGATCGCCACTGGTGATGACTTGTTGATTCAAGGTAACCGGCACCTCGGGCTGGGGAGAGGGGAAGGGGGCGCCATCAAGAAGTTTGAGAACCCGACGACCCTGTGCGGGGATGTTCACCGGGAGCACCGCACGGTGGATCATCGCACCCGCGTTCGCTTCCGAAACCACAAGCTGGAACGGCACCGGCTGGCCGTTTTCATCGGAAAACCAGCGGTCGCGCCAGTCGTCGAAGTCGATGAAAGGCTCGCACTCGATGTGCCCGTGGAAATCGTGTGTGGAACCATTGAGCAGCACCAGACGCTGCACATCCTCCCCGGGCAAGGCGGTGCGGGCATGCCGGCGGGTGATTCGGACGACTTCCTCCTCGCCGACGATACAGGCCCGTCCCTGCATGTGTCGGGTCGAGAGGTAGGAGGACGGCACGCTGGTTCCCGCAAGGATGTCGTGGAATTGCGTGAAGGCCAGATCCTTCCATGCCTCATCGATGCGGGCGATCGAAGCACGGGTGCCGGTCTCATCGGTCCCGAAGGCCCGCGCGAGCTCCTCCGCCTGTTCCAGCAGGCGCTCGCCACGGTGCTGCACCTGCTTGATGTCGTGCATCACGCTGTAGCAGCCGGGAAAGGTTTTTTGCAGTTCGTAGTCGACCACCGGAACCGAATCGCGGCGGGCCTCGGCCTCGACGTAGAAGTCATCAACCGTGCTGAAGCGCAGCTCGACCCCCTCGAAGGCATCGCGGTGTTCGATCAGCCACTCGATGTTGGCCTTCGTCGGTCCGCCCCCGTGGTTGCCCAGTCCGTAGAACATCATCGTATGGCCGAAGGCCGGGTCGGCGGCCTTCACTGTTAGATCGATCTGACCGTGAAGATCGTCGCTGCGGGTCACATAGGCCGGAGCGATCCGGAAACCGAGGATCTCCGCCCCGCCCGTGCCGCGCCAGCGGAAGGTTTGCGCCGGCAGTCGCACCTGATTTTCGTTGGGACGGTGGAAGACATAACCCCGGTATCCGACTTCGTGCAGCAGGTCCGGCAGCGTGGCCGGATGGCCGAAGGTGTCGACGTTGTAGCCGATCTTCGGACTGATGCCGAAGCGGTCCTTGAAGTAACGCTGCCCCAGTTCGATCTGCTTGCGCCAGCCGGCCGCGGTTGGCAGGTTCGCATCCGGCTGGATCCACTGCCCGCCCGCGATCGACCAACGCCCCGCTTCCACCAGCTCGCGGACCGCAGCAAAAAGCCCGGGATCGAGATCTTCGATCCACTGGTAGAGCCATGCCTCACCGCGCGTGTAGCGGAACTCGGGATACTCATGGCAGCGGTCGACCGCCGAGCGAAACGTGGCCAGCGCTTCATCGGCTCCGGCCTGCCAGTTCCATAGCCAGATGGGATCGAGGTGGGCGTTGGCGATGAGGTGAACAACAGTCTTTGACATGGAAGGAAATGGATCCGGAATGGATCCGGAATGGATCCGGAATGGATCCGGAATGGATCCGGAATGGCGATGGTCCGCAGCGGAGCGCTCGTCGGCCTGAAAAGATTAGCACCGCTTCTCAATTGAGTAAACGATAAACCAAGGGCGGTTCATTGGCGGTTTCCCCGGGCCTTTGGGTTGGTGATCCGCACGGGTGCCATGGCGTCGATGGATTCCTCGATGCCAATGCATGATTCAACGCTGGGGAGGTGCGCGGCCAAAGGGACTCTCGATAAGAAAGTTGGATTCAGGGAGTCGTCCTGCCGCCTTTCCCTTACCCGTGATCAACGGAGTCGGTCCGCGCAGGCATCGTTCCGGATGCCCCCGACGGCGAACAAAAAAATCCGGAGAGAATTCTTGAACTCGGAAATGAGGCGATTAAACGTTTCCTCAAGAACCGCGTGATTAGCAACCCAAGGTAGTTGACTGGAATATTCGAGCCTCCCTGCTCGGACGGACTGCAGGTCAATCCATACGAACAACCGCTGATCCCGCGTTCGCTCCAAAACCCATCGGATCCGCAGGCCACGGTGGAAGACCTTGGCTGGTTCGGATTTCCCTAAAGATCAAGCAACTACAGTCCGCTCATGAACCGTCGATTCGCACCATCACTGTCAGATCTAGCTGCCTCCGCCGTGCTCCTCACTTGGTCATTTGGCCCCGCCAGCGCCGCGACTTTGACCTGGGATACAGTAGCCGGCGACGGTGCCGCGATCACCGCCGACGGTGGCAACTGGAACCTCACTGTAGGAAACTCCGTCTGGAACGACGGAGCCATTCCGAACGTGATCTGGAGCCAGACCTTGATCAACGACGCCAGCAATGCCGCAGTCTTTGCCGGCGCGGACGGCACCCTCAACCAGTATGAAGTCGCCATTGGCTCGGGCGGGACGATGGCGGCCGAATCAATCACCTTCAACAGCAGCGGCTACCGGATCACCGGCGGTAACTTGGCGCTGATGCCGACAACGACGACGAGCGGCTCCATTACTGTGGCCGTCGGTAAGACCGCCACCATCAACTCGGTCCTCCGCTATGCCCACAACACATCTGCCAACGTGAGCGTTGGCTCAGGCGGCATCCTCAGCCTCGGGGGTGGCACAACTGCGAGCAACAATCCCCAATGGCAGTTGAGCGGCGCGGGCACGCTCAATCTCACCGGCGGAACGTTCACGAACAACATCGGTAATTTCAACACCGCCGCGATCAACCTGAGCGGCGGAATCCATGCCATTACTCCTGGCAACACCAACGGGGCGAGCATCGGCAACGCCGCCGGCCAGAACGTCCACTACACGGTCTCCGGAACCGGCACCATCACGGTGAACAACAACGCGGCTAGCGGCACCGGAACCGGACCCAGTTGGCTGCGCCTCGGTTTTGGTGACACGGGAACCAATGAAGCCAGATTGACCGTTCAAACCGGCGGCACCGTGACTATAGGCAACGGCAAGTACGGAGAACTTCAGATTTCGGGTTCGGCCACCGCCAACGGCAAACTGGATGTCCAGGGCGGCACTGTCACCATCGCGGCCGGCGTGCCCGCCGCCAATAAGATCTATCTTTTCAAGGGCGGTGCCAATGCGGGCTATGCTGCGTCCATGACCCAGTCCGGTGGCACGGTGACGGCCAACGGCATTCAGTTCGGCGGTGACACGGGCAGCTATGCCCCCGCCTCCTCCGGCACGCTGCAACTCAGCGGCGGCAGCCTGTTTATCGGTGCGCAGGGGATCACACGAGGTTCTGCCGCTAGCACGCTACCGACCACCATCCACCTCCAGGGCGGCACGCTCGGAGCCTCGGGAACATGGTCGTCTTCCATGGACATGAAACTCGGCGCTGCCACCATCCGGGCGGCCAATAGTGGCGGCACCGCGCAGAATATCACCCTTTCCGGAGTCCTTTCCGACGATGACGGCACTGGAACCCTCACCAAAACCGGTGCCGGGACCCTTTCCCTTTCCGGCACCGGTGACAACACCTTCACCGGCGCGACCCTCGTGAGTGCCGGCACGCTGGACCTCGGCAAAGTGAACGCTGTATCCAGCTCAAGCTCCCTCACCATCGCCGACGGCGCGGGGCTGGCGCTCAGCAGCAGCTCAAGCACCATGCCGAATCTGACCTTCGAGGGCACGGGAACCCTCGGTTTCAATGTTGCCGACGGCCACACTCTCACAGTCGGCACCCCGGACGGCGTGATCAATAGCGGCGCGGCAGGGTCGATCACCATCAACATCACCGGCAGCGCGCCCGTCAACGGCACCTACACGTTGATCGCTTACAGCGGGGCTCTGCAGGGCAGCGGTTTCAGTGCCTACACCCTCGGCAGTGCGCCCGTGGGTAAATCCTACTCGCTGAACGATACCGGCAGCGCCGTGCAGCTCGTTGTTTCGAGCGCTTACACCTGGACCGGCGCGCAAAGCAGCGAGTGGAGCACGGCCATCATCGCGGGTTCCAAAAACTGGAATCTGGATGGGAGTCCGGCTGACTATGCGAATGGTCTCGCGGTGTTTTTCGACGACACCGCCACCAACAAAACCGTGGACATTACGGGAGCGGATGTGACGCCTCAGTCGGTTGCTTTCAGCAGTGGCGTTTACACGCTGCAAGGCAGCAACAAGATCGCGGGTCCCGCACCGGTAACGGTGGCGGCCGCCGCCACGCTCAAGCTCGGGTCCCCGGACGTGCTGCCGGATGGTGCCGGCACGGGCAACATCACGCTCAACGGCATCCTCGACCTGAATGGCAATTCGGACACCATCAACGCTTTGGGCGGCACGGGATCGGTCGATAACACCGCCTCCGCCACGACCTCCACCCTGGCAGTGGGGGCGAATGCCGGTGGAAACTTCAGTGGATCCCTCACGAACTCGGTCGGCACTGTTGCCCTGTTCAAGACCGGTGCCACGGACTTCATCTTGAGCGGCAACAACACCTACAGCGGCGCCACCACCATCAAACAAAACCGCTTGTTCATCAATGCCAGCACCGCATTCTCCCCCAATACCGAAGTCACGGTCAACAACGGCTCCTCCTTCGTATTGAACGCCAGTGGCACCCCCGCCTTCAGCCAAATCATCAACCTGGCATCCGGATCGAATCTCGCACTGCGTCAAGCGGCGACCCTCAGCAACGTCGCCTTGCCGACCTCCGGCAGCGTCATCTTCAACTTCGACGATGTCACCACGCAAGCTCTCAGCCTGGCCAGCAATGTTGTCCTAAGCGGCAGCTTGAACGTCGAGATCGGCGGTGGCGCGGGAACACCGGGTGCGATCACCCTGACCGGAATCCTCAGCGGCAGCGGCAGCTTGCTCAAAACCGGACCCGGTCCACTGTCTCTCGGAGGCGCGAACACATTCGACGGTGGCGTCACCATCAGGAACGGCACCATCAACGCGATCACCAACAACTCCGCACTGGGAACGGGCTCACTCACTCTGGGCGGTGCCGGTTCGACCGGGGCGACCTTCACCACCGGCAGGGCGATCGCCAATCCCATCACCGTCAACGCTCCCGACAGCGGTTCGATCATGATTGGCGCGAACGGCAATGGGTCGGGTTACGGGCTATCCGGCGGTATCACCCTGAATGGCGATCTCACCATTCAGACCTTCAACAACCCGGCCAATCCGGGCATCGTAGCAACCGGAGGCATTTCCGGAGGTATCACCGGCACCGGCAATCTGGTTCTCACCAACAACGGCCTTTCCGCCAACGTTTTCAACATCACGACCGCGGCGATCAACCACACGGGTAATATCACCTTGCAAGGCACCGCCACCGGCAACACCAACATCGGAGCGGTCATCGGCTCGAATGTCACCGGCATCACGCAGAACAGCGCGACATCCGCCATGGTCCTCAGCGGTGCAAACACCTACGCCTGCAACCTCACCATCAACGCGGGGACGGTCCGGATCTCGAACAACTCCAACACCGGCAACGACGGCTCGACCGTCACCATCGCGGAGACCGGTGCGACCTTGGACCTGACCTATTCCGGCACCGACACGGTGGACAAACTGGCCATCGGCACGACCGAGTTGGGTGACGGTGTTTACGGCAAGGTGGGTTCGGTCTCTCCGGTCACCGGCATTCCCCAGATCACCGGCGATGGGACTCTCACGGTCGGCAGCTCGGGCGTCGGTTTCGCCACCTGGATCACCGGAACCTTCGCCAACGGCCAGGTCCCCGCAGGCAAAGAAGGCCCCGACGATGACGCGGACGGCGACGGCATCTCCAACCTGCTCGAGTTCGCCATCGAGGGCCAGGATCCCACAGTGCCCAATGCATCGGTCGGCAACTTCGACGGAACGACGCTGTCCTTCAACAAGCGCCAGACACCTGCAGTGACCGGCATCACCTATGCCATCGAGGAATCGACCGATCTCGGTGTCACGGATGCGTGGGCTGAAGTGAGCGGTGGAACCTACGTCAACAGTCCGACGACGGTATCCTACGCGCTCACTACCGGCACTCCGGCCAAGAATTTCGTCCGTCTCAAGGTGTCCCAATAATCCTTGTCCAGAGCGTCCTCCTTCGGAATCGGTCTTCGGAGTCCTTGGGCCCTGCGAAGCCGGCGGTTCCCGAAGGATCGGCGCTCCTTCAACTCATGCATGCCCGAGCACCCGTCAACCGCCTGAGGCGGGGACGATACCCAACCGGATTGCCGCGCCGTCCGGGAGCCCGAACTCGATTGACCCCATGCTCCTGAGGCGGCCCCATTCCGGACTGGCCAAGCTGGCTGGCGATTCGCAAACTCCCCGCATGTCGATTCCCAGTGGAGGGGCCAAACTCCGAGACATCGCCGAACTGCTCGGATGCTCGGTTGCGACGGTTTCCAATGCCATCAACGGGCGCGGGAGGATGAGCGAGGAAATGCGGCAGCAGATCCTCGGCAAGTGCGCGGAACTGAACTTCGTCCCGAATTCCGCCGGCCGCAGTCTCCGCTTGCAACGAACCGACGCCGTCGGTGTCATCTACGCCCCGTCTTTCGCCGAACTGTTCGGCAACGTTTTCTACGCGAGGATCATGGAAGGCCTGGCGGAAACCTTTGGTGAGGCCGGACTGGATCTGGTTCTTGGCAACCGCAGGGACTCCGACGGCATGCCATCAATCGTCCGTCAGGGAAAGGTCGACGCGCTCGTCGTGCTGGCCGGCGTTTTCACGACCGCTGATTACGAGGTTCTGCGAAACTGTCCGATACCGCTCTGCATCGTCGATGGCTACATCCGGTCCTTTGAAGCGGACTCGCTGACCAGCGATGGTTTCGGCGGAGGACAGCAGGTGGCGGAGCACCTCTATCAGCAGGGGCACCGAAATGTCGTGATGACCGCCTACCGCAGCCCGCTTTACAATATCGAGCAGCGCATCGCGGGGTTCTTTTCAGGCCTGCGATCCAGCGGCATCGAGGTCAGCGAGGTGGATTCCCTCATCCGGGTGGATCACGACAAGGAGGCGGCTGAGGAACTTTTGGTGCGCCTCCGAGCCGGGAACCCGCCGACCGCGGTATTTGCGGTGAACGATACGATGGCGCTAAACCTGATGGATGCCCTCGAGGAAGCCGGACACAAGGTGCCGGATGATCTCTCCGTGGTCGGATTCGACGACGATCCGGCCGCTGCCAGGGCCCGTCCTGCCTTGACCACCGTGGGCCTCAAAAAGCGCGATATCGGCGCGGTAAGCGCACGGCTCGTGCTTGATCGCCTCGCCGATCCGCAAAAATCCATCGTGCATCAGGTGCAACCGACCCATCTGGTTGTTAGAGAATCGGTCGCCCGACGCTGATGGCAGTTCACCGCTCTCCTTGCCTTTCTATGACACTGATGCGTAAACGTTTCACCGGTTCCAGCTCATCAGGGTCGCCTCAAGGCGGCCTCGGTGCAGGGCAAGCGGGGGGGCGGGGGCAGCTGCTTGTATTTCTCGGGCTGACGATCTGTCGCCATGCGCTCCTCAGGCCCAACGTGACACTTGTTCGAACAGGCGACCAGCGCCCACGCGACTTCTCACCCTTCCCGACCGGCCCCTTGGAGAGTTCACCCCTTAAAGCCCTATGATAACCAGCAGCTACTTCGGCACCACCGACTATGCCTTCATGGGGCTTTATGTCCTGGTCCTCATCTTCCTTGGTTTCTACCTCAAGCGTCTGGCCTCACGGAGCCTGGAAAACTACATCTGCGGCGCAAAGAACATCCCTTGGTGGGCGATGGGCATATCCGGCATGGCGAGCTTCCTCGATCTTGCGGGCACCGCGGTGATCGTGTCCTTTCTGTTCCTGATGGGGCCCAAGGGCCTGTTCATTGAGTTCCGCGGCGGAGCGGTTCTGGTGCTGCCCTTCATGATGCTGTGGACCGGCAAATGGCACCGCCGCTCCGGCTGCCTCACCGGAGCGCAGTGGAACATCTACCGCTTCGGCGATTGCTGGGGCGGGCGCGCCTCCCAGTTGATGGGAGTGGTCGCCACCGTGCTCACGACCATCGGCATGCTCGCCTACCTCATCATCGGCGCGGGAGTCTTCCTTTCGACCTTCCTGCCCTATTCACCCGCGGCCTGCTCGTTGACCCTGCTGGTCCTGGCGACGCTCTACACGATGATGTCGGGATTCTACGGCGTGATCTTCACCGATCTCTTCCAGGTCGCCATCATCCTCATTGCGGTGATCTACATTTCGTTCAAAGCCTTCACCGGAGTGGCCGATGTGGGCGAAATCTCTCAGGTCGCAATGAAGGTGACCGGCAGTCCGGACTGGATCAACGGCTCCCCCCAGTGGAACGTCCATGTGCCCGAAGGATACGAGGTTTACAAACACCTGCTCGTCTTCGCTTCCTTCTACCTGATCCGCACGATTGTCGCCGGCCTCGGCACCGGGGCGGACCCGCGTTACTTCGGTGCCAAGAACGACCGAGAGTGTGGAAAGCTCTCGATGCTTTGGACGCTGCTGATGACCGTGCGCTGGCCGATGATGATCGGCATCGCGGTGATGGGCCTCTACCTCGTCAACGACCTGCTGCCGGATCAAGTGAAGCTCAAGGAGGCCGCCGCCCTGGTTCACAAGGCGCACCCGGAAACCGGCAAACCGGAGTGGGGCACGCTGATTTCTTCGATTGCCAATGCGCCCGACAAGCAGGATCCCGCCTTGGTGGGATCACTTCAGGCGCTGCTCGGCGCGGACAAGTGGGCTGAAAAGATGAATCTGCTCAGCTACGAAGGCACCGTGAATCCGGAGAAGATCCTGTCCGCAGTGTTGATGATGTCGGTGGGCGAGGGCATGCGGGGCATCCTTGTCATCGCGCTGGTCGCGGCCGCCCTGTCGACCTTCGGAAGCTGGGTGAACCTCGCAACGGGCCAATTCGTGAACGACTTTTACAAGAAGTGGATGCGCCCCCGCGCCGAGACCCGCGAGCTGATCTTCGCCAGTTGGGGGACGGTGGTGGGCATCGTGGCCCTCAGCTATCTCTTCTCGCTGACTCTCGATAGCATCAATGAAATCTGGGGTTGGATGATGATGGGTTTCGGTGCCGGTTTCCTAGTGCCCGCATTCCTCCGGCTTTACTGGTGGCGCTTCAACGGTGCCGGCAGCGCGATCGGAACGCTCATCGGGATCGGCGCGGCGATCTTCCAGCGCCTGCTTTGGCCCGATCTGAACGAGATCTGGCAGTTTGTCTTCGTGCTTTCCGTCGGCTTTTTCAGCTCGGTGATCGTGACCTTGCTGACCGAGCCCACCGACCCGGAAGTATTGCGGAAGATGTATCTTGAAACCCGCCCCTTCGGCGTGTGGGGCCATCTCAAGAACACACTATCCCCGGAAGAGCGCGCGAAGACGTCGCGCGAACATCGCCAGGATCTCATCGCCTTGCCCTTCGCGTTGCTCTGGCAGACCACGCTCTTCCTCGCCCCGATGCTTCTCATCATCCACAATTGGAAAGGCTTCGCCGGAGCCGCCGCGATCTGCATCGGGTCCTTCGCCGCGATCTGGTTCCTTTGGTTCCGCCATCAACCCGAGGACAATCTCTACAAGTGAACTCATGAGAACCCAATCGGTCTACAACTTGACTTTGGCCGTGGCTTGTGTCTGCGTATCCGTCCTTGCGAGTTGCGACAGGAAGCCCAAGGAAGCGGTCGAGCCTGCGGAAGCCGAACAGCCCGTCGAGCCGGAGGTGCAGCGTGTCGACGCTTCGACGCTGACCGGCAAGGTGATGTGTGGCTATCAGGGATGGTTCCGCACGCCCGGGGATGGCGAGAAGCTGAGTTGGAAGCATTACCGCAATCCGACCACCGGCCGCTTCAAGCCCGGAGAGGCCGGCATCGAATACTGGCCCGATCTGACCGGCTTTGGGGATCACGAGCGATTCGACACCGATTTCCGCCATGCCGATGGCAGCGTGGCACAGCTCTTCAGCTCCGCGGTT
Source organism: Haloferula sp. (assembly GCA_044372775.1). Classification (GTDB taxonomy): domain Bacteria; phylum Verrucomicrobiota; class Verrucomicrobiia; order Verrucomicrobiales; family Akkermansiaceae; genus Haloferula. The sequence continues at coordinate 20,905 of JBIPNO010000162.1, forward strand.
CGCGACACCGTCGTCCGCCATTTCCAGTGGATGCGGGAATACGGCATCGATGGGGTGTTCGTGCAGCGCTTTGCGACCGAAGTGACAAATCCGCAAGGCGGGCGTGCCGACCACGATGAATCCCGTTCCGTCACCAAGGTTCTGGAGCATTGCCGTATCGGCGCTGCCCGCCATGGGCGCACCTATGCGGTGATGTATGATCTCTCCAACATGTCCGCCGCGCGAATAGCGTCGGTGAAAGACGACTGGCGTTTCCTCGTCCGGGAATTGGGCATCCTCAAGGACCCCGCCTATCAGAGGCACGCAGGTCGCCCGGTGTTGGCGCTTTGGGGTGTTGGTTTCGGCCAACGCGACTATGGTCCGGCGGAGATCGAGCCGCTGATGGATTTCCTGAAGAACGACTCCGAGTGCGGCGGTCTCACCATCATGCTCGGAACTCCCACCTACTGGCGCGACGGCGGGCGCGATGCCGGCCCCTTTGAAAGCTGGGAGAAAGTTTACCAGGCGGCGGACATCATCTCACCGTGGACGGTCGGTCGCTTCGGCGGGATTCAGGAAGCACAACGCTACGCGGCTGAGATCGCCAAGCCCGACCACGAATGGTGTGTCGCCCACAGCAAGGAGCACATGCCGGTGGTTTTCCCGGGCTTCTCGTGGTCGAACCTCAAAAAGGGGACCGATGAGAGTCCCGATGCCTTCATCGATCGCCTCGGCGGCAAGTTCCTCTGGTCCCAATACGACGCGCTGGTGCGGACCGCCGGAGCCACCATGATCTATCAGGCCATGTTCGATGAACTGGACGAGGGCACCCACATTTTCAAATCCACCAACCATCCGCCGGTAGGCGAGAGCCGGTTCCTCGCCGATGACGGACTTCCCACCGATCATTATTTGTGGCTTGTCGGCGAGGCGGCACGCCGGGTCCGGAGGGAAGCGCCCTTCACGTCCGAGCTGCCGGCTCGCGTGATATCCCCTCCAACAAACGACCGATGAAACGGCCATTCCTTTTCCTCCTGATGGGCTTGCTCGCCCCCGCGGTGGCTCGATCCGCCCCGGCACGCCCGAATTTCCTCGTGATTCTGACAGACGACCAGGGCTATGGCGATGTCTCAGCCTATGGCGCGGCGGACGTGCTCACACCTCACATCGACCGCATCGCCAGGGAGGGAATGCTCTTCAGCAGCATGCGGGCGAACGCCACGGTCTGCTCGCCTTCGCGGGCTGCCCTTCTAACAGGACATTATCCGGACCGCGTCGGGGTGCCCGGGGTGATCCGCACCCGGCCCGGCGATTCGTGGGGATTTCTGGCCCCCGGCGTGCCGACGCTTGCGGACGTGCTTGGTGGCGCGGGTTATCACACCGCCATCATCGGCAAGTGGCACCTCGGACTCGAGTCGCCCAACAGGCCCAACGACCGCGGCTTCACCCATTTCCATGGCTTCCTGGGCGACATGATGGACAGCTACACGACGCACCGTCGCGAGGGCAGGAACTACATGCGCCTCGATGCCGCCGAGATCGATCCGGAGGGGCACGCCACCGACTTGTTTTCCGACTGGGCCGCGGACTACCTCCGCGAGCGGGCGAAAGCACCCGACCGCCCGTTTTTTCTCTATCTCGCCTACAATGCACCGCATTTCCCGATCGAGCCGCCTGACGAATGGCTTGCGAAAGTGAAACAACGCGCTCCGGAGATGGACGGGAAGCGCGCGCTCAACGTGGCCTTTGTCGAGCACCTTGATGCCAGCATCGGCCGTGTGTTTGCCGCGCTTGACGAATCGGGCCTCGCTCAAAACACCGTGGTCGTCTTCAGCTCCGACAACGGTGGCTCGCTGCCCCACGCGCAGAGCAACGGGCCGTGGCGCGGTGGCAAGCAAGACCACTACGATGGCGGCCTGCGGGTGCCGTTCATGGTGCGCTGGCCTGCCGGGATCCGGCCCGGGTCACGCTCGGATTACGCCGGCCTGGCTTTTGACGTGTTCCCGACTTTGGTGGAACTCTCCGGTGGCAGGCCCGCCGCCGGCCTCGATGCGGTGAGTCTGGTGCCGGTCCTCAAGGGAGGGACGCCCGAGGGGACGCGTGACCTCTATTTCGTTCGCCGCGAGGGTGGCCTCGGCTACGGGGGCCAGTCTTACCACTCGATCATCCGCGGCGAGTGGAAACTCCTGCGCAACAACCCATTCAGTCCGTACGAACTCTACCATCTCGGGTCCGACCCCGGTGAGACCCGCGACCTTGCGGCCAAGCATCGTGACAAGGTGGCGGAACTCGTCGCCGCGCTCCGCCTCCACATCCAGCGGGGAGGGAAGACTCCGTGGCAGGCGGCGGACGACTGATGCTTTTACCAGAACCAAGTTCGATACCATGAAACCCCTGCTCGCCTGCCTCACGCTCTTCCTGCCGCACGTTCTCCACGCCACCGCGCCGGTGCCCGCCGAGGTGGTTCCCGAGAGGATTCCCGGCGCGAAGCCGCGTAATGTCGTCTTCATCCTTTCCGACGACCATCGTTACGACGCGATGAGCTTCCTCGGTCATCAGTTCGCGAAGACCCCGGTAATGGACTCGCTCGCGAAAGATGGCGCCTACATGAAGAACGCGCTGGTTTCCACCTCGCTCTGTTCTCCAAGCCGCGCCTCGATCCTCACCGGCCTTTACACCTTCCGTCACCGGGTCATCGACAACAACCGCCCGATCCCGCCCGGCACGGTTTATTTCCCTCAGTACTTGCAAAAGGCCGGCTTCGCGACCGCTTTCATCGGCAAGTGGCACATGGGAGGAGAGAGTGACCGGCCGCAGCCTGGGTGGGATCACTGGGTGAGCTTTGCCGGGCAAGGGGAATACCTGCCGCCTACGCCCGACTACACGCTCAACGTCGATGGCGCGCGAGTGCGGCAGACGGGTTACATTACCACCGAACTGACCGACTACGCCGTCGAATGGCTGAGGAAGCAGAAGCCGCGCGAGAAGCCCTTTTTCCTCTACCTCTCGCATAAGGCGGTGCATGCGAATTTCACGCCTGAAAAGAAGTACGAGGACTGCTTCAAGGATCTGTCGTTCCGCAGGCCGTCGACCGAGGAGTCGACCAAGGACGACCGCAGCACCCCGCGGTGGCTTCGCGACCAGCGCAATTCCTGGCACGGGGTGGATTTCCCCTATCACAGCGAACTCGACATCGAGCGCTACTACAAGCGCTACTGCGAGACCCTGCGCTCGGTGGATGACAGCATCGGACGTGTGCTGGAACAACTCAAGGCGATGGGAATCCACGACGAGACCCTCGTCATCTACATGGGCGACAACGGGTTCATGTTCGGCGAGCACGGACTTATCGACAAACGCGTGGCCTACGAAACCTCGATGCGCGTTCCCATGCTCGTACAGTGTCCGGAATTGATCAAGGGCGGCACAGTTCTGGAGCCGATGATCGCCAACATCGACGTCGGCCCCACCGTGATGGAGGCAATGGCCCTTGAGACCCCGCGCCACATGGATGGTAGGAGCTTCCTGCCCCTTGCTCGCGGCGAAACGATCCCGTGGCGGAAGGAGTTTCTTTACGTTTACTACTGGGAGAAGAACTTCCCGCAAACGCCCACCACCTTCGCACTGCGCACGCCCTCGGCGAAATACATCACCTACTACGGCCTGTGGGATTCGGATGAATTCTACGATCTCGGCATTGATCCTGGAGAGTCGCGCAATCTCATCCATGATCCGGCGCGCAGCGAGGAGGTCAGCCGCATGGAGAACGAGCTGTATCGCATGATGGAACAACTCGGCGGCATGGAGATCCCCCTCAACCAGCCGAAGGGCGGCTTCAATGACAAAAGGCTGCGTGGGCGCGGCGGGGAAAAGGCGGCGGATTTCCCGTCATCCAAGGTCGTGGATCAACCCATCAACAAGGACGCCAACTGAAACCGAGCCCGCGGGCATCCATCCCCATGCGAATTTTTTGCTCATCCATCAAACCCGCCGCCATGGTTTTCCTGGCCCTGATCAGTTTTTCGCGGTTCGCCTTCGGTCAAACAACGCCCGAGGCCGGGCCAGGCAAGATCGATGGTTTGATTGCCAAGTTGCCCGAGGGCAGCAGGCATCATCTTGATCTCGCCTATGTCGCCGGCACCCGGCCCGGATCCAAGCCGGAGTCGGTGCAGACTCTCGACTTGTATGTGCCGACCGGCAAAGGTCCTTTCCCGCTGGTTTTCTGGATTCATGGCGGCGGCTGGCATAGCGGCGACAAGTTGGAGTCCGGCATCAACCTCGCGCTGAAGTTCCTGCCAAAGGGCTTTGCGCTGGCATCCATCAACTACCGGTTGACGGGCGATGCACCGTTTCCCGCGCAGATCGAGGATTGCAATGCCGCCCTGGCCTTTCTGCGTCAATACGCCGAAGGCTACCGCATCGATCCCGATCGCGTCGGCACGCTCGGGCACTCCGCGGGCGCGCACCTTGCCGCGCTGATGGCGTGCACTGGAAAGCAAAAGCGCTTTTCGAAAAATCCGAGCGTATCCTTTCGCGTGCAAGCAGCCGTTTGCTGGGCCCTTCCCGCTGACCTTGATCGTGATCGCGGCCAATGGCCTAGGACTTCCATGATGTACAACGCGGGGGATCGTCCTCTCTGGAAGTTGTTCCCTAACAACGTCTATGACGGTCAGTTCGCGCGAATGGCAAGCCCTGCTTCTTATGTGCATGCCGATGTTCCTCCGATCCACATCGTTCACGGGCAAATCGATGAGCTCGTGCCGCCGGGTCAGGCCCTTGCCTTTGCCGAGTCGTTGAAGAAGGCCGGAGTTTCCATGACCCTTCGAATAGTGCCCGACCTCGGCCACAATGTCATGAATGCCAGGACCATTGATGAGGCGGTCGGGTTTTTCACGCACGTTTTGAGATAGAGCGACACTTCAAGACGCTGCCGTGCTTTTCCAGGCGGGCCGAACGGATCGATTCTGCGGGTCGCTTCTCCAATTCAACCATTTCTCGAAATTTCATGATTGCAGGCATTGAACTCGGCGGCACCAAGACGGTGGTCGCGGTGGGTGACCGGGATGGGAGTCTCATCGATGAGTTTCGCTATCCGACGACCCGCCCGCAGGACACCCTGAGCGTCGCGGTGGATTGGATCCGCCAGCGCGGCATTCCGGATTCCACGGGAATTGGCGCGTTTGGACCGGTCATGCTGGCGGGCCGTGGTGACGACTACGGGCGCATGCTCGCCACGCCGAAGCCGGGCTGGGAGGGTTTCTCGATTTCCGCTTTCCTGCGCCGGGCATTCCCCGACTGCGGTTTGGTCATGGAAACGGACGTCAACGCGGCGGCGTTCGCCGAGAGTCGTTCGGGAGCGGCGCGCGGGCTTGCGGACGTTGCCTACATCACGATCGGCACCGGAATCGGAGCGGGTTTCCTCACGGGCGGCCGTTTGGTTCACGGCGCGCTCCATCCGGAGTTCGGGCATGTGAAGGTTCCAAAGTTCCCCGGCGACGCATTCGCGGGCGTATGTCCGTTTCACGGTGACTGCCTCGAAGGGCTTGCGAGCGGACCGGCGATTGCCGCCCGCTGGGGGGGGGCGGCGTCCGGGTTGCCTCCACGGCATCAGGCATGGGACATGCAGGCGTGGTATCTCGCCCACGGGGTCCTTGCGATTGCCGCCCTCCTGGCTCCCTCGCGGGTTGTCATCGGGGGCGGAGTTTCCCAAGTTGAAGGACTTCACGACCGGATTTCGGCGGAGTTCGAAAAGGTATCGGCTGGTTACTTTGGTCACCCAACGGGATCCGGATACATCGTGCCACCCGCTCTGGGGCAGAGGGCTGGAATCCTGGGAGCACTTTTGCTCGCAGCTTCCTGACCAGGGCTCGACCTCATGACTTCGCGACCTTGCGAGAGATTGTGATCCGGAAACGGCAGTCGTCCCGTTGGCCTCAACCGTTGCTCGCAGGCCGGATTGCCACGGGAAATCAACGAGTGATGCCGCGTGGTCGCACTCAGGCGACCCCCACCCACACCGCGTGGCAGGGGAGGTCTCCAGATCTCGGGGAATGCTTGCGCTGAAACTCCCAGACGGCCGGGCGAGGTCGGAGCAGGACTCGTCGATGGGGCTGCGGCCGCGCTTGCCGATGAGGAGCGGTTGGTAGCGCTGAACTGTGAAGTTCGACCGGCGCGGACTCCTCCGCTATGCAGACCGATGCGTCCTGTTTGGGTGAGAGTGGAGCGGCATCGCCCTGGCTGAACTGCTTGGCTCGTTGCGGATTTGAGCGGAGCCAGGACCGCGTCGCGATGGACGCGCCGCGCCGCCAATCGGTGAAGCTCTAACAGGAAATGGTGTTCCAAACCGCTTCCCGTCACGTGCTCCACGCAGGACAATGAAGGGTCATGATCCAACGAATTCCAACCAAGCGCGGCTACTCGTTCCCAGCGGTGTCGAGCGCGATGCAAAAGGCGATCCGGCGCGGCGACGCGAAACTGGCCGGCTACTGGGCGCTCGAACTCTGGGCCAGCGGCTACGGCCAGTATGTCTGGCGGCGGCTGCTCACCGTGAGCGCCGAGGACTGCTGGGGCATCCTCACCGCGGAGGTCAAGGCGCTGCACGACAGCTACACCGAGATCAACCGCAACATCCCGTCGAAGACGGCCAAGGGGCGGATCTTCATTTCCAAGGCGGTGATCCTGCTCTGCCTCGCGAAGAAGAGCCGCGACCCCGATCACCTGCAGAACTTCGTCTACGACCAGCAGGCCGGGCTCGATCCGGAGACGCTGACCGATGAACTCGACCAGGCGGGCGACTACGTGCCGATCCCCGACTACGCCTATGACTGCCACACGCCGCAGGGCAGGGGGATGGGCCGGACCAAGGCGGACTTCTTCAAGGCGGAGCAGGAGGCCTTGAGCCCCTTCATCCCCGGGCTGTTCGACAACCTCATCGATTCCTGACGCCATGGGCTTCCGACTGATGCAACCGCGCTTCCCGCTGGGGAAGATCTACGCCACGCCCGGAGCGATCGCCTTGAACGTCGATCTTACCGCTTACCTCCGCCGTCATCACTGCGGCGATTGGGGCGACGAGCTTTGCGCCGAGGACAAGCAGACGAACGAGGATTCGCTGGTCCACGGGATGAGGATCCTGAGCCGCTACGCCACGCCGGGCGGGTCGATCTACATCATCACGGAGTGCGACCGCTCGATGACCACGATCTTGCTGCCCGAGGAATACTGAAGGTCAGTGCCGATCCAGGGCGTCGATGCGCCTGCTGAATACGTCCGCGATCGCGTGCATCGTGATGATGAGGGGGCCGACCAGATCCGCTTCAAGGAGCCTGTGGGTCTTGATCAATTCTAGGCACGCTACCCAGATGCCGGGCTCGCCATCGAGTGCAACATCTGCCACCCCCCCGGCGATTCTTGAAGCCATTCCCTTCGCTCCGTCATTTTGAAGCGTCGTGAACCAGTCGTATGCGCGATTCACGGATTCCCGGTATTCGTCGGGCGAGACCGTGGTGCCGACATTGATGGAAGCCGCTGCGCGCTGCATGAGAGTCAGGTAGCCGACGACTCCGGCAAGTTCGTGATCCGATGCTCCGTCACGGGCGAGGCTTGCGATCTCCGCAAAGATCAGAGGTTGTTTGGGCTCAACCTCCCCGACCATCGCCAGCACGCCCTTGGCTCCGGATTGCCGTTGGCTCTTGAGTTCCGATGAGATCCACTTCAGGTCAATTTTGGGCATGAGGGAGTATTCAGCGCGGTTGCTTGCTCTCAAGTCAATGCGCCTCCGTTCAATCCGCGCGCCAACAAGCCGCCGCCGAGTCTAACGGCAGGGCGGAAAACGCGGATGGCGCATGAGAGGGCCGGCCATACCGCTATCCCTTGTGCGGGGGCAGTGCATTCCTACGCCTGATTACGCGGCGTTATGGCGGGTGTAAAAATGGCTCCGGGTGCCGTGCGGATGGCCCGCGACAAACCGCGAAATTGACTGGCAGGCAGGAGCACGTCGGAACGCCAAACCTTCCGACCCACCGACCCCATGAATGCCATCACCAAGCCGATGCTCGCCAGCAAGTGCGAGCGCCCCGACCAGCTTCCATTCCCCATGCTCGCCACACCGAAACTCGACGGCATCCGCTGCCTGAAAGTCGGCGGACGCGCGCTCACCCGATCGTTCAAGCCGATCTCCAACCGCTTCGCCCGCGAGTGGATCGAGGCCAACCTGCCCGACGGCGTGGACGGCGAACTCATGCTGCGCGACGGCACCTTTTCGGAAACCACGAGCGCGATCGGCCGGCGGGACGGCCAACCTGACTTCGTCTTCCACATCTTCGATTACGTGTGCGATGGCAACCTGCACGAACCCTACCGCCGCCGGGTGGCTGACCTTGAAGGCCTACTCGGATTCAGCGCGTCCGACCCACGCTCACGGCATCTGGTATTCGTGACGCCGACGGTGGTGCGCAACCTCGCCGAGCTTGAGGCCTTCGAAACCCGGTGCCTCGCTGACGGATACGAGGGCGTGATGGTCCGCACGCCGGACTCACCTTACAAGTGCGGCCGGTCCACCGAGCGCGAAGCGTGGCTGCTCAAGATCAAGCGCTTCGAGGATGCGGAGGCCGTGGTGCTTGAACCCTACGAGGGCATGACCAACCAGAACACCGCGGAACTCGATGCCTTCGGCCGCACGAAGCGCAGCCTCGCCCAAGCGGGCATGATCGGCCGCGGTGAACTCGGCGGGTTCATTGTCCGCCACCTGTCCACGGGCGTGGAATTCCGCCTGGGCTACAACCACGTCGTCGGCGGGATCGACCGCGTGACGCTCTGGCAGACCCGCGAATCCCTGATCGGCCGGGTGGTGAAGTTCAGCCACCAGCCGAGTGGAGCGAAGGAAGCACCGCGCTTCCCGAAGTTCATCGGGTTCCGCGAGACGTGGGACATGGGGGCTTGATCCCTCTAACAGCAGGCAAATCCACCCCTGAAAAATGGTGCGCGGCGGCGTGCGGATGGCGCGCGACAAACGACGCGGGTGGCTGGCAGGAGGAAGGATGTCGGAACGGGGGCACTCCTGCCCTCACCGGCATCCAGATCCCACCTGATCCCAAGATGAAACCGCAAGATCCCCAAGCCGAAGCCATCACCTTCGGCGTTGAACTCGAAACCACCATCCCCGCCACCAGCGGAGTCGTCATCGGTGGCTACCACAATGGCTCCTACGTCCGCGCGGGCGTGGCCACCACCACCGGCCTGCCGCTCCACGCCCCCGGCTTCAACGGCAACTACTGGAAGGCCGAACGCGA
>JBIPNO010000064.1:0-30053 GCA_044372775.1 Haloferula sp.
CGGGTTGGACGCGGAAATTGCGGAGATATCACTTCAATCTGAGCGATCCGGTCCGCATCGTCGTGGGCGGAGTTCCACGGCTCAACGTCACGTGGGACTCCGGGATCCGGCGTTTTTCAACGGGCTGTTGAGCTTGTGGAGGCTTGTGAGAATCCGGCTACGTTCGATCTGAAGGGCTTCGGGTGTTTGAAGGGTAGGATCGAGTATTCCTCGGACTTTGATGAACCGTTGGAGGATTTCAAAGACTACACCGCGTGAGGATTTTGATCGATACTCACGCATTGCTCTGATTCTGCAAGGGCAGTCCCGCGCTATCGGATAGGGCGCGTGCAGCGATGGAAGATGAAGCGAACGATCGCTATGTCAGCCATGCGACCGCGTGGGAGGTGGCGATCAAGATCAGCCTTGGAAAACTGAAACTGCACGACGACTACCGAGTGATTTTCTCCGGTGTGCTGAAGGCCAACGGATTCATGCTTCTCCCGCCCTCTGTCGAACATTACGACGCTCTCATTGGCCTGCCCAGGCATCATGGAGACCCCTTCGACCGCTTGATCCTTGCTCAGGCAGAGGTGGAGGGACTTGTGATCGTCACATGTGATGCTGAATTTCCTGCCTACGGGATGCCGCTCCTTTGGTAGTGGCCCAGCAAGTGGTCGATGCCGTCAGAAACCCTTATCCCGCCGAGCTCCGAATCTCGCCGTCCTTGAGCTTGGTGCGGATTTCGTCGCCGGGGGCGACTTCCTGGACGGAGCGGATGATCTTGCCGCGGGCGTCGAGGGTGATCGAGAAGCCGCGCTCGAAGGCGGACTCGGGGCCGAGGGTGCGGAGCAGGCCGCGGAGGCGGGAGAGGCGTTGGGCGGAGTCGTCGAGGCGGCGCTGGGCGGCGCGTTCGAGCTGCTGGCGGAGCCGGGCGAGGTGATCGAGGCGGAGGAGGACCTGGCGCGCGGGGTGATGGGCGGCGAGGGTGCGGGAGAGTTCCTTGAGGCGCTGTTCGTGCTGGCGGAGGGTGTTTTCCGTCGCGGAGGAAAGCCGGGCGCGGAGGGTATCGATCCGCATGCTGGGTTCGCGCAGCAGGCGGTCGCCGCCGCGGGAGAGGACGCCGCGGCGGAGGTTCTCAAGGGTCATCTCAAGGCGCTCGATGCGGTCGGTGCTGCGGCGGGCGAGGCGGCGCTTGAGCAGGGCGAGGCGGTTTTTGAGCTCCTCGCCATCGGGCACGGCCAGCTCCGCGGCGGCGCTGGGCGTCGGGGCACGGAGGTCGGCGACGAAGTCGGCGATGGTGAAGTCGATCTCGTGGCCGACCGCGGAGATGACCGGGATTTCACAAGCGGCGATGGCGCGGGCGACGATCTCTTCGTTGAAGTTCCACAAGTCCTCAATCGACCCGCCGCCGCGGCCGACGATGAGGACGTCGCAGCGGGGGATGCCGTGCTTTTCCGGGTTGGCCATTTTCTCAATGGCACGGGCGATCTCGATCTCCGCGCCCTTGCCCTGGACGCGGACCGGGAAGAGGACCGGCTGCACCCAGGGCGCGCGGCGTTCGAGAATGTTGAGGATGTCGCGGATGGCCGCGCCGGTGTCGGAGGTGACGATGCCGACGGCGCGCGGGAAGGCGGGGATGGCTTGCTTGCGGGCGGTATCGAAGAGGCCTTCCGCCTGAAGTTTGCGCTTGAGGGCCTCGAACTTCGCCTGGAGTTCGCCGACGCCGGCGCGCTCGACCCGTTGGACGATGATCTGGAGCTGGCCGCGGGCTTCGTAAACGCTGGGCTCGGCGAAGACGCGGACTTTCACTCCGTCCTCCATCACCTCCGCGCCCGGCCGTTTCCGGGCACCGAACATGCAGCACTGGATCTGCGCGCCGTCGTCCTTCAGCGAGAAATACCAGTGGCCGCTGGCCTGCTTCTTGAGGTTGGAGACCTCGCCTTCGACCCAGAGCTCGCCGAGTTCGATCTCTAACAAATTCTTCATCCGCCGGACCAGCTGGGTGACGGAGAGTGCCTTCGGGGCGGGGGCGGGTTTCGGGGTGAAGAGGTCCATGGGGCGTTTTGAGGGAGCGCTGGCTTTAGCCGGCTTGGATGGTTGGTTCGAAAGGCATGCCGGCTAAAGCCGGCGCTCCATCAACGCTTCTCCTCGACGGCGTTCAGGAGGATGCGCAGGGCGCCGCCGGAGATCCAGACTTCGTAGCAGAGGCAGGCGAGGGAGCCGCCCATGAGGAGCAGGGCGGCGGTGAAGGCGGGGATGGCGAGGAGTTGCAGGGAGGCGATGACGGCGACCATCGAGACGACGCAGAGCAGCAGGCTGATGGCGCCGAGCAGTTGCATCGCGCGGATCAGGGTGAGGCGGCGGCGGAGGTTGTCGATCTGGGCGTGGAGCAGGTCGTCGCGTTTCTCCAGCCAGTCCTTGTGGAGCTGGCGGATCAGCGCGGCGAGGTGGAGGAAGCGGTTGGTGAAGGACAGGAAGAGCAGGCTGATCGCGGGGAACAGCAGGGCGGGCGTGGAGACTTCGAGGGTCACCCCGGAGCTGTAGCGGGCGGCGTGCCGGGTGGCAACCGCGCCCGCGATGGCAAGCTTTTTCGTGCGCGGCGGGGTCTCGTTCCGGGCTTGCCGGGGCGGGGCGGGGGGGCGAACCTCCGCGCCCAACGGATGAAGCGATTCTACCCTTATTTCGGCTACCTGGTGCAGGTGAAGTCCACCTACCTCGCGGGCATTGCCGCCGGACTGGTGTTCGCGGTGGCCAGCGGCTTCGGGATGCCGCTGCTGGTGAAGACCGTCTTCCCGGTGATCTTCAACAGCACGTCGAAGGTGGAGGAAGTCCGGACCGTGCTGGTCGAGCAGCGGGGGGCGGAGGAGGCGGACGCGATGCTGGAGCGGGCCTTTCCGGGAGAGGCGGAGAGCCTGAAGAGCTCCGCCGAGGTGCGGCAGTGGATCACCGAGAAGGTGGGGCCGGAGAAGGCGGGGATGACGCTGCTGATCGGGGCCTGCGCTTTGATTCCCATCGTGGCCCTGATCCGCGGGATGGCCGGGTTCCTGAATGTTTATTTCATCACCGCGGCGGGCTTGCACGTGCTAAGGGAGATCCAGCAGTCGGTCTTCGTGAAGCTCCAGCGGTTGCCGCTCGGCTTTTTCAGCGGGCGCAAGACGGGCGACCTGATCAGCCGCGTGATCACGGATTCGAACATGCTGCAAGGGGTGGTCACCACGATCTCCAACGACCTGATCAAGCAGCCGCTGACGCTGATCGCCGCCTTGAGCTATCTCGGGTGGGAGAGTTGGCAGAGCCGGGAGTCTTTCTTCCTGCTGGCGTGCCTGCTGAGCATCCCGATCGCGGTGCTTCCGGTGCGGCTGTTAGGCAAGCGCCTGATGCGCAAGGCCGCGGCGATGCAGCGCGAGGCGGGCGACAATTCGGCGGTGCTGGCGGAGACCCTGGGAGCGACGCGGGAGATCCGGGCGTTCAATTTGGAAGAGATGATGGGCAAGCGCTTCCTCGACGGGATCGGCCGCTGGACGAAGTTCCACCTCAAGGTCATCAAATACCGCTACCTCTCGCCGCCGCTGATCGAAATGATCTCCGCCGGAGTGGTGGCGGTGGCGCTGGGATACGCGGCGTCGAACGGCTTCAGTCTGGAGAAATTCCTGCCGCTGGTGATCGCGCTCTACATGTGCTACGACCCGATGAAGAAGCTCGGGGAGATCCACAACCGGCTCAAACAGGGGGAGGCTTCGCTGGACCGGCTGGAAGTCATCTTGAAGGCCGAGGAAGGGGTGATCGATCCGGTGAATCCGGTGAAGATCGCAAAGGTGGAGGGGCGCGTGAGTTTTGAGAACGTGTCCTTCTCGTATGGCGATACCCCGACTTTGAGCGGAATCAACCTGAGCGTGCCGGCGGGGCAGGTCGTGGCGATGGTCGGACCGACCGGTGCGGGAAAGACCACTTTCGCGAGCATGATTCCCCGCTTCTACGACCCGACTTCGGGCCGGATCCTGCTGGACGATACGGACATCAAGGATCTGCGGCTGAAAGACTTGCGGGATCACATCACGATCGTTCCTCAGGAAGCGGTGCTCTTTTCAGGGACCATCTTCGAGAACATCCGGCTCGGCCGGATGAATGCGAGTGAGGCGGAGGTCAAGGAAGCCGCGCGACTGGCCCATGCCCACGAGTTCATCATCGCCCAGCCGCAGGGGTATGAGACGCAGGTCGGCGAGCGCGGGGCGCAGCTATCCGGCGGGCAAAAGCAACGCATTTCGATCGCGCGGGCCTTCCTCAAGAACGCGCCGGTGCTGATTCTGGACGAGGCAACGTCCGCGCTGGACGCCGACACGGAGTCGAAGATCCAGGAAGAGCTCGCCGATCTCACCAAGGGGCGGACGACCTTCATCATCGCGCATCGGTTCAGCACGATCCGGATCGCGGACCGCATCCTGGTGTTCGACGGCGGGAAGATCGTCGGCGACGGGACCTTCCAGGAGCTGGAAGCGAACCACGGCTTGTTCAGGAGCTTGCTGGAACGGCAGCAGCATTGAGGGGCGGAGCCTGCCGGAAGCATCCGTTCATGAGGTCGACCGAGGCGAACATCAGGAAGCCCGATAGGATCGCCCCGCCGCCGGCCCCAAGCGTGAGCATGAGTTCGTTCAGCGGACGATCCGGTTGAAGGCCGAGCCCGATCACCCCATAGAGCCAGGCCCCGAAACCGGCGAGGCAGAGCACGACGCCGGGCATGCCAAGGCTGATGGCGAAGAGGATCTGGAGGGGGCGGCGGTGGGAGTTCATCTTCTTAAGTGCCTGAGTTCTTGCAAGGCTCTCACTGCGGTTCGGCTTTGTGGCTTCCCCTCATTCTTCTGGCTGCCGGATTTCCGAACTCGGTGGGCTTCCATTGCTCGAACTTTTCTTTTCCAGTCTCCCGACAATCCATAGGCAGAGAATCGCCGCAACGCAGCCGATGCCCAGACGCAGCCCACTGGAGGAATCGCCATGGCTGTAAGTCAGGAAGGCTCCGACCCCCAAGATGACTGCGAGAAACACGAGGCCTTCGCTGGTCGCTTCCAATGCAGCAAGCCTCGCAGCTTGATGAGCCGCGATGGGCTCATCCGGATTTCGAGCTAGGGCGGCCCCGCACATCACCAGGGAGCAACCGAGGATCGCAAAACCGATGCTTGCGGCAAGGTGCCCCGGCGTGTCTTGGACGATAGGGCGAGGCCCGGAAACGAGGTTAAGCGCCAGAATGATTGCATAGCCGGAGGCCATCCAGAAAAGCACCTTTCCCGGCAGGACGACGAGACCCGTGATTAGAAACCGGATGATCTGGGATTTGGCATTCATCTTTTCACATACCTAAATCCCGGCAAGGCCCTCACCAGCCGGCGCATCTCCAACTTCATCAGCGTCGCGGTGACGACTTGCGAGGGCAGGCCGGTGGCGTCGATGAGGCGGTCGACGCCGGATTCCTGATCGCCGAGGGCGGCGAAGACGATGGCTTCCTCAGGCGGGAGTTCGGGGACGGCGTTGTTTTCGGCGAAGGGCAGGGAGGGCTGGCGGGCGAAGGGGAGTTCGCCGAGGTCGTCGAGGATGTCGGCGCCGTCGGTGACCAGGGTGGCGCCCTCGCGGATCAGACGGTTGCAGCCGGTGGAGGTGGGCGAGTTGATCGGGCCGGGGACGGCGAAGACCGGGCGTCCGTATTCGGAGGCGAGGTTGGCGGTGATCAGGGAGCCGGACCAGGCGGGGCACTCGGTGACCAGCAGGGCGCGCGACCAGGCGGCGACGATGCGGTTGCGCTGGGGAAAGGTCTGCTTGTCGGGCGAGGTGTGGAGCGGGAACTCGCTGACGACCGCGCCGTGGCCATCGGCGATCTTTTCGGCGAGCGCCATGTTCTCCGCGGGGAAGAGCTTGGCGAGGCCGGAGCCGATCACCGCGACAGTACGGCCGCCGGCGGCGACGGCGGCTTCGTGGGCGACGGTATCGACGCCGCGGGCGAGGCCGGAGACGATGGTGAAGCCGGCGTGGGCGAGTTCGTAGGAGAGCTTCTTGGTGACGTTGCGGCCGTAGGTGGTGATGCGGCGGGTGCCGACGACGCCGATCGCGTGGCGGTCGCGTTCTTCGAGCTTGCCCCAGACGTAGAGGAAGAGCGGCGCGTCGTAGGCCTCGCGGAGGGCGGGCGGGAAGGTAGGGTCCTGGGATTGGACGATGGAGAGGCCGCGTTCACGGACTTCGCGGAGTTCGGTTGCGGGATCGGCGTGGTCCTGCCATTTGGTGAGGATGGCGGCGGTTTCCTCGCCGATGCCGTCGATGCGCATCAGGTCGTTGTGGGAGGCGGAAAGCGCGGCTTCGGGGGACTTGAAGCGGTCGAGAAGTCGGCGGATCCGGACGGGGCCGATTTTCGGGAGGAGATTGAGGGCGACTAAGGCTTCTAGGGAGGTCATGGCGATTTTGATGGAACGAACCGCGGAGGCGCGGAGGTCGCGGAGAGAGCGCGAAGGATTTGGGAGGGGAAGAGAGGGAATTGGGAGATTGGGTTGATTCGGGTGTTAGAGCCGCCACTGCTGGAGCTGTTCGGGGAAGGGGCAGTCGGAGCAGTCGCTGGCGTCTTCGAGGCAGAAGTCGCGGTAGATCTGGAGGAGGGCCTGGTGGTGGGCGGCTTTTTTGAGCCAGGGGGAGGCGGCTTCCTCGCTGCCGAAGAGGCGGATGGCGCAGCGGCGGACCTTCTCGTTGCGGGCACCGGCGGGGAGCTTGAGGTAGCGGTCGAAGGGTTCGCCTTCGTGGAGGGCGAGGGGGAAGAGGTGGTTGGCGAGCAGTTCGATGGCGCGGGCTTTGCCGAAGAGGGCGACGGGTCGGGCGGTGGCGGCGGAGGAGAGGGTGTGGCGCTGGGTCCAGAAGGGGTCGTCGAGTTTCGAGAGATAAGCGACGAGCGCGGGGGCGTCGAGCGGGCGGGCGAAGGCGAGCTTGCGGAAGCGCGGCCAATCGCGGGCCAAGGCACCAAGAGCGGCGACGCGGCGGTGGGGGTGGTTCGCCGGGCGTTGGCCGCCGGCTTTCCACGGGATGGCGTGGGCGGATTCCCAACGGCCGCGGGCCTTCCACCAGGTGTCCCAGAGGCCGCGGAGGTGGTCGCGGGTGTCGGGCGGGGCCTTTTCGTGAAGGTCGGGCGCGAGGAAGCCGGCGGTGCCGAAGAGCAGGGCTTCGGTTTGCTCCGGATGCTCGCGCAGGGCGGACAAGGGCAGGCGCTGGGCGAGCAGGCGCATCGCCAGCGCGTTCGAGCGGTAGCCGAGGGTCTCGGCGACGGCGTGATAGAGCGCGGCATCGCGGCTGTGGGCGTCGGCGGTGCGGAGGAAGCGCGCGGCTTTCTGCGCGGCTCGGTAGTTGGCGGCCTCCGCCATCAGCGCGGCGATGGCGGCGGGGGCAACGGCGGCCAAGGGCTGCACGCAGCGGCCGGGGCGGGCGATGGCGGTCTCGCGGCGCGGGCGGAGCAGGGCTTCCTCTAACAAATCGCGCGGCATCAGGACCCGCGGGACCTCGCGGTGTTCCCGGGTGCGGGTGAAGCTTTCCGGGCCATCGCCGGTGAAGACGACGTGGAGGACGGTGTCCTCGAAGGCCGGGTCCGCGCCGTGGCCGTGGGCTTCCCAGTCGGAGGGTCGGAGGTCGAGCTCGATCGGACCCTCGCGGAGCTGGCCGGCGATCTCGACGGCGGCGTGGAGGAAATCCGGGCCGGCGCTGCGGTTCCACTCGCCGAATTGTACGATGCGCACCGTACTTCCCGCGACATCGCGGAACTCGCGGCCAAACGCTCCGGCGAACCACAGCGCCTGGAGTTCCAGCTCGGACGGGAGGACCAGAGGTGGCGATTCGCAAAGTCCGGGCTGGTCCCAGACGGCGGCGAGGAGTCCGCGGTAGGTGGTCATTTCGGGGGAGCCGGCGCGGCCGGCGGCGGGGGAGGAGGATCGAGGATGGTCAGCCACGCCGCGATGGCGGCGGACTCGGGGATATCGCCGTAAAGGGTGCGGGCGCCGCGGAGGAGCTGGATGGCTTCCTTCTTGCGGTCCGCGGCGCGCTCGATGGCCGCGATGTGGAGGTCCATCCGCAGGCGGTCGGGTTTCTCCGTGAAGTAGAGCTTGGCCTTGCGGAAATCTGCGGCGGCATCGGCCCCGTCACCGGCTTCCCGCTTCATCAGGCCGGTCGCTTCCAGCAGTGTGCCGCTCTTCAGGCGGTCGGCGGCGTCGCGGAGCTGCTGGTCGAGCTGGGCGGGGTCTTCCTTCCAGCGGAGGTAGGCGAGCCGCAGCGCGCGGTAGTCGCGGTCGGCAGGCGCTTTCTCGCCGGTGCCGTCGAGATGGAGGAAGGGGCGGTAGAGGGGATCGCCGAGGACCACGTTCTGCCAGGAAAGCACCGGCAGCGACATGTAGGCGGCCTCCACCAGCGAGTGCCCGGCCAGCAGGCGCGTCTGGAAGATATCAAAATGATGGGTCATCTGGAGGTAGGGCTCGTAAACATTGCCGAGCGTCGCGGCGGCACCGCGGGCGAGCAACGGGGCGGACCAGTTCTTCGTCGGATCCCGGAGCTGGGCGGCGCTGAAGGAATGCAGGTGGACCGCCACCGCGCCCTTCTTGAAACGGAAGGCGGGATTGAGGAAGGGGCCGCTGACGTTGAAGTCGTACCAGCCGAAGTAGACCGCGACGTCGCGCAGCGGGTAGTTGGTCGGGAATGTGTCGGGGAAGCGGTCGGCAATGACCGGGATGCCGAAGCCGCGGTGGGCCTTCACGATGTTCTCGAGCGCGGCATCCCCTTCCGGCATGTTCGAGAACTTCTGGGCGACATCGATGACCGACATGCCCCAGAGGCCGGTCTTTTCGGTCTCGATCGCGTCGCGGATCATCCGCTCGCAGATCTCGCGGGTCGGGGCGTCGATGCGGCCGACGAGGGTCATCGGGAGACCCGCATCGGCGAAGGATCTCTCCGACTTGAAGTAGGGGTTTTTCAGCGGACCGGCGAGCGGCAGGCCTTCGACGCCCAGCAGGGCGAGTTCCGAATCCACCGAGGCCTCGTCGGAATGGACGAAGGGCGGCTCGCCGGGCTTGAGGGCGGGCGCGCCGGCTTGCTTGGCGATGCGGCTGGGGACGCCGCGCATGCAGACGAGGACACGGATCTTGGACTCCTTGGGCACCAGATTTCCGGCGGCGTCGAGGCCGCGGACCCACCATTCGCGGCGGTCGTATTCGCGGATCAAGCGGTCGCGCAGGGTGGTGTTGAAGGTCCTGCGGTCGATTTCCTCTTCTTCCGGCAGTTCCAGTCCCACCAGGTGGGTCGCCGGGATGTTTCGGGCACCGGCGTAGAACTCGGCGAGGGCCTTGGAATCCGCGGACGAGGAGTTGTAGAGAATCGCCACCGAGGCCGGCTCCGGCGGGGCCGGGGCGGCGTGGAGCGCCAGCGAGGAAGTTATCAGGACACAGAGAAAGCGGATCACCGCTGAACCATGACGGCTCGGGACGGGGAGGCAAGCCGTGGGTCGGCGATCAGGCCCGGATTTTCAGGCCGTCCCAGGCGACGCGGACGCCGGGCGGCAGGGTGGCCTCCAGCTCGTGGTGGTCGTTTTCGTGGGACAGGTGGGTCAGCCAGGCCTGCCGGACGCCGGTTTGCGCGATGATTTCCAGCGCCTCGTCGGTCGAGAGATGGGTCGGGTGCGGCTTGGTGCGGAGGGCGTCGATGATCAGGATGTCGGCGTTCCGCAGGAGGTCGATGGTGGCGTCGGGAATCCGCTTCACGTCCGGGATGTAGGCGACGGCGGGGGCACCGGCGGATTCGAAGAGGAAGCCGTTGGTCTCGGTCTGCGCGTGTTCCACCGGCAGCGGGGTGATGTTGAGATCGCCGATGGAAAAGGGGCCATCGATCAGCCGCGGGTCGGGCTTGATGTAGCCGCTGAAGACGTTTCCCGAGGAGAAGGCCCAGCCGAACATGGTCTGGAGGGTGGTCATGCAGGAGGGTCGGGCGTACAGCGGCAGCGGCGTGTCGCGGTGCCAGCAGAAGGCCCGCAACTCGTCGAAGCCGACCACGTGATCGACGTGGTCGTGGGTGTAGATCACGGCGTCGACCTTGATCAAATCCTCGCGCAGCGCCTGTTCGCGGAGGTCGGGGCCGGAGTCGACCAGGACCGAGGTCTCGCCGGCGCGGACATGGATGGAGGAGCGGGTGCGCTTGTTCCGCGGGTCTTCCGAGCGGCAGACACGGCAGGGGCAGCCGATGACCGGAACTCCGACGGAGGTGGCGGTGCCGAGGAGGGTGAGTTCGAAATCGGCGGCCATGGAGTCGGGCGGAGGCTGGCACGGCGGGCGGCGGGGGGCAAGGGTGGGGCGGGGGTTTTGATCTGGACGGGAGTCCACCGGGTGTGTGGAGGCTCTTCGATTGCCGATTGTTGATTGTTGATTGTTGATTGTTGATTGTTGATTGTTGATTGGGTTCCCGGGGGAGAGCCCGGGTTGACTCGCCGCCGCGGCCTTGCATCATGCTGCCGCCGCGGCACTGCCATGCTTACCCTTCTTAAAATCCGCAACCTCGCGCTGGTCGACGAACTCGTTTGGGAACTCGGACCCGGGCTGGTCGGCGTGACCGGCGAAACCGGCGCCGGCAAGTCGGTCATCGTCGGCGCCCTCAAGCTGGTCCTCGGCGAGCGCGCCGACAAATCGCTGATCCGCACCGGCGAGGACACCTGCACGGTCGAGGCCGTCTTCGATCTCCGCGATGCCGCGGAAATCAACGCCGTGCTGGCCGAAGGCGGGCTGGATGCTTGTGACGACGGCTCGCTGATCGTCCGCCGGGTCATCGGGCAAAGCGCGAACCGCCAGTTCGTCAACGACTCGCCGGTCACTCTCAATTTGCTCAAGCGGCTCGGCGAGCACCTGGTCGACCTGCACGGCCCGCACGACCACCAGTCGCTGCTTTCGACCGAGCGGCAGCTTTCCATGCTGGACGCCTATGCCGGCAGCGATGCGGCGCTGGATACCTATCGCTCGGCCTGGCGGTCGTGGCGGGACAAGGTCACGGAGTTGGAAGACCTGCGGGTGGCGGAGTCGGCGAGCACCCAGGAGCTTGATCTGCTGCGACATCAGGTGAGCGAGATCGATGCCGCGCAACTCAAGCCGGACGAGGAAGATGACATCGCGGATCGCTACCGCCGTGCGAGCAATTCGACGCGGCTGGTCGAGCTGTCGGGTGCCGCGGCTGCGGCATTGGGCGCGGATGAAGGCGGGGTGCTGTCGCATTTGGTCGAAGTCCAGCGGCTGGTGAGGGATTTGGAGAAACTCGACCCGAGCATCCGTGAGCGGACGCAGGGGCTGGAGAACGCGGTGATGGAGTTGCAGGAGCTGGAGCGTTCGCTGGCGGACTACGCCGAGGATCTGGACATCGATCCCGCCGAGGCGTCGCGGTTGGAGGAGCGGGTGAATCTGTTCGAAACGCTGAAGCGCAAGTATGGCGGCGACCTCGCGGCGGTGCTGGCCCAGCGAGATCGTGCGGCGGCCCGGCTGGATGCGGTGGAGAACCGCGGTGAGCGCTTGGAGCAGCTCGGGGCCGAGGCCGCGGCGCTGCGCGAGGCGACCGACAAGGCGGGGCTTGCCCTCAGTGCGAAGCGCAAGAAGGCCGCGCCGAAGCTGGCGAAGGAGATCGCGGGGCAACTGAAGGACCTCGGTTTCAAGCAGTCGTCGTTCGAGCTGCAAGTCGTCTCTAACAAGGAGCCGGGATCGTCGGGTCTGGAAGGGATCGAGTTCCTCTTCGGCCCGAACCCCGGCGAGCCGCTGCAGCCGCTGCGTCAGATCGCCTCGAGCGGCGAAATCAGCCGCGTGATGCTGGCGGTGAAGAGCGCGCTGGCGGATCAGGACGCGACTCCGCTGATGGTCTTCGACGAGATCGACGCCAACGTCGGCGGCGAGATCGCGCGGGCGGTCGGCAAGAAAATGGCGGTGCTCGGCGCGCGGCATCAGGTCGTGGCGATCACCCACTTTCCGCAGGTCGCGGCGCTGGCGGCACGGCATTACGTCGTCGAGAAGGAAGTGGCCGGCGGCCGCACCCGTTCGCGCTTGTTCCCGGTGAGCGGTGAGGGTCGGATCGCCGAGTTGGTTCGGATGCTTGGCGGCGGCGGTGAGTCGGCGCGGGCGATGGCGGCGAGCTTGCTCGGGGACGGGTGATGAACTCCACGCTTGCCAGACCGCGCGGCGGAAGGTCTCGATCGGGCATGAAGAAAAGGTTGATCGTGCTGTTCACGGGATGGGTGCTCACGGGCTCTGCGGTCGCGCAGATCTACGCCGACTTCCAGACCTCGCTGGGCTCGTTCAGTTGCGAATTGAACCACACCGCCACGCCACGCACGGTCGCGAATTTCATCACGCTGGCCGAGGGCAGCCGCGCCTGGCTCGACGGAGGCACGGGGGTCGTGTCGAAGGTCAAGCCGCCGCAGCCCTTCTACAACGGGCTGACCTTCCACCGGGTGGTGAACGACGCGCCGTCGTTCGCGATCGCCCAGTCGGGATCGCGCAAGGCGGACGGATCCGACGGTCCCGGCTACACTTTCCCCGACGAGATGGACGAGGCGGTGCCGGAAAGCTACAAGTTCGACCAGCCCTACCTGCTGGCGATGGCCAACTCGGGGCCGAACACCAACGGCAGCCAGTTTTTCCTGACGGGCACCACGATCCCGCACCTGGAGGGCGTCCACACGGTCTTCGGCCGGGTGAGCAGCGGCACGGAGGTGGTCGATGCGATCCTCGGCGTGGAGGTCAATGCCTCCGACAAGCCGCTGGTGCCGGTCGTGATCCAGAACGTGGTCATCCGCCGGGTGGGCAAAGAGGCCGTGAAGTTCAAGCCGGCCAAGCAGCCGCTGCCGAAGGTGGCCGCGGCGAAGTTCAAGACCGTGGCGCTGACCAATGGCAACCACCGCCTGCTCTTCACGCAGAAGGCGCGCTCGGTGAGCCGGATCTGGACCGACACCCCGGAGAACCCCGGCTGGGACCTGGTGTTCGAGCGCTATCTCGGATCGGGCGAGCCGACCTACAAGGGCGGCGACGTCTCGCTGGGCGGGCGGACCTTGCCGCTGCCGGCTCCGGCAAGCTGGCTGCGTCCGTCGGTGGTCACCTACGGGTCCGACGCGTTGGCCCCGACGCGGATGAACGGCTGGCAGCTCGCGCTCAGCAACGAGGCGGGTGACTTCGTGCTCAACTTTCCGGTGACCGGCGGCCCGACCTATGTTTACACCGAGGCGGGCACGACCACGCCGCGAAACGGCACGATCACGAGCGTCTCCTACTCTCCCGACGGCTACGGCGCCACGCTGGTGATCGAGTCTTCCGGCCTGTTCCCGCTTCGTTTCCGGATGGGTTTCGATGCCTTCGACGGCACGGCTCTCACCGGCCGCCAGACCGGGTCCTACTGGAGCATTTTCCGCTGGGTGCCGTTGTCCGATGGCAGCGGTTTCACGATGACCCGCTTGCCGTAGAATCACGCCACGGATGGTCGGCCGGGGTCGACGAGGTCGCTCGCACCGGCTGCGGCGAGGCGTTCGAAGAGGGCCTCGCTGCCGAGCTTGAGCTTGAAGTCGATCTCGGCGGGGTGGAGCGGGACGACGGACCAGAAGTGCACCGGGGTGCCGTCGATCAGGTAGAGGGTGGCGAAGCCTTCGCCGCCGGTCCACGGCGGGCTGAGGACGACGCCGGTGAAGGGGCAGCCGGGGGCGAAGGGTTCTGGCGGGTTGCCGTTCGGAATACTATGACCGTAGGAGAGCCAGGAACCGTATTCGTGGGGCAGCCGTGCGAGCTGCTTGAGCCAGCGGACGGGCCAGTAGTTGGCCTCGTCCTTGAAGTCCTCCTGGCTCAGCGGCCAGTCGGCGGGGACGCGGATCATGAGTTCGGCGAAGCGCCAGTCCTCCGCGCCCTCGGGCACGGTCATCGGCAGGTCGCTCATGCCGCTGGTGACCAGGGAAATCCACGGCCGCTCCGGGGTGGCGGGGACGATGTGGACGTCGATGTGGACGGTGGTGAAAACCAGTTCGTGGAAGACCCGCTCCGGCTCGCCGAGGTGGGTGCGGATGTGGTTTTCGACAGCGTCCAGATTGTCGGAATGCGGGGCGACCAGCGGCGGCGGTTGGGCGGGGGCCTTGTGGTGGATGAACTGCTGGGTCGGGTGGGGGGAATGCAGGACCGCGACCTGCGACGGGAGCTGGAGGATGTTCCCGGCGGGTCCCGGGGCGGCCATGCAGACGACGAAGGGGTCGTCGATGCTGTTAGAGCCGAAGAAGCCGCCTTGGAGGACCGCATCGAAGAGGATCAGGGAGGGGTCGAAATCGAGCGGCGGCGGGACCGGGCGGCGGCGGTCGGGGCGGTAGCTGTCGTCATTGACCGCGGCGCAGGCGGCGCGGAGTTCGGCGGGGACTTGCGAGGGGTCTTCGCCGTAAAGATCGCCGAGCGCTTCGGCGGTGCGGGCGATGGCGCCGGCGCGATCGAAGTCCTGGGCACCGAAGCCGCCGACGAGCAGGGCGGGGGCGACGGCACCGGGTTGCTGGAGCAGTTGCTGGTTGGCGATGACGATGCCGCAGAGGATCGGCTGGTGATGGGCGAAGGCCAGGTGGGCATCGCTGCGGGCCGACTTCAGGGCGGAGCGGGCGCGGAAGCCGTAGATCAGCAGGCCGATGCCGAAGGGGATGCCGACCAGGCTGAGGATCAGGATGGGACCGACGATGAAGGGCCAGACCGGGGCCTTGGCGATCGAGTTGAAATGGGCATCGAAGGCCGGCGAACGAACCCAGGCGTTGAAGTTTTGGCGGGTGGCATCGACGTCCAACATGGACGAGAAGATGAGTGACGGCGGGGGCGGCTGTCGATCTTTGAGGCGGGGGCCGATCGGCGTGTCGGGCGGGACATGATGGGGCGTAGCCCACCGGGTGCGCGGAGCTCCGGCCCGCAGAAGCCACGGGGACGGATGCCTTGGCGATGTGGACCTGAATAGGGAGCGGGACCATGGGGCCGTTCTGCGGGACGGAGCCTCCGCGCACCCGGTGGGGCCTGCGGCCCCTGGTCTCACTCCTCTTCGGTGCCGCCGAGGGTGACGTTGATGTTGTACTCGTTCTGCAAGTGCGCGTGGGCACGGCCGGCCTGGCCGGACTTCGGGTAGCGCTTGCAGGTGAGCTGGAAAGTGCGGATGGCCTTCTCCTTGTCCTTGGCTTCCTCGTAGGTGAAGCCGATCTGCAGCGAGGCCTCGGGCGCGGCGCTGTCGACGACCTTGATCTGGTTGTAGAGCACGATCGCTTCCTGATGCTCGCCGAGCTTGCGGTGGCAGGCGGCCATCCGGAACTGGTTGTCGGGAAAGCGGTCGACCTGCCGGTAGGTGCCGATCGCTTTCTTCCAATCGGCCAGCTTTTCGTAGCATTCCGCGATCGACCACAGGTAGCCGTCGGCGTGCTCGCCGTCGATCTCGATGAGCTTGCGGAAGACCTCCATCGCCTCGGCGACCTTGCCTTCCTCGAGGAACATCGCGGCGATGTTCTTGAGGCCGGCCGGCTTGTCCTTGAAATCGCCGTAGATCCGGCGGGCGTCGTCGCGCTTCTCGCGCTGCTTGTACCACGTGGCCATCCGGCCGAGCAGGTCGTCGTCGCGGCCGAAGCGCTTGCCGACTTCCTCGTACAGATTCCAAGTGTCGGCCGGGCGGCCGAGGGTGCCGTTGAGGTCGGCGGCGCGGTAGAGCAGGTCCTTTTCGAGTTCGGGTCGTTCGACCGCTTCGGCGCGCAGGGTGGCCAGCAACTGGTCGGCCAGCTTGAGCGCGGCGGGCTTGGTCGCGGGCTGCTGGAGCAGGTGGGCGACGGTCTTGGCGGACATGGCGTACACCGTGTCGAAGAGCTCCGGGCCGGAGTAGGTGGTGGCGAGCGCCTTCTTGCCCTCGTCGAGGCGCTGGGCAAAGAAGTGGAGCTCGGCGAGCTCGCGGCTGGCCTCGATGCAGGTGGCTTTCGCGGCCTCGGTGCGCTCGACCTTGAAGGTGAGATCGTTGAGCAGCGCGAGGCGCTCGGCCTCGTCCTTGTGGAGACGGGAGTAGTGGAGCAGGTCGACGCGCGAACGGACCGCGATCTCGTGGTCCGGGTATTCCTTGATGAGGAAGCGGAAAGCAGCCTGGGCTTCCTTCACTTCGCCCATGGTGCGGTAGGCATCGGCGATGCAGTAGGCGGCCACGGTGGCCTCGTGGGAATCCGGCCAGTAGTCGATGACCGATTGGAAGCCGTCGCGCAGGGCGGTCTTGGGCTTCTTGAGATGCATCATGGCATGACTCCACATCAACTGGGCGTAGGGCGCGCCGGGGCTCTTCTCGTAGAGGGTGAGGAACTTCTCGTACTCGGCCAGGGCGGTCTTGAAGTCGCCCTTGGTGTAGTGCTTTTCGGCGATGCGGATCTGGTAGCGCTCGACCTCGCGCATCTTTTCGAAGGTGGCGACCTGGATCTGTTCGAGCGGCGAAAGCTCCGCGCGCGACGGGGCGGTCAGCGCGAGCAGGAGGGCGCAGGCGAGCGGGGAAAGGCGTTTCATTTCGCGGTGGCGGCGAGCCATTTGCTGTATTCGGAGTGGGCGTAGTAGATGACGTTGATCCCTAGCTGGTAGCTGGACTCCCAGACTTCCTGCGGGACGCCCGAGTGACCGTCGGCCCAGGCGTCGCCGATGTCTCCGGGATGGTAGTACACGGCGAGGCGGCCGTCGACCACCCAGCCGAGGGCGTTGGAACGGCCGTGGGGCGCGACGATCGGCAGGCGGGGCAGCGGGTAGGGGATTCGATGGATCGGGTGGTCGAGATAGACCGAGATCGGCTCCACGGTGGGCAGGACTTTCGCCATCATGCCGACGAACTGTCCCTCCCAGCCGGAGCTGCCGCCATTGTCGCCGAAAAGCATGCCGTGGTGGTCGAGCAGGTAGCTGCGCAGGATCTTGATCTCGGCATCGCTGACGCTGATGTTCTGCTGGCCGGTCATGTAGACCATCGGCGGGCTCTTGCGGGCGGGGAAGGTTTTCAGGCGGGCGATCTCCATCGGCTCCGGGCGGTCGTGCACCGGATGGCCGAGGCGGACGCCGTATTCGGTCAGCAGGTTGAGGTCGGCCCCGCGGTCCATGTCCTGCGACCAGTCGCCGCCGTCGTATTTCAGGCGGATGAAGCGGACCTTGCCGCGGGTGGTGCCGCCCGCGAAGCCGGCGCCTTCGCCCTTGCCCTGGCCGATCTTGTAGAGGTGCTCGGTGACTTCGAGCACGTCGAGCTTCACGTCGTCGATCGGCGGCGGGTTGAAGAGCACGCTGCTGTAGGGATTGATGACGAACTTCTTGTTGATGACTTTCTGGATGCGGACGATCTGGCGGAGCTGCTGTTCCTCGCCGCCGCCGAGCGGGGCCTCGTAGACGCTGCAGCCGGTGAGGCGGGTGAGCAGCAGGAAAACGCCGCCGAAGACCGCGGAGTAAGTGAGCAGGGTGAAGACCGACTGGCGGAGCTTGCGGTTCTTGCTTCCGAAGTACCACGCGGCGAGCTGGCGGGGGTCCCAGATGCGGCGCGACGGGTCGGCGGGGCGGGCGCGTTTGGTTTCGCGGTCGATCCACCAGACCGCCCAGCCGAGCCCGAGGAAGAAGGCGCCGAAGGTGCCGGCAGAGGAGAGCGCCGATGACAGGCCGTAGTTGGAAAACAGCAGCGGAAGATGTGCGGCGAGCTGCCAGAGCGGGAGATAGCAGGCGCTGAGGACGGCGCGGCGGAGATGGGGCGCTTCATGGCGGAATCGCCGGATCCAGTAGAGGCAAACCGGCAGCGCGGTGAGGAAGCCGATGGCCTGGACGGAGACAGGGAGAAGGAACAGAACGCGGGCATCGAGCCAGAGAAGGCACCACAACACGGCGTAGATGCCGGTGCGCACGACCGGCCGGCGGACGTGGTGTCGTAATGCATCCCTGACCCGGGGCCAATCCATCACTCGAGGTCCTTCAGGAAGTCATCGCCCTTGCTTTCGAGCGGGTTCTCGTCGGGCGGTGCGGTCAGTTCCTCGCCGACGCCGAGGGTCGAAAGCGGATCGGGCTTCTTCTCTTCCACCGGCGCTGGCTCGACGGCGGGCGGCGGCGGGGCAGGGGCTGGCTCCGCGGCGGTCGTGGGGGCGGGTGCCGCTTTTTCATCGCCGCCGAGGAAGTAGGGGATCGCGGTGAAGAGCAGGATCGCGCCGCCCACGATGGCGCTGGAAAGGGCCAGCGACTGAGCGAGCTGGCTGGCGGCCACCACGCCGAGCATTTCCTGCGGGCTCTTGCCCTTGAGTTCGCGGAGGAAGGCTTGCAGCTCCTGCACCGTGGCGCGCGAGTTGCCTTTCAGCTCGCGGAGGTCGGCGGTGGTGCTGGCCAGCGCGCCGCGGCGCGGGGTAGGGGTTTCGGGGTGGATCTTCATCGGTTCGGGGCGGGTTCTTCGGGCTCGAGGATGTGGATCAGGTCGCCGCCGGCCTCGCTGATGGCGGCGATGACCGGTTCGAAGTGGCTGGCCTTGGCCTCGCGGTGGACTTTCAGGAAAACGTGGCGCTGCCCGGCCGGAGCGTCGCCGAGGATGGCGGAGAGCGCGCCGGCGAGTTCGGCGGGCGTGGTCTCCTTGCCGTCGAGGTAGGTTTTGAAGCCGGTATCGATGGTCACGCTGGCGCGCGGCGCGGCGGCCAGCTTGACGTCCTTGAGTTTGGCGGGCTGCCATTGCACGTGGCTGTCGTCCTGGGCGCGGGCGAGGATCACGAAAAAGATCAGCAGCAGGAAGGCGATGTCGCCCATCGCGAAGGTCGGGACCGAGGCGGTCAGTTGTCGGCGGGGGAGTTTCATTTCACTTCGATCCTGCGTTCGGTTTCGAGTTCCAGGGTGAGGATGCCGCCGGCGCGGTCGATGGCCTGCGAGACGCCGATCCAGGTCGGGTAGGGCGTGTCGGGGGCGCTTTTGACGACGACAATGCGGTCGGCCTCGCGGGTTTTCTGCTTGAGGGCTTCGGCGATGCGGCCGGCGAACTCGGGAAGCTGGAGCGGGCTGCCGTTGAGGACGATGCTCGACGGGGTGATCGAGACTTCGATGTTCTGGCTCTGGTCGCGCTTCTCGGTTTTCGCCTCGGTCTTCGGCAGCACCTGGGGCATCCCGGTCTCCGGCTGCACGGCGGCGCAGACGAGGAAGAAGATGATCAGCGTGAAGGCGATGTCCGAACTGGCGCAACCCGGCGGATCGACCAGCATCTTGCCGCGCTTGAGTTTCACCGTTCGCCTTGGTTGAGGGTCATGCGCAAGGTGACGACTTCGATCAACTCCGCGGCGGAGGTTTCCACCTCGAGCACGAAGCTGTTGATGATGCCGGTGAAGTAGTTGAAGGCCATGTAGGCGGGGATGCCGACGATGAGCCCGAAGGCCGTGGTCAGCAGGGCGACGCGGATGCCGGACGCGGCGGCGACGACGATGTTCTGCTGGCCGATGTTCGCCTCGATGTCGCCGAACGCGACGATCATGCCCTGGACGGTGCCGAGGAAGCCGAGCATCGGCGCGACCGAGGCGATGGTGGCGAGGATCGGCAGGTGCTTCTCCAGCGCCGCGACGATGTGAACGCCGCAGTTTTCCATGCTCTTGATCACCTGCTGTTCGAGTTGGGCGGGATCGTAGTCGAGGCGGCGGAGGACCAGGTATTTGCGCAGGCCGTTGGAAAGGATGGCGGGCACCGGGCCGCGGGCGGCGTCGCAAAGTTCGAGCGATTCCTCGATGCGGTCTTCCGACAGCAACGCGACGACCTCTTCGCGCAGCGCGCTGGCATCGGTCTCTAACAGCTTCAGGCTGCGGTAGCGTTCGATGATCACGGCGATCGCGAGCACCAGCAGGGCGAGGATCGGCCACATGAAGATGCCGCCTTCAATCAGATAGTTGAGGGCACCGCTTTCGAAAAATCCGGCGGCGGTGACGGGGTGGAGGAAGGGCAGGGTCATTCGTTGAGGTTGGCTTCGTTGTCGAACTGGTTGAGCAGTTCGGGCAGGGCAAGGCGGCCGCGGGAATACTTGGCGGCATCGCTTTCGGGGAAGTCCCAGCGGCAGCGGTTGTAGCGGCGGAAGGCGTTCGGGATGTCCTTGGCCATGCGGTAGCTTTCGCCGGCCCAGAAGAGCGCCTGGGCGGTGAGTTCCTGCTCGGGGAAGCGCTTCACGAAGGCATCGAAGGCGAGGCCGGCCTGCTGGAATTCGTCGAGCTTGTAGCGGCACTGGCCGATGCGGAAGGCCATCTTCGGCGTCCACTCGTGGTTGGGGAAACGCTCGACGAACTTGCTGCCGACGCTGGCCGCCACGGCGAACTCCTCCTTCTGATAGAAGTGCTCGTTGATCCGCAGCATCACGTTCGCGATGAGCGGGCTCTTCGGGTAGGTGGCGGCGAGGGTGACGTAGGCTTCGAGCGCCTCGTCGAGCTGGCCGGCTTCCTCGTGGCACTGGCCGAGTTTGTACTGGGCGTCGGGCGCGAGGTTGTGTTCGGGATGGTTGCGGACGATGGTGCCGTAGGCCGCGATGGCCTCGTTCCAATCCTTCATCTCCTGGGCGAACTGGCCGAGCAGGTAGGAGACGCGCGGCGCATGCTTGGGATCCGGGTAGTCCTGGCGCAGTTCGCGCAGGACTCGGCGGCCGGCTTCGAGGGCGGCCTCGGCTTCGGCCTCCTGCTTCAGCTTGCGGTGGCCCTTGAACAGCTCGAAGTGGCTTTCGGCGATGTGGAAGCGGGTCTGGATCGCGAGGTCGTCGTCCTTGAAGACCTTGCTGAAGGCGGACATCCGGCCGTCGGTGCCGATCGCGACGGGAATCTTGAGCTGGACGATGCTCAGCCCGTCGTCGGTGCGCGGGACATTGTCGAGATAGCCGCAGGTGAGCGTGTCGCCGAAGAAGCACTCGATCTCCCCGGCGAAGTTGCCGGCGACGGGTTTCGGCGCGGCCTTGAGCGGGAGGGATCCGCTGAAGATGCCGCTGTGGCCGAGGGTTTCCTCGAGCTCGACGGTCTCGTCCTCGCCGGAGGTCGAGACGATGCGCACCATGGCCCTGTCGCGTTGGTGGGAAACGTCGCGGTCGGGATCCTCGAGCAGCAGGAAGATCTTCTGGCCGACGTGGGCGATCTCCGCGTCTTCGAGGTATTCGGAATCGGTGATCCGCAGGGTGGCGGCGGAGAAGAGCGCGGCCTTCGCTTCCAGCGGAGCTTCGGGTCCTTCCGGCCGGGCACGGTCGAGGTAGCGGGCGGTCACGGTGTCGTTGCCGAGCACGTTCATCACGCGGATCCCGGCGGCGGCGTTCTTTCCTCCGGCGGGAAGATCCTCCGCGGCCTCTCCTTCCGGCGGGAGCACCTTGCCGATCCCGGCGGCGATCGCTCCTCCGGCCGGGACCGTGGTCGTGCTGCCGGGTGCGCCGAGCAGCAGCGGGACCTGGCCGACGAAGCGTCCTTCTAACAGAGCCGGATTCCGCGACTCCTCGACGGTTCCGCTTTCGGCGGCGAAGGCGCGGGAAAGCACGCACTCGACCAGGGTCTTCGCGCCCTCGCTGGTGACGACTTCGACGGTGACGGTGCTGCGGGAATCCTTGGCCTGGTCGGGATCGATCACTTCCACGGTGAGCGGCAGCCGGTATTCGATCTTCGCGACATGGTCCGCCGGCCGCGGCGTTTCCACCGGGATCAGCCGCGGTGCTCCTTTCACCGGCGTCTCGCTGTCGAGGATGCGGACCAGCCCGCTGCTGGGCTGGTTGAGATAAACCACCGCCTCGCGCTGGAAGGCGTGGCCCGGGAAGATGTTCTGCTGGTCGCGGTAGCGCAGGTAAACCTGGTCGCCTTGTTTGACTGCGATCTTGCCTTCGGCGGCTTCGGCGGCGGTGTCGATCTCGACGGTGAAGGTGCCGGTGGAAGGTCCGGTCTCGGTGGCGGTGAGCTGGAGCGGCGGGCTGTCGTTCACCTGCACCTCGACTTCCACTTGGTCGCGGTCGAGTCCGGTATCGAGGTCGAAGTCGACCACCTCCGCGACGATGCGTTCACCGGGCTCGATCCGCATCAGCTCCTTGCGCGCGCCTTGGACGGCACCGCCGCCGGCCCGTTCGAAATCATAACTCACCGGAGTGATCACGCCGTCGTGATAAGTCGCGGTGAGATCGCGGGTGAGCAGGCGGTTGCGCTGTTTGCCGCCGGCGGTGATCTCGTCGAGGTAGGAAACCTGGACGGTGTCGCCCGGCGCGAGTTCGAGGATGGAATTGCGCGAGAGTTCCAGCACGTCCTCGGCGGGCGGGAGGTGCGGCTTGCCGCCGCCGGCGACATCGACCTGGCTGACCGCGATCGCTTCCCCGCGGTATTCGAGGAAGCGGAAGTCGAGGAAGCGAAGTTCGCGCGCCGGGAGATCGAGCGACCAGCGCTTGTCCTCCTGGCGGAACACGGAGGGCGGCGGCGTGGCGGCTTTCGGCAAATCGGCCGCGAGATCGAAGTCGGCGGCGGTGAAGGGACGCATCGAAACCGCGGACGACTGGCGGTTCTCCCGGGCGCGGAGGGCTTCCACGGCCGTCGTGCCGGGCGCGGCGATCGAGACGATGGTGAGCTGGTGCAGGCCGCGCGCCGCGAAGACATCGGCGGTCCGGCCGCCTTCGCCCGGCGGGAGTTCCAGCCGGCCGTCGAAGAGAATGGCGGTGGTCCGGCCGTCGATCCCGAAGCGCAGCGCGCCGTCGCGCTCCTGGACGAAGGTGCCCGACCAGACGAGGAAGAAGGCGTCCGGGCTCTTCTCGGGGGCCTGCCACGAGAGCTGGTCCACCTTGAGGTTTTCGTCGGGTTCGACCTTTTTGGTGAGATCGGCGATCTCGTCCCAGGTGTAGGTCGCGCGCAGGTTGGCGGCGGGGACCTTGTAAACCCGCAGCCGCATTTCCGGCTCGGGGAAGCTCACGGCGGCGGCGGGCTTGGCCTCGGGGAAATCGCCGAGATGGAACCAGAAGCGGCCGTCGTGGCTGCCGCGCGCTTCCATCCGGACCGGGACTTCCGACTCGGCGGCGGGCGAGGAAAGCGCGACCGACTCCACCGTGCGGAGTTCCTTCATGTCGACCGAGAGCGACTTCGGCGCGGCGCCGTCGGGCTGGCTGCGCCAGAAGGTGTTCGGGTCGTGGTCGATCGCCATCAGCGGGCTGTGGTCGATGGCCGAGTCCGACGCCTGCGCGCCGGCCGGCAGCTCGCCGGTGCGGACGGTGCCGCGGAAGACCCCGCCGTGCTGGCTTTCCTCCTCGATGCCGAGCTGCACCTCGTCGCCGCTGGAGGCGGTGAGCTTGATGCCGACCTTGTCGGGATCGGCGCTCAAGTCGCGGTCGCCGTCCTTCACCTGGACATAGACGAGGTTGCCGGGCTTGACCTGATCCTTCGGCCGGCTGGCGGCGCGCGGTTCGGCGGCTTCGGGTTCCGCGACCTCTTTCTTCAAGGTGTCGGTGAAGGTCGCTTCCTCCTCGTCGATGATCTCGCTGCTGGCGACCTCGAGTTGGCCGTCGGAGGCGATCTTCAGCCGGGTGTTGCCGGGGAACTCGAGGCGGAACTGCTTTTTGAAATCCTCCGGGTAATCGACGGTGATGGTGTCGCCGCCGGTGACTTGCAGCGTCCCGTCGCCGGGCTTCGCGATGCCGAGGATGCTGGGGATCTCGGCGAGGAAGATGCCTTTGCCGGCACCGCCGCTGGTGAGGAATGTCTCCTCCACATCGTTGCCGGGTTCGGTGCGCACGACCACCGGGATGCGGGAGTCGCCGTGGCTGATGCCGAGGTCGGAGTCCTGAACCACCACCGAGATCGCGGTGCCGGGCGTGTGCCAGAGTTTGAGCTCCTGGCCGAGGCGTCCGACGGTGCGGAGGGTTTCGAGTTGGGTGAGGAAGCGCTGCTCGATGCCATAGACCTCGGCGAGGTTGAAGAGGGTCTCGTTGGCAAGGTCGGCATCCGGGGCGTTCTCGAGCACGGTGAGGAAAATCCGGCGCGCCTCGTCGTGCTGGTCCTGGCGCAAGGCGACGACCCCGAGCAGGAAGCGGGCGCGGATCGAGATCGCGGGCAGCGGGCTTTCGGCGAGGTCGGTGAAGAACTCCGCGGCCTGGTCGTAGACCTTCTGGGCCATGTAGGTTTCGCCGATGCCGAAGCGCGCGTCGGTGGCCTCGGCGAGGTCCTTGTGGACGTTGAGGACCGTGGTGAATTCGGCGCGGGCGATGTCGTGTTGGCCGGCGCGCTGGTAGTTGCGGGCGAGCAGCAGTTGGATGCGGGCCTTGTCGCGGGTGTCGATGTTTTCCGCTTCGCCGAACTTGAGCAGCCAGCCGCGCAGGATGTCTTCGGCGCGTTCGTGGTCCTGCGGAGTTGAGCGGGAGATGTGGTATTCGGCGGCGAAAAGGATCAGCTCGATCGGGAACTCGGCGCGGTGGGCGTCGAAGAGCGCGAGGTTCTTCTCGTAGGCGGCCTCGGCCAGATCGTCCTCGCCGAGCCGCAGGTGGAGCACGACTTGCAGCAGCGGCGCGAGCGGACTGTCGGCCGGGATGTCGGAGCTGAGGCTGCCCATCTTCGCGTAGGCCTGGCGGAGCAGGCCGCGGGCGGCGGTCATCTCGGCCTCGCCGACCGAGCGGATCGAGTTCAGCAGGCCGTTGAGGATGACGGCGGCGAGCGAGTGGTCGCCGCGGGCGAGGGCGGCCTGGGCGAAGGGGTAGAGGCGGTTCCAGGATTCGTAATGGGGATCCGCCATCAGGATCAAGCGCTGGACCGCGAGCAGGCGGTCGAGGGTCCGCGCTTCGTCGCCGACCAGCTCCATCCCGGCCTCGGCGCTGAGGCGGCCGAGCTTCAAGTCGCGGACGATGCGGAAGACGCGGGCCTTCTTGTCGGCCGGCCATTCCTTCTCGGTGCGGGCGGCTTCGAGCCAGCCGCGGGCCGGCCATTCGCCCATGCCGGAGGATTCGAAAGGCGAGGCGGCGCTGCGTTTCGCGGATGCGGCGAGGATGGCTTCCATCGCGGCGAAGTCGCCGGCACGGAAGGCGAGGTTGGCGATCTCCGCGGCGTAGGCGGCCTGGCGGGTCGTGGCGGCATCGAAGCGGGGATTGAGGAAAGCGACGGCTTGCGCGGCTTCCATCGTGGCGGCCACGCGGAGTGCGCAGGACACCGCTTCGGGATCGCCGGGGTCCAGATCCATCCGCGAACGCCACCAGGTGAGCGCCTCGGATTTCATGCCCAGCTCGTTGAGGATGTCGCCGATGCGCGACGAGTGATAGAGCGGGTAGGGGCTTTCCTTCGACGAGGCAACGATCCACGGCAGGGCCTTGCGGATGATCCCTTCGTCCTTGGTTTCGCAGAGGCGGACCCAGGTGTCGGGGGCGCAGTCGGCGGCCGGCAGCGAGAGCAGGTGGCGGGCGGCGGCGAGCTGCTGGTCGCGGTCCGCGAGGAAGGCGGCTTCGAGCCAGCGGGTGGCGGCATCGAGATCGGCGGGCAGCTCTTTGCACAATGTCTCGTAGTGCTTCGCGGACACCTCCTTCGACTTGCCGCCGAGGTGGTGGCGGTAAACGTAAGCGAGGCGGGCGAGCAGCAGCTTGCGATTGCCGGGCGAGGGGTTCTTCTGGAGCAGTTCCTGGCAGGCCTGGCCGGACTTGCCGCCGTCCTCGCGGGTCTGCCGCCAGAGCCGGGTCACGGGGTCTTCCTGGTGCTTCTTCTTTGCGGCCTGCCAATCGCGCTGGCGGTTCTTGTCGGCCGGCGCGGGGTTCCAGACGCGGTCCTGGAATCCGGCAAGCTGCGGGAAAGCGCGGGCGCTCGCGGCGACCTTTTCCAAGTCCTGGCGGAAGGACTCGTCGGAACCTGCGGAGTCGTAAAGGTGCTTCACGATTTCCTCGGTCCAGCCGTCCTCCGCCGGCGACTTGGCGAGGAACTCGCGGGCCATGGCGGCGGACTTCGCGGGATCCTTCATGCGGTCGCGATAGACATCGATCGCCAGCACGGCGCGCAGCTTGGCGGCTCCGGAAGGATTCTTCGCGATCGCCTTCAGCAGGCCCTGCTCGGCGCGGCGGGGTTCGTCGCCGCACCAGTTCACGTAGGCCCGCGGCAGGTCGTGGCTGTCGACATCGTGCAAGAGGACCTCGTCGGCGATGGCGAGCGCCCGTGCGGTATCGCCGGCCTCGGCCGCGGCCTGGGCGGCGCGGGCCAGCGGCTGGTAAGCGTCGTCGCGCCGGGGATAAGCGGCGAGGTAGCGCCGGGCTTCGGCCTCGATTTCGGCCGGCGCTTGTTTCGCGGCGACCATCGCATCGATCAGATGGCGGTGGACCTCGTCGCTGCCGGGAGCGAGTGCCTTGCGGAACGAAGCGATGGCATTCTCGTGCTGGCCGAGCTGGCTTTCGAACTGCCCGGCGCGGAAATCGAGTCCGCGCTGCTGCTTCGCATCGAGCGGTGCCTTGCGGCGGGCCAGGGTCTTGGCGACTTGCAGGCCTTCGGCCCACAGGCTGGCGCGGGCCGCGGCGTCCATGCCTTGGAAGCCGCATTCGGTCAGGGCATGGTCCGCGGGGAGCTTGCCGGCCAGATCGACGGAAAGTGCGGTGGCCAGCTTGAAGGACTCCGCATTGCCGGCGGCCATCATCAGTTGCAGGGCCGCGATGCCGTGCCGGGCGTCGCCGCCTTTCGACCAGATGTCCCGGCGCAGGACGGCCGCCGCGGGGGCGCGGCCGCTGCGTTCGAAAGCGGTGGCCAGCCGGTCGCGCGCCTCGTTGGCGAGCGGGCCGTCCGGGAACAGCTCGAGGAACTGGCGGCCGGTCACGATCACGTCGTCATGCCGGGCGGCGGCCGCGTGGCCGTCGATCAACTTCAGCATGACTTCCGCGCGCCGCGGATGGTCCGGCTGGCTGCGGGCGAACTTTCCGGCGGTGCGGATCAGGCCGAAGACCTGGCCGTCCTGCCAGTAGTGGTCGATCAGCCCGAGCATCAGCTCGGCCCCGGCCGGCGAGGTCTCGGCGGTTTCCTTGA
This sequence comes from Haloferula sp., assembly GCA_044372775.1. GTDB lineage: Bacteria > Verrucomicrobiota > Verrucomicrobiia > Verrucomicrobiales > Akkermansiaceae > Haloferula. The sequence continues at coordinate 26,960 of JBIPNO010000064.1, forward strand.
GGCGGGCTTCCAGCTCGACGGCCTTGGCGGCAGGATCACCGGCCGCGGGCAGGGCGAGCAGGAACAGCAGGGGGAGATGGCGGAAGAGGGTTTTCAAAATCCTGCTTTCTTGAGCGCTTCGACGATCTTGTGGGCCTCCGTGGAGATCTCGCTTTCCGGGAAGTCCGCGATGAGCTGCTCGAAGCGGCGGCGGGCTTCCGGCTTGCGGTCGAGCTTGTAGAGGCAACGGCCGTAGTTGAAGAGGATGACGTCGAGGAAGTTCGCGTCGGGGTGATCGGAGAGGACGTTCTCGAAGACATCGACCGCCCGGGCGTAGTCTTCCTTCTGGTAGTAAAAAGCGGCCATCTTCGCGACCGCGTCGCCGACCCTGCCGGAGTCGGGGAACTGCTCGTAAACCTTCTGATAGGCGAGGAAGGCGTTCTCGAAGAGCTGGGCGGACTGGCCTTTCGGCGCCTTGAGGGCCATCGCCTCGTAGCACTCGCCGATGTAAAACTGGCCTGCGCCGCGCAGCGGGCTGTCGGGGAGCTTGGTGATGCTGGTGTAGAGCCCGATCGCCCGGAGGTGGTTCTCCCGCTTCCGCTCGACGTGGGCCTGCTGGAGCATCGCCTCGTCGATGAACGCGCTGGACGGGAACTCGGCGAGCAGCCGCTGGCTCATGCCGAGCGCGAGGTCGAGCTCGTCCATCGCGAAGTAGATCCGCCAGAGCTGCACGTAGGTTTCTTCCAGCAGCTTCCCCCCCGATCCGCGGGCCTCCTCGAGGATCTCCTCGCAGGCGCCGAGCGCTTCGGTGTATTTCAGGTCCGCTTTTTCATCGAGGCCGAACTCCTTGTAGTGGTTGCCCACCTCGGTCAGCGCCGTCGCGGTGCGGACCTGGGTTTTCAAGCGGAGCTCCTCGTCGGAGATGTCGGTGCGCGTGACCCGCACCTCGCCGAGGTTGCCTTCGACGATCCGTGCTTCCGCGGTGCGGACCAGCGGGCTTTCGCCGAGGTGGCGGTCGTCGAGGTAAACGAGGCGCACCAGTTGGCCCGGCTCGCCGGTCAGGGTGCCTTCCGCGGTGCCGGTCCGCAGCGGGATCGGGGCCCGGAACTGCCCGGCCTGCGCGGATTCGCGCAGGGTGACCGGGACTTTCCGGACCAGCAGCAAGGGGTCGATCTGCTGCTTGAGATCGCCCCCGTCGGCGGCTTCGGCCAGTTCCCCGGCGGCGACGCGGCGGGCGAGTTCGTCGTCGATCTCGTCGGGCGTCTTGCGCCGGAACACGTGCAGCTCCGCGGCGAGCTCGTCGTTGCCGTCGCTGACGTCGTGGTCGGCGTCGGTGACGTGCAGGTGGACCGACTTGCCCAGCACCAGCGCCTGGATGTCCTGCTGGTAGGAACCGTCGGTGATGCGGGCGAGGCCGTTGCCGACGACGGCGACCTCCTTGATCCGTTCCACGTCGCTGGCCTTGTCGGCGGTGTGGGCATCGACGTAGTCCACGCGCACGCTGTCGCCGCCGCGGACCTCGAGGATGCCGTTGCCGGGGACCGGCGGGCCCAGGGTGGTGGCGATGGCACCGAGGGCGATCCGGGCGTTGCGGCCGGCGGGGTCGCAGGCCACGGTCTCGCGGTCGCCGCCTTTCGTCGAGCAGCGGACCTCCACCTTTTCGCCGGGCGGCAGGATCGCGAGGTCGCGGTCGTCGATCTTGATGTAGAGCCGCTTTCCCGCTTCCACCTTGTCGAGCCCGGCGTCGCCGTCGGAAAGGGTGGTTCCGACTTTCTCGAGCGCCTCGATCGCCCGGCGGTAGTGGCCGAGTTTGAAGTGGCCGAGGCCGATGTAGTAGTAGGCGTCGTTGACCCGCGAGGAGGCGGGGAAGCGGGCGATCACGTCGCGCATGATCGCGAAGCACTTGCCGTAGTTGCCGGCCTCGTAGAAGCAGGTGCCGGTCTGGAGGTAGGCGTAGGCGCGGCGCTCGTCGTCGGCATGGGCTTCCACCGCGGCGGCCTCGTAGTGGAGGCGCGCCTTGTCGGGATCGCGGAGTTCCTTCAGCAAGTGGTCGGCGAGCCGGAGGTGGGCCTCGAAGCGGACCTGGCTCTTCGGGTAGCGCTCGACCACCGATTCCCAGACTTCCAGCGCCTTCTCGTTCTCGCCGAGTTCAAGGCGCGCATCGCCGGCCTGCAACAGCTTGCGGGCGGCGCGGTCCTCGATGATCGACCCGCGTTCGGCGGCGGGTTTCGCCTCGTCCTCCGGTGCCTGGGCAAGCAGCGCTCCCGGCAGGAGCAGGAACAGCGAGAAAGAAAAATCGCGGAGTGGGATCGCCATGGCGGGTCGGGTCGGTGGTAAGGCGTTTGGGGAACGGGCTTGCTCTAAGACCTCTCCCGCCGGTCGCATCAGGTCAAGCTTGCCGGGCCCGATCTTCCCGAAACCTAGGCCCGTCTGCTTCGGGAATCCGCCGCCGTTGAGACCAGGCCGATTCTTTCACCCGGTCTTGAGTTCCGAGGCCTTGAAGTCGCTCACGGTAAACGAAGAAACCCTCACGGCGGGATTCAAAGCTGCGGATACCGGAGGGGCCCCAAGTGCGATGGCACGACATCGCTTTGGCTTGGGGTGATGGCGGCCCCACCTGCTCGACTGCGAGCCGGCCTCGGGGGCAATCGGTGGCCAGCAGACCAAAGCGCCCGTCCCCCAGTGAAAGCTGCGTCATGCCGCAGCACTCCATGGAGTCACCCACGCGCGCCGAACCGCGCCGATCCGCCTGTCGCTCTGTTCTCAGGTGCTAATCCAAAAGGGCGGGATGGCGACGGGTATCGCAATTGGGATCCTTGACCGCGAAAGAACGCGAAAGGGCGCGAAACTTGGAGCAGCCGAAAGGCAGGCGGACTCCCCTGTCTTTCAGATCTCGCAAGAGGATGGATTCAGAATTCAACATCCCCCTCGGAGGACCGACCCCCGTGGATTCGAGGGTGGATGTGATCTTGCGGGAACTGACCCCAGGTAAGTGCCGGTGTCGCAGGACGCTCGGTCTGATCGGGCGTTATCTGCGGGCGGGAGTGGTGCTGCCCGACGGCACCTTCGAGGCCACGCCTCTGGGAGTGCCGCAGGGTGGTCCGCTGTCGCCGCT
>JBIPNO010000020.1:0-98424 GCA_044372775.1 Haloferula sp.
CTTGGCTCCGGTCGGGTCCCGGTCCGGCTCCGCCGGCCCCGGCCCCTCCCTCCGCCAAGGAGCGCGCGGATCACCGGTGGGTCATTCTAATTGTCGTCGAGGGGATTTCTAATTGTCGCTGGACAGTCCAGCCCTACCGATGTCGCTCAGAGAGGCGCGAGGCTTTCGAGGGTCAGGATTGGGCGGGACTCGGCGTCGCTGCGGTCGAGGTCGATGGCGAGCTTGAGGAACCAGTCGTTGAGTTCCTCGGGGTCGACGAGGGTTTGCTCGACGGTCCAGCGGCGGGGTTCGTCGTCGGAGAGGCGGCTGTGCTTGGCGGCGCGGGCTTCGGGGTCGAGGCGGATGCGCTGGTGTTCGGCGTAGTAGCCGTCGAGCAGCGCCTCGATCCGGGCGGCGGTCCAGGGCTGGCCGTCGGGGTCTGCGGGCTCGATCTGGGCGAGGATGCCGGCGGTGTTTCCTTCGGCGAAGGCTTTCACCAGGGTGAAGACGGCGTTGCGCAGGGCGCGGGTGAAGGCGGGGCGGTTGCGGGTGAAGGCGACGGCCTTGCGCTCGGCGGCGGGGCGCTCTTCCAGCGGGACGTAGTCGGGGTTGCGGAGCTTTTCCCACTCGTCGAGCAGGCTGGAATCGACGGTGCGCAGGAGGTCGCCGAAATATTCCTCGGCCTCGACCAGTTCCTCGGTCTTGGCCATCGGCGGGACGGTCTGGGCGAGGACCTTGTAAACCTCCGACAGGTGGCGCAGCAGGACGGCCTCGCTGCGTTCGAGGCCGTAGGTTTTGACGTAGTCCTCGAAGGACTGCCAGTGCTCGAACATCTCGCGGGCGATCGACTTCGGCTTCACCGCGGCTTCCTTCATCCAGGGGCGCTGGGCGACGAAGGCGTTGTAGGTGTCGTAGATGAAGTCCTTGCCGGGCTTCGGCCACTCGACTTCCTCGAGGCGGGCCATCCGCTCCTCGTATTCGACGCCCTCGTCCTTCAGCCGGCCGATCAGTTCGCCCTTCAACTGGTCGACTTGGCGGCGGAGGATGACCTCGGGGTTTTCGAGGATGGACTCGACCAGCGAGATGACGTTGAGCGCGTAGTCGGCTTCCTCGCGGTCGAGGTGGGGGATGGTGTCGAGCAGGTAAAGCCCGAGCGCCTGGTTCATCGAGAAGTCCTCCTGGAGTTCGACATTGAGGTGGACCTTGACCGGGCCGGTCCGCTCGGCGCGGGGGATGATGCGGAGGATGTCGCCCTCGACCAGGCCGCGGAAGAGCTGGAAGGCGCGGCGTTGGTGGGCCTTCTTCTTGGCCGGGGTTTCGTGGCAGGTCTTGATGAGGGTGCGCAGCGCGGTGCAGCCGTCCTCGTGCTCGCGGCCGAGGACGTTGAGGAGCATCGAGTGGCGGACCTGGAAGCTGGAGACGAGTTTTTCCGACGGGGCATCGATCAGGCGGCGGAAACTCTTTTCGTCCCAGTTGACAAAGCCTTTTTCGGGCGGCTTGCGCTTCACGAAGCTCTTCTTGCCGGAGGTCGTGGCCTTCTTCTCCAGCCGCAGGTTCTCGATCACGTGCTCCGGGGCCTGGGCGACCACGGTGCCGCTGGTATCGAAGCCGCGGCGGCCGGCGCGGCCGGCGATCTGCTTGAAATCGCGGACGGTGAGGGTTTTGGTACTGCTGCCGTCGTACTTGAAGAGCTGGGTGAAGACGACCGTGCGGATCGGCACGTTGATGCCGACGCCGAGGGTGTCGGTGCCGCAGACGACCTTCAGCAGGCCGCGCTGGGTGAGCTTCTCGACCAGCACTCGGTATTTCGGCAGCAGGCCGGCGTGGTGGATGCCGATGCCGTGGCGCAGGAGTTTCGAGACTTCCTTGCCGTAGGGGCTGCGGAAGTTGGCATCGTGCAGCATTTCGGCGATGTGCTGCTTTTCGGACTTCGAGCAGAAATTCGAGCTGAGCAGGTTCTGCGCGGTCTGGGCACAGGCAAGCTGGGTGAAGTGGACCAGGTAGATCGGCGCCTTGCCGTCTTCGACGAGTTCGGTGATTTTTTCCTCCAGCGGCGTCTCGCTCCAATCGAACTCCAGCGGGACGGGACGCTGTTCGGATTTCACCAGCACGGTGGGCGCGCCGGTGAGCTTGGTCAGGGATTCCTCGAAGAACGCGGTCTCGCCGAGGGTGGCGGACATCAGGAGGAAGCGGGCTTGAGGCAGGGTGAGCAGCGGGACCTGCCAGGCGAAGCCGCGGGACGCGTCCGAGTAGTAGTGGAACTCGTCCATGATCACGTCGTCGACGCGGGCCTGGTCGCCTTCGCGCAGGGCGAGGTTGGCGAGGATCTCGGCGGTGCAGCAGATGACGGGCGCGCCGGGGTTCACGGTGGCGTCGCCGGTGATCATGCCGACCTGTTCCGGGCCGAAGATGTGGCAGAGCGAGAGGAACTTCTCGTTGGCCAGCGCCTTGATCGGGACGGTGTAGTAGGAGCGGCGGTTCTGGCAGATCGCCTTGAAATGCATCGCCAGCGCGACCAGCGATTTGCCGGAGCCGGTCGGGGTGTTGAGGATGACGTTGTTGCCGGCGTAGAGTTCGAGGATGGCCTGCTCCTGGTGGTCGTAGGGCTCGACTTCGGTCTCGATCAGGTAGTCGAGGAAAGCGCTGAGCACCTCGTCGTTGGAGGAGCGGTCGGCGACTTTTGAGGGATCGAGGTGCATGGGCGGGGGGAGGATGGGGGGGGACGATGAGGGAGGAAAGGTTTACCGCAAAGGCGCAAAGGGCGCGGCGGGTATCAAAGTTCATTTGGATCAAGTGAACGCGAAAAGTCGGGGGAATGCGGAGCGATTTGGAAATGCCGCTCGCATTTGCGACGGAATTGCGTCATTTTTCCGCCATGAGCATGCTGACTCTCACACCCACTGCGGCCCGGGGCAATCTGTCCGAACTGCTCCGCCGCGCTCTCAAGGGGGACGACATCGGCATCGTGGTCGATGGGAAAATCGTCGCCCTCCGTCCGGTCGAGGTGGAGTCGATGGACTACGCGACGCGCGAATACGGCGCGACAGTGGCGGAATTGGATCAATTCGAACGACGAACTCATGGCCAGATCGAGAAAGCCCGCGAAGAAGGCAAACTCCACGCCTTCACCGGAGACATCGAAGCCCTCCTTGAAGGCAAGGATCACTGACGAGCTGCTTGAAGTTCTTCGCTCCAAGTCGAAGTCGGAACGTCAGGAAATCGGCGATGCCATCAATCGGGTTCTTGAAAGCTGGGGGCGGCCGCACGGGCATTCCGGCGTTGGCATCCGTCGTCTCACCAAAACGATTTTCGAGTGTCGGGTCGGCTTGGATGACAGGTTGGCTTTCGTGTTCATCGCGACAGCGGCGGAGCTGGTTTTCTTCTTCATCGGCAACCACGATGAGATCCAGAAATTGATTCGATCCAACCGATGAGAACGAAAGCCTCCCTGAAGCATGAGTTCCAGTCCCGGCGGGTGCGGTCGGTAACCGGGGTCGTGGCGGTCTGGATTGCGTTCGTTGCGGCGGTGCAGAGCCAGTTGCCGGCGGTGCTGCCGGTCGGGGAGGCGCGGCAGTTTCACCGGGCGGTCCTGACCTTGCCGGGAGCGCGACAGACGGGGGTGGGCTGCGCTTTCTATGCCAACGTGCCGGCGCTGACGGTCGTCAGCGGGATCCATGTGGTGGACGAGACGCGGGACTCGCGGGCCTTTGTGACCGGGGTCTATGGTTTGCGGCGCGGGGATTTCCTGATGCGGCGGGCCTTCGATAAGGAGATCTTTTTCGAACTGTTCGGGATCGGATCGAAGGAGGTGACGCTCTATTACGAGGACCTCGACCGCCGGACCTTGCTCAAGCAGGCGGAGGGGCTGGTGACGGGCGACTTGAAAGCGGCGCTGGACCGCGGTCAGTTCGCGTCGCTGCGGGTGTATGGCGAACTCGGGATGCCGCACAACGTATTGCTGATGGCCCACGGGAACGGGATTTACCATTTCCATGACCCCACGACCGGGACGATCCGCCGTGCGACGACCGCCGGGCTGGCGGCGCGGATGTTGACGGAATCGAAGAAGGGACATGGCAAGCTGAGGAATCGCTATTTTTCCAGTTATCATCTGGTGTCGCTGGGCGATGCGGTGCCTTCCGGGAAAGTTCCGCTGCGGCTCGACCAGTTGCCGGGCTCGCTGGAGCTGAGGCTCGACGAGAGTCAGCGGGCAAGGACCGCGAAACTGCTGGTGCCGGCCGCGGCGTTGGGGGCGGAAGCGTCGGTCGAAGAACGGATGAAGGCGTTCCCGGGGATCGATCTCGCGGCGATGAGTAGGAAGGAGGGCGAGGTGGTGACGCTGGTCAGTGTGATCGATCCGGAGCTGGACGGCCGCGATTTGCGTGGTCTGGCCCACATCGCGAAGCTGTCGCTGAACAGTTATCAGATCGGGGTGCGCGAGTTGTTGCCGGTGTGGTTCGTCGACGGACGGCCCTGCGTGGTCAGCGGCTATGCTCAGCCGGAAGAGGAGAAAGAATCGACGGTCACCTTGTTCGACGGGAGCAAGTCGCGGGTCGTGCCGCTGACGGAGGCGCTGACCGCCGTCCGGGCTTCGGGCTCGCTGGTCGGGCATGTGGAGGTGCCGCGGTAGATCGGTAGATCGGTAGATCGGTGAGATCGGTGAGATCGGTGAGATCGGTGAGATCGGTGGGTCGGCCTGGGTTAACTGGAGAGGACCTTGATGAGGATCGCGGCGAGGGCGGCCCAGAGGCCGAGATTCTTGAAGGGCTCGTCGGAGTCGCCGAAGAGCGGAGGGGAGGAGGGGGACTCGACGGTCCCGAAGCTCACCGGCCGGTTCAGCGGGCGGGCCGCTTGGATCCGCTTCACCCGTTCGGCTTCGTTCTGCTGATAGATCAGCTTGCCGCCGGCGCGCCACCACTCGGTGAGGCGGCGGAGTTCGCTGCCTTCCAACCAGACGCCGTGGGTGCCGCAGCGGTCGATGATCACGCCGCTTCTGCCGCCGAAGTTGATATGGCTCATCCGTTCCGCGCAGATCGGGCACTTGCGGTAGGCGATTTCGGGATCGTGGTCGAAGTCCTTGGTGATCTGGTGGAGCTGCACCGGGTCGAGCCAGACAAAGGGATTGGTCTGGGCGTCGAGCAGGACTTCGAGTTCGCCGGGATTGAAGAAGGTGCCGTAGCAGGTGGTGCAGCGCTCGATGTGGACTTTCGGATCGGAGTCGAACTCGATGACGTCGAGCGGGGTGAAGCAGTGCGGGCAGGGAAGGGCGGCATCCGTGCCGAGGTCGCGGAAGTGGATCTGGCGGAGATTGACGTCCTGGCGGACTCCGCAGAAGGGGCAGAAGGTCATGGGGCCCGTCAGCCGGCCGCTGCAACTGGTGCATTTCACGGGGTGGTTTTCCAAGAATGCGGAGCGGTGGTCAATGCTCGCAAGAGGGGTGCGGGCGGCTCGCCCGCTTGGGAGCTTGATTGGATAGGGGAACCGGGCGAGCCGCCCGATTCCCGCTTGGTCCGTGTCGCTCGCGAAGAGGGGTGCCGGCGGCGGATACGCGCTTCTTTCGGAGGTGGATGTGTTAAGGGAGGTAGAGGCTTGCGGCAGGATGCCGCAGCCACGGTGCTGCGGGCGAGCCGCCCGCGCCCCTCTTCTCAATCGCGGTCGGCGACGAAGAGGGTGTGGGTGATCTTCTTCGCCTGCGGGTAGGCTTTGGCACCGACGCACTCGACCTGCTTGAAGACGCGGCCGAGGGATTCGGCGAAGTGCTTGTCGCGGTTGGCGGACCAGAAGACGACGCGGCCTTTCGGGTGGAGAGCGGCCTTGGTGCGGGTGAGACCGCCGCGGTTGTAGAGGCGGGCGTTACCCTGCTGGACGAGCGGGTCGGGGCTGTTGTCGACGTCCAACAGGATGGCGTGGTAGCGGTGCTTGCCGTTGAGCAGTTCGTGGACATCGACGCGGTGGACCTCGACGCGCGGGTCGTCGACGAGGAGGCCGTTGACTTCCTTGAGGAACTCGCGGTTCCAGTCGATCACCTCCTGGAGTAGTTCTGCGACGTCGACGATGGCGTCGGGCGGGCAGAGTTCGAGCACCCGGCGCAGGGTGTAGCCGAAGCCGAGGCCGCCGATGAGGATGCGCGGCTTGGCGGGGAGCGAGGCGCAGGCGAGTTCGGCCATCTGCTGCTCCGAGTAGGAGGCGGTGGTGCTCATGAGCGGAACGCCGCCGATTTTCAGGTAATGCTGGCCGTCGTGCTCCTGGAGCACCATCAGGGCGCCATCGGGCGTGCGGCAGGAGGCGAGCGTGGTGGTGACCTTCATCCGCGGCGGGTATCGCGTGGGGCGGGCTGTCGAAGGGAATCCGCTTCAGCGCTTGGCGGGAAGCAGCGGCTTGAGGGCCTGGAACCAGCGGTCCGCCATCTTTCGGGCACCTTGCGCGTTCGGGTGGACGAGGTCGGCGACGGCATCGGTCTTCCAATCGAAGCCGCTGGCCTGGTCGACGAGGATGACGCGTTGTTCCGGCCGGTCGAGTTGTGTGGCGAGCTTGGCGAGTTGTTGGTTCAGCTGGGGAAGATAACCGTACTTCGGCAGCTTGCCGCTAGTGATGACCTGGGCGAGGAGGACGGTGGCCTTGGGATTGGCCTTGCGGGCGTTGGCAATCATCGACTCGGTCGCGCGGAGGATGCCGGGGACTGGCTTCTGGTCGGCGAAGTGATTGTGGCCGGCGTGGATGAGCAAGATGTCGGCGGGCGTCGTTGCGTAAAAGCCGACGTAGAGTTCCGCGATCTGCTCGGCGTTCTTGCCGCCGTAGCCGCCGTGGCGGAGGCCGGCGGGGGCTTCCTTCGGGCCGACGAAGGTGACGTCGTAGCCCGCGTCCTTCAGCAGCTTCGCAAGGGCGGGTCGGTAGCAAAGCTGGCCGCCGCCTTCGGTGATCGAGTCGCCGATTGGCAGTATCCTGACCGGCTCCGCGCGGGCGATGGCGATGCAGGCGAGCAGCAGGAGGAGGCGGTGGAACATGACTTGGATCATGCCGGGGGTAATGCGCATCCGTAAAATGGAATTTTCGGATTGGCGGGAGGGCGTCCGGTGAAGCGGGGACTTGCTTTCCGGGCCGATCCCGCGAGCCTAACAGGGGTGATGGCCGAACCCGCTTCCTACGCCCCGCGCTTGCGTTCGATTGACGCGTTGCGGGGCTTCGACATGCTATGGATCGTCGGCCTGGCGGAACTGTTCCACCAGCTGGCGAAGGTGATGGATGCCGGCTGGCTGAAGGCGCTGAATGTCCAGCTCGAGCATGTCGAATGGGAGGGGCTGCGGGCCTACGACCTGATCTTCCCCTTGTTCATGTTCTTGTCCGGGATGTCGGTGCCCTACGCGCTCGGATCGAAGCTTGGGCGCGGGGAATCCCGCGGCAAGCTGGCGGGCGGGGTGATCAAGCGGGTGGCGATCCTGGTTCTGTTAGGCACTGTCTACAACGGCGGGCTGAAGCTGGAATTCGAGACGCAGCGTTATGCCAGCGTGCTCGGGCAGATCGGCATCGCGTACGGGATCGCGGCGATGGTTTTCCTGTTCGCCGGCACCTGGAAATCCCGCGCGGCGTGGTGCGGCGGGATCCTGGTGGGGGTGGCGCTGCTGCAACTGGCGGTGCCGGTGCCGGGTCACGGTGCGGGCGTGCTGACGCAGGAGGGCATCATCAACGCGTGGTTCGACCGGATGCTGTTACCGGGCCGGCTCCACGGCGGAGTGTTCGATCCCGAAGGGCTGCTGTGCATCGTCTCCGCCGCGGCGTTGACCTTGGGCGGGGTGCTCGCGGGAGACTACGTGAGGAGCTGGGGATCGCCATCGCTGGCCGTGGCGACGCGCCTGCTCATGTGCGGGGCGGTGCTGTTGCTGGCGGGGTGGTTCTGTTGGAAGCTCGGCTACCCGCCGATCAAGGCGGCGTGGACCACGACCTTCAACCTGCTGGCCGGCGGGATCTGCCTGTGGGTGTTCGTGGTCTTTCACCTGCTGGTGGACTTCCGGCTGGAGTGGAATTGGAGCTTTCCGCTGCAGGTGGTCGGGATGAATCCGCTGACGATCTATCTGGCGGAGCGGATCCTTTCGTTCGGGGATATCTCGGGGTTTTTCTTCGGCGGGATCGCGGCGCGCTGCGGAAAATGGGAGGGCGTGGTGCTGGTGCTCGGCGTGCTGGCAATCGAGTGGCTGCTGCTGTGGTTCCTGTGGAGGAAGAAGGCGTTTCTCAGGGTGTAGCGGGACGACCGCGTCGTTCCGGCGGGGAAGGCCTTGAGGTGGAATTGAAGCCTGGAGGTTGGGGCGGGCCGTCCCCAGTCGGAAGGTCGCAGACCTTCCGCTACGTGGATCATCGGGTAGCCGCTTCGTGGAAGGCCTTGCGGACTTCGGAGCCGTCGGAGTTCGGGAAGTTCGCGCGCTGGACGAGCAGCAGGTGGACGCGCTTTTTCACGGGATCGATCCATGCCTGGGTGCCGTAGGCTCCGCCGTGGCCGTGGGTGCCGGGCGAGAGGGCGGCGCTGACGCCCTGCGGTTCGCGGATCACGCACCAGCCGAGGCCCCAGCCGTTGCCGGGGGTGAAGCCGGTGACGAGGTCGCCGCTCTGGACGGTGGTCATCTGTTGGACGGCTTTCTCGGAGAGGTAGCGTTTTCCATCGAGCTCGCCGCCGCGGAGGATCATGCGGGCGAATCTGGCGTAGTCGGCGGCGGTCGAGAAGAGGCCGCCGTTGGCGCGCGGGTAGCGTTCGCGACTGGTGACGGGGGCGTTGCCGAGGAACATCAGGGCGGCCTTTTCGAGTTCGCCGGCGTCGGTGCGGGCGTAGGAGACGGCGATGCGCTTTGCCTGATCCGCGGTCGGGAAGAAGGTGGTGTCCTTCATGTCGAGGGGCGTGAAAAGTTGCCGGTCGAGGAAGTCGGGGAAAGAGAGGCCGGAGACGACTTCGACGACGCGGGCGGCGGTGTTGATCGAGGTCTGGGAATACTGCCACTTGCTGCCGGGTGCGAACTGGACCGGCTTGGCGACGATGAGCGGCATGAGGTCCTTCAAGGTGGTGACGTTGCCGGACTCCTGCGGGGTGACTTCGCTCAAGCCGCTGCTGTGGGTCAGGCATTGCTTGAGGGTCACGACGACCTCTTTGCCGGTGCTGTCCTTGAGGTTCTTGAATTCGGGCAGGTATTTGGAGACGGGGTCGTCGATGGAAAGTTTGCCGGCGTCCTGCATCATCATCACGGCGGTGCCGGTGACGGGCTTGGTCATCGAAGCGATCCAGAAGATCGAGTCTTCTTTCATCGGGAGCTTTTCCTCGAGGTCGGCGAAGCCGTTGGCGGCGAGGTGGAGGGTCGCGTCGGGTGTGGCGATCAGCGTGACGGAGCCAGCGATCTCCTTGGCGGCGATGGCCTTGTCCATGGTTTGGACGATGAGGGGATTCGTCTGGGCATGGGCGATGGAGAGGGAGGCGAGCAGGATGAAGGGTTTCATTGGGAAATTGAGGGAGATTTGAAGAGTGAAGGGACCTTAGGGACGTTTGCGATTCATTTGCTTTCCTTGGGCGCCGGACCATCCAAGCCGACTAAAGATCGGCGCTCCCTTCTGAGCCGGTGGAATCTTCGATCCATCATCTACCATCTACAATCTACCATCTTCTTCGTGGCTACTTCTTCGTGGGATCGTAGAAGATCCGAACCTCGGCTTTTTCGCCGCCGAGGAGTTGCTGGGCGCGCTTGAGGGCGCCGCGGGTGGAGAGGTTGGGGTTGCTGGGGCGGTTGAGGAAGATGTTGCTCTCGCCCTTTTTGCGGTCCGCGCCTTCCTGGATGGTCTTGAGCACGCCGGAGTTCTTGAGCACGCGATAGACGTCGCGGGTGGCGCCGGAAATCAGGACGTGGCGGTCGTTGGCGCGCATGAACTTGATCAGGTCCTCGAGGGCGAGGACCGAGGTGGCATCGAGGTGGCGGGCGTTTTTGAGGCGGAGGATGAGGATGCTCAGCGAGGGATCGGCGGCGGTGCGCTGGATCTGGGTTCGGAACAGCTCGGCGGCGCCGAAGAAGAGGTCGCCTTCGACGTGGACGATCGAGATCGCGGGGTTCGGGCGCTGGCGCTTTTCGCCCATCTGGCGGAGTTCGCCGGCGTCGCTGAACTCGTATTCGACGAGGTGGGGCCGGCTGGCCTTGCGGAGGAAGAGGGTGATCGAAAGGGCGACGCCGATGAAGATCGCGACGTCGAGCGGGGCGATCAGGGTGGCGATGAACGTGGTGACCAGCACCGCGGCGTCGTCCGGGGTGGAGCGCAGGCAGACGCGGATGTTGTGGCGGTTGATCAGGGCGAGGGCGATGCCGATGACCAGCGCGGCGAGGGCGGCCTTGGGGACGTGGCCGATGAGGTCGATGCCGTGGCGCGGGAGCCAGGCGATGAGCAGGGCGGCGGAAAGGACGAGGGTGCCGGAGTAGACCGACGACATCCGGGTGATGGCACCGGTGGTGAAATTCAGGGAGGAGCGAAGGAGTGAGCCGGAGGCGGGCATACCGCCGGCGATGGCGCTGGCGACGTTGGCCGCGCCGACGGCGAACATGTCCTGGTTGACATCGGAGCGGTCGCCGGAGCGGGAGGCGATGGTTTTCGCCATCAGGGTGTTCTCCAGGCAGGCGACGAAAGCGACGGCGAGGGCGACCCCGAAGAGGGCGGAGATGTCTTCGAAGATCCCGGCGCGGGCGAGCGAGGGGAAGGAGGGGATCAGGTCCTGCGGCGTGAAGGTCTGGAAGCAGGCAGTGCCGGTGAAGGGCTCCACTCCCTGATGGATGAGGGTGCCGAAGACGGCCGACACGGAGATCAGCACCAGGGCGAGGTTCGGCCAGCGGGGTTTCCAGCGCCTCATCATCCAGAACAGCGCGAAGGTGGTCACGCCGATGATCACCGGGCCCCAGTCGATGGATCCAAGCGAGCGGACGAGGGCTTCGACCAGGCCGACGAAGGTGCTCGGCCGCTGTTCATCGACCTCCGCGGCGACGCCGAAGAGGTGCTTGAACTGGTTGGTCATGATCAGCACCGCCGCGCCGGAGACGTAACCGACGAGGACGGAGCGGGAGATGTACTGGAGGAGATCGGCGACGCGGAGGATCGCGCCGATGAGGCAGAAGATGCCGACCATCAGGACCAGCAGCGGGACGAGCTGGGTTTCGCGGGCGGCGAGGGCGGGCTCCACGGCGAAGAAACCGAAGAGCATGAAGGCGGTGGCATTGGTCGGCCCGAGGATGGTGTGGCGGGAGCCGGCGAAGAAGGGGGCGATGATGGAGGCGGCGGCCGAGCAGGCGATGCCGAAGACGATGGGCAGCTCGGCGATGGCGGCGTAGGCGATGCCCTGCGGGATATCGAGCAGCGAGACGTTCATGGCCGCCTTGCCGTCGGCGCGGAATTTCTCGCGCGAGTATCGGCGCAGGACGCCGAGGATGGGGAGGGGATCGAGCTTTCCTTCCCGGAAGAACCCGCCGATGCGGCGGGCGATCCTGCGGGGGTGGAAGTAGGTGCTCATGGCGAGGGCGGGGCCCGGGGAATCAGCGGAAGCGGGCGCGGCGCAGCAAGATGAGGCCGAGGACGACGCAGACGACATTCGGCGCCCAGGTGGCGATCAGCACGCCGGTCTCGGTGGCGCCGCCCATCATGCCGCAGACGAAATAGGCCGCACCGATCAGCAGGCTGAGGATCAGGCCGGTCGAGGTGTCCTTGCGGCGGGCCTTGATGCCGAGCGGGATGCCGATGAAGGCGAAGGCGAGACAGGCGAAGGAGGAGGCGTAGCGGCGCTGCATCTCCGCCCAATAACGGCCGATGCGGTATTTCGGATGCAGCTTGGGATTGGCGGCGATGAACTCGCGGAGCTCGCGGTTGGTCTTGGACGAGGGGCTTTCCTTGCGCTGGGCGTATTCGAAGGGGAGGACCAGCGGCACGGCCTCGCCGGAGAGGACGAACTGGGGTTCGCCCGGGGGATTTCCGGGCAGGGGATTGCCGTTCTTGTCGGTCTTGGGTTTGGAGGTCTCGAAAAGGGAGTCGTAGAGATGGAAACGGAATTCCCGCTTTTGCTCGTCCACCACGGCCTCGGCGCGCATGGCGTGGACGTAGATGTCGGCCCCGGACGGATCGTCGCGGTCGCGGATCTTGAACAGGTGCAGCCCGCGCATCGTGGTGCTGTCGGAGCCGTCGGCATTGTCCGACTTCTCGATGTAGGCGCGGATGCCCTTGAGGCTGTCTTCCAGTCGCTCCAGCCCGTCCTGTTCGGCGGCGGCGCTGAGCATGCTGCGGGGGTCCTTGAAGAAGGCCTTGATGGCGATCTGGTCGGCTCCTTGCTTGGAGCGCGGGGCGACCTCGACATTCAGCCAGAGGCAGAGGCCGGACAGCGCGGCGCCGAGCACGAAGACCGGGGCGGCGAGGCGGGTCAGGCTGATGCCGGCGACGCGGAAGCCGGTGAGCTCGTGGTCCGACGACATGCGGCCGAAGACCAGCAGCACGGCGGAGAGGAAGGCCCAGGGGATGGTGTAGATCAGGTAGAAGGGGATGACGCTGATCAGGAACTCGAGGATGATCGAGGGCGGCGCGCCGAAGTCCACCAGCAGCGGGCGGATCTTCTGGAAGAGGCTGCCCATCACGAGGATGGTGCTCAGCAGGAGGATGGCGAAGAGCGTCCCGACGAGAACCTGGCGGCCGATGTAGCGGTCGAAGAGACGCATGAGTGAGGGGAGTTTGCGGCGCGGGGCGGAGACTTCAAGACGCAAGACGGACGAACTGAAGCATGCGTTTAAGTGCGGGCGACGGCGCGTGGTCAGAATGGCGAAGGCATCGATGAAAACGGGTTTCCGGTGTTCACCATGCACCTACCTCGTGCCTCCAAACGACCGGGTTATTCACGGAAGTGCCTAACGGTTAGCAAATCTGGCAGAAAATCCTTGCCGCCCCGGGTGAGGTTGCTTTCCTGCCCGGCGAATCGTCCGGGATGACCGGCGATGAGAACCCCATCACGGCGGTACGGAGCGTGCTCCGACCGCTCTCCCAGCCAGCCCTACGCTCACGACATGCTTCCGCTTTCGAATTCCGCCTCGTCCGGTCCACTTTCTTCCACATCCCGCCGCGGTGCCTTGGGCACGCTGGGTCTCGGAGCCCTCGCCTTGATCGGCAGTTCGCTGCCTGCATCGGCATTCTTTTCACGCAAGCCGGGCACCCCGCGGGTGCTGGTGAACGGCGGCGGCCGGACGGCGGCGGTCGATCTTTCGGGGCTGCCCGCGGAGTGGGTGGGCCTGCAGGGCTCGAATCTCAGGGATTACGCGGCTTATCTGAACAGCCTGAAGCTTCAGCGGCTGACCGTGCGGCAAGTGATCGAGGCGCATGCCAAGCAGCGCGGGTCGGTCTGGAACGGCCTGCCGCCGCGGAACCTGTGGCGGCAGATGGTGCCGACGCTGAGGGTGGTCGACCGGGTTTGTCTCGAACTGGAGCAGCCGGTGAAGGAGATCGTGTCCGCCTATCGCTCGCCCGCCTACAATGCCCGCTGTGCCGGTGCCCGCAGCGGCTCCTGGCATCAGGCGAATGTGGCGGTGGACGTGAAGTTTCCGGTGGCGGCATCGACGGTGGCGCAGACCGCCCGGACGCTGAGGTCGCGGGGCTTGTTCCGCGGCGGTGTGGGCCGCTATTCGGGCTTCACCCACGTCGATACCCGCGGTCAGAACGTCGACTGGTGATCCAGGCCGGGCGGAAGGCGCCACTCCGGAAATGCCACGGGCACCGGAGAGAGGGGTGTTCTCCGGTGCCCGAGGATTTTCGACAAGGAGACCTGACCAGTTCCTTTTCTCGCACATCCGCTGGCCACCCACGGCCGGCTTGATGAACGGGGCGAATCTAGCAGGGTCCGCGGCCTGGTGAACAACGCCATCGCGTAGGGCTGGCCCGCTTCCCGGCATAAAAAAGCGCGCCGCCGGGGACTCCGGCGGCGCGCTGGGATTTTTCAAGACGGCTTCCTCAGGGGATCGTCACCTTGAGGCGCGAGAAGAGCCTTGCTCCCACGGCGAGCGCGCGCGGGATCTTCACTTCAACGCTGTCGATGCCGGCACCGAAGCCGTTGTCGATCTCGTTGATCACCACGCCGTTTACCCCTGCTTCGGCTTCGGTCCAGCCGGTGAGGTTGGAGCCGTATTCGACGAACGGGCCATACGAGGTCGAATCGTCGCTGCGACGGAACGTGAAGTTCAGGTAGGTGGCGTCGGTCGTGATGGTCGGCAGCAGGGCGCTCGAGTCGGAGCCCGGGCCGGAGGGGTCGCCGCCGATCACGAACTCGATTCCGTTCGGGATGCCGTCGTTGTCGGAGTCGGTGTCGGCACCGGCACCGGCAATGCCGTTGAGGGTTTCCCAATCGCCGTAGGCATCGCTGCCGCCGACGAGTCGGATCTCGCCGGCAGTGTCGTAATTCACCGCGTAACCGGAGGGCAGTCCGGTCACGGCGAAGGTGCCGGTCAGGGTGCCGGTGTAGCTGGCGATAAGGTAGCTGGCTTCCGTCGCGCCGCCGCCGAGGACGGAGAGGGCGAGGGTGGAGCCGGTGAGGTCGAGGTTGCCGGTGACGACCAGGGTGTCGGCGTTGAGGCCGTCGATCTCGCAGGCGTAGGAGCCGTTGATGACGGTGGTGCCGACCGCGAGGTCGCCCGCCCCGGCACCGGGAGCCACGGTTCCGCCGGCCGAGACGGTCAGGGTGCCTGCGGTCGAGCCGGTGCCGCCGACGGTGGCGCCGGTATTCACCGTGATGCCGCTGCTGGCGAGGGTGCTGTTGACGAGCAGGGTGCCCTCTTGGACGGTGGTCGTGCCGGTGTAGCTGCACGCGTTGTTGAGCGCCATGGTTCCGGCTCCGGCCTTGACCAACGCACCGGTGCCTCCGTCGTTGGCTTCGATTTCGGCGTTCACTGTCAGGTCGGCCGCCGGGGAACCCGTGACATCGGCGATGGTGAAGGTGTTGCCGGCTCCGACCAGCGCGATGCCGGTGTTGGTGGCGTCGCCGCCGACTCCGGTGTTGATGACGGAGGGGGAGGTGCCGACCACGTTGAAGCCGCCGTTGAGCTGGATGCTTTCACCGTTGTAGGCGGTGCCGGTGCCCGAGTAGTTCAGCTCCATGGTGGACGCATCGAGCGTGATGTTCCGCATGTGGCCGTGGCTGTCGGTGGCGAGGGCGCTGGCTCCCGAGACCACGCGGAGGGTGCCGGAGGTCACCGCAGGGTCGATCGAGTTGAGGGCGGTCGGGGTGGCGTTGACACCACGGTATTCGAAGGTGGCACCCGAATTGACGGTGATCAGCTGGTTCGCACGGAAGCGGTTGGCTTGCTGGGCTCCGTCGACGGCGAGGGTTCCGTTGTTCACGGTGACCGTTCCGAGGAGGAGATTGCCCGCGCCGTTGTGGAGGACGGTGCCCGCACGGTTGACGAGCAGGTTTCCATCGCCGGAAAGCGCGCCATTGGTATTGAGGTCGCCGCTGCCGGTGAAGGACAACTGGGTGCCGAGGGCGAGGGTGGTCGGGCGGGTGTAGGTCGCGCCCGCGGCCATATTTACTTCCACGTTGCCGCCATCGACCTGAACGGTGCCGTTGGTGATCGATCCGCTGGTGCCATCGCCGATCCTCAGCAAGCCTTCGGTGACGATGGTGTTGCCAAGGTAGCTGTTGTCGTTCCGGAGTTCGAGGGTGCCGGTGCCGTCCTTCGTCAGGCTGCCGTTGCCCCCGATGCCGCTGCCGGCCAGGGAGTAGTTGAGCGTGCTGTGGTTGAACAGGACCGAGGCGGGAGCGATCGCACCGGCGAGGGTCACGTTGTTCGTGGTGGCGGTGTCGTTGAAGATGACCACGTCGTTCTGGAGGAACTTGGTGGCCACGAGGGTGGAATCGGTCTGCCAGTTCGTGGTGGTGTCGATGTCCCAGAGGCCGGGGTTGGTGCCGTCGCTACCCTTCCAAACGACGGAGTCGAAGGAATTCACCTTGATGGAGATGGTCGAACCGTCATCGGGCTCTTTAGAGACCGCCAGGCGCGGGTTGCCGGAGACCACGTTGACTCCTGCGTAACCGGCACCGCTGAGGGTAGCGTAGTCGATGACCGGGATCACGGTATTGGCCGCGATCACGCCGGTGGGGACGACGGTGAGGGTGTGGGTGGTGTCGATGTTGAGGTCGAGCACGTCCAACAGGTCGGAAGTTCCCGAACTGATGCGGAAGACCGAGCTGCTTCCGTTCTGGGCGACGATGTTGCCGGCGACGCCGGTCCCGGCGACGTTCAGGTTACCGGCACCGATGGTCGAGCCGGGCTCGACCGTGACCGCCGGGCCATGGCCGCCGAGGAGGCCGAAGAGCAGGGTGGTGTTGCCGGTGACGGTGGTGGCCCCGGTGAAGGTGTTGACGCCGCCGAGGACGACCGTGCCGCCACCCTGGAGGGTCAGATCGCCGGCGCCGGTGATCGCCGCGGCGAGGCTGATGTCGCCGCCGGTGGTATCGACCACGGTGTTGGCGCCGAGGACCATCGGGACGCTGCCGGTCCAGTCGGCGAGGGCTCCGAGGGTGCCGCCGTTGAGATTGACGACCTTGTTGGTCAGGCCGCCGGTGATGATGCCGTCGGAGCCGACGTTGAGCGTGCCGCCCGCGTTCAAGTTGATGGTGGAGGCGTTGACGCGGGTTCCAAAGCCCATGTTGACGCCTCTCAGATTGGCGACGCCGGTGCCGGAAATGTTGAGCGTGGCGGCCGAATCCCATGACAGATAGAGCGGGGCGGCGGTGAGGTTGAGCGAACCGCCGGAGAGGTTGTAGGTGGTGGTCGCGGAACCGCCCCAGTGACCCCAGCGGTTGGACATGCTGTTGCCGCCGGGGTTGTTGAAGGTGCCGTTGTTGGTGACGTTGCCGCCGGCTTGGTTGACCACCATCGCCGCCCCGGTGTTGTCGCCGAGGGTCATGAACTCGCTGACGGTGAGGGACGCGCTGTCGTTGACATTGAGCGTCGCGGTGATGCCGCCGGTGGTGTTGAAGAGATTCCTGACGGACGCCGTGGCGTTGCCGTTCAGGGTCACGGATCCACGGTTGATCAGGAGCGATCCTGCGGAGGCGGTGATCGATCCGGCGCCGGCGAGGGTGAGGTTGTTCTCCACCCCGAGGTTGTTCAGGTTCACGTTGCCGCCGGCGACGATGGTGCCTTCGCCGAGGATGCTCGCCGAGTTCAGGTTGATCGCTCCGGTGGCGCTCAGGGTTCCGTCGACAATCGCGGTGACACCGTTGACATTGACCGACGAGGTGCCGGTGATTTCACCGGTGGCGGAGAGGTTGAAGGGTGACGAGATGTTGGTGCCGCCGGGGTAGGCCGCGTTCCCGTTCAGCACGTGGGAGCCCGCACCGTCGAAGCTGACTCCGGCAAGCGAGGTGATGTCCGAGTCGATGGTCAGCGTGCCGCCCGTGGTGAAGGAGCGGACCACGCTGGCATTGACCAGATCGATCGCTCCGCCGCTGAGGGTGAGGTTGCCTTCTTGCAGAATCACGGCGTCGGCTGTCTGGGTGCCGGACACGGTGACGGTGTAGCTGCCGGTGGCACCGGTGCCGGCGGAGAAGACGGCGGCTTCATTGCTGCCGGTCCATGCCGATGCGGAGCCGTCGCCTGCCGCATTGTTCCAGTTCGGCGTGGTGGTGTCCCAGGTGCCGGACGGGGAGCTGCCGCCGGCACCGGCGACGGTGTCGTCGATGTCCCAGTAGCGGAGGGTTCCGGTGTAGGCATTCTCAATCTGAACACCCGAGATGGAACCCCGCGGACCGCTGTTGTTGCCGCCGCGGACGGTTAAAGTGAGGCCGCTCTGGTTTGCGGCAAGCAAGTAGTTTTGGCCTTCGGCGAGGTTGTCGGCGTTGCCCCAGGCGGCTCCGGTCCAGTTGGCGGTTGACGCGACGGTGGCGGTGTCGTCGTGGCTGTAGGCGACCCCGTTCACGGTCACGGGCCGGTAGTTCTGGCTGTTCGCGGCATTGCTGCCTTGGTCGCCCCCGACGATGACGTAGGCGTTGTAGGCGAGGAACGGGACGTTTGTGATCGTAATCAGCGGCCCACCATTGCCGTCATCGAGATAGCCCTTGGTGAGGTTGCCGTTCTGGGAGGTGGCGGTGCCACCGGGGGAACCGGAGCGCCAGGTGTTTGCCGATGACCAGGTCACCGAAGCGCCGGATGCACCCCCGACGTTGTTGACAAGCGCCTGCGGCGTGGTCTGCGTCGCACCGCTCATGTTATTCCAGAAGGTCCCGGCGACGGGCAGGGCACCGGCGGTCAAGGCGGATCCGGTGTTGATGGAACCGTTGGGTTCATTGGCGCCCAGATTGATGCTGATGATGTCTTGGGCGCTGGCGGCGACCGGCAGGGCGCTGGCCGCGAGGGTACGGAGGGCTACGTGCAGAAGAGCACTGCGATTGGTATTCATGGGTTTTTGGCGTTTTATCCGGCAGGACGGGATTCACTCCGGTGAATAAAATCACGAACTTTGGACCCCTAAACCTATGAACAAGTCGGCAGCGGAAGGGCAAGCGGGAAGTGGGGTAGCTGACAGTTTTTAAGCAGCTTTGTTGGATCGGTTGTCAGAATCGACCCCGGAAGCGAATCAAAGCGCACTTCAGCAGGGGGAAACCCTATCTTCCGCGGATGCGACGCAAGGCTTCCGGGCTGGCGAGGCGGGTCAGGACTTCCTTCATGTCCATTCCCGCCCTCGCGATGGCGCGGTATTGTTCGCAATGACGGTTCCAGCGCGCCTTTTCCGAAGTCGATGGGAGGTAGGGCTTCCGGTGTGGCACGCGGAGTCCGACGAGGATCGCCAACTGGCCTTCGATTCCGAAAGGATTTCCTCCATCCAGATGACCGGCGTTGATGGCGGAGGGGCCGTTTCCACGGTAGAAATCGACGAGCGGCTCGAGATCGTGAAGGGGGAGTTCGCTCCGGCAGCGTTGCCAGAACCCGGTATCGAGCCGGTCGTTGAAGCGGTAATGGAGCGCGAGGAAGTCGCGGATCTGGCACCAAATGCCGGCGTTGAGGTGATTGTAGAGCGCCCGCATGCTGTCGTCCGGAGCTTGTAGCGAGTCGATGAGGCCGTCGGTGAGCCAGCGGCACTGCAGGCAGATGACCATCAGGGCGCTGGCTTCCAAGGGCTCGACGAAGCCGGCGGCGTTTCCGACTCCCGCGACATTGCCGATCCAGCTCCGGCGGTAGTGTCCGGAGCGGAAGCGGACAATCCGCGGGTCGGCGGCTTTGGGAGCGATCTTCCGGTAGTCTTCGATGGCCTGGTCGTCGCTGGCGTGGGCGCTGGAAAAGACGTAGCCGCGGTGGATGCGGTCCGGGTGGTCGATGCGCCAGCACCAGCCGGAGTCCATGGTATCGGAGAGGGTGTAGGGAAGCACGGTTTCGCCGGACCGTTCCCAACCGCCGACGACGGCGCGGTCGCAGTAGAGGGAGCCGGAGAAATCCACGAAGGGCTCGGCCAGGGCCTTGCCGACGAGTTCGGAAGCGAAGCCGCTGCTGTCGATGTAGAAGTCCGCGGTGCGCACGCTGCCGTCGTCGAGGCGGACCGATGCGATGCCTTGCGGGCCGGTTTCGACCCCGGCGAGTTCGGCATCGGTGAAGCGCACGCCTTCGCGGCGGCAGGCGTACTCCAGCCAGCCGACGAAGAGCTTGTTCTCGATGTGCCAAGCGTAGTTGTTGCCGGGCGGCGGGAGGTCGGGCAAGCCGTCCGGGCGGCGGGGCAGGGCCTTGTTTTCGTCCATCAGCGCGGAGGAGAGGTCCATCGACGAGGGATCGTCGAAGCCGTAGAAGCCGTTGTTCCGCGGCAGGTCGGGCCAGCGCCAGGAGTGCTGCTGGCCGGTGAAGGTGTAGTCGAAATGGGGGCGCTTTCCCCAGGCGAAGCGGACGCCCAGTTTGATCACCGGCTGGACGGCGGAGAAGACCTCGTACTCGTCGAGACCGAGGTATCCGTTGAGGTGGAAGGGGACGTAGGGGACGGTGCCTTCGCCGACGCCGATGACCCCGATGCGGCTGCTGTAAACGACCTCGACCGACAGCGCGGGGATCTTCCGCTTGAGGGTCAGTGCGGCGAGCAAGCCGGCGCTGCCGCCGCCGAGGACAAGGATGGATCGGATCATTTCACCGGTGCTCGATGAGCTCCTCAAGCGGGAAGCGTGCCTTCGGGGTGGCGGCGTATTTGTCGGTGGCGGAGCGGTAGCCGACGGCGCAGGCGACGGACGTGGCGTAGCCGCTGCCGGAAAGCTCCAGGACCTCGTCATAACCGGCGGGGTCGAAGCCTTCGATCGGGCAGGTATCGACGCCGACCATGGCGGCGGCGGTCATGAACTGGCCGAGGGCGATGTAAGTCTGGCGGGCGTTCCAAGCGTGGCGCGACTCGCGGTTCATGGCGGCGGCGAAGCTCAGCACGATGTTGCGGTAGCCGGCGAGGGTCTCGGGGTCGCGGCCCTGGACGGCGGCGAGGCGGCTCATGAAGCGGTCGACGTCGGGCTCGGTCATGTCGGTCCGCGTCGTGAAGACCACGAGTCGGGCGGCATCGGTGATCTGCGACTGGTTCCACGAATGCTGGCGGAGCCGGGCGCGGAGATCGGGGTCGTCAATGACGATGAATTTCCACGGCTGGAGGCCGAAGGATGAAGGTGCGAGCACCAGTGCCTGTTCAAGGACTTCCCAAGTCTCATCCGCGATCTTGCGCTCCGGGTCGAATTGCTTGGTCGCGTAGCGAAAATGAAGGGCGGCGAGGAGATCGGAAGGGGACTTGGGGTCGCCGGTGGGTCGGTGGGTCGGTGGGTCGGTGGGTCGGTGGGTCGGTGAGTCGGTGAGTCGGTGAGTCGGTGAGTCGGTGAGTCGGTGAGTCGGTGAGCCGGCTGGCCTTTCTTGGCACTTGGAACTTCTCCGGCTCACTGCGCGTCGAGCTTGAAGGGCAGGGAGGCGGAGGGGAAATCCTTGAGGGTGATGCTGAAAATCACGCCGAACTCGTCCTGATAGAGGTTGTCGCGGTGGGTGATGCCCATCGAGGCAACCCAGTGGTTGAAGTCGCGGTGAACGGTGTACTGTTGGACTTCCAGCGTGCCGTCATCGAGCTCCCAGAGCTGGAAGGCACCGACGCCCCAGTTTTCGCTGAGCCGGGCGTAAGCGCGGACGTCGATGCGGTGGGAATCGGTCAGCACCGGATGGTTGTCGAGGACGCGGTGGCCGACGGAGAACTCGAGGTTCTCATTCGGCATGAAGCGCGCGCGGGCGGCGACTTCGGAGAAGCCGGAGCCGTCGTCGATGACCGGGAACTGGGTCTCCAGGTTCATGCCGAACCAAGGGAGCGGATTCCACTTCAGGTCGTTGTAGAGGTTGGAGAAATTCCGGTTGTAGTCGGGGTCGGTGATGAAGGCGTCGAAGTAGGTATCCATCGAGAGCCAATCATAACTCTGGCCGTCGCGCTTGGTGATGAGCTTGTTGCGCACCCCGAGGCGGATGATGTTCCAGTCGCGCAAGCTGTCGATGGCGGTGAAGCTCGGCACGGCGAGCGGCTGCGGGCGGGTGCTGAAGGTCTCGCGGTCGACGGCGGGGAAGAGCGGATCGAGGTCGTCGGTCGAGATGTAGGAGAAGCGGGTGTAGGGCTGGATGACGTGCAGCAGGCCGTCGAGCCCGACGCGGCGGTCGATCACGTCGCCGAGGTCCTTGGAGAACTTCATCGAAGCCTCCAGGCTGGCGTGGAGGTGGGTGCGGTCGATGGATTTCGAAGGACCGCTGACGTCCGAGTAGCGACTGTAACCCATGCCGAGTTCCGGGGTCAGGCTGAGCCAGCCGCCGATGTTGGTCGGCATGGAAAGCTCCTGATAGGTGTGGAAGCGGTTGTAGCCGGGGCTGAAGAGCTGCTCGGTCAGGCCGGGGATGGCGGCGCTGCCGGGGGGCAGCGAGCGGATGGTCTGGATGAGCTGGCGCTCGTAGGTCGGGAGCTGGGCGAGCAGCACCGGTATCATCGGATCGCCGGCGGGCAGGCTGAGCAGCGGGCGGATGGCGGCCATCGAGGCGCTGCCGATTTCCTCCTCGACGAAGGACAGCGAGACCGAGCCTTCGTGGAGGATGGGCAGGTCGAAGAGCGGCCGGCGGGCGAAGTCGAGGGCGATCTCCGGCGAGCGGGTGTCGGAGCGGTAGAACTCGTTCGGGCGGAAGCGGCCGTAGAGGCTGAAGAGCGTGCCGTCGTCGCGGCGGAAGAGGCCGAGGGTGTTGTCGGGATTGGGGTCGACGCGGAAGAGGTCGGGGTTGAAGTCCTCGAGGTAATAATTGTCGCTGAGGGCGTTCAGGTTGGCATCGACGCGCCATTCGGCGCCGTCCTCGAGATCCAGCGGGACCCGGTGCTGGAGGGCGATGCGGTAGCGGTCCTCGTTGACGAAGCCGCGGGTGATGCCGGTGCGGCTGACGTCGGGGTTGAGGTCGTTGGTGTAGTAGGCGGAGAGGCCGGTGAGGTTGGGATTGTCCTCCTGGCGGGTATCGAGCAGGTCGACGCCGGTGCCGACGCCGCGGCGGGTGCGGAGGTCGAAATGCCAGCGGGAGAGCAGCCAGGCGTCCTCGTTTTCGCCGGTCTCGGGGTTCGGCTGGCCGCCGAGCATGATGCCGTAGCTGTTGAGCAGGAAGGCGCCCCAGTTCGAGCGCGCGCCGGGGACGAAATGGTAGCCGAGCTCGCTGTCGAGCGGCTGGGAAAGATAGGGCAGCCAGAAGATCGGCGTGTCTCCGGCGTAGAGGCGGAGGTTCTTGAAAGTGACCTTGTCCTCAGGGTAAACGGTGGTTTCCGAGGCGCGCAACCAGAAGGCGGGGTTCTCGACGTCGTGGGTGGTCACGCCGGCGTCCTGGCCGACGTAGACTTGCTTGCCGTCGCGCTCCTCGACGGTGAAGCGGCCGGCTTCGAGGATGATCGGATCCACCCCGGCGCGCAGGCCGGAGGCGTCGACCTTTTCCTGGCCCCAGTAGTAGACCATTTCCTGGCCGCGCTGGAGGAGGTTGCCGTTGTAAACGCTGACGTTCCCGCTGAGGGTGATGGTCTCGGTCTTGACGTCGGCCACGGCGCGGTCGGCGAAGACTTCCATGCCCTGGGCGGTGGTCATTTTCACCGCGCCATCGACGTAGAACTTCTCTTCGGTGCCGTTCCAGCGGGCCTTCTCGGAGCGCAGCTTCATGCCGTTCTCGGTCTTGGCCTCGAAAGGGCCGGAGAAGGTGGCGATCTTGGTCGTGGCGTCGTAGGCGGTGGACGGGCCGTAGTCGCGGATGGCGACGTTTTTCGGCATGTCCGGGATGGCGGCGGAGTTGCCCGGGAGCGCTTGGATGCCTTCCGGGAGCGGCACCGGGGCGATCGGGAGCGGTTCTCCGGCGGCCGGCGGGGCTGCTGCCGGGGCGGCCGGGGCGGCGGGGGCCTCGGGATTCTGCGCGGCGAGCGGCAAGGTGGTGGCAAATATGGCGGGGAGAACGGCGACCCTCATCGTGCGCGGATGAGACGGGCTCCCCGGATTCAAGTAAAGGTCAAAGCCGGAAAGCGGTTGCGGGAATTTCGGATGGCCGGATGATCCGTTCATCATGAGCGGTAATCTGGGCATCGTCGGCGCGTCCGGCTTCATCGGACGGGAGCTCGCGCGGCAGGCCACGGCGGCGGGCTGGAAGGTCTGCGGGTTCAGCCGGACGGCGCGCGGACCGGCGGAAGGCATCCCATCGTGGCGGCCCTGGGCGGAGGTGCCGGATTTCCGCGGGCTGGACGCGCTGGTGAATCTGGCGGGCGAGCCGGTGAACCGGCGCTGGACGGCGGAAAGGCGGGTGCTTTTCCACGACAGCCGGATCGGCGTGACGGAGCGGATCGCGGCGGGGCTGGAGATCCTGCACGCGGCGGAGCGGCCGCGGGTGCTGGTGAATGCCTCGGCGGTGGGGATTTACGGCGACCGGGGCGATGAGATTCTCGCAGAGGACTCGGCGGCGGGCAGCGGTTATCTGGCGGATCTGTGCCGCGACTGGGAAAAGGCGGCCGATGCGGTGGCGGGGCTGGGCCTGCGGGTCATGAAATGGCGGATCGGCGTGGTGCTCGGGCGGGAGGGGGAGGCTTTCAAGCAGATGTTGATTCCGTTCCGGCTGGGCGTGGGCGGGCGGTTGGGGTCCGGGCGGCAGTGGATGCCGTGGATCCATGTTGCGGATCTGGCGGGGTCGATGCTTCACGGGATCGGCCACGCCACGCTGTCCGGCCCGGTCAACGGCACGGCTCCGGAGCCGGAGAAAAATGCCGAGTTCACCCGTAAATTGGGCAAGGAGGTCCACCGTCCGGCGATCATCCCCGCGCCGCCTTTCGCGCTGAAATTGCTGCTGGGCGAGTTCGCCGGGGTGGTCCTCGCCAGCCAGCGGGCGGTGCCGCGGGCGTTGTTGGAGAGCGGCTTCAAGTTCCGGTATCCGACGCTGGAGACTGCGCTGGGGGAGCTTGTCTGAGAGGTTGCTTCAGCCGAGTTGAAGACAGGCTTGAGGTCCGATCAACCTCTGCTCCGCCATCGCACTGCAAATGCCTCGCTGCTGCGGGCGAGCCGCCCGCGCCCCTCTTGTTGGCGTGGGGATTCCGCTTGCGACCGGGGTTGGCGGCTGGTTGCCTCTCCGCCGCTCCATGGCCGCTCCCCAAAACACCATCGCGCTGGTCTTCGACTACGACCAGACGCTGAGTCCCCGCTACATGCAGGACGACGTGCTCTTCCCGGAATTCGGGATCGATCCGGCGCAGTTCTGGAAGAAATGCAACACGCTGGTCACCGAGCAGCAGTGGGACGGCGAGCTGGCTTACCTGAAGTGCATCCTGGACTACCTCCAAATGGACCAGGTGACCAACGCACGGCTCAAGCAGCTTGGAGCGGGGCTGACCTTTTTCCCCGGCGTCGCGGAAATGTTCGACACGCTGCCATCGAAGTGTCTCGGCCACGACCACGAGCTGGCGGGGGTGAAGATCGAGTTCTACATCATCTCCTCCGGCCTCAAGGCGCTGCTCGACGGCAGCAAGCTGGCGCCGCGGGTGAAGGCGATCTTCGGCTGCGAGTTCGGCGAGGATTCGCAGGGCTGCATCAGCTTCCCGAAGCGGGCGATCTCGCACACCACCAAGACCCAGTTCCTGTTCCGCATCAACAAGGGCATGCTGGAGCACAACCAGGACGTGAACGACCACATGCCGTCCGACCAGCGGCCGATCCCGTTTGAAAACATTGTCTATGTGGGCGACGGGCCGACCGACGTGCCGTGTTTCACGCTGATGAACAAGAGCGGCGGTCAGGCCATCGCGGTTTACAATCCCGATGACGCGAGCGGCCGCAGCTTCCGCAAGTGTTACCAGCTCTCGACCCACGCCGGCAGGGTGAAGCACATCGCGCCCGCGGACTACCGGCAAGGCAGCCACCTGTGGCTGCTGCTGGCCGAGATGGTCCGCGAAACCGCCGACCGCATCCTGCGAAGGCGCTCCGAAGAACGCGAGAATGCCACCGTCGCCGCGCCGACCTTCTAACAATGGAACCGCCAAGACGCCAAGTTCGCCAAGATTTTGAGAGTTCTTGGACGATGCGACCTGGCTTCTTTTCCTGCATTTGAACACTTGGCGTCCTTGGCGTCTTGGCGGTGAACTTTTCCGAAACCCACATGTCCGATCAAAAGCATTTCCATTTCACCGGCGTCTGCGGGACGGCGATGGGCGCGGTGGCCGTCGCGATGAAGCGCAAGGGCTTCACCGTCACCGGTTCCGACAACAACGTCTATCCACCGATGTCGGACTTCCTGCGCGGGGAGGGCATTACGATCACCGAAGGCTACCGGGCCGAGAATCTGCCTGAAGGGGCGGATGTCATCGTCATCGGCAACGCGATCAGCCGTGGCAACGAGGAGGCCGAAGCCGCGCTGTCCCGCAAGCTGCTCTACCAGTCCCTGCCGGAGGTGATGAAAGAGCACTTCCTGCGCGGCAAGCGGAACTACGTGGTCAGCGGCACGCATGGCAAGACGACCACCAGCTCGATGCTCGCCTGGCTGTTCCTCTCGGCCGGCCGCGATCCCGGCTGGATGATCGGCGGGCTGCCGAAGAACCTCGGCCGCGGCGCGCAGTTCACGGACTCGGATTTCAACGTGCTGGAGGGCGACGAATACGACACGGCCTTCTTCGACAAGCGCTCGAAGTTCCTCCACTACCTGCCGGAAGTCGCGGTGGTGAACAACATCGAGTTCGACCACGCCGACATCTACGCCAACCTCGACGAGATCAAGCTGACCTTCCGCCGCCTGCTCAATGTGGTGCCGCGGACCGGCCTGGCGATCATCAACGGCGACGACCCGAACTGCCTTGACGTCGCGGCGGGCGCGCCGTGCCCGGTGCGGACGGTGGGTTTCGGGGAAAGCTGCACGCTGCGGATCACCGGCGTGAAGTACGAGGCGGACCGTAGTTCCTTCGTCCTGGCCGGGGAAAGCTATTCGCTGCGGATGACCGGCGAGTTCAACGTCCGCAACGCCGCGATGGCCGTGGCAGCCGCTTCGTTCGCCGGTCTCTCCCCGGATGAGATCCGGGCGGGCCTGGAAAGCTTCGACGGCGTGGCCCGGCGGCAGGAACTCCGCGGTGAGGCCGGCGGGGTGAAGGTGATCGATGACTTCGCGCACCACCCGACCGCCATCAAGCTGGCGGTCGGCAGCCTGCGGCAGCGCTATCCCGACAGCCGCCTGTGGATCCTGTTCGAGCCGCGCTCCAACACGACCCGGCGGGCGGTGTTCCAGAACGAGCTGGCCGAGGCGCTGGCGCTCGCGGACCAGGCGGTGATTTCCGAGATCACCGACTTGCAGAAGATCCCGGAGAACGACCGGCTCGACCCCGACAAACTCGCCGCGGACATCGCGCGTCACGGCGGGCAGGGGCGCTACATCCACTCGGTGGACGACATCGTCGCGACTGTGGTCGCCGAAGCAAAGCCCGGCGATGTCGTCGCGGTGCTGAGCAATGGCGGCTTCGGCGGCATCCACAAGAAGCTGCTGGAGCGGCTGGGGTAGGGAATCCTGGAGGCCATGGCGTGTCGGCGCAGCCTGCTCAGGTCTTGAAGAATACCTGCCCCACGGGTGTTCCACGGGATGTGGTAAAGAGATGATAGGAACAGTTGCGATTTTGTACGATTCCCGGGCTTGACGCAAAGGGTGCGGACGGAATCCGCCGAAGGGATGGGACACGGACCAGAGGGGTGAACCGGCAGGATCGAGCTTGCGGAGCACGGTGCCGGAGCTGGGAGGCGTCTGGCCGTGAACGAGGTAGGTGCTTCCCGCGGTGTCGCCCGCCAGGTCGCCGGCGCTGTTGCTGAAGATCCCGGAAAGGCTCCAGATAAGGGTGCCGGAGGGATCGATCTTCGCGTAGCCAATCAGGCTGCCGGTGAGGCTCCGGCAGTGGATGCGGATCCCTCCACCCGGCGCGAATTTGAAATTCAGGGGCGCCCCGATGCCCGCGGGATCGAACCAGTTCCAGCGAACGGAGCCATCCGGATTGAAGGCTTTCACCCGGGTCACCAGGCCGTCGGGGCCCATGCCGAGTCCCAACACATCGATGATGCCGTCGTTTACATCCCCGCCAGGCGATGGTTCATCGCCACCGAGCGGCGCAGGGCGCGCATCACGTCGATCATCGGGATATGCCCTTTCGCCGCGCTGCGGCACTGCTCGCTGATGAAGGCATTGCGGCTGACGTGGCGGCCGATCTCGCTGAAGAGCTGCCGCATCTGGGTATCGATCAATCCGAGCTGGGCCTTGTGCGAGGAGATTTCGCGGTTGGCCTGCCCGATTTGCTGGAAAGCGACGGACGCCTCGGCGCGGTGCTTCTGACGCTCTTCGGCCAGCTCGGTGTCGATCGTGTCGACCTCGGCGTCACCCTCGGCGATCTGGGCCGCGACCCGGTCGCGGTCCTCCTTCAGACCTGTGAAGCGTGCCTTCAGCTCGGCCATGCGGCTGCGGGTCTTTTCGATGGCCTCGCTGGTGCCTTCGCGCTGGAGGACATCGAGCTTCATCTTGAGGCCGTCGTAAATCCGCCGGATCTCGCGGGCTTGCTGGATGACCTGGTCGCGCTCCTTGGCAAGGTTCTCAAGACCGCCGAGCAGTTCGGTCCGGCGGTCTTCGAGTTCCTGCTGCGGTTCCGACTTCGCACCCAGCAGCGAGGAACGCTGTTCGTGGGCTTCGGCGAGGATCGATTCGCACTCGGCGAGCCGGGTCCGGATCTCGTCGCGCTCCTTGATCAGCTTGCGCAGGTTCCAGTATTCCACGCCGAGCTCCTCGACTTCCTCGACCCGCTCCCAGACCGACTGCCCGAGCACCTGCTCGGCCTCGCGCAGCAGGTGCATTTCGCTCGCGGCCTCGGCCATGCGGCGTTGCCGGCGGTTCACGCCGAAGGCCTGGACGATGCGGGCGAAAATGTAGCGGGTCGTGGTCATGCCCTACTTGGTGGCGGCGATGCTTTGCTGAAGGTTGGCGATGACGGTGAAATCTTCAAGCGTCGTGGTGTTGCCGGTGACATTCCCGGTGGTGACCAACTCCTTGAGGAGTCGGCGCATGATTTTTCCGGAGCGGGTCTTCGGCAGGGCGGGGGCGAAGTGGAGGTCGTCCGGCTTGGCGATGGCACCGATGACCTTGCCGACGTGCTCGCGGAGCTCCTTCTGCAATGCCGGCGTGCCTTCGATCCCGCCTTTCAGGGTGACGAAAGCGACAACGGCCTGGCCCTTCAGATCGTCCGGGCGACCGACCACGGCGGCTTCGGCCACGGCGGGGTGGCCGACCAGGGCGCTCTCCACTTCGGCGGTGCCGAGGCGGTGGCCGGAGACGTTGAGGACATCGTCGAGGCGGCCGACGATCCAGAAATTCCCCTGCTTGTCGCGGCGCGCGCCGTCGCCGGCGGTGTACATGCCGGGGTAGTCGGACCAGTAGGTCTTCTTGTAGCGGGCCTTGTCGCCGTAGATCGCGCGGGTCATCGACGGCCACGGCTTGCGGATCACCAGGCGGCCGCCTTCGTTCGGCTTACACTCGTTGCCGGACTCGTCGAGAATCGCGGCGTCGACGCCGAAGAAAGGCAGCGTCGCGGTGCCGGGCTTGGTCGGGGTGCAGCCGGGCAGGGGCGTGATCATGATGGCACCGGTTTCGGTCTGCCACCAGGTATCGACGATCGGGCAACGGCCGCCGCCGATCATATTGTGATACCACATCCAGGCTTCCGGGTTGATCGGCTCGCCGACCGAACCCAGAAGACGGAGGCTGGAAAGGTCGTGCTTCTTCGGGAAATGGTCGCCGGCCTTGATGAAGGCGCGGATGGCGGTGGGGGCGGTGTAGAAGATCGAGACGCCGTATTCCTCGATCATCTGCCAGAAGCGGCCGAAGTCCGGCTGGTTCGGCGCGCCTTCATACATCACCTGGGTGACACCCATCGCGAGCGGGCCGTAAACGATGTAGCTGTGGCCGGTGATCCAGCCCACGTCGGCGGTGCACCAGTAGACATCGTCATCGCGCATGTCGAAGACGTATTTGCAGGTCACGTAGGCACCGGTGAGGTAGCCACCGCTGGTGTGGAGGATGCCCTTCGGCTTGCCGGTCGAGCCCGAGGTGTAGAGGATGAAGAGCGGGTGCTCGGAATCGAAGGCCTTGGCCTCGTGCTTCGCGGTGACCTTGGCGGTCTCGTCGTGCCACCAGGTGTCGCGGCCGGTGGTCATGGCGATCTCCTGGCCGGTTCGCTTGAAAACGACGACCGACTTGATGTTGTGGTACTTTTCCAACGCCTCATCGACGTTCGCCTTCAGCGGGACGATCTTGCCGCGCCGCCAGCCGCCGTCGGCGGTGACCACGTGGGTCGCGCCGGAGTCTTCCAGGCGGTCGACGATCGACTCCGACGAGAAGCCGCCGAAGACCACCGAGTGGACCGCGCCGATGCGGGCGCAGGCGAGCATCGCGATCGCGGCTTCCGGGATCATCGGCATGTAAACCAGCACGCGGTCCTTGGCTTTGACGCCCTTGGCGAGGAGCACGTTGGCGAAACGGCAGACCTCGCGGTGAAGCTGGCCGTAGGTCAGGACCTGGCGGTCGCCGGGCTCGCCTTCGAAAATGATGGCCGCCTTGTTGCGGCGCGCGCCGGCGGCGTGGCGATCGACGCAGTTCTCACAGACGTTGAGCTTGCCGCCGACGAACCACTTGGCGTCGGGGGCTTTCCAATCGAGCACCTTGGTCCACGGCTGGCGCCAGGAAAGCTCCTTCGCCTCGCGCGCCCAGAACTTCTCGGGCTTGTCGACCGACTCCTGCCACAGCTTCTTATACTGGGCCATGCTGGAGATCCGCGCCTTGGCGGCGAACTCCTTGCCGGGCTTGAAGATTCGGTCTTCGACGAGGTGGCTTTCGATCTGGTTGCTCATGGGTGCCTTTGGGTTTCCGGCCAGAGCTGGGGCTGGCGGGCGTGCGGAACGCTACAAGGCGACTTTCGCGGGGCGCGACTCAAAATTTCCGTTTAGGAGTCCGCTTGGCGGTCTTTTTCGCAGTCTTCCGTGCGGACGTCGGGCGGGAGTCGGCCGTAGGGCGACGCGAGGTCTTGGCGGCCGGTTTCGAGCGATCCGAGATCACGGACTGGCGGGTCGTCTTTTTGGCGGCCTTCTTGGCCGGCTTGACGCCGGGCCGACGCGCGGCCTTCGGCTTCGGATTCACTTGGAGGCGGGAGATTTCCTTGGCATCGAGAGGCCGCCAACCTCCGAGCGGCAGGTCATCGAGTTCCAAGCTGCCGACGCGGACGCGGACCAGTTTCTGCACCTGGTAGCCAAGTGCCAGGAACATCATGCGGATCTGCCGCTTGAGGCCGGTCTCGAGCACGATGCGGTAGCGGCGCGAGGAAAGGCGATCGACGGCCTTGGCGCGCATCCGGGTCTTTTCGACGAAGATGCCCGACTTGAAGAGATCGAGGTGCTCGTTGAGGACCGGCTGGTTGGAGGTCACGAGGTATTCCTTTTCGACCATCTTCGACGGGTGCATCAGCGTCTGCGAGAGGGCGCCGTCGTTGGTCAGGACCAGTAGCCCCTCGGAATCGCGGTCGAGCCGGCCGACGTGATGGAGGTGCTGGAGGATGGGCGGGAGGATGGTGTAAATCGTGTCGCGCCCCAGTTCGTCCTCGCGCGAGCAGACGTAGCCGCGCGGCTTGAAGAACATCACGGTGTTGGTCTCCTTTTCCAGCACGCGCTTGCCATCGACCTTCACGAAGTCGCCGGGCTCGACGCGGTGGGCCGGGTTGAGGATCGGCTTGCCGTTGATTTCGACATGGCCTTCCTGGACCAGCGCGTCGCAGGCGCGGCGGGAGCCGACGCCGCAGGAGGCGAGGTATTTGTTCAATCGGGTGCCTTCGGGCATCGGGGAAGCGGGTGGGAGTTGGGATGGAGGAGGACCGGGGACGACGGGGTCCAGAAACGCAAAAGGCGCAGACCCTTGCGGGAGCTGCGCGCCTGCGGAAAATCGGGAAGCCGGGGCTTCAGTCTTCGCCCTTGGTCTTGGGGAGGCCGATCGCGCTGCGACCTTCTTTCCACTGACCGCGCTCCTTGAGGAGCTTGACGCGTTCGAAGCGCTTCATGACGGAGCGTTTGCCTGCGGCGGAACCGGCTGCTTTGAGACTGCTGTGCTTGGACATGGGAAAATGGATGTTTGCGAGGCGGGGCGGGGCTTTTAGGGGCGGCTTGGCGGGATGGCAAGGGGGAAAAAGTGCCAAGTGTGAAAGTTCCAAGTGCCAAGCGGTGAAAAGTGCCAAGTAAGAAAGTTCCAAGTGCCAACCTAGAGGCGGTTTCCTCTCTCCTTTGGAACTTGGAACTTCCCCACTTGGAACTTCAGGCGGTGCCGAAGAGCCGGTCGCCGGCATCGCCGAGGCCGGGGAGGATGTAGCCGCGGTCGTTGAGGCAGCGGTCGATCGCCGCGGTGAAGACCGGCACGTCCGGCCAGGCGGCTTCGAAGGTGGCGATGCCTTCCGGCGCGGCCACGAGGCAGGCGAGGCGGAGGTGGGTCGCACCCAGGTCCACGAGCCGCTTCACCGCTTCCACGGCCGATCCGCCGGTGGCGAGCATCGGGTCGATCACGATGACTTCGCTCTCGGCGAGGGTGGGCGGGGTTTTGATGTAGTAGGGTTCGGGCAGCAGGGTTTCCTCGTTCCGGGCGAGGCCGATGTGGGCGATGGAGGCGTCCGGCAGCAGGTCGAAGAAGCCGTCGAGGAATCCAAGGCCGGCCCGCAGGATGGGGGTGAGGATGACCTTGCGCGCCACCTTGACCCCGCTGGTGACCTCGAGCGGCGTCTCGCAGGGAACGATCTTGGTTTCAAATCCGGCGGTCACCGCGGGAACCATCAGCGAAGCGATCCGTCGCAGCCGCTGGCGGAATTCCGGGCCCGGGCAGTTCCGGCAGCGCAGGCCGGTGAGCTCGGCCTGGACGAGGGGGTGGTCGATGACGTGAACCATGGCATCCACTCAAGCGCGATCCGTGCCGGGAGGCAAGGAGTCAGGCGCGGTGGTCATCGGAGCGGGGTGGCGGAGGCCTGGACGCAAAAAGGGGGCGGCTTGGTGCCGCCCCCGGGGGATATGCGGTGGATGCGAATCCTGCTCAGCGAAGGCACTCGCGGATGTAGGCGATGCCGTCGGTGTAGACTTCCTCCGCGGAAGGGAAGAGATCGCGCCAGACGCGGGTCGCGGCGGCGAGTTCGGGGAGCGAGCGGCCGAAGGCTTCGACGGTCAGCCAGCCCTGGTAGTCGTGTTCCTTGAGCACGGCGATGCTTTCGCGGATCGCGGCGTGGCCGGTGCCAGGTGTGCCGCGGTCGTTCTCGGAGATATGCACGTGGCCGACGCTCTTGATGTGCTTGCGCAGCGAGGCGGCGGGATCCTTCTCCTCGATGTTGGCGTGGAAGGTGTCGAACATCGTCCCGAAGTTCGGGTGGTTCACCAGCGCGGCGTAGTCGGCGCCCTGCTGCATGGTGGTGATGAAGTAGCACTCGAAGCGGTTGAGCCACTCGATGATCAGCTTCACGCCGGCCTGCTGGGCGTAGTCGGCGGCCTGCCGGTGGACTTCGGCGGCGCGGTTCCACTCGTCGGCGGTCGGGCCGTTGCCGGAGAACACGCCGAGCGGCTGGTGGTAGGGTCCCATCAGGATCTCGGTGCCGGCGGCGTGGCAGGTGTCGATGATCCCTTTCAGGTAGTCCACCGCGCCGGCCCGGTGGGCGGCGACCGGGCTGCACGGGTTGTGCTCCTCGTCGGGGATGACGGTCACGGCGGTCGAGCGGAGACCCTTGTCCTTCAAGGCCTGGCCGACGATTTTGTGGTGGGCGACGTCGGCCGCGAAGATGGGGATCTCGACGCCGTCGTAGCCGGCGGCCTTCAGGGAATCGAGCAGGGGGAACAGGTCCAGTGAAAGCCCGGGACCCCAGAGGAGCGTGTTGAAGCCGATGTTCATGGTGAATTTTGACTAAGGGGCGGAACGCCGGACGGCGATCCATTTTTCCGATGAATGTGATTTTGCTTCCGTTTCTGTGAGTTTTTTTCTGAATCGGGGCAACCCATGAACGATTTTGTCCACGGCGAGCCGAGTTGGCGCCTCTCCCATGATCGGGTGCGATTGTGGCTGACGATCCGTGGCGGGCACATGGCACCGGTCGAGTTCAAGCTCGGCGAGCGCACCGTTTCGCCCTACGCGCTGGCTCCCTGGTCGGCGGAGGAAGCCGACGCGGCGCTGCCCGGGCTGCTGGGTGTCTTACGCGGAGATTTCCTCTGCTTCCCTTTCGGCGGCCAGAAAGACGCGCCGCCGCACGGAGTCTCGGCCAACGCCGTATGGAAGGTTGTGGCCGGCGGCGACGACCGCCTGCATGTCGGGATGGACGATCCCGATAGCGGGGGGTGGCTGGAGAAAATTGTCTCACTGCGCGAAGGTGAGACGGCCGTTTATTGCGAGCACCGGATTTCCGGGGTGAAAGGCCGCTACAGTTACGGTAACCACCCGATTCTCGATTTCTCCGGACTCGGGGAAGGGGAGGCGCGCATCAGCGTCTCGCCGTTTCGCTGGGCGTCGGTGTATCCAGGCCTGTTTTCCAATCCCGAGAACCGCGAATACGGCGCCCTGAAGCCGGCTGGAGAGTTTTCCGATCTGGGCGAAGTCCCGCTGGCCAATGGTGGCACGACCGACCTGACGCACTATCCGGCACGGCAGGGCTTCGACGATCTGGTGATGATGGTCAGCGAGCCCGCGACGCCGGAGCAGCCCTTCGCCTGGTCGGCGGTGGTGATGGATGGTTACGTCTGGTTTTCGCTGAAGAACCCCGCCGATTTCCCCGCGACCCTGTTCTGGATCTCCAACGGCGGCCGCCACGCGGCTCCCTGGAACGGCTCGCACTTCGGGAGACTCGGGGTCGAGGAGGTCTGCTCGCATTTCTCCGATGGCGTGGACGTGTCCCGCGAGGACCGCTTGGCTGCGAAGGGCATCCCGACGACCCGCGATTTCCGCAAAGACGAGACGGTTTCGCTGCGTATCGCGCAGGCTGTCGCCGTGGTGCCCCCGGGCTTCGGCAAGGTCGTCTCGATCCGCCCGGCAGGTCTCGGAAAGATCGTCATCACCGGTGAATCCGGGGCATCGGTCGAAAGCGACATCGACTGGAATTTCGTTCTCTAACATCAAGGCATCATCCACCATCTACCATCCAATATCATGAAACTTCACAACGCCATGTGGCCCGGTCTCGTCGGAAAAGAGCCCGGCACCGACCACCCGCCGATCTCGCTCGAGCGCATGCTCGAAATGACCGCCGCCGCTTCCGTCAACGGCCGCAACTACGACGGCGTGGACCTGTTCCTGTTCCACCCGCACACCGATCCGGACGCCTCTGACGACGCGATCAAGGCAATGGCCGACCAGATCGCCGCCAAGGGCCTCAAGGTCGGCTCGCTGGTGGCCCCGGTTTGGCCGGGCACCGTCGGCGGACCGGCTTTCGGCACCGATGACGACCGCAAGAACTTCGTCCTCGCCGTCGAGAAAGCCTGCCGCATCGCCGACATCCTCAAGGCCCACGGCGTGCGCGAGTATGGCTTGATCCGCATCGACTCCGCCGGCGGCGTGCACGACTGGGCCGCAGATCCCGCGGGCAACACCAAGAAGATCGCCGAAACCTGGCGCGAGGCCGGCAAGGTCGCCGCGCAGCACGGCGAGCGCCTCGCCGCGGAAGGAGAGATCTGCTGGGGCGGCATGCACTCGTGGAAGGCGATGATCGACACCCTCGAAGCGACCGGCATGCCGGAAACCGTCGGCTTCCAAGCCGACCTCGCCCACACCTACCTCTACCTCATGGGCTACAATGCCCCGGAAGCCGCCCTGCTCCAGGAAGGCTACACCGACGAGGAATTCTGGCCGGCCTACAAGACCCTGACCGACGCCCTTCGCCCCTGGACCATCGACTTCCACGTCGCCCAGAACGACGGCTCGGTCCACGGCACCGGCAGCCACGACAAGACCGGCCGCCATTGCCGCGCCGACGATCCGAACGGCAAGCTCGACATCGCCAAGTGCTCGGCCTTCTGGCTCAAGGACGCCGCCGCCCGCGGGATGAAGCACATCTGCTGGGACGGCTGCATGTTCTCCAACGAGATCCTCGAGGACGCCCACACCTGGGAGACCATCCTCGGCAAGATGATCGAAGTCGACGAGGCCATCTGAAGCCGCCGCCACTCCATTACCCAATCTTCAGAATTCATTCCATGGCTGCCTCGACTTCCATTCTCGCGGATAAACTGCACGAGTATCCCCATCACGATGTCATCGACGGAGGATCGGATTCGATTCTCGATGACTGCCTCAATCAGAACGACGGGGTGCTGCAGCTTCTGCACCGCTACGCCGGCCGGACCTTCTGCTCGCCGGGCAAACGCCTTCGCCTGGATGAGAAGTCCTACTACCCGGACTACATGGGTGGAACCGGCCTCGATGAAGTCTGGATGTGCTGCACCGTGCCGATCGTGACCGGCGTCGTCGATACCCGCACGGGAAAGGCGCCGTTCCGTGAAGGAGAAGCCCACGTCCTCACTCCGGGCGGGCAGGTCATTTCGCTTCAGGATCTGATCGAGACCCATCCCGAGGCCGTCATGGGAGAGAAGCTCGTGGCGTTTTCCAAATCCCTGTTCGGCAGGGTCACCTGGCCGATCGTGTCCAAGAAGTTCGACAACCTGAACCCGATTCCCCACCACCTTCACTGGTCGAAGTGGGAGGTTTACGACATCAACTCCTACGACAATCCCGGAGTCAATCCGTCGCATTACCACACCACGGCCATGGGGCTGTATCCCTTCGTCACCAAGGAAGAGTTCCTTGCCTGCATGAAGCGCTGGGGTCAGGGCGAATACAACGGCGTGCGGCACTTGTCGCCGCACACGATGATGAAACTCGATGACGGCTTCGTGATGCCGAACGGCGTGTTGCACTCGCCGACGGATCTTTGCACGCACGAGCTTCACGTCACGATGGACGAGCATTTCCTCGCCGAGGATCGAACTCTCGACGGGCGGATCGGAGCGGCCGATGCGTTCTACGCCTGCCGGGAAGAGGACTATCCGAAGGACAAGCACGAAGACTGGGAATACCTGGCGGACAAGTTCGACTACAAGGCGAACCAGGAACCCGACTTCGTTCGGAAGAATTCGCGTCCGGCCATCACCGCCGAGGAATTCTCCGGCGACGGAGTGAACGCACAGTGGATTGTTTACGGTGATGTCCTCGGCGACCAGAAGTGCTCCATCCTCCGTCTCACCCTCGCACCCGGAGCCAGGACGACTTTCCGCCCGGAAAGCCCCGCGCTGTTCCACACGAACGGCGGACGCGGCCGGGTGGGGAAACTCGAAGTGCGCTATCACCAGGGCATGAAGCTCGGCGAAATCTACCCCGAGATCGGATTCATCACCCAGGCCGCGCTGAATCGCGGCGGCGTCGAAATCGAGAACACGGGTGATGAACCGCTCGTCCTGACCTTCGACTTCCCGCAGAACGCGCATTCCCGGACACCCGGCGCCGCGTGACGCCGCTTGAAATCCATCATCAACCCAGCAGACGCACCGTCTTCCCCATCATGAAAAAAGAAATCCGCATCGGGCTCATCGGCTACGGCTTCATGGGCCGCACGCATTCGAACGCCTATTCGCAGCTCAGCCACTTCTTCGATACCACCCACGTCCCGGTCCGCCAGGCGGTCTGCGGCCGTGACAAGGAGAAGGTCGCCGCCTTCGCCGAAAAGTGGGGCTATGCGTCCTACGAAACCGACTGGCGCGAGCTGGTGAAGCGCGACGACATCGACGCCGTCGACATCTGCACGCCGAACGACTCGCACGCCGAGATCGCGCTGGAGTGCATCAAGAACGGCAAGATGATCCTTTGCGAAAAGCCGCTGGCTCTCAACGGCGCGCAGGGCGAGGAGATGGTGAAAGCCGTCGAAGCCTCCGGTCTGCCGAACCTCGTCTGGTACAACTACCGCTTCCTGCCGGCCGTCACCCTGGCGAAGAACATCGTCGATGCCGGCGAGCTCGGCCGCGTGTTCCACTACCGTGCGAATTTCCTGCAGGACTGGACGATCTCCGCCGAACTGCCGCAGGGCGGTGCCGGTCTCTGGCGCCTCGATGCCGCGGCCGCCGGCTCCGGCGTGACCGGCGACCTGCTCGCCCACTGCATCGACACCGCCCGCTGGATCAACGGCGACATCGTGTCGGTCAGCGCGATGACCGAGACCTTCATCAAGGAGCGCGTCCACACCGCCACCGGCGAGAAGCATCCGGTCACCATCGACGACGCCTGCGCGTTCATCGCCCGTTTCGAGAACGGCTCGCTGGCGATCTTCGAATCGACCCGCTACGCCCGCGGCCACAAGGCGCTCTACACCTTCGAGATCAACGGCGAGAAGAAGTCGCTGGCGTGGGACCTCCACGACCTCAACTACCTCTCGTACTTCGACCACGGCGTTCCCGGCGACCGCCGCGGCTGGACCAACATCCACGCCACCGACGGCGACCATCCCTATTCCGGCAACTGGTGGGTGCCCGGTCTCTGCCTCGGCTACGAGCACTCCTTCACCCACGAGCTGGCGGAGTTCTTCAAGTCGCTCGACGACCCGTCGGCCGAAAAGCGCTACCCCGACTTCCGCCACGCCCTCGGCACGCAGTATGTCTGCGACGCCGTGCTGGAGTCCGCGAAGACCAAGCAGTGGGTCGACGTGAAGAAGTCCTGAGCCCTGCCGCAAGCCGCAACTCCCCAAGCCCCGGCCGGCGCCCCATGCCGCCCGGGGCTTTTTTGTGGAAAAGCCTGCGGCAATTCCGTGCTCGATTGAGGTCGCGTCGGAAGCAGGCAGGTCGCGAAGCTCCTTCCTGCGTTGCCTTCGGCCATGCCAACGTGCGGCTGCGCCGGAGTGGGCAGGTCGCGATGCTCCTTCCTGCATTCGAACCCCCAAAGGCAGCGTTGCGCGCAGGGGTTTTCGTCCCCCTCTGACTGTCGGGGTGAAAACGAAGCGCCCCGCGGGTTCTCACCGGCGGGGCGTCTCCTGATCAAATATGGTGCTCGAGGGGGGATTGACTCCGTCCATGCCCAAGTGCGCTTCGCGGGGGCAGGCAGGTCGCGAAGCTCCTTCCTGCATTCGAACCCCCAAAGGCAGCGCTGCGCGCAGGGGTTCTCGTCCCCCCTCTGACCGTCGGGGTGGAAATAAAGCGCCCCGCGGGTTTTCACCGGCGGGGCGTCTCTTCATCAAATATGGTGCTCGAGGGGGGACTCGAACCCCCACGGATTACTCCACTAGATCCTTAGTCTAGCGCGTCTACCAATTCCGCCACCCGAGCACATGGTGTTTGGTGGGCCGCGGATTTATGGGGGAGGGAGCGGGTTGGCAAGAGAATCTTTGCCGAATGACGATTTCTTTCCCGGCATGCTTCCCGCTTGCATCCCGGCACCCGGCGGAAAGCATCGCCGCAAGTTTCATGGATTCCATTCGCGCCGACTCCCTCATCAAACAATTCGGCACCGTGCGGGCTCTCGACGGCGTGAGCGTCGAGGTGGCCGCGGGGGAGCTGTTCTTCCTGTTAGGCGCTTCCGGATGCGGCAAGACGACGCTGCTGCGTTGCATCGCCGGCCTGGAGACCCCGACCTCGGGGACCATTCATTTCGGCGATCGGGACGTGACCCAGCTCCCGCCGCACAAGCGCGAGGCGGCGATGGTGTTCCAGAGCTACGCGCTGTGGCCGCACCTCAACGTGGAGCGCAACGTGGCCTTCGGTCTGGAGGAACGGAAGGTGGCGAAAGAAGAGATCCGCAGGCGGGTGGGGGAGGCGTTGGAACTGGTGCACCTGGCTGGGATGGGCGACCGCGGGATCGACCAGCTCTCCGGCGGCCAGCAGCAGCGGGTCGCCCTGGCCCGGGCGCTGGTGGTCCGGCCGAAATGCCTGCTGCTCGATGAACCGCTTTCCAACCTGGATGCGAAGCTGCGGATCGAGATGCGCCGCGAAATCCGCCGCATCGTCAAGGAGGGCGGCCTGACCGGGGTGTACGTGACGCACGACCAGGAAGAGGCGCTTTCGATGGCCGACCGGATGGCGGTGCTCAACCGCGGCCGGATCGAGCAGCTCGGGACGGCCGAAGAAGTCTACCGGAATCCCCACACCGCGTTCGTTTCCGGGTTCATCGGCGAGACGAACCTGATCAAAGGCCGGACGATCGAGGTGCGCGGCGAATTCGTGATGGTGGACAGTGCCGGCGGCCCGCTGGTCGGGCGGGTGACCAGGCCCGGCTGGGCCCCCGGACCCGGTGAGGAAGTGCAGCTATCCATCCGCCCCGAGGCCTGGCGGCTGGAATCCGGCAGCGGCGAGAACGGAGTGACCGGCAAGATCCTCGAACGCAGCTACCTCGGCCAGCGGATCCAGTATCTGGTCGAAACCGCCGCCGGGCCGCAGCAGGTGGTGGAGCTCAATCCGCTGCAGGTCCGCGAGCCGGGCGAGCAGATGGTGAAGCTCTCCGCCCGCCATGCCGATGTCGCCGTGCTTGAAGCCTGATTGAGCCGCCATGCGCCGATTCCTTCCCATCTTCCTGCTCCTCGTCGCGGTGATCGCCGCGCCGATCCTGATGCGCCGCAGTTCCGACCTGGCCGACTCCGGACAAGGCCAGGACCGGCTGGTGATCATCACGCCGCACAACGAGACGATCCGCTCCGAATTCGGCGAGGCCTTCGCGCGGCATTGGAAGAACAAGACCGGCCGCACCTTGAACATCGACTGGCGGATCCCCGGCGGCACTTCGGACATCCGCCGGGTGCTCGACAGTTCGTTCAAGGCGGCGGACGACCTGGGTAATCCCGGCGTGGGTATCGACATTTTTTTCGGCGGCGGCGATTACGAGTTCACGGTGCAGGCGGGGAAGGGGCGATTGGTCGAGTTGGACGTGTTCAAGGCCCATCCGGAGTGGTTCAACGACGACGTGATCCCGGCTCGCTTCACGGGCGAGAGTTATTACGACAAGAATCACCAATGGGTTGGCGCTTGTTTGTCGCAGATGGGGATTTGTTACAATGTCAACTCGGTCAAGCGGCTCGGAGTGTCCGTGCCGAAGCGTTGGAGCGATCTCGGTGATCCGGACTACGCCGGCTACATCGCGCTGGCGGATCCGACCAAGAGCGGGTCGGTCGGCCGCGCCTTCGAGATGATGATCCAGGAGCAGATGCAGGCGGTGATCGCGGAGAAAGGCGACTCGCCGGAAAGCCGCGAGGAGGGCTGGCGGAACGGCCTGAACCTGCTGCAACGGCTGGCGGCGAACGCGCGCTACTTCACCGACTCCGCCAGCAAGGTGCCGCACGACGTGGCCCAGGGCAGCGCCGCCGCCGGGACCTGCATCGATTTCTACGGCCGGACCTACGAGGAGAAGCGCAAGAAAGCCGACGGCACCTCGCGGATCCGCTGGACCGCGCCGGCCGGCGGCACTTCGATGAGTGTCGATCCGATCGCGGTGTTCCGCGGCGCGCCGCGCAACGACATCGCGCAGGAGTTCGTCATCTTCTGCCTGAGTTCCGCGGGCCAGTTGCTCTGGAACGTGAAAGCCGGGCTGCCCGGCGGTCCGGCGCAGACTTCGCCGCGGCGCCTGCCGGTGAGGAAGGATCTCTACACCACGGAGAACCTCGCCACTTTCGCCGACGCCGACGCGTTGCCCTACGAGCGGAGCGCCGGTTTTGAATACAAGCGCGAACTGACCGGCAGCGCCTTCAGCGCGATGGCCCAGATTTTCCGGGCGATGTGCATCGATCCGCACGACGAGATGAAGGCGGGCTGGAAGGCGATGCGCGAACACACGGGGCCCGCGATGCCGCTGGAGGACAGCGTGGCGGGGAAGGTGTTCTTCGACGTCTCCCACCTGACTTACGCACGGCTCATGAACGAGATCGTCCCGCTGGTCGGGA
This sequence comes from Haloferula sp., assembly GCA_044372775.1. GTDB lineage: Bacteria > Verrucomicrobiota > Verrucomicrobiia > Verrucomicrobiales > Akkermansiaceae > Haloferula. The sequence continues at coordinate 41,449 of JBIPNO010000020.1, forward strand.
AGAAGGACCCGCTGGCCACGATGCGGGAGATGGCGGAAATCTCCGCGACCTTCCGCGCGAACTACGAGAAAGCCGCACGGATCGCGAAGGAAGGAGGGCAGCCATGAACCGGAACGCCGCCATCGCGATCACGGCGATCGTCACCGGACTGTTCGCGTTGTTCTTCCTTTATCCGGCGTTCTCGGTGATCGGCGAGGCCTTCCAGGCACCGGACGGCAGCTTCACGCTGTCGTTCATCGGCGATGTCTTCCGCAATCCGGTTTACCGCGAGGGCTTGTGGAACGCGCTCGCGCTGGGGCTGACCAGCACGCTGGCCACCTTCCTGATCGCCTTCCCGCTGGCGCTGCTGTCGTACCGCTACGACTTCGCCGGCCGCGGGATCCTTGGCGTGTTGATCCTGATCCCGCTGGTGCTGCCGCCCTTCGTCGGGGCGATCGGGGTCAAGCACATGCTCGATGTCGACGGCTCGCTCAACGCGCTGCTGATCGAGATCGGCCTGATGGATGCCGCGCGGCCCTACGACTGGCTGGCGAACGGTCGCTTCTGGGGGATCGTCGCGATGAACGCGCTGCACCTCTATCCGATCCTCTACATGAATGTCACCGCGGCGCTGTCGAACCTCGACCCCGCGATGGAGCAGGCCGCCGAGAACCTGGGCTGCCCGCCGGCGCGGCGCTTGTGGCGGATCACCCTGCCACTGGCGATGCCGGGGATTTTCGCCGGCTCGGCGATCGTTTTCGTGTGGGCTTTCACGGAGCTCGGGGTGCCGCTGGTTTTCGACTACACGCGGGTCGCCCCGGTGCAGGTGTTCGACGGGATCAAGGATCTAACGGGCAATCCCGCCCCCTATGCTTTGGTCTCGGTGATTCTGGTGATCTCGGCGGTGGTGTTCGCCGTCACCAAGTTCCTTTTCGGGCGCCAGACCGCCGGGTCCCAGCCGCGGCCGAAAGGGCGGGGCGGCGAGATCAAGTTGAGCGGCCTGCGCTCGCTCGGCTGTGCGATGGTTTTCGGCGGGGTGTTCCTGCTCGCGTCGCTGCCTCACCTTGGCGTGATCCTGCTTTCGCTGTCGGACGACTGGTATCAGACGGTGCTGCCGGTCGCGCTGAAGTTCGACCACTATGTCGAGGCGCTGGGTGACCCGCTCGTCGTGCCTTCGATCCAGAACAGCCTGTTCTACGCTTCCTGTGCGACGTTGGTCGACCTCGTGCTGGGGATTGCCATCGCCTGGGTGATCGTCCGAAGCACGATCAAGGGCCGCGCGCTGATCGACGCGCTGGTGATGCTCCCGCTGGCGGTGCCCGGGCTGGTGCTGGCTTTCGGCTACCTGGCGCTGTCGCAGGAGGGTAAGCCGCTGCATTTCCTGATCGGTGAGGACGGCAATCCGGCGATGCTGCTGATCGTGGCCTACGCGGTACGACGTTTGCCGTACGTGGTGCGTTCCGCGGTCGCGGGCTTGCAGCAGAGCAATCCGGCGCTGGAGGAAGCGGCGCGCTCGCTGGGGGCCGGTTGGTTCCGCACCTTGCGGCGGATCTCGCTGCCGTTGATCGGCGCGAACCTCGCGGCGGGAGGGATCCTCGCCTTCGCTTTCGCGATGCTGGAGGTCAGCGATAGCCTGATCCTGGCTCAGCAGACCGAGCACTATCCCATTACCAAGGCGATCTACATGCTGCTTTCCTCGCTCGGCAATGGCCATGAGCTGGCGGCGGCGCTGGGCGTGTGGGCGATGGTCTTCCTGGCGATCGCCATCACCGGGGCCGCGGCGCTGGGCGGGAAGCGCGGCGGGTTGTTCCGGATGTAGCCGGGTGGAAGAGCCGCTTCACTACGGACGAGGACTGGGTATCGGGACCAGGATGGATGGGATGGATAGCGTGAAGGGGTAGCTGACGCGGTGCTCTTCTATGGAGTCGACGGCGAGCGGCGGAGGCCCCAGTCTTGCCTCCATGATGAAGGTCCTGCTTCTCGGTTTGCTGGTTTTCAGCGTCGCGGCCTCCGCGGACGAGGTCTTCCGGGTGTCGCGGGTCGTGAAGGCCGCGGGCGAGGGGATCGAGCAGATGACCTTCAAGGCCGGGGATCACGAGGAGGTGCTGTTTGTGGAGAAGGCGACGGTGGTGGGGGCGGCGGATGTGCAGGAGGCGTGGCCCGAGATCTTCCCGTCGATGCGGCACATTTCGATCCGTCTCAAGCCGGAGGGGGCGAAGAAGATGGAGGCGGTCACGGGCGGGATGAAGCTTGGAGTCGAGCGATTGGCATTGATCGTCGAGGGCAGGGTGGTGTCCGCGCCCGTGGTCAACGGGAGGTTGGGAGCTCAATTCATCATCGAGGGTTTCAATGAACTGACGGATGAACAATTGAAAGAGCTTGCCCGAAAGATCGCGGGGAGACCGCTTGGAGTCCCCGAGGTGGAAATGCCGAAACTGAAGCTCCCCGAAGAGAAACGGGAGCCGTACACCGAAGAGGAGTATCAGCAGATCAAGGCGAGTCGGGAGAAGATGGGATTCTTCCATTTGGACAAGGTGCCCTCGGAAGAAGAGCTGGCGGCATCGCTGCGGAAGGGGATGAGCGTCGATGAGGTGGTGAAAATCTTCGGGCGTCCGACCGTGCCGGCGCGGAATCCGGATACGGGAGCGTCGAGTCTATTCTACGAGGTCGCGCCCGAACGGAGAAATGAGTCGCCGGATGGGAAAGTCGTTGAGAATGGGTTCGGCGTTCATCTGCGAGACGGAAAGGTCACCGGATGGGCCTACTCGTATAGCAACATTCCCCGGGAGCTGAAGCTGGTCGGAAGACAGGCACCTTCGCTGAGGATGACCGCCCCTGAGCTCAAGGGGCCCATGGAGAAGGTGGATCTCATCGATTACTTCGAGAAGGTGGACGTCGAGGATCCCCGCCAGAAGGTCAACGGGAGGGATCTGGCGGAACTGCTCGCGCTTTGCTCGATGTTGGACAGTTGGTCGGAGCAAAGAAAGCCGGAGGAAAGGTTGGTCCGCGCCGATTGCGACCTGATCGAGACGATGGCGGTCCATTTCCCGGAAGTCGCGGCACTCCGCAAGGAGGCCAAGGATGGCCGGATCCGTGTGTCAGCACTGAAGCAGGCGTTGGAACCCTACAACACCGGTCGCAAGCCTCTTCCGGTTGAGGAGCCGAAGGACGAGTGAGTCGTCGCTGCGGCCGCGGCTGCCTGCCGCCAGATCGATCCGGGGAACGACCTTCCGCAACGCCGTTGGCGTAGGAGATGTCGGGGGCTACTCCCCTGGGTAGCTCGTTCCTCGCAACCCAGGGCTCTGTTCCCAGGTCCCGTTGGGACAGCGCTCGCTGACCTTGGCCTCTGCAGCGGTCGCACGCCGCAACCCAGGGCTTTGTTGCCAAGTCCCCTTGGGACAACGGCGAGCCGCACCCGCGCCGGCGTGTCGAATTCGCCACGCAAAAGCGCGCTGGTGACCGGCGGGGGCGTGTTACACGCAGGGTGCGGATTGTTTGAAACTCCTGAATATCCATGAGAATTGACATCGTCACCGACACCTTCGCTCCCGACGTCAACGGCGTGGCCATGACCTTGGGGCGGCTTTGCGACGGGCTGCGGCGCAAGGGGCATCTGGTCCATGTGATCCGCACCGGGGAAGGCGGAGGGAAGGGCGAGACGATCGCCGCTTCCGTGCCGCTGCCGGGATACAAGGAAGTGCGGGTCGGCCTGCCAGGCCCCTTCAAGCTGCGCAAGCGCTGGCTGAAACGGCGGCCGGACGCGGTCTATGTCGCGACCGAGAGCCCGCTCGGCAGCTCGGCGATCAAGACGGCCAACGCCCTGGAGATTCCGGTCGCGGCGGGGTTTCATACGAATTTCCATCAATACATGGAGCAGTACCGCCTCGGTGGGCTCCAGCCGGCGGCGATGGCCTATCTGAAGAAAGTCCACAGCCGCGCCGACCTGACGATGGCTCCGACGACCGACGTGGTGGACATGCTTCGCCGCGAGGGTTTCCAGAACGTCCGCCTGCTCGGCCGCGGAGTGGACACGGTGCTGTTCGATCCGGCCAAGCGCGATCATGCCCTGCGGGCGAGCTGGGGAGTGCGGGCGGAGTCGCCGGTGGTGGCGATCGTCGGCCGGGTGGCGGCGGAGAAGAACCTGCCCTTCGCGATGGAGTGCTTCCGCAGGATGCGGGAGCGGATGCCGGACCTGCGCTGCGTGGTGGTCGGTGACGGCCCGCTGCGGGAGAAGCTTCAGTTGGAAAATGGTGCGGTTCATTTTGCCGGCGTCCAGACCGGTGACGACCTCGCCCGGCACTACGCCTCGGCCGACATCCTGCTGTTTCCCAGCGAAACGGAGACTTTCGGCAACGTGTTGTTAGAAGGAATGGCGAGCGGTTTGGTCACGGTCAGCCACGACTACGCCGCGGCGGCCCGGCATGTTGAACACGACCGCAACGGCTTGAAGGCGACGAAGGGCGACCGCGACGCCTACCTCGGCGAATGTTTTGCCGCGCTGCACCGCTGGCGCGACGAGTTGTTCCGCTCCCACGCCCGCGCGTCGGCGGAGGCGCTCGGCTGGGAGCAGGTGGTGGATTCCTTCGAAGGACATCTGCGGGAAGCCTGCGACTCCCGCGGCCCGGTCACGCTGACCTTGAAGGAGAAGAGCAAGCGGCCGAAACGCAACTACCGCACCATCTTCCTGTCCGACATCCACCTCGGCACGCCGGACGCGAAGGTCCACGAGGTGATCGAGTTCCTGAAGCACACGCGCTGCGAGAAGCTGGTCCTGAACGGTGACATTATCGACGGCTGGGCCCTGCGCCGCGGGGCGAAATGGCGCAAGCGGCACAGCCGCTTCATCCGCACGGTGCTGAAGAAGATGGAGAAGGACGACACCGCGGTGGTCTATCTTCGCGGCAACCATGATGATATCCTCGAGCGCTTCCTGCCGCTGGCTTTCGGCAAGCTGCAGTTTGTGAAGGAGCACATCCACAAGGGGGTGGACGGCAAGCGCTATCTGGTGGTCCACGGCGACGGCTTCGACAGCGTGTCGACCAACCACCGCTGGATCGCGATGCTCGGAGCGGTCGGCTACGATGCCCTGCTCAAGGTGAACCGCGTTTACAACCGCTACCGGGCGTGGCGCGGCAAGGACTACTATTCGGTCAGCAAGGCGATCAAGGCGCGGGTGAAATCAGCGGTGAACTTCGTCGGCGAGTACGAGCAGCAGCTTCAGGAACTGGCGCGGAAAAAGGAGTGCGACGGCATCATCTGCGGCCACATCCACACGCCGGAGGACAAGCAGGTCGGGGAGATCCGCTACCTGAACTCGGGCGACTGGGTGGAGAGCATGACGGCGATCGTCGAGCACTTCGACGGCCGTTTGGAGCTGGTCCGCCACGCCGAGTTCATGGCCGGTCTGGCCGCGGAAGTCCGGCCGGAGCGGTTCACGGTGCGTGCCACCGAGCTGGTGCTTTCGGCATGAAGCGGGCGGCGCCCGGTCACAGCGCGCGGTGCCAGGTTTCGGGGATCGCGCTGCCGGAGTGATGCTACCAGGTCTCCAGCACCTGCTTGCCGATCATCCGGCCGGCTTCCTGTTCGCGGTGGGCGGCGGCAAGCGTGGCGGGGGAGAGGATGCCGGCATGGCGGGTCATCGTGGTGACCAGACGGCCGGCATCGACGAGGTGGGCGACTTCCTTCAGCAGTTCGTGCTGCCCGATCATGTCCGGCGTCTGGAACATGGAGCGGGTGAACATGAACTCCCAGGCGAAGGTGACGCTCTTGGCTTTCAGCAGGCCGATGTCCGGGACGTCAGGTGACTCGACGATGGCGGTGATCCTGCCCTGCGGGACGATGGCCTTGGCCATGGCCGCCCAGTGACCGGTGGTGTCGGCGAAGCACGCGATGGCATCGACCGTCGGGTAGCCGAGTTTTTCCAACTCCGCCGGCCAGTCGCCGGAGTGGTCGATGACGTGGTGGGCGCCCATCCTGCGGCACCATTCGGCGGACTCCGGCCGCGAGGCGGTGGCGATCACGGTGAAGCCTGTTAGAACGGCGGCGAGCTGGATGGCGATCGAGCCGACGCCGCCGGCCCCGCTGAGGATGAGCAGGGTCTTGTCTTTGGTTCCGACCAGATCGCCGGCGGTGTGGCCGAGGCGGTCGAAGAGGCATTCCCAGGCGGTGATGGCGGTGAGGGGCAGCGCGGCGGCTTCGGCGAAACCGAGCGACTCCGGTTTGCGGGCGACGATACGTTCGTCGACGAGCTGGAGTTCGGCATTGCAGCCGGGCCGGGTGACGTCGCCGGCGTAGTAAACCTCGTCGCCGGGGCGGAACAGGGTGACCTCGCTGCCGGTGGCCTCGACGATCCCTGCCGCGTCCCAGCCGAGGATCCGCGGGGCCGTGTCCTCCTCCTTCCGGGCCTGGCGTTGTTTGTAATCGACCGGGTTGACGGCGATCGCCTTGACCCGGACGAGGACGTCGCGTGGACCGGGGACGGGATCGGGGAGGGTGAGGAGTTCGAAGCAGTCCGGGTGGTCGAGCGGGAGCTTGTGGGTGAGGGCGATGGCTAGCATGGGGGGGATTGACGATTGTCGATTGAGGATTGTCGATTTCCGATTGAAAGGCGGCAGAGGGGATGCGGCCGGGCTAACAACCTTAACGAATCACTCGTTTTCCTTCTCTGACATCACCTCTGGCGTTCCCGTGAGGGCTGCGATTTTGGCCTCCATTGCGTTGGCCCAGATTTCGTAGCCGGCGGCCTCCGGGTGGAGGAAATCGGGCATGACTTCCTTGGTCAGGGTGCCGTCTTCGGCGAGGAAGGTGTCGTGGATGTCGAGCCACTGGATCTTGTCTCCGTCGGCGAAGGTCTTGATGCGCTGGTTGATCGCGTGGTTGAGCTGGCGGAGCTTGTGGTCGGGCTTCTCGGCGCGGGGGAAGATGGAGAGCAGCAGGATCTTGGCGTCCGGCTTGCGGTCCTGGAGGAGTTCGAGGATGAGCTGGATGCCGGCGGCGGTTTGCTCCGGGGGGTCCTGGCGCTGGCCGCTGTTGTTGGTGCCGATCATCACGACGAAGAGCTTGGGATCGACGTTCTCCAGCTCGCCGTTCATCAGGCGCCAGAGCACGTGCTCGGTGCGGTCGCCGGAGTAGCCGAGGTTGAGGGCCTTGCGGGTGCCGTAGTGTTTGTCCCAGACCGCCTTGCCATCGTCCTCCCAGCCCTGGGTGATCGAGTCGCCGATGAAGACGAGGTCGTGGCCGCCCTTCTTGGCGAGGTTCTTCTTCTGCTGGTGGCGCTTCTTCCACCAGCCTTCGGGATTCCGGTGGGCGGGGACCGTGCCGGGATTCATCCGGTATTCCGTGCGCTTTTCCTCGTAGGTCTTCTTCATCTCCGCGAGGACGGGCGCGTAGGCGGGGTCCTCGTGAACGGACTTCATTTCCTGCGGGTCCTTTTCGAGGTCGTAGAGGTTCCACTCCTTGGTCTTGGGGAAGAACATCAGCTTGTAGCGGTCGGTCCGGACGCCGTCGTGGGCGGCGACACGGTGGGTGTTCTCGCCACTATAAAAATAGTAGATCGCCTTGCGCCAGTCGGCCGGGGTCTCGCCCTTGAGCACCGGGACCAGGCTCTTGCCCTGCATGGTGGCGGGGATCGGCACGCCGGCGATCTCGAGGAAGGTCGGGGCGTAGTCGATGTTCTGGATCAGGGTGTCGTTGCGGGTGCCGGGTTTCACCACGCCGGGCCAGCGGGCGATGAAGGGCATGGCGAGGCTTTCCTCGAACATCCAGCGCTTGTCGTACCAGCCGTGCTCGCCGAGGTAGAAGCCCTGGTCGGAGGAGTAGATGACGAGCGTGTTCTTCGCGAGGCCGCTCTTTTCGAGGTAGTCGAGCATGCGGCCGACGTTCTCGTCCACGGCGCGGATGGTGCGGAGGTAGTCCTTGAGGTAGCGCTGGTATTTCCAGCGGGTGACCTCGTCGGCGGACAGCGGGGAGGCCTTCATGGCGGAGATGAAGGCCTGGTTCTCCGGTTCGTAGGCGGCGTCCCAGGCCTTCTTCTGCTCGTCGGTCATCCGGGCGTATTCGCCGTTGGGGATGCCGTCGAGGAAGTGCTCGGGGAACGCCGACTTGCCGTGGAACTTCATGTCGTGGCCCCAGTGGAAGTCCTTGGCGATGGTCATCTGCTGCTCTTTCAGCGCGACGCTGCGGCCGGAGTAGTCGTCGAAGAGGGACTTCGGCTCGGGAATGGTGACGTCCTTGAAGAGACCGAGGTGGCGCGGGGCGGGGGACCAGTTGCGGTGAGGCGCCTTGTGCTGGCACATCAGGACGAAGGGCTTCGATTTGTCGCGGCCGGTCTCCAGCCAGGCGAGGGCCTTGTCGGTGATCAGGTCGGTGCAGTAGCCGGGTTCCTTTTTGGGTCCCGCGGCGGTGATGAACTCGGGGTTGTAGTAGCTCCCCTGGCCGGGGAGGATTTCCCAGTGGTCGAAGCCGGTCGGTTGGCTGACGAGGTGCCATTTGCCGATGAGCGACGTTTGGTAGCCGGCTTTCTGGAGGAGTTTCGGGAAGGTGGTCTGGGTGCCGTCGAAGCGGGAGAAGTCGTTGTCGGGGAAGCCGTTCACGTGGCTGTGCTTGCCGGTGAGGATGCAGGCGCGGGACGGACCGCAGATCGAGTTCGCGCAGTAGGAGCGGGTGAAAATGGCACCTTCCTTCGCGATGCGGTCGAGGTTCGGGGTGGGCGCGACGTCCTTCAGCGGGCCGCCGTAGGCCGAGATGGCATTCAACGCGTGGTCGTCGGAGAAGAGGAAGAGGATGTTCGGCCGATCCTGCGCGAGCAGGGGGGCGGACAGCAGGGCGAGCAAGGCGGGGACACGCATGGGACGGAGGATACGCCGGGGAGGGCGGGGCCTTGCAAGAAGAAGGACGGGAGAAGCCTCCGGTTGACGGAAAGTGAATCCGCGGCTTTTCTGGCGGCGTTATGAAAATCGTACCCCTTATCAGCTCCGGCACGGCCGGTCCCCTTGGCGTTCTCCACCTGCCGCGCCTCTGGCTCAAAGTCTCGCTCGAAGCCCGCGGCGCGCTGGCCGACGGCTATCCGGGTGCCGGCCAAGGCTATGACCAGATGGTCATCGACGCCCTGGGCCTGGATCGCGAAGCGGTGATCGCCTACATCACGGCCGAGCGCCCGACCTATCCGCAGTTCGAAGCCTGGGTGAAGGCCCAGCCGGGTGCCAAGCTCGACGCCGACTCGATCGCCACGATCAACGCGGCGATCACCGGCTATCTCCACGCCGACGCGACCCGCCAGTCGATCCTCGCGGCCGACGGCCTACCGGACGACGCCTCCGCCGCGAAGGATGCGATCAACCTGAACAACCTCGACGACTGGCATGAGTTCCATGCCGCGGTGCTGAAGTGAGCGCCGGTCCCGAACATGGCTGAAGACCCGCAAACCGGTCCCGTGCCGCCCCAGGGGCGGCCGGCGATCGGGGAGCGGCTGGCGATGTTCTTTTTGGCCGTTGTGGGGACATTGCTTGTCCTCATGGCGGCCGTTTTGTTGGCGGGGGTGCTGGTGATCTTGGTGCTGATTTTCTTCGTCGAAGAGTCGGGGCTCGAAGCGGTTCCGCCCCTTCTCGCCATGATGGTTTTCGCCGTGTTGCTGACCAGCATGGCTGCGGGTGCGAAGTGGATCGAAGGTGTGATCCGTCAGCGTCACACTTACCCGAGCGTCGGCGGACGGGATCCGGCGGTAGCCGCAGGCCAACAAGTGGCGATGATGTTGGAAATCGTTTTCGTTCTATCCGGTTTCGGCGTGGTCGTCTGGATCCCGGCAGAGGTCAGCGGGATGAAGGTCATCGGGGTTGGGTGGCCGGCTTCGTGGCTGGTTGTGGGCGGGCTTGCGTGGTGGGGGCAGCGCGAGATTTCCAAGCGCCTGACCGACCGGGCTCTCAGTTGGGATAGAGGTCCTTGTTCGAGGCCTGGAACTCCGCCTTCAGGCGAACCTTGAGGGTCGAGAGATCCACCAGCTTGAAGCCGGTGAAGGTCCACGCGCCGTCCTTGCCGTCGTGGCCGATGCCGGCGAGGAGGTGGACGGCGTCGTCGGTGATCTTGAGGGTCTCGTCCTTCGGCTCGAAATAGAAGGTGCGCAGGGTGCTTTTCCAAGAGCCGTCTTCGACGAGCTTGGGGTCGAGGTAGAAGACCTCGCCGCTCGGTTCGTGGACGATGCGGAGGTCGGGGTAGCCGCTGCGCTGGGCCTCGCCGCGGCGGTTGGGAGGGACGTCGCAGGAAAGGTCGGGCTCGGCGTTCAGGCTTTGGTGGAGGGCGTCCTCGAAGAAGCGCGAGGCCTCGTTGATGCGGCGGAGGGAGCGGACGGGGGAGTCGGGGGCATTGAGCTTTTCGACGGCGCGGCTGAGGGCGGACTCGATGGCGGCCTGGACGCGGGTGTGGCTTTCCTTGGCGGCGAGCGGGATGACCTTCTTGCCGGAGCAGGCTTCGGCCACGGTGGCGAATGAGAAGCTGCGGTCGCCGAGCTTTTCGCCGAGAAGCTGGCGGACGAGGAGGACGTCGGCCTGCCCTTCCTGACGGGCGGCGATCCGGGTGAGGTCCTTTTCCACCTTTTGCAGGCGGGGCGACTTCGGCTGGGTCGCCGGGCCCATGGATTTCCAGATCAGCAGGGCGAAAGGAAGGACCAGCAGCAGGCCGGCGGCGGCGCGCAGGGCGGGATGGGCTTTTTTGCTCATCTGTGTACGATCAGCGGAAGCACCAGAGATGCTCGTGGGTGCGCACCAGCAAGGAATCGCCGGTGGCGACGGGGGTTGCGACCAGCGGTTCGCTCAGTTCGTTGACGGTGACTTCTGTTAGGCCCTTTCCGGTGATGCGTCCGCAAAAGACGGTGCCGTCGGAGCGGCCGCAGTAGAGTCGTTCGCCGGCGATCATCGGAGAAGCGTAGTAGATCGCCGGGCCCTTGGGCAGGGTGCTTTCCCAAAGGACCTTCCCGCTTTCCGCATCAAGGCAGCTCACCGTGCCGCGGGTGGGGCCGGTGTCCTGGAGGAGGTAGAACTTTCCGTCCTGCGCGGCCGGCGTGGCGCAGTCGGAGCCGCGCTTGTCGAGGGTCCACAGGCGATGGGTTTTCGTGGTGTCGCCGCTGCCGCCCATCTTCACGCCGGCGACGTGGTTGCCGCGGCCGAAAGGGACGAGCGCGATGCCTTTCGTGGCGGCGGCGGAGGCGATGACGCGCCAGTTCGGTTGCTGGCGGGGATTGAAATCGCCGTGGTCCCAGAGGAGCTTGCCGCTTCTCGCGTCGTGCCCGCTGAGGTGATCGCCGCCCCAGGTGACGATCGTTTCGACGCCGTCGATCTCCGCGACGAAGGGCGTGGTGTAGGCGTCGTTGGCCTCGGCCGGGGCTTTGTAATCACGCGGGGTCTTCCAGACTTCCTTGCCGGTGGCGGGATCAAAGGCGAGGAGGAAGGAGGGGTGCTTGTTGTGCATCATCGCGACCACCAGATGGCCGCTGGCGAGGATCGGCGAGGTGCCGAGGTCCCACTTCAAGCCGTCCTTGGCGTAGTCCTTTTGCAGGTTCTTGCTCCAGGCGACTTTGCCGCCGAGGTCGAGCGCGGCGAGATTGCCGGACTTGTAGTAAACGAAGATCCGTTTGCCATCGGTGAGTGGCGAGGGGTTGCAACCGCTGCCGGCATTGGCGTGCTGGAAGCGGCTGACGGCGCCAACGGTGGCGCGCCACTTCTCCTTGCCGGCCTTGTCCACCGCGAGCACGCCGTCTTTGCCATCGATCTCCGCGGTGACGACGATCAGGTCGCCAAGGACCATCGGCGTCGAACCGCCGCGGCCGGGGAGCTTCACTTTCCAGGCGACGTTTTTCTCCGGGCTGAAAGATGCCGGGGTTTTGCCGCTTTCCGCGATGCCGTGGCCGGACGGGCCGCGCCAGTTCGGCCAGCCGGAGTCCGCGAAGAGGAGGCCCGAGGTGACAAGGGCGGCTGCGAGAGTGGCGAGAGGTCCCTTCATGGCTTCGTGATCACTTCGAGTATTCGGTCCAGGCTTTCGCGATGGTTTCCCGGCCGGGGAAATCGCCGTCGATGATCAGGAAGCGGTAGCGGACCTCGAGCTTGCCGTCTGCGGGGATGTCCTTTTCGAAGAACATGCCGAAGCGTCCGTAGTCGCGGTAGGCCGAGTGCCGCGTGCCTTTCGGATTCGAGGAGTGGTTCAAATGGACCACCGTGTGCTTCTTGCCGCGCAGCACGTAGGTCTCCGCCGCCCAGGGGAGATCGCGGGCTTTCGGGACGTCGACCTTCTCCTCGGGAAACCAGTATTTCGTCGCCTTGAGGTCCACGCCCTGGGCGGGGCGGTAGTGGATGCCGGCATGCTCGGGATCGCCCTTCAGGGACAGGGCGCCGTATTTCGCATGGAGCTCGCTGTGGAAATCGATCACCAGCCGCACTCCGTCGCTGCCCGGGGTGATCTTCATGGTCCGCTTCTCCTCAAGCAGGGGCTTGTCCTTCTCCGCCATCCATAGCGTGCGGGAGGTGAAGACGGCCGCGCCGTCCTTGGACTCCTGGAGGGGGAAGTCCTGGTGGACGATGTCGCCACCTTTCATGTGCCAGCGGTCGTAGGTCTTCCCGCCGAAGCCGATCTTGTTCCAGCCGATGAAGATGCCGCGGTGGTGGGTGTAGTCGCCGCCGGCTCCCTTGGTGATCGGTGCCTCGCCCGCGGCGTCGAAGACATGGAGGTAGGGCTTGTAGGTCTCGTGGGCGCGCTCCTTGGTCGAGGTGTCGTGCTCGTACATGTAGCGGGCGGCCACCTTGCCGTCCAAGAGCACGTCGAGGTGCTTGCCGGGAGTGTCCTTGAAGGCCAGCGGTTCCGCAGCGAGTCCGACGATGCCTGTGGCCGCGGCGAGGGTCACCGCCCGGAGAGTGGATTGCAATTTCACCCCCTTACTACCCACCGCCCGCCGCGCTCTTGCAAGCCAATCGTCCGCCCTCGCTCAGTCGCCGCCTTTGAGGAGGAAGCGGTTGCTGATGGCCTTGAACGAGAGCCGGCCGCCGAGGGCGGCGCTGATGGTCTCGGTTTGCGGGCGGATGACGATGCCTTCGCGCTCGTTCTTCGTGCCGGGGTAGTGGCCCTCGGCGAGGGCGAGGAGCGAGGCCTGGTCGTGGGAGAAGGCGTCGCCGCGTTCGAGGACCTCGACCATTGGGACGCCGATGGAATTGAGGAAGGCCGCGGCTTCGTCGTGGGAGAGAAAGCGGCGCTCTTCCTGGTCGTAAACGTTGAAGACGGCGAGCTGGACGCCGCGGAGGGCGAGGCAGTTTTTCTGGATTCCGGGGCCGATGAGTTCGGCCTGGATCACCATCTGTGGATGTTTGGCGAGCGCTTCTTCAAGATGGTATTTCTCCGCGGCGTGCCAGTAGGCATTGGTGCCGCGCTTGATGCTCCAGTTCCGGCCGCAGACGGTGAAGGCGCGGGTGTGGCGGTGGATGCCGTAGGTCGCCGAGGTGCCGTCGTATTTGACGGTGATGACGTACGGGCGGCCGGCGAGTTCGGTGAGGACCTCGGGGGCGCTTTGGACGCGGATCTCGTCGGTCTTCGGGACACCGGGGAGGAAGGGGCCGTCGACCTCGTCGTTGAGCGGGATCTGCGCCTCCCACTTGGCAACGGAGAGCGTCTCGGTGAGATCGGTGCCGGTGGGGAGATCGCTGGGCAGTTCGGGAAAGCGGTCGAGCGGCATCAGCAGGCCCTGCGAGAGCACGCCGCGGAGGCGGATGGTCCGCAGCCGGAAACTCGCGGGCTGGGGCGGCACGGTGCCGTCCTTGGCACGCCAGAGGAACTGATAGCGCGGATCGTCGGGCGGGATGGCATCGATCTCAAAGAACACGCCGGACTCGCCGGGCCGGAACTCGCCCTTCTTCACGACGCACTGCCAGCCCTGGATGTGAGCCAGTTCGATGGCATCGGCATTGGCGATCGGCTCGATGGCGACGACCGTCTGGATGGAGGCGAGCTTGCGGGTCATGGGTCGATGCGGATGGCCTTCTCCAACAGCGCTTCGGCGATTTCGAAATCGACAGCGGTGCGGGCGTGGACGCGGCAGAGCGGCTGGCCCTGGTGGACATGCTCGCCGCATTTCACGAGGTGGTCGAAGCCGACGGCGTGATCGACGCCGTCGCTGGCACGCGCGCGGCCGGCCCCGAGCTGGAGGGCGGCTTGGCCGACGTAGCCGGCGTCGACTTGCACGACGGTCCCGCTGCACGGCGCGGGGAAATCGCGGATCAAGGGGGCGTGGTGGATTTGCCCGAGCTTCGGCAGATCGGCGGGGTTGCCGCCGTGGGCAGTGACAATCTCGTCGAACTTCCGGCGCGCGCTGCCATCATCTAACAGATGCTCGAGCTGCTTGCGCGGAACCGGGCTGATCTTTTCCGCGAGGTCGAGCACCAGCTTGCGGAGGTCGGCCGGGCCGCGGCCTTCGAGGCACTCGAGGGACTCGACGACTTCGAGCGAGTTCCCGACGGCGCGGCCGAGCGGCTCGCTCATCGGATTGAGCACGGCGTGGACCTCGACGCCCATCTCCTTGCCGACGGCGATCATCGAGTCGGCGAGCACGCGGGCATCGGCCGCCGTCTTCATGAAGGCTCCGCTGCCGAACTTCACGTCGAGCACGAGCTGGTCGAGCGACTCGGCGAGCTTCTTCGACATGATGGACGCGGTGATCAGGGGGATGGAGGGCACGGTGCCGGTGACATCGCGCAGGGCGTAGAGTTTCTTGTCGGCGGGGCAGAAGCGGTCGGTCTGGCCCATCATCACGACGCCGATTTTCTCCAACATCTCCTGCGCCTCCGGGATCGTGACGCCGACCTTGAAACCGGGGATCGATTCGAGTTTGTCGAGGGTGCCGCCGGTGATGCCGAGGCCGCGGCCGGAGACCATGGGGACCCACACGCCGGTGCAGGCGACGAGGGGGGCGAGGATCAGCGAGACCTTGTCGCCGATGCCGCCGGTGGAGTGCTTGTCGACGACCGGCGGGTGGCCGGCGGGGTGTTGGAAGACGTCGCCGCTCTCAAGCATCGCCTTGGTCAGCGCGGCGGTTTCCACGGCGTCCATGCCCTTGAAAAAGACGGCCATGGCGAAGGCGGACATCTGGTAGTCCGGGACCTCGCCGGAGGTGTAGCCTTCGATCAGCTTGCGGATTTCCGCGGGCTCGAGCGTTTCGCCTTCGCGTTTGCGGGCGATGAGGGTGGGGACGTGGAGGTTCATGGGGATGGTGGGGAGGTCGGAGCACGAAAAAGGCCGGATCCCTCGCGAGATCCGGCCTTTGGAAGAGATCCGCGGGATCAGGCGCGACCGAGGTAGGAGGCGTCTTCGGTTTTGATGATGAGTTTTTCGCCCGGGTTGATGAAGAGGGGAACCTGGACCATGAGGCCGGTTTCCATCGTCGCGGACTTGTAGGCGTTGCTGGCGGAGTCGCCCTTCACGCCTTCCGGCGAGTCGGTGACGATCATGACCATGGAAGGCGGGAGTTCAATGTCGGCGACGAGGCCGTCGGCGAAGAGGAGGGTGTAGGTGTTGCCCTCGATCAGGTAGTTGCGGACGGTGTCGATGATCTCGTCATGGACGGCGACGTCGTCGTAGGTCTCGTTGTTGAGGAAGTGGTAGCCGCCGGAGTCCTTGTAGGAGTATTCGTGCGGGATGCGCTCGAGCAGGACCGACTCCATCGAGTCGTTCGAGGTCATGCGCAGGTTGGAGACCTTCTTGTTGGAGACGCTGCGGATCGACATCACCACGTAGGACGCCATGCGGGGCGGCGTCTTGAGTTCGTGGGAGATCACGACGCAGACGTCGTTGTTGTGACGGACGGCGTGTCCTTTGCGGAGGCTGATGACGGGCGTGCTGGCCATGGTTGGGGCGGGGATAGGCGGGGACGGGGCCGCGTGCAAGTGCGGAGTGTCGGGGGCGGGCCCTCCGCGGCATGCGGCAGGGCCGGTGGGCCCTGCCGGGAGGAAGCAGGAAAAGGGGAAACCGCTGTGCCGTCCTAGGAGCTGTGAGCCACGTTCCAGTTGCTCAACAAGTGGGAGTGCCGATCCTGATAGGTCGTCCTAAGAAGGCATGACCATGATTTCGGATTCGGTTTGATCTCCCCGTTTTAATACATCGGTCCGGGCACGCTACCTGAACGGACGCACACAGCAGTCGGCGGCACTCTAGGCATGGGCGGGCGGCTGGCAACCCATTTTCGAAAAGCTCCGCCGGGCTTGACGCGGCAAGGCCCCGGGCGCTTCCCTGAGGTGGCCGGCCTGTGTCGTGCTGGAATTTCCGCCGTGCCATGAGCGACCCGCTTCCCAATCCCGCGCCGGCCTGCCCCGGGTGGAAGCTGGTGCTGGCGGTCGCCTCCGCCGCGGTGCTGGCGGGCACGGCATCGGCGGTCTTTCTCGGCAGCCTGGAGGCGGTAACCCGGGCGCGCTTCGATCACCCGTGGCTGCTTTATTTCCTGCCGCTGGCGGGGGTCGCGGTGGCGTGGCTTTACCAGCGGCATGGCGGGGAGTCGGAGGGAGGAAACAGCCTGATCATCGACCGCATCCACGATCCCGGCGGCGGGGTGCCGCGGCGGATGGCGCCGCTGGTCCTGATCGGGACGCTGGCGACGCATCTCTGCGGCGGCTCGGCGGGCCGGGAGGGGACGGCGGTGCAGATGGGGGGAAGCATCGCCAGCGGGGTGGCGCGGCATTTCCGGCTGGAGGCGGCGGCGCTGCGGGTGCTCCTGATGGCCGGGATGGCGGCGGGCTTCGGGGCGGTCTTCGGCACGCCGCTGGCGGGCGCGGTGTTCGCGGTGGAAGTGGCGGTGGTGGGGCGGCCGAAAATCCGGGCGCTGCCGCTGTGCCTGCTGGCGGCGTTCATCGGCGACCGGACCTGCGTGGCCTGGGGGGCGGGGCACGCGCACTATCACATCGATGGCGTCGCGGCGGCGGCCGGTTGGTTGCCGGTGGCCTACCTCGACCCGCTCCTGTTAGGTAAAGTGGCGCTGGCGGCGGTGGCTTTCGGGTTGATCAGCCTGCTGTTCGCGACCTGCTGCCACCGGCTGGCGGCCGGGCTGAAGCGGCTGCTGCCGAACCCGCTGCTGCGGCCGGCGCTGGGCGGCGTGGCGGTGATCGGGTTGTTCTTCCTTTGCGGCAAGGCGGACTACCTCGGGCTCGGCGTCTGGTCGCCGGATCCGCAGGCGGTGTCGCTGGTCTCGCTGTTCGCGTCGGATGAGGTCCAGCCTTGGAGCTGGGCGTGGAAGTTCGTGTTCACGGTTGTGACGATCGGGGCCGGCTTCAAGGGCGGCGAGGTGACGCCGCTGTTCTTCATCGGCGCGGCATTGGGAAATGCGCTGGCCGGAGTGCTGGGGGCGCCGCCCGAACTTTTCGCGGCGCTGGGCTTTGTCGCGGTGTTCGCCGGGGCGGCCAACACGCCGCTGGCCTGCTGGCTGATGGGGATGGAGCTGTTCGGTGCGGCGCACGCGCTGCCGCTGGGGATCGCCTGCGGGGTGGCCTTCCTTTTCAGCGGGCACGGCGGGATCTACCGGACCCAGCGGATGGGCTTCGCCAAGCCGGGCTGGGGCCGGCTGGAACGGCCACGGGCGGCGGATCGGGAGGCGAAATAGGACGGGATTGGCAAATGCGGGGATTTCCCCTTGCTACCAAACCCGGCTGCGGATTAAACCCCTCGCCACCAAGACCATGGGCCAGCAAACAAAAACAATCGTCAAGCGTCGCCGTCGGAAAATCTACCTCAAGCGGAAGAAGGAACAGGTGAAGCTGGGCGGAGCCGTGAAGAAGAGCTCCGTGGCCAAGAAGTCGGTCGAAGGCGGCACCGCCGCGAAGAAGGCCGCCAAGAAGGCTCCGGCCAAAAAAGCCGCCAAGAAGGCCCCCGCGAAGAAGGTCGCCAAGAGCGAGGACGCCGTGGCTCCGGAAGCCGTGGAGACCACCGAGACCGTCGAGACCCCGGAAGCCGCCGAGTGATCGGATCGGATCTTTAATTTTTCAGAGGGCCGGTTGCGCGATGCGACCGGCCCTCTTTGTTTCGCCGCGTGGAGCAGCTTCTCATCGTCGACGGTCACAGCGCGATTTTCGGGATGGAGGACCTGCGCCTGCTCCACCAGGGGCCGAAGCGGCACATCGCGCGGATGGAGCTGGTCAAGCGGCTGCGGGAGATCGGCGACCGCGGGGAATGGAAAGTCGTCGTGGTCTTCGACGGCCGTCAGACCGAGCGCGGCTACGAAGGCGGCGCGGAGGAAGGGATCCTGGTGATTTACTCCAAGGCCCGCGAGACCGCCGACGCGGTGGTGGAGCGGCTGGCGGCGAGGTTTTCCGAGAAGGGCGACCGGGTCCGGGTGGCCAGCAACGACGGAATGGTGCTGCTGACCGCGACCACCTTCGGCGCGGAAGGGATCCGCATCGAGGAGCTGGAGCTGTGGTGGGAATCCGGGGATTGAAGAGCCGCCGGACGGATCACTTCGCCAGGCCGGCGACGATCGCGGCGACGTTGTGGCGGACCATGGCCTCGTAGCTTTCGGCGGTGGAGCCGTCGGCGATGAGGGCCTCGCCGAGCTGGATGCCGGTGTCCTTGGTCAGCGCCTGGAGGATCTTCGGGTTGGACTCCTTCTCGGGGAAGATGGCGCCGACCTGGTGCTCCTTGAGCTCGGCGATCAGGGCGGCGAGCTTCTTGGGATCCGGCATCTGCTCGCGGTTGACGCCTTGCACGGGGATGGGCTCGAAGCCGTGGTCCTTGCAGAAGTAACCGAAGGCGGCGTGGGCGGTGGCGAGGTGGCGCTTGTCGCGGGGGACCTTGGCGATCTCCTTGCGGGTCCAGCGCTCGAGTTCGTCGAGCTTGGTCCGGTAGGCGGCGGCGTTCTTCTGATAGGTCTCCGCGCCGGCGGGATCTGCCTTCGCGAAGGCGGTCGCGGTGATGGTGGTGGCGCGGCGGAAGAGGTCGACGGAGTGCCACCAGTGCGGATCGACCCCGTGGTCATGGTCGCCGTGGTCGTGGCCCTCGTGATCGCAGGCACCCTCGATCGAAGGGAGGTCCTTGCCGACTTCCACGATCTCCGCCTTGTTGCCGAGGATCTCGCGGAGGGAATCGAGGTAGCTTTCCATTCCCATGCCGGAGGCGAGATACAGCGGCACATCGGCGGCGCGCTGGAGGTCTTCCGGGCTGGGCTCGAAGTGGTGGGGATCGCCGTTGCGGCCGATGAGGTCGATGATTTCGACCCGCTCGCCGCCGACCTGCTTGGCGAGATCGGTGAGCAGCGGGTGGAGGGTGGCGACTTTCAGGTCCGCGGCGGCGAGCGGGCCGGTGAGGGAGAGAAGGAGGGCGGCGATGAGCTGGCGCATGGGGAGAAGCTGAAGGAGTTTGCTGCACATGCAAGTGGTTTGCGGTAGAAGATGCGATTGTGAACAACTTTGGGAAAAGCTCCGGGTCGCGCTGGTCAGGGGCGGAACCGCGGGTCTGGAGGGGGAGCGGGCGTCGGAGGCGGGATCCCTGCTGGATCAAGGATTGCAGGGAACGTCGGATTGGGTGGAGCGTTTATTTCAAACAAAGGATTCAACAACCGGGCAGGAGTTCCGCGGGATCCGAATAGATTGTGAATAGTTGCGGAAACAAGGTTTTCAAACGTCAGTTCGGTTGTTAGAGCCCTGCGCATGCGACTGATTTTGGCATCGGGTTCACCACGGCGGCGGGAGTTGCTCGGGGCGACGGGACTTTCGTTTGAAGTGATCGTCTCGCCTGCTGAGGAAATTCATGACGCGTCGATCCCGCTGGCCGAGCTGTGCGAGCTCAACGCCGGGTTGAAGGCGGCGGCGGTGGCGGCGGAGCATGGCGACGCGGTGGTGATCGGGGCCGACACGCTGGTATGGATCGATGGCGAACCGCTCGGCAAGCCGCGTGATCTGGACGAGGCGAAGGCGATGCTGCGGAAACTCGGCGGGCGGTCGCACACGGTGTGCACCGGAGTGTGTGCGATTTTTCCGGGTGGCCGCCGCGAAAGCTTCCACGAGCTGACCGAGGTACGTTTCCGGCCGCTGGACGACGCGGCGATCGCGGCCTACTTCGAAAAGACCAACCCGCTCGACAAGGCGGGGGCCTACGGGATCCAGGACAGCGGGGAGATGATCGTCGAGGGGATCGACGGCGCCTTCGACAACGTCATGGGCCTGCCGGTGGCGAAGGTGGTGGAGGTGGTTGGGAAGGCCGGGTGAAAGCCGCGGTTCACGGGATCGTGATGGGATCGCCGGGGCGGAGGACTCCTTCGGTGAGGATTTGGGCGCGCAGGCCGCCTTTGTGGACGAGGCCCTTGAGGGTTTGCGGGAAGGTGGTCTTGGCCAGGTAGTTGCAGGGCTCGCAGAGGCGGATGCCGCGCACCCGGACCTCGCCGATCTGGAATTTCCGGCCGACCAGGGCGTTCAAGTCGACGCCTTCGGTGACCAGGTTCCGTCGGGCGAGGGCGACGGTGAACGGAAGCCCTGACTCTTGGGCGAAGGCTTCGATCTTCTCGCTTTCGATCAAGGTCAGCTCGAAATCCGGCTTCCTTGGGTCAGGCGAAAAAGTGCCCGCGCCCTCGAAGTAGCGGTCGCCCTCAAGGCCGAGTCCGGGGACCGCGCGGGCTTGGGACTGCGGGACCATCGGCGAGGATGGGCTGTCGGCGGTGAGGATTTCGATGAGGCGGGGCATGGGGAAGTGCAGTTGCCGGGTTACCTGTGGAGGAACGAGCCGAACACTTCAGTTCGAATTGAGGTTCCGAATCTCGCGGCCACCTCGAACAGCGGTCCATGAAGCAAGGTGGCAGACGAGCCCGACCATGAGGAAGATGCCTGCATATCGGAGCTGACCAGTATCCACAAATGGCGATCCGCCTTGCCAGATGCAGAAGACGAGGATGACCATCGCTGCCGAAAAGCGTTTTGGAGTCGACCGGTTCAGTCCCTTCCGGGCGATGGAGATCAGTTCGAACATTCCGCCTCCGAAGGCGACGTAGGAAAGGAGTTCCAGCTTGGGGTCCTGAATGTTGAGACGTCCGAAAATGGCGGCGACTAGCCAGATCAAGCCGAGGGCGAGGGCTGCGATGTGGAGGAGTTTTGCCATCCGTTATGGTGTGGGGACCGTTCGGCCGGTCTGCCTACTTCGCTAAAGCTACCAAGGCCGGGGATGACCGGCACTCCCGGGGGGGCAGGTGATTTTACGCCAATGGATTCACCACGATCAAACCCAGCGGGCGGAGCAGTTCGAAGTGTTTGGCGTTGTTCGATTTAGGAATCATTTGAACGGAATGATGTGGCGATTCACCTTCGGAAAGGCGAGCGTCTGGTCTTCCAGATGCGCGAGCAAACCCGCCGCGCCCCGGCGCTCTTTTGGACGAGGGGTAATCAGCAGGCTTTGCCGCCCGTCATTCACCACGCGGAGATCGCAAGGGCCGCCTTGCATTAGCCCCGCCTGTTTGAGCCAACTCGCCGGGAATTGAGCCTGTCCCTTCTCGGTGATGGTCAAGGTGCCGAGGGTTTTCATGAGGTAGTGATTCATTGCTCGATCTTGGGAGTCAATCGGTTTCAGGGGACGACGTGGGTCCTGAATGGCGGGATTGATGTGAGGCGGTGTTGGGGCGGTATTGGCTGGGAGGGTGAAGCGAGCTGCCGGGGACCGTTCTGCGGACTGCCTACTTCGCCGAAGCTACGAAGGCCGGGAAAGATCCGCGCTCCCGGTATCGAAGAGGCCGCTTAGCGGGCGGGTTCGATGGCGAGTTCCTGGAAGGCGGTGTTTTCGCCAGCGGGGGTGACGGGAGTGGTGGTCCAGACGATCCAGCGGAAGGTGCCGAGGGCTTGGCCGGGGCGGGCGCGGAGGGAGGCGGCGTTGAACTTGCCGGCGGGCAGGGCGGTGGTGTCGAGGCTGCCGAGCGGGGTGAAGCGGGTGGCGTCGGCGGTGTTCCAGCCGGGGTCGCTGGTGGCGTTGCTGCCGAAGAGGGTAACGGACTGCGCGCCGCGGTTGGAGTTCTGGTGGAAGGACCAGGAAGTGATCGCGGCGAGCGGCAGGTTGGAGCCGAGGTCGAGCTTGTAGGCACCGTCGCGGATGCCGTTGTCGAAGACCGGGCCGTAGGTTTCGGCGAGCTTGCCATCGGTGAGGATGGCGGGCGGGTCGTTGTTCGTGGCGGAGCGGGTGAGGACCTTGCCGGCGGGTTTGGCGGGGAGGGTGAGCTTGGTGAAGCCGGCGGCGTTGTCCGCGCTTTCGACGAGGGTGAAGGGGGCGGCGGCGGGCTTGAGTTCGAGCGGGGCCTGGTTGCGGATCAGCTTCACGACGAGCGGCGCATCGCCGAGGATGGCGAGGGCTTTGAAGAGGTCGGCGGTGCCGGTGATCTTGCGGCCGTTGATCGCCTGGACGAGGTCGTTCTTCTTGAAGCCTGCTTTCGCAGCGGCGGAGCCTTCGGGGACGGTGACGAGCTGGACGCCGCCGTCTTCCTTGGCAGTGCCGAAGGCGGAGAACTCCTCGCCTTGCAGGCCGTGAAGGGCGGCACCGAGCCAGCAGAGCGGAGCGGCGGGGGAGTTGTTAGAGGCTTGGCCGCCGGGTGCTCTGAGCTCCGGGATGACGGGAGTCTTTGCGATGGCCTTGAGCGCGGGCTTCTTCACGCCGAAGCGGTCCATCGGGAAGTTTTCGAAGCCGGTCTTCAAGACGGGCGAGCCGTCCTTGACGCGGAAGTCGCCGGCGGCGGGGTCGATGAACTGGGGATCGCCGGAGAGCGAGTTGGCATCGGCTCCGGAGTTCAGGTGGCGGAGACGGTCGGACTCGGCGGTGAAGAAGTTGCGGTCGACCTGCTTGCCCCAGCCTTCCGGTTGGCCGATCGGGGCGTGGGCGGCCATGACGAGGTTCGAGCGGAATTCGCTGCCGCTGTCGTCGAACCAGACGTGGGGGTGAAAGCCGTTGTTGATGTGGACATTGTTCCAAGCCTTGCGGCCGTAGCCCTCGCGGAACTTGAGGCCGCCGGCGAGCATCAGATTATGATGGATCTCGTAGTTCGAGGAGCCGTCGTCGAGGTCGATGTCCCAGCCGTGGTCGCAGCGCCAGCGGGAGTGGCGGATGACGACCGGCTTGACGGCATCAAGGAATGGCAGCTTCGGGTCCTCCTTCACCGCGGGCTGGGAGACGCCGCGGTGGTTGCTGGTCCAGAAGCGGTCGCGGCCCCAGGAGTTGAAGGAGCCGTGGTCGTGGGTTTCGAGGACGGTGTCGAAGACATCGCAGCCCTCGATCAGGTGGCCGCCCCAGGTGCCCTCGCTGATGTTGATGCCGGCGCGGGCGCAGTCGTAGATGGAGGTGTCGCGGACGGTGATGTTGGCGGACATCGAGATCTGGACGCCGGCCGGCTGGCGTTCGACGCGGCCGATGCCGTGGATCAGGCAATCCTCGACCACCGAATCAGCGGGGTAGTTGTCGGTCTTCGGGCCCGGGGTGCGGTCGATCTTGGAAAGGTCCTGGGACTGGCCGTATTCGAAGAGCGGGTCGCGGACCGCGGCGGGGTCGCCGACGAAACAGACGCCGCTGGCCCCGGTGTCGTGGATGTGGCAGCCCTTGATCAAGGTACGGCGGTTGTAGTGGTTGACGAAGATCGCGTTGCCGCCGGGTTGGTCGAATTCGCTGTCGAGGATGGAGACGTCCTCGGTGCCGGTGAGCAGGACGGCACCGCCGCGGTAGATCGCCCAGTCGGAGCGCAGCAGCGGTTCCTTGGTGCCCATGAAAGTCCGGGCGCTGTGGCGGAAGACGAAGCCTTTGAAAGTGACGTGCTTCACCGGCGACTGGGCGCGGCCTTGGAGCTCGACGAGGTGGCGGAGGCGGACGGCTTCGACTTTCGCCGTGGCGGGATCGAAGGGGCCGTCGGGAATGAAGTGGAGGAAGTTTTTCTTTGCGTCGTGGAACCACTCGCCGGGAGCATCGAGCTCCTCGCGGATGTTCTCCACCATCCGGAAGTCCTTGTGCATGCCCATCTGGCGGTTGTTCTGCCAACCTCCTTCGTAGGCGACGCTGCCATCGGGGTTCTTGCCGGTGATGCGGTAGTGGTAGCCGCCCCAGCGCTGGGCGTGCATGGCGTGGATGTAGCCGCCGGCGGGATCCGCCCACTTCGCGGCGCGCTCGTTCGAGAAGGCATCGGCGGCGAAGCCTTGATACGCGGCGGTGGTTTGCGCGGCGTCGTAGTTCGGATAGCGGGCCATCCGCTGGCGGGTGCCGTTGATGAAGAGCTGGTCGATGGCGAGGCCGGGCGGGGTGGCGGCGGACCAGAGGCCGGTGGTCCCGTCGTGCTTCCAGGAGAGCCCGCCGCTGAGATCGATGCCGCCGCTGAGGACCGCCTTTCCTTCGTGCTCCGCCCGATAGACGACAGGGAATTCCGCCGAGCCGGAGTCCGCGGGCTTCAGGATGAGGGTCTCGGGCAGATAGTGGACGCCATTGGCGACGGTGATGGTGACGGTTTCCTTTCCGGCGAAGGGCCGGGCGGCGTCGCGGGCGGCGGTGAGGGTTTGGAAGGGAGCGGACCTGGTGCCGGGGTTGGAGTCCTCACCGGAGACCGCGACGTGGAAGTCGGCGGCGTGTGATGCCGTCAGCAGGGAGAAAAGGAGGAGGTGGCGAGGGAGAGGCATTGGGAGATTAGGAGATTGGGTGCTGGGTAATACGGGCCTGGTGCCGTTTTATCGCGAAAAGGCGGCAGCCGGAGTGGTGCCGGATGCCGCCCTGGTGGAATGGGCTGGATTAACGTCAGTCTTTGCGGAGGTCGGCGGAAGTAAAGCGGCCGATAAGCGGGGTGGCCATGCCGGTGCCGTCCGAGGGGAAGCATCCCATGGCGATCATGGGGCGGCGGTGATGCTGGCGCGGATGAAGTCCTTGTCGTCCCCCGCGGTGCTGCCGGGGGTGCGGAAGGTGCGGTATTCCCAATCGGCGCTGCTCAGGGCGGGCAGGGTGGATTGGAAGGCGATGACCGCGGGGTCGGTGGATTCGGTGACATCGAGGGTCCAGTCGGCGAGGGTGGCGTCGGAGCCTTGGATCCGGTAAACGAGGCCGTCGATGGTGGCGGAGACCAGCTCGAGATTGCCGGGCGAGCCGGGGGTCGTGAAGGTGGCTCCGGCGCGGACCGGCAGGGTGAGGGTGAGGACGGGCTGGCCGAGGATCTCGATCAACTTGCCGACCACCTTGCCACTGTTGGTGCCGCCGAGCGGATCGCCGTCGAGGGCGAACTCGGTGAGGTTGTCGAGGCCGTCGCCATCGGGATCGCCGGTGGCGGTGGCGTTGGCGAGCGGGTCGATGTCGGTGATGTTTTCCTGGAGCCAGGCGGCGAGGGGATCCGGGCCGGTGACCACATCGAGCAGGCCGTCGCCGCTGATCAGGGCGGTTTCGAAATCGGCGCCGAGCGCGGCGATGGAACCGGGCCGGCCCCAGAGGCCGGCCTTGGCCTGGACGCCTGCGAGGAAGAGCGAACCGACGGTGTCGTTCAACTCATGGTCGAGGTCGAGGGTGCCGTCGGCGAGGATCTCGACCGTGGCGAAGTTGTCGAGATAGGCCTGGGTGACGGAGAGCGTTCCTTGCTCGATGATCGTGTTGCCGGTGTAGGTGTTCAAGCCGGTGAGGGTCTGGGTGCCGGTGCCGGTCTTGACGAAGGTGGCGGGTGACGCGTCGTTGGCGAGGATGCCGTTGAAGGTGCCGGTGCCGTTGTCGACACCGAAGGTGAATTCCTGGTAGCCCGCGCCGGGGTAGCCGGAGAGGATGGAACCGTCGCCGGTGAGCGCGTCGACGCGGATGTTGGCCTCGGTGCCGCGGAAGGTGGCGCCGGTGGCGACGTGGAGGTCGGCGAGGTTGTTGGTCCAGACGTCGTTGGCATTCGAGCCGCCCTTCAGGGTGCCGCCGGTGACTTCGATCAAGGATCCCGACGCGAGGGCGAAGATGGCGGTGGAGACCCCCCACTCGACCTCGCCGGCACCGGACTTCCGGAGCGTTCCTCCGCCGGTAAAGGTGGTGGAACCCGCGAAGTTGGTGTTCGTCTCGCGGTTCAGTTCCAAGACTCCCGCGTTGATCGCGGTGGGGCCGGCCCAGAGGTTGGCGGCGCTGAGGACGAGCGTGCTGTTGCCGATTTTGGTGATGCCTTCCGAGCCGCCGATCGGGCAGGAGATGGTCGCGCCGGAGGTTCCGGTATCGAGGGTCGAGTCGCCGATCAGATTGATCGGGCCGTTGCCATTGATTACGTAGCCGGGGGCTGTGAAGTTGATCGAACGTACGGTCAGGGCTTCGGCGACGAAGACCGGGTTGCCGGTGCCTTCAAAGACGGCGCGGCCGGCGATGGTGCCGTTCCAAGTCTGGGAGTAAGGGCCGCCGCTGGCGAGCGACCAAGCATTGATGGAGTTGCTGTCCCAGGTGCCGGCGGAGGATCCGTCGAAGTAGGCGATGGTGTTGGAGGTCGGGGTGATGTCGCGGACCTGCAGGAGATTCAGCTGGGCGCTGGCATTGGCGGTGATGTCGAACTGCTGGGACGAGGCGTCCGCGGTGAAGCGGCCGATGACCCAGGAGCCCATGCCGGAGCCGTCCGAGGGGAAGGCCATCGAGTCCGAGCCGCTGATGGTTTGGGAGCGGAAGCCGCCGAGATTCCGCGCGTCGCTGACCCATGCCTGGACGAGGTACTGGCGGCCGATGGTGAGCGGGCGTGCGCCGTTGCCGTTGAGGGTGAAGTTTGCCGTGGTGCCGTTGGCATAGGTGCCGTGGGTGACCAGCGTGTTGTAGTTCGCGTCGGCGGTGCTGTGGGTTCCGAAAAAAGGTCCGCCGCCGACGAAGCCGGCAGTCCCGATGCCCAGGGTGTCGAATCCCTGGAAAGTCACCCCGTTGACCGGGAACTGGTTCGCGTTGCCATGATAAGGAGCCCAGGAACCGAAGTGGTTGCCTTCCGTCGAGACGTCGGTGGCCGCGGCGATCGGCTGGGGCGTTTCCCAAGTGATGGAAGCGGCGGGAGAGAGGTGGGGCAAGGCGGCGAGGAAGAGTCCGCCGAGGGCGGGGCGGGCCAGGGGGAAGGAAGTCGTGGCTCCCGGGAAGATGACGATTTTTGGGTTCATGGGTTTCTGGATTTTTGACGCTGAGCGTAAGGAGTGATGGAGTAGGGTGGGTTTGTCACGCAGTTAAATATGGATAATATTGCTCAAATCTCATCCAAAGGGCGGAAGTATTCGTCAGGCGCGACGGACCGCAGCGAAGTGCCTTGTTCTCCAGGAGGCGGTCGCTCGTCGGATGCTCCCTGCCGACGTGGGAAAGGTGACCGCGAACGGCGGACTCACGGTTCGCTTGCAAGGGGGATCTGGACGTTGCTGCTGATCCTGCCGTTCTTCATGTAGCCATCGGTCGCGCCGAAGAGATGGGTGGGTTCGCCATTCACGATCAACAGGGCGGGGCGTTCGAGGTTGCTGTTGCTTCTGGCTCCGCCTTCGAGGGTGAAAAGTGGATCGATGACCTTGGATCGGGTGGCGGGTTTCCAATCGAGCCCGTCGGCGGACTGGAAGAGGCAGATGCCGCCCGCCGATCCGGAGAAGGTGCCGACGACATCGCGGGCGACGGCGTAGTAGCGGTTGCCGTATTGGGTGCTGTGGAAGATGAACGGATCCTCGGCGAGCATCCAGTGTTTGCTGCCCTTGTCGGCTTCGAAGATCCTGCCGGGCGTCTTGACGTAGCGGCCTTCGGGTTTGGCGGCGAGGGCGGCACCGTAGCGGACCTTGCCGCCCATCTCCTTGCCTTCGACGTATTCGACGGCCTTGTAGATCAGGAGCACGCCGCCATCGGGGCGGAGGCAGGCGGCGGGATTGGTGACGCAGAGGGAGTCGAAGGACTTCCGGTCATCGGTGATGGTGACGATCGGTTCGTCGAGGCGGGTCCAAGGGCCCTCCGGCTTCTCGGCGGTGGCCAGTCCGATGCGCTGGTGGTTGCGGTGCATCGGGTAGCTTTTGCCGTCGCCGTGGTTTCCCATGTAGTAGAGATGATATTTTCCGGCGTGGAAGAATACGTTTGAGTTATGGGTGACATCGGCGTCCCAATATTTCCTGCCGGTGGCGGGATTGATGCCGCGCTTGGGGAGGGCGACATTGACATGCCGGTAGGGGCCGCCGGGCCGGTCGGCGACGGCGTAGGCGATCTCCGAGTGGATGGCCCAGCCGGGAGCGAAGCCGGCTTTGACCGGCCAGCGGGAATAGAAGAGGTGGTACTTGCCATCGGGCCCTTTGACCGGGGCACCGCACCAGACGAAGTGATCGGGCAGGGAGAAGCGGTTGGCGGCGGGGAGCGGCTGGACGCGGGGGGCGAGGTCCAGCTCGCGGGCGGGCAGGGCTTGGACGAGGAGGATCAGGGAGGCGGTGAGGAGTGAAGCGCGGCGATTCATGGGGAAATGGAGGGATTTCAAAGGAAAGGCCCCGACCGGGTCAAGGGACTCGGGCGGGGCCAAGGGGATGACGGGATCGGCGCGTTGCGGTCAGGGCGCGACCGCGGTCTTCACGCGGAGGAAGCCCTTGCCGGTGAGTCCTTCTGAGGCGTCGAGCTTGAAGGTGCGGTATTCCCAGGCGCTGCTGGTGAGGCTGGGCAATCCGGTCGCCGCGGGCGCGGTGTCGAACGCGCCGCCGACCGAGACCGCGGAGTCGGGGAAGGTGAGGGCGAGCGAGCCTTCGATGGTGTAAACCACGCCGTCGATGGTGGCGGTCTGGACACCGTTCGGGCCGGCGGCGAAGACGGCGCCGTCGCGGACGGCGGCGACGAGGGTGAGCTCGTTGCCGGCGGGGGCGCTGGCGTCCTGGATCAGCACGGCGGTGAGGCCGTTGTTGGAGCCGCTGTTAGGGTTCCCGTTGAGGGCGAACTCGGTGAGGTTATCGACGCCGTCGTTGTCGGGGTCGGCGGTCTTGCCGATGATCGCGGGATTGGTCTCGCCCGGGAAGAAGCTGTCGATCCAGGAGGCGAAGGGATCGGTAACCGGTCCGACTTCGAGCAGGCCGGTGGACTCGGTGAAGGTCCACTCGTTGCCGGCGGCGACCCGTTTCCAGGTGCCGGGGGTGACGATGGATTCGGTGAAGATACCGAGCGAGCTATCGACCGAGAAGGTGGCGGCGTAGTCTTCGGTGGCGAGGGTGGCGGTATTGACGAGGGTCCAGGAATTGCCGTGGGTGGCGTCCGTAGTGGCGAGATTGAGGAAGATCTTGCCGTCGAGGATCAGGTTGCCGCTGCCTTGGATCGAGTTGGTCGCGCCGTTCGTGGTGGGGGCCAGAGTGATCTGGCTCACGGCGGCGACGGTGAGGTTGCCGTCCACGGTGGTGTTTCCGCTGTGGTCGATCTGCGGGCCGGACAGGGTCAGGGTGCCGGAGCCGGTCTGGACGAGTGCCACGTTGCCGGTGATGCGTCCGCCGTAGGTGGTGGAGACCGACTGGTTGACCGTGAAGGTGGACGGGGTCGGCGAGGAATTGGTGAGGAAGGCGGTGCCGGTGCCGGAGTTGCCGCTGCTCGGGATGTTGGAGCGCTGGAGACCGGCGGCGGTCTGGCTGAAGCCGGCGAGGTCGAGCGTCGCGTTCTCCGCGGCGCTGCCGGTGTCGATGTCCACGATGGTGCCGACGGGCAGCGCGTTGGTGGCGCCGAGTCCGAGGGTCCCGCGGACGATGTTGGTGAGACCGGAGTAGGTGTTGGCGGTGCCGGCGACCACCACGGTGCCGGTGCCGCCGCTGCCGGCGCCGATGTTCAGGTTGGCGGCGATGCCGCTGCTGATCACGCCGGAGACGGTCAGGGTGCCGCCGATGCCGGTGCCGAGGCGCGCGTCGGAGTTGAGGGTGACCGGGCCCGCCCAGGTCGCGGTGGCTCCGGCCTGGGCTTGGAGGGCACCGTTGAAATCCGGGCTGCTGCCGGCAATGGCGATGGTTTCGCCGGTGACGGTCACTCCGTTGGCGAGTTCGATGCGGCCGGCGGAGACCGTGGTGCCGCCGGTGGTGGTGCCGAGGGCGGTGTCCGATCCGATCGTGACAACCCGGCTTCCTGACACGGTGACGGCACCGTCGAAGCTGTTGTTGCCACTGAGGGTCACCGGGCCGCCGACGGATTTCGTGATCTCGCCGATGCCGCTGATGTCGTTGGCGAGGGTGGTGGAATCGCTGCGGTTGAGGATCAGGGTTCCGTTGTTGACGATACTGCCGGAGACCGAGCCGGTGACGGTGTTGTTGCCGAGCTGGAGGGTGCGGGTCGGATCGATGACGGTGTTTCCGGCGTAGCTGTTGGTCCCCGTCAGGGTGAGGATTCCGGCTCCTTTCTGGGTCAAGGATCCGCTGCCGCCGATGTTGTAGGCGAGGGTCTTGGCGGCTCCGTAGTTGGCTTCGATGGCCGCGTCGTTGGTCACGGGGGCGACGGTGGCCCCGAGGTTGCCGTTGGCCGTGGCGCCATCGCCGAGTTCCACGATGCCGGCGTTGATGGTGACGCCGCCGGCGAAGGTGTTCTCGTTGGTGATGGTCAGCTTGCCGGTGCCGTTCTTCGTCAAGCTGCCGAGTCCCGCGACGGGGCTTCCGCCGAGGGTGTAGTTGTTGGCGGTGTTGTCGAAGGTCATGGCGCCCGGTTCGACCGAGGTGCCCTGGACCGCGACGGTGAAGGAGGAAGCGGAGTCATTGAAGAGCACCACGTCCTGGCTTTGGAAGGCGTCGGGCGAGCCGCTGTTGAGCCAGTTCTGGGTGACGAGGTTCCAGAAGGTGGGGTTGGTCAAGTCGCCGCCCGTCCAGACGAGGTTCGCCGGAGTGTAGGTGAAGAGGAGCTGGGTGCCGCCCGGATTGAAGGCGAGGCTGCCGCGGCCGGTGAAGCTGAAGTTGGCGAGGGTGCCGTTGATCGGGCCGCCGGTGGACTCCATCACGACCATATCGATGACGGGGGATGACGGGGCGGTGAGCTTGATCGAGACGGTGCTGTTGGACGCGTTGATGCTGGCTGCCTTGAAGTGGGCTCCGGGTGCGGGGGTGGAGGGGTCGAGGAGGTAGTCGTGGGTGCTGGCGGGAGCGGTGCCGAAAGTCAGGGCACCGGTGGTGCTGCCTTCGCCCGAGAGTCCGGTCCCGGTGGCGAGGGTGATGGCCGAGGTGAGGCTGCCGGTCAAATTGAGGCGGCCGACAGAGATCGTAGTGGGGCCGATGTAGGTGTTGGTGCCGGCGAGGGTGGAACTGGCACCCACGACGCCCGCGCTGGACAGCGCGGAGTTCGACTGGGTGACGCCGCCGGTGCCGGTGATGTCACCGTTGAGAACGAGGCCATCGGACCCGCTGGTCGGCGAAAGCTGGAGCGTGTGGGCGTTGAGGTTGACGGTGGCGGTGGGCGAAAGAGTGACCCTTACGCCTGCTGCGCCGCGGGTGAGGATGTTGCTGTTCGCCGTGAGGGTGATCGGGCCGTTCAGGGTGTTGCTGCCGGCTCGCCCGCGGATCGAGCCTCCGGCGAGTTCCAGGTTCCAGGCGTTGAAGCTCAGGTTGCCGCCCGAGCCATTGGCGGCCACCTGGCCGATCACCTCGGTGGAGAGCGCGCCGAGGTTCACCACGCCTTTGGTGAGTTTCACTGCTGTGGCCGCGGGACCGAAGGCTCCGGCGGAGTCGATGGTCAGGTTGTTGTCGTTGCCTGTCGCGGCCAGTTCCACCGAAGTCAGTCCCGTGTTGTCGGCCTTGATGAAGAAGGTGGTGGCGGTTCCGACCGTTCCGCCGGTGGGGTTGAAAACGACGCTGCCGGCGAGCAGCGCGGTCAGGTCGAGGCCGGAGAAATTGCCGGCGGTGATGGTGCCGCCGGAGAAGTTGATGGCGTTGGTCCCGGAGCCGCGGATCTCGGTGTTGGCCACGGTGAAGTTCATGCCCGAAACCGCGACGTTCTGGTTGAGCGTCACGAAGCCCGAGGCTGAGGCGAAGACAGGGCGGTTGCCATCGACCCAGTTGCCAAGGGTTCCGGTGCCCGAGCCATCCCGCCAGGTGTTGGTGGTCACCCAGTTGCCGGTGCCGCCGATGCCGGTGACGCCGCCGTTGGCGTCCCAGAAGAGGTCGGCCCCTTGGGAAGCGGAGGCGAGGGCGAGGAGGACGAGGAAGGGATTGTTTCTTGGTTTCATGGGTTCGAGTCGTTCCGGGCAACCGGCCCCCATGCCGCAAGACCGTGGGGGCTGACACGGTGGCGGGAGGGACGGGAAAGGGTTAGGAGGACAGCTATGATTCGAATAAGTCGGCGAATCCAGAGTGGTTCGCGTATGAGATCTTCGAAATTGCGCATGCTCCGGGGTGTGGCCGTGGTCGGCGAGACTCCCTGAGCCGGCGGAGACTCAGCTCCAACCAAGCGGCGCGGCGGGATTCTCCTGCCGCGCCGCTTTCGGTTCTGAATGCCTCCGACATCATCGCGAGGGCGATCCATGCTCGCCCACCACAGGAGTGTGGTGGCTCCTTATGGCTTCTTGGCTTGGTAGATCCGGACGTAGTCGACTTCCATGAAGGTGCCGTCGATGGCGTCGGTGATCTTGCCGCCCCAGCCGATGATGGCGAGGCTGAGCCAGACGGGGGCGGGGCTGTGGCAGAACTCGTTTTTCTCGCGGCGGAGTTCCTTGCCGTTGAAGTAGAAGACCAGCTCCTTCTCGGTCCACTTCAGTCCGTAGGTGTGGAAGTCGCGGGCGAAGTTATGCTTTCCGTCGAGGGGCTTGAAGGTCTTCGACGAGGTCGGGTGGGTCTTCTTCCCATTGACGATCTTGATGTCGGAGTGGTTGTGGATGTTGGTGTTGATCTCGTTGGGGAAGTGGCCCTCGTTGATATCGATCTCGAACGATTTCTTCCCGGCCGGTGGCTTGGTGTTCGTCATGATCCAGAACGAGTTGTTGGTGCCTTCCGCAGCGGCGTAGCGGTAGCGGCACTCGAAGTAGCCGTATTGGAAATGCTCGCGGGTCCAGATGTTGCCGGAGGTCCAGTCCTGGCCGCCGCGCTTTTGCTTCTTGTTGATCAGCCTGAGGGTGCCGTTGGAGACGACCGCATTCTCGCGCCAGCGGCTGCTGAGGATGTGGGTGCTGGCGGAGTTCTGGGAGATCCAGCGGTCCTCGAGCTTCGCATCGGGGCCGTCGAACTCCTCGCTCCAGGCGAGGGTCCACGCGGACGCACCGCCGGGCAGGAGGGAGCCGGGTGCGGGTGGTGCGGCAGGCTCCTCGGCATGCAGTGGTGAACCTAACAGGAGCGTGGCAATGAGGAGAAGTGGCAGGGATTTCATGGATAAGCGGGCAGTGTTCATGGGCGGGAGTGCCGGATGATGAAGTCGATCAGCTCCTGGCATTCGAAGAAGGCGGGGGTCACTTCATGGCCTCCGCCGGGGATGATCTTCAGTTGGAATTCGCCGCCCGCGGCCTCATAGCGCTGCTTGAGCAATGCAGTGTTCTCCTCGAGGGGGACCGGGCCGTCCTTGTCGCCGTGGACGGAGAACATCGGCACCTTTTTCGCGGCGAGACCGGCGAGGTTGTCGACGGGGTTGAACTCGGCGAGGCGGGAAAGGAGGGCTTCTTCGGTCAGGTCGAAGTCGGCGAGCGTTTCCTTTTTGGAGGACTTCATTGGCCAGCTCGTCAGGTTGCAGACGGAATAGATGCCGGCCCAGGCGCGCACCTTGTCCGGGTTGCGGAAGGCCCAGGCGAGGGTCATCAGGCCACCGCGGCTTTGGCCGAGGAGGATGGGCTTGGCGGAATAGCCGCGGGCGACCATCGCGTCGTAGAAGGCGGTGAATTTCAAGGTGCTTGCGGGGGCGCCGCGGACTTCGCCGAGGTCGAAGCCGGCGAGGGCGATGCCTTTCTGCATGAAGGCGTCGAAGTACTTCTTGTGGCGCGCGATGATGACGTCGCCCTTGATGGTCGGGGCATACCAGATCCACGGCTTGCCTACGGCAGCCGCGGCGGGCTCGAAGAGGTAGGCCTTGTTGCCGCCGACTTCGAAGATCGCGGGTTTTCCGGGAACGGGGGCATCGGTGCGGAAGGGCGCGGCGGGCAAGCCTTCGTGGTTGTAGAGATTCCCATCCGCCATCATGGCCCAGCCGTAGCGGACGGCGGTGGGGCGGGCGATCTTGTCGGAAGTGACGACGACCTTCGCGCCCTCGATCACGGCGCGGGCGGGCAGGAATTTCCCATCGGAGCCGGCGAGGGTGAAGCCCTTGAGCGCGCCGCCTTGCGCGGTGAGTCCGGTTCCGGTGTGGGTGAACGAAAGCACGGCGCGGTCGTTCTCGATGCTCATGCCTTTGAAGACGGGGCCGGAATACTCGACCTTCTCTCCGTAGCTGATGGCGCGGGCGGCGAGGGCGAGGCGTTCGCCGACGGGGCGCTTGCGGGTCGGGTGGATGTTGGCGGCGTCGCCGACATCGGTGGTGACGATCATGGCGGTGCGCGGCGTCTTTTGCCAGATGCGGTGCTGTGCTTCGCGGAAGGCCGGGTGGGTGCTGCGGTGCGGGGCGAGCTGGACGAAGAGGAAGGGCAGGTCCTTCCCCCAGACGCCGCGCCAATCGGCGATCATCGCCGGGAGCAGCTTTTCGTAGGGGGCGGGCTGCCCGGAGTTCGACTCACCCTGATACCAGATCGCGCCGCGAAGGGCGAAGGGCTGGAGCGGTGCGATCATGCCGTGGTGCAGGGCGGAGGGCGCGTCGTGGCAACGGAGTTTTGGCATCACGGGTGCCGGGGGCGCAGGCTTGCCCTGAGCTTTGGCTGCTTTGACGGCCTGCGGATGCACCTGGTCGCGCTGATGCTGGAAGGCGCTGTAGGCTTTTCCGATGGTCTCGAACTCTTCGGGTGAGACATCTTTCCATTTCTCGATCAGCGATCTCGACTCGCTGGTGGCGGCGAGGGTTTCGGCCCGCATCCAGCTTTCGATCCGCGTGCCGCCGACCGAGCTGATCAGCAAGCCAACCGGCACGCCGGTCTTTTGCTGAAGGCTGGTGCCGAAGAAGTAGGCCACGGCGGAGCAATCGGCGGCCGTCGCGGGTGAGACGGGCTTCCAAACGCCGGCTGCGTCAGCGGAGGGCTGCTGGCCGAACTGCTGCTTCACCGTGAGAAAGCGGACGGCCGGATGATTCGCGTCGGTGATCTCCCGTGCGGCCTGGTCGGCGGACTTCAGTTGGAAGTGCATGTTCGACTGTCCGGAGCAAAGCCAGACGTCGCCGACCAGGACATCGGTGATGCGGGTCTCCTCTTCTGCCGCGGTGACGATCAGGTCGCGGCCTTCTACCGATGCGGTTAGAGGATCGAGTTTGACGAGCCACCTGCCGTTTTCGTCCGCCTTGGCCGACTTGCTTTGGTTGGCGAACTTGACGGTGATTTCGTCATTGGGTGTGGCCAGGCCCCAGACTGGAAGCGGCTGTTCGCGCTGGAGCACGGTGTGGTCGGTAAAGACGCCGGCGAGCTTGAGGTCGGCGGCGTGGAGGGTGGCCAGCGGCGCGAGCAGCAGGGCGATGATAGGGGATATACCGAGATTCATACGTGGATGGGGAGTCGGGCCTCGGAGTTCATTTGACTTGGTTCTGGTGAAGCGAACGCCGTCGGCGGCGAGTTGTTCGAGATTCGGCGTGCGGATGTGGCGGTCCACGCCGTTCGCACCGAGGTCCGCCCAGCCGTGGTCGTCGGTGAGGATGACGATGATGCTAGGCCCTCCTGCGGGTGCCTCGGCGGCCTTCAGGGCATCGAATGGCGCTAGCAGCAAGGAGAGGAGTGGGAGGAACCTTTTCAGGGATTCTCAGTCGCCGAAGCGGATGGTTTGGGGGAATCCTTCGAATTGGTCGCCAGGCTGCGGATTCTTCGCGTCGAACTGGTAGCGCCACATCTCGACCACCGCCGATTTCCGGTCCGGGGCGATGATGACCATGCCGTGGCCCGAGCCCTTGCGCTGCGCCACGGTTTCCGGCGGATCCGTCGCTTGGGGCTTCAGGCTGTTACTGCCTTTCTCAGGATTGGCTGCGGCGAGCACGCTGAACTTGTTGCCAAAGGGATCGGTGAAATCCCCGGCGATCCCGCCATCCTCCGGCCACCAGGCGCGCGGCCAGCCGTTGGCGGTGCCGGGGACCATGAAGGCCCACGGGCCGTCGTTCCAGTCATGAATGCCATGCCGGACCAGCAGCCCGAGGTGCTGGTCGCCATGCAGCATCAGGGTGCGGTTTCCCTTGAGCGGTTGCAGCGCGCGCTGACGTCCGGACCTTGGCCAGCCGTTGCTGTCCCAGTCGAATTGGTTCTTGTTCAAGGCGGGGCCGGTGTGGGTGTGGCCCTTGCAGAAGATCGTCTGGGAAAACACGAGACGCAGCGGTTCGCCCGCGGTGGCGGCGGCCCACCCGCCGAGGAAGCGTTCCTGCCGTTCGCCTAACAGGCTGGCGCCGGGCGGATCGACCGCTGCCGCCGATGTTTCCGGATTCCTGGGGCCTTTCGGCAGCACGGCACCGGGGCCGGACTTCCACTTGCGGTCTTCGAGGATCGCCATCGGCACGCCGCCCCAGGTGAGTTTCGTGAAATACACGCCGATGCCGCTTGGGAGCGGCGCGGGATCCACCGGGTTTGGCAGGTGGCCGGTCTGCGTGCGCTCGACGGCCTTGACCCACTCGACCGGCATCGTGTAGCCGCCTGCCTCAGGGCTGCCCGCGGCGCGGCCACCGTTTCCCCACAGGTTGCCCTGGAACACATCATGATCGTCGGGAAGGATGATCGAGGGTTTGTCTTTCAGCAGATCGCGCCAGGTCCAGCCGAACTGATAGAACTTGCGCAGGTAGTCGAGCATCGCCTTGTCCACCGGCTTTCTCACAAGGCCGTAGCCGCCGTAACTCTCATAGATCTGGTCGCCGGCGAAGAACAGCAGGTCGGGATCCTGGAGCGTCACGTTGCGCACCATCGTCGGCAACGGAAACGCATAGCCGTTGTCGCATGAGAACGCCGCGATCTTCAGCGGGCGACCGGATGTTCCGGGATCGTTGGCGAAGGTGCCGGACCACCGGGCGTCCCCGCCTTTCCAAGGGTAGCGCACGCGGTATTCCACCGCGCCCGCCGGAACCTCCGTCCGGAAAATCGCGGTTCGGGCGAGGGGATCGATCACCGCCACGCCGGCTTCGCGCCATTCGTTGTTCTGTTTGAGATCGAGTTTCACCTCCTTCGCGTCCGACTCGCCCATTGGAGCCATTTGCGCGGACAGCTTCACCTGGTTTCCCTGGCGGGTGTATTGGGTCCACAGGATGGGACCGAAGGGCTCCACCCCGGTGGTGGCGATGCCCTCTCCCGAAAGGCGCCAATCACGAAAGCGCGCCCGGATCGCCCCCCGTTTGTCGTTCGGTTGGCGCGGCGATGATGCGGCAAGGCACAGGTTTCCTGTCAACTCCTCCGCTTTCACCGGCATCCCGACCGACGCCGACTTTCCGCCGCGGGTTCCGGTAAGCCGCAGCTCGCCGTCGCGTGCGGTCAGTTCGAGTTCGACCGGCCCCTCGCCTGTTAGAACCTCGTCGGATACCGCGTTCGGGCCGAGCGTGAGGCGGCCATCGGCGCGGACGGCTGCCGCAATGCGTTGCTTGGGCCACATCGCGACGTGCCGCGGATCCTCCATCATGCCTTTTACCCCCACCGCCATGCCGACCCATACCGACTCCGGATTCGAAAGCTTGCCGGGTGGGAGCAGCTCGACCGAAACCCGCATTTGGAAGCCCTTCCGCGGTTCCAATGGCCGGTGGCTTAGCAGGTGGAGCAGACGATCTTTCGCCGCCACGGCAACCACGGCTCCATCCACGGTCTCCCAATCATACAGCGGCCCCGCCCAGTATTCGGGCCCCACCCATGGGCGTGTCCCATGCCAATCGGAACGAAATTCGGCCGCAGCAAGCGGCCACAGCAGGAATGTGACTAGGGCGATGACGTGTTTCATGTGAGTCGGATCGTAAGCTATTTTGCGGGCGTTTCGCGAAGGACTTCCCGGAGCCAAGTCCGGATCTGCCGGCGCTCGGGGGTATCCCGGTGCAGGACCGTGGTCCCGTGGTTGACCCACGGGAGGTCGATGAGGGTGACGTTGCCTTGCGGAAGATGTCGGGTGACAAACTGCCGGGTGCCTTCGAGGTCCGTAAGAGGTTCCAATCCCAAGGCTGACTTTGCGGTGGCGAAGGTAGTCAGGTTCTTTTCCTTGATGAGGCCTAGCAACTTGGCGTCGCTGCCGCGGGCCGAGCGGGAGGAATACTCGCCGCAGATCAACTGGGGAGTCTTTCCCAAGCGGCGCAGGCGTTCCGGGGCCCGGCCTTGCTCTTCGGGGGGGCATGCCCCAGGCGGTGTGGGCGTCGTCGTAGTGGCTGACCGGAAGGATGGCGGGCCAGAGCCTGGCGATTTCGTCGTCATGCAGGCCGATGTAGTTGCAGGCGATCGCGCCGCGCGGGTATCCTGTTAGAATCTCCTGCCCGGGATCGCCGCCCCACTGCCGGCAGATCCCCTCCACCCAGTCGGCCGGGAGATGAAGCGTGTGGGCCACCCCGGTCCCGGCGTAGGCGGGCAAGGATTGGAGGACTATTTTGCCGGGAGCCGGTTCGCCGGGGGTGAGGGGTGGGTTTGCCAGGTCCGCCGGGATGGTCATCACGTCGGGGTGCGGCGAGGCATCGGCAAGAGCCGCTAGCGGCGCGAGGAGCAGGGCGGCGAGGCAGACAGGACTCATGGCTCGGCCGCGGGCTTGAAGTGGAGGCTGTCGACGGAATCGTTCACCTTGAAGAACTCCGCTCCGGTCACGGGTTTGCCGTCGAGAGTGAGGTTTTCGAAGGTGAGATTGCGGATGCGGGCGTCGGGCTGGCCATGGAGGATCTGCGGTTCGCCGAGGACGCTCGGTGCGGCGATGGAGATGTTCTGGAAGAGGACGCCGGAAAGATCGCCGGCTTTGCGCTTCTCCGCGTTCTTCGAGTAGGGCTCCGGCATGTTCATGCAGATGAAGAACTGCTGGAGGGTCGGCCGCGGGTCTTCGATGTGGATGTTGCGGAAGGTCACCCCGGCACCGGCCGCGCCGCCGCCTTCGCCACGCATGTTGAAGACGCGGCCGCCGCTCCAGTGGTGCCACATGGCGCGCGAGTAGATGACATCGCAGTCTTCGACGATCAGCTTGCGGTCGGTGAGTTCCGGAACGCTGCTCAGCACGAAGGACGAGCCGTTGGCATCGTTCCACAGCACGCAGCGGCGGATGCCGAGGCCGCTGACGTAAAGGGAATCGTCCTGGGTGCGGAGGAAGCAGTCTTCGATAAGGGTGTTGCCGAAGGGATTGATGCCGTCGCCGTTCGCGCGCCAGGTGAAGATCTTGGTCCACCTGATCTCATTGGGGTGACCCGCCTTGTAGGGATGGATCAGCATCAGCGAGTGGGTGGCGGAGTCGGCGATGGTGATGCCTTCGACGCGGGTGCCGGTGGTGCCGACCAGCTCGATCGGCCGATAGCGTGCGTGGTCCTTTTCCGGGATCGCGGGTACGACGTAGCCGGGATGTTTCAGCCGGGCTCCGGACAGGGTGCCGAGGCCGAAGATGCGGATGTCATTGCTGTCGCCCCATTTCGTGTTGGAGAAGGTGCCGTAAACGATCGCATCTCCGGGGATGTAGTAGTTGCGGTTCGCGCGGAGCGGGTAGGCGAGGCCGATGTCGTGGACGCCGGGCAGGAAATGGAGGGTGGTCCAGGGGCCGTCGGCGGGTGGCATTTCGCCGGGCTTCACGCTGAAGACGCCGGGGTCGCCGGGTTTCGGCTTGCCGTCTAACAGAGGGTTGGCGAACAGCGAGATGGTGTGGATGGGCGGACCCTTGTAGCCCTTGCCGGTGTCCTGGCCGTCCATCTGGCCGTCGATGTCGACGGCGACGAGGCAGGGCTTGTCGAGCTTCACCAGGACCTTGCCGTCGCTGACCGAGCAGGCGGTGGCCTTGCGTTTCGGATGCACCGCGGCGGTGCGGATCGGCTGGCCGTTCGCGCGGGAGATCTCGACCTCGACGGGCCCGGCGGTTTCGAAGTTCACGTAGGCGTGGGTCCAGCCGGCGAGGTGGTCGAAGTAGGCGTCGGTTTTCTTATCGATGGTCTTGCAGGCGGTTTCCCAGACGAAGGCGCTGCGCCATGGTCCGCCGTCCTTCGCCGGGCGGATCCTGACGGTGTAATGCTCCGACGCGGCGAGGCCCGGGACCGGCGGGTAGATCACCAGGCCGGCGGCGGCGAAAGTCGTGGCCAAGAAGGCGAGGAGCAGCAGGGTGAAGAGTCTTCTCATGAGGGGATGCCGCAGCATACTGTGCTGCTGGTGCTGAAGATTGCACGCCTTTGAATTCTCCACCCGGAGAGAGGGTTGGCACTTCGCCTTCCCGCCCGGCGGTCAGGGCGCGGCAGGCGGGCCGCCGACCGAGGGGATGTCGAAAAAGCGGTAAACGCCGACGGGCTTGGCGGCTTGTTTGCCATCGAAGAGGAAGACAAAGTTCCGGCGGCCGGAGCGGTGGCCCCAGACGGCGGAGTAGACGAGCTTCGGTTTGCCGTCCTTGACGACGGCCATCTGCATCGGGAGGTCGAGGGTTTCCTTCTTCCAGGAGAGGTCGGAGACGATGGAGTCGCGACCGGCCTGGACTGCGAAGCGTTCCTTGCCGAGGATCACGGAGATAGCTTGTTTCGAGAAGTTGAAAAAGCGGTAGTCGCCGGCGCTGCTTTTGCCGGTCGAGATATCATAGGCTTTCAACTTCAGCGGTTCCTTGCCGGACTTCATGCAGAGCAGCAGGACGCGGTCGGCGGCGGCCGGGAGATCGACAAAGGCGGCGGGTGCGGGAAGCGGCGGCTTGGCGGCGAACTCAGCTTCCGAGCCGCGCAGCAGGAAGCGCCGGGGCCCTTGGTAAGCGAGCGGCTGGCCGAGGCCGGTGAGGTTCGCCTGGAAGACGGCGACCTCCTTGCCGTTGTGGAAGAAGAGTCCGGCGACGGGCTCTTCGAGCGCGAGGGTGAGAATCTCGGTGCGCACCAGTTCCGGATCCTGGGCGAGGCCGGAAAGCGGGGCGAGCAGGGCAAGGGCGAGCGGAAGAAATTTCATGAAGAGCGGGCAAGGAATCAGGCGCCGGCATCGCGGAGCCAGCGGAAGGAGACGACCTCGTAGCGGCGGCCGAAGTTCCGGTTGGCGTCGGATTTCAGCTCGGAGGTGGCGAAGTGGGCGGGCTCGCTGGGGTCGATGTAATCGGGGATGCGCTGGACGAAGGCTTCGCACCAGGCGCGGGCGACGACCTTGCCGTCGTTGTCGAGGGCCTCGCCACAGGTGCGGATGCGGAAGTAGTCGGAGCGTGCCTGGAGGACCGGGGCGAGCGACTGGAGGACATCGCCCTGGAGCAGGTAACCGGCGCTGCCGCTGGCGGTGGACTCGCCGGACATCGCGCCGGAGAAGGCGTTGCCGGGTGGCTTGACCGCGGCGTTGCCGATGGACGTGTCGAGGCCGGCATTGATCGAGCGGTCGAGGGCGGCCTGGAGCGCGCCTTTGAGCTGGTGTTCGCTGGTCGTGGAAGCGGGGTCGCGGTTGACGAAGTCGCCGAGGGAGCGGAAGGGGCCGCGGGTCTTGACCTCGTTGACGATTTCCCGTGCGAGTTCGTCGAGTTCATCCTCGGAGAGCGAGCGCCAGCCTTGCCAGAAGCCGGGATCGTCGCCGGAGCCGCCTTTCCCGTAAGGCTGGTTGCTGATAGAATGGCCGAAGCGGTTGAAGCGGATGCCGCCGGGGGACTCCCACGAAAGGGTTCCCTTGGACGGGTTGACGACGGGGAGTTCGGCACCGCCCATGGTAGAAAGCAGGGCTTTCCAGGCGGTGACGGAGGTCGAGTTCACGTTGAAGGCTCCCTTGACGAGGATGCGCGAGGCGAGGGTCTCCGGGGCGCGGTCTCCGGCCGCGCTGATCATCTTGTCGATGGAAAGGTCGGTGGACTTCGGTGAAAGGACCATGCGGGGATTCGGCAGATCGGCCTCCCCGGTGGCGAGCTGTTTCAGGTCGAAGACCGCGTCAAAGGAGGAACCGGTGCTGCGGGCGTAGTCGATGCCGAGGGTGGAGAAGAAGAAACCGTCCCAGAGGCGGGAGTTCACCTCGTGGGAGGTGTCGACCACGTCGAGGCCGTTGATGCCGGAGAAGCCGCGGTTCACGGTCCCGTCGAGGGGGATGCGGGGATTGGCGTAGGAGTTCCCGATGACGAAGCCGGGCTCGAAGTTGTAGCGGGAGAGCTGGGCGTGCTGGAACTGGCCGATGGAGACGAGCGGAGTACGAGGGATGTCGTAGACGACGACGTTCGCCTGGCCGGTCGTGGTGTTGGCGGGTCCGCCGTAGCCGCGGTAGCGGGAGAGGTTGGTCGGATCGACCTGGGGCTCGGGCTCCGCGCGGCCGCCTTCGCCGATGAGGCCGCGGTTGCCGCCCTTGCCGTCGCCGACCTGACCGCGCGGGGCGGGATCGTGGGTGCCGCCCATGAGGTGGGAGGTGAGGTGCCAGCCGAAGCGGTTGGCACCCTCGACCTTCGAACCGTCCCAGGCGGGGTTGGTCACCAGGCTGCGCGGGTTGGAGTCGATCCAGCCGCGGAGCCGCTGGTTGGTCTCCATCATCTGGGTGCTGGTGCGGGTGAAGAAGGACCAGGTGGCGACGTGGGCGACGACGCCATCGCCGGCGAGGTCGTCGATGAGGAAGGTTTCCTTGGTGGTATCGAGCCCGCCGGAGGAGCCGGAGACGACGGGCTCCGGAACCGGGACGGTGGCGCCGGGGTCGCCGTTCCAGAGTTCGGTGGAGCGCAGCAGGACATTGCCGCTGGACTTCAGGGTGAACCAGCAGGAGGCGGTCTTCTTGACGTCGAGCGAAGGATAACGGGTGAGGGTTTCCTGGCTCTGGGTGTCCTGGAGGACGACGTCGCCGAACCACGCGCGGTAGCCGGAGGGGATGAGGCGCTCGGCGACGGAGCCGTCGGCGGCTTCATAGGTGAGATCGACGACGAAGGCCCCCTTTTCGCTCCATGCCGGCTTGAGGGTGTAGGTCGTGCCGGCCTTGATCTGGATCTGGTCGGTGACGGAGAAGAGGCGGAACTCGCCGGGCTCGATGTCGATGGGTTCGGTGCGGACGGAGAAATACTTGCCCTGGGTCTGGTTGTCGGGTGTGGGGATGGTGCCGCTGCCATTGGTCCAGGAGTCGCGCAGCCAGAGCTTGGTCAGGCGGCCGTCGGTGAACTTGCCGTTGCCGGAGGGTTTCGCGTAGTTGAGGCGGAGATAGGGGTAGAGCGCCCACTCGAAGGTGTAGGGGGCGGCCCTCAAGGTGACGTTGTAGGGGTTCCAAAGGCCGAAGACCGGCTTCAGTTCGACCTGGGCGCGGAATACCTGCGGGGAGTTGGGCGGGCTGCCTGCGGGCGGGGCGACCGGCTTGGACTTGAGGCGGAAGCCCATCTGGAGCATCGAGATGACCGGTTGGATGGGGCTGTTGGTGTGCTGGAGGTCGTTCTGGAAGGGGCCGGCGTTGTGGTTGGTGTAGGGCAGCCAGGTGCGGTAGCGGAGGTCGGCCCAGGGGACGGGGAAGGCACCGACGAGAGGATATTGCTGGCCGATCGCGTTCTGCCAGAGGGTCGCGTAGTTCCAGAGGTTCCCCCAGTTCGGGCCGACGGGAAGGGTTCCGTCCTTGCTGAGGGTCTTGCTGAGATAGAACTTCTTCGGGTCGTTGACGGTGAACTGATAGATGTTGGCGCCGTTGTGGGAAGCGGTGCCGGCGGTGCCGCCGAGATAGCGGGAGGCGTATTTCTTGC
Organism: Haloferula sp.; assembly: GCA_044372775.1. Taxonomy (GTDB): domain Bacteria; phylum Verrucomicrobiota; class Verrucomicrobiia; order Verrucomicrobiales; family Akkermansiaceae; genus Haloferula. Next base: position 85,149 of record JBIPNO010000020.1, read on the forward strand.
TCTTCTGGGAACGGTCGAAGATCAGCGAGAGGTCGGCCTTCATCGCGCCATCGATGACATTGACCGGAAGACCGAAGCCGCCGGTGGTGAGGTCGGAGAAATGATCGGCCGGGACATCGTTGTCGGCCGTGGCGAGGCCCGCGGTCGGCAGGGAGATCAGCATCGAGCGGCCGATGCCTTCCTCGCCGCCGAGCTTTTCCCAGGATTCGCCGAGGCTGGCGAGGCCGGGGGCGGCGGGGGATTGGGACAGGGCGATGCGCTCGCGGCTGTTCGAGGGGATGGTGGCGGGGCGGTCGATGTCGACGCGCGCCTTCACGCCTTCGTCGCCGATCCACCATGCGAAGCGGCCCGGTGCGGACCTGCCGTCGGCCGCGATCGTGACGGCGGGGGCTTTCACCGGGTCGGCATTGCCGGCGGCCTTCGAGGTGTCGACGAGGGTAAGCGTTTCTTCCGAGCCTGAGGAAACGGGGTCGGGGGATTCACCGCTGACCAGCCAGCGGACTTGATCGGCATCCGCGCCCGGGACGTTGCTCCAGGTACCGGTCCAGCCGGGCTGGCCGACCTTGCCGGGAAGGCCGGCGGAGGTGGCGGTGACCGCCTGATCGGGGCCGGCGTGCTTTTGAAGGTCGCCGATGGCGAGGCTGAGCGCCATGCGGGCGTTGGCCTTGGCCACTTCCATTGCTTCCGAGCGGGAGGTGCTGCGCAGGGAGATCACGCTGACGCCGAGGAGTCCCACGGCGATCACGACCAGGAGGACCATCAGGCTCAGCGAGATGACGAGGGCGAAACCACGGTTCTCCGGTGGTGCGGATGAGTTCAGAGTCATCTTCGGGCTTGAGTTGAGCCGGCCGCCGGGTCTGGGTCACACGGGAAGTCCGACTTGGGTTTGACTTCAAATGTATACACATCCGAATGAAGCGCTAGACACGTTTGCGCATCCATTCTTTGAAATTGCGCAGGCGCTGAAAGGGCCGGGGGCGCGGGACGTTCAAGGAAGATGGACGCGAACGCGAATGAAGCGCCGGCCGCCGGTGGCGGCGGGGAGGGTCGCCTGGACGGACTCGGTGGTGGCGTTGATCGACTGGGCCGGTGAGGTGACGACGCCGGCGGTCGACCAGTCGTCGCCGAGGGTGTCCGACCATTCGACTTGGAAAGTGGCTTCACCCGGTGCGGTCTTGCGGCGGAGATAGGTGAAACCGATTTCGGTGGGGCCGGGCTGGAGTGCGGGCTGGAAGTGGTCGGGCGCGGTGGGGTCGAGGTTAAGCGCCCATTCGAGGAGGTTGGCGGTGCCGTCGTGGTCGGGATCGCGGTCGGGGCCGGAGATCGCGAGGTCGCTGATGCCGGGCCAGATGATGTGTTGCCAGTCGTGGAAGACGGCCGGGTCGGGAAGGATGTCGCCGATGAGTTCCAGCGTGATGTTGTCGTAGGTGGCGGGCATGGTGGTGCCGCCGGCCTGCTTGAGAACGACGGCGTCGAAGCCGCTGTGGACGGTGCCGGTGGTCTGCCTGCCGGCGATGGCGAAACGGGTGACGGCGCTTTCGCCGGAGCCTTCGCGGACGGTATAGAGGGTGTCCATCCGGGTGGCGGAGACGCGGTGGAGTTCCAAGGTGAAGCGGTAGTTGACGGAGCCGTCGTCGTTGAGGTTGAACTGGGTGTTGTCGGCGGGCGAGGTGATGTTGGTGAAAGTGCCGCTCGCGCCGTTGGTGGGCCCGGCGGTGGTGGAGGTGAGGGTGCCGCTTTCGACCCGCGCGAGGTTGCCGGTGCTGCTGTTATCGCGGACGAAGGAGGCGTAGCCCTGCCAGGGGCCGACGGCGTTCGCGCCGGCCCAGTGATGGGAAAAGATCGGGCTGCCGAGTTTGCAGAGTCCGGCGCGGATGATGTTGCCGGAGGTGGAGCCGGTCTGGCGGTAGTCGAAGCCGAGCCGCAGCGTCTGGCCGGGGGAGAGGGTGGTGAGGGGGAAGGAGCGGCCGATGCTTTCCTGCATCGAGGCTCCGTTCTCGCGCCACTCCATGCGGCCGTCGGTCACCGAGAGGGAGTCGCCCGCGACGGGGGCGGCCTTGAACCAGGTGCCGGTGTCGGCATCGAAGGCATCGGTGAAGATGAGTCCGGCGGCTTGTGGGTTGGTGCGGAGTTGATAGAACGCGGTGACGGGGAGGGCGGAGGCGTCGGTGGCGTTGAGGGTGAAGTTGAAGGTGCCGGTGGCGGCGGGGATGCCGGTCAGGGTGCCGGCGGGATCGAGCGCGAGGCCGGTGGGGAGAAGGGAGCCGGGGGCGAGCGACCAGTTCACCGGGCCGGTGCTGCCGCTGCTGGCGAGGGTGCCGAGATAGGGTTGGCCGGCGGTGGCATCGGGCAGGGCGGTGCCGGGGATGGCGAGGCCGGAGGAGAGGAGGGTGAGGGCTTTCTCCGCGGTCTCCGAACCGCTGCTGGCGCGGAAGACGGGGCTGTAGGTGCCGGCTTCGCTTGGCGTGCCTTGGAGAATGCCGGCGGGGAGGAGTTCGATGCCGGCGGGGAGGCTGCCGGAGGCGAGGGTCCAGGTGGGGCTGCCGGTGCCATTCGCGGAGTGGAGGACGACGGGGCCGTAGGGGATTCCTTTGCGGGCGGGGGGGAGCGTGGGGGTGGTGATGGCAAGCGGGGCGGCGGCGGTGGAAGCGGCGGTGCCGGTGGCGATGCGGGCGAAGATGTCGTGGGCGTAGCGGGCGGTGATCTGGCCGCCTTCGGGAGCGTCGAGGGAATGGTCGCCGGATTGAGGCGCGGCGTTTTCGAGGGCGATGCCGCCTTGGAAGACGGAAGTGTCAGGGCCGGTCTCGGTGAGGACGATCGTTTCGGCATCGCCGCTGGCGGAGGCGAGGTGAACGGTGGCGGTTTCGGCGACGTTGCGGTTGAAATTGAGCGGGGCGACCAGCTCGACCTGGAGTCCGCCGTCGGCTCCCTGCGGGGCGGGTGTGGTGAAAGAGATGCTGGAGCGGTCGCGGGCGGCCCAGAGCATGCCGGCGTTCCAGGCGGAGTTGAAGGCGATCCAGCCTTCGACGTAGCCGGGGGCGACGCCGGGATTGTAGGGGAAGGCGGGGTGCTTCGCGGAAGCATCGAGCACGCCGCGGACCTGGCCGAGGTCGCCGAGGCCGCCGATGTATTGGGAAAACCAGCCGGTTTCGACGCCTTCGAAGCCGTGGGTCGGCTGGGCGGCGCGGAAGCTGAAGTGGCGGTTGTGGGGATTGCGGCCGAAGACCTGGTCGAGCTGGGAGACGGCGATCTGGCGGCGGCGGGCGATCTTCGCGGGATCCGTGAGCCGGGTGACGGCGGCGAGGGCGGAGGCGGGGAAGCCGGCGACGTTGCCGGGCTCGTTCCAGTCGGGATGGCTGCCGGGGACGTTCTCCGGGGTCCAGCGGGCGTCGGAGTATTTACGAAAGTCCCAGTAGTTGTTAGAGCGGGCGATGACGGTGTCGGTCCACGACGAAATCCAGGCATCGACGCCGGTCACCGGGGTGGCGGGATCGCGCATCATGAACTCGGCGAGGGCGGGCACGAGGATGTGCTCCGACATGCGCTGGCCCTTGGTGACGAGGGGATCGGCGGGGTCGAGGTGGTCGACGATCCACTGGACCTGCGCGCGGGCGGCGGCGAGGTAGAGGGCGGCGTCGGGGCGGGCCTCGCGGAGGGCCACGGCGTGGAGCAGGAGGTTCGGGACGATGGAGTGGCCGGGGGGCAGCGAGCCTTTCGTGCCGCCCATGACGGTGAAGGTCTGCAGCAGGTTGGCATCGTGGGGGATGTCGTACCAGTTCCAGCGGTCGCGGGCGGGGTCGGACCAGAGGCTGAAGACGCGGTCGCGTGCCTCTTCATACAGCGTGACGGGGATCCACGGCTGGAGCAGCGGGTAATAGTAAACGAAGTAGGCGAGTTCTTCCTTGATCAGGGTGTGGTTGAGCTGGCCGCGGAGGTAGAGGTCGACGCCCCAGTGGATGAGGCGGACGATCTCCGGGGTGTCGGCCGGCAGGGTGTCGCGGAGGCCGAGGTAGAGGCCTTCGGGCGGCATGCGGTCGGGGCCGAAGGCGTCGGGGTTCGCGGCGAACCACTGGATGAGGGTGCGCAGTTCGAAGGAGAACTGGTGGGAGTCGCGCCAGGCGATGCCGGAGCTGAGCTTGCCGGCGGTGACGTCCCAAGTGGTGGCGTTGCCGTTGCCGCTGCGGCTGTCGATGAAGAACTGGATCATGCGCCGGTAGCTGACGCGTTCGATCCAGAAGGGGCCGATGCCGAAAGGGTGGGAGCTTTCGGTGTTGGGCGGGTTGCCGAGGACGACGCGGAATTCACCGGGGGCGGCGGGTTGCAGGGCGGTGAAGTCGCCGACGCCGGAGGTCACGCTGCCGGTGAAGACCGTGTCGCCGGCGGGATGGGTGACGATGGAGAACGGGGTGCCGTCGGCGGCGAGCGGGGCGGTGAAGCGTTTGCTCTCCGCGGTGTTGTAGCCGCTCTGGTTGACGAGCACCTGGGCGTGGGCCGCGGCCTGGAGGACGAGGGTGAGCGCGAGGGTTCGCCAGTGGGTTCGCATGGTCGGGTCCCGGTGCGTGAAGTGCGACAGGGGTGCTCCGAGTCGCGAATCTAGCAGTCGACGATCCACGGGGGGCGCTGGGCATGCCAGAGGCCATTGCGCATGGATTCTGTGGAATCGCGCAGCCGGGACTCCATGCGCACCGGGTCCGACCCGAACTTCACGGCCCGAATCAGGGTTGGCTGACCTTGACGCGGAGGAAGCGCTTCGCGGCGGCGGAGACGGGCAGGACGTGGCGGACGGTGACGGTTTCGAAGCCATCGCCGTGGACGACGGGGCTGCCGACCGTGACGGTGACGGGAGGCTGGCCTTCGGTGTTGGAGGTCCAGGTGCTCAGGTTGTCGGAGGCTTCGACGAGATAAGTCGGAGATGCGGTGTCGGTGCGGCGGCGGAAGGTGAGGGCGGGATAGTCGCCTTCGCCGGGGACACTGACGGTCGAGAGCGTGACCGGGGAGCTGGCTTGGGGCTGCGAGGGATCGGTGCCGAAGGCGTACTCCAACAGGTTCGCGAGGCCGTCGCCGTCGATGTCGCCGACGGGGTCGGTGAACTGCGGCTGGGCGAGCTGGGCGGGGGTGAGGAAGCCGCCGAGGTAGAGGAGGTGCGGGTCCGAGTAAAAGCCGTTGATCGCGGCGGCGTAGCGCTGGCCGAGGAGGCGCTGGGAGTAGGAGTCGAAATGGATGAGCTGGTCGGAGCGGCCGCGGAGGCCGTTGTTGTCGACGCAGAAGGTGTTGGTGCGCTGGTTCGGCAGGTCGGCGAGGGCGGCTTCGACGGTGGTGCGGAAAGGCAGGCCGGTGAAGGCGCCGGGACTGCCGTCGGCGTAGGTCCAGGTGGCGGGGACGAACTTGCCACAGACGAAGGGCAGGGCGGGATTGCCGAAGCTGGCGCGGAGGTTGGAGACGAGAGCCTGGAGGCGCGCGGCGTAGCCGGCGGGGTCGGAGTCGGGGTCGGTGTTGCTGCCGCAGTTGTATTCGCCCTGGTGCCAGAGGACGCCCTTGAGAACACCGTGTTCCGAGGCGTCGGCAACGCGCTGGACGGCCTCGTCGTAAAGCTTGTGGTTTTGGCCGGTGACCGGGTTGACCTGCTTGTTGTTGATGACGCCGGGGGCCCACCACTGGATGGCGGAGGAGCCGATGGCGTGGTTGATGATGCCGACGACGATTTCGGGATCGCTCTGCGCGGCGAGGATGGACCTGCCGAACTCGATGCCCATGCCGATGCCGCTGTTGGTGGTCCCGAGGGAAGTCAGGTTATGGGATCCCTTGACCCAGAGTTGCTCCATGCCGTTGCGGCTGCCGAACTTGATCACGCGGGGATCGGGCGCGTCGAGCGAGGCGCTGTAGGGTGCGCCGGCACCCTGCATGTTCGACTGGCCGATCAGCAGGTAGAGGTGGAGCTTTTCCTTGGGCGGGAGGCCGACGACCGAGACGCTCTGTTGGATCGAACCGTTCAGGGTCAGGGTGTAGGTTTGTTCTCCCAGGGGGGAGACGGGGATGCTGCCGCTGCCACCGCTGGTGAGCGCGGTCACGTCGCCGATGCCGGGGGTGATGACGAGTGAGGTGATGTCGCCGGATACCGACCAGTTGAGGGTTGGAGTGCCGGGGCGCTGAACGAAGGGCGCGGAGGCGGTGAAGGAAGTGATGGCGGGAGCGCTGCCGCCGGTGGTGCCGTCGAAGGCGAGCTCGTTCATGCCGGTGAACGAGGTGACGCCGAAGTTCGACAGGACCCGCATGACCACCGAGCGGACGTTCGCGTAGGGAGCGGGGAAGTAAACGGTCTGGGCGGAGTTGAGGGCGTTGAACTGGGCGCGGACCAGATTTCCGCTGTGGACGGGACCGACGACCGAGCCGGTGGCGCCGGGGCCGTCGTAAAAGGTCAGCGTGTAAGCATTGACGCCGTTGTTGTAGGCGGTGGTGCCGCTGGTGCCATTGCGCCATGTGTAGTTCCAGACGTGCATCGCCGAAATCCGCGCGGGTGCGTCGAAACCGAAGGTGAGGTTGAAGTTGGCGACGGTGCCGCTGGCGGTGGCGTGGTTGTTGTTCGCGGCGAGGTAGTTGGTGACGGTGCTGATGGTATCGGCGGGACCGGTGAAGCCGCCGTTCATCAGGTTGGAAGGCGGGTAGGAGTCATTGAACTGGCCGCCGGTGGTAGCCGCGCTGTCGGGGTAGAGGAAGTTGACCGGGATCTCCGCGATCTGGAGTCCGGCGAGGACGCCGAAGCTGTCGATGGGCGCGGTTCCGTCCTGGATGCCGATCGAAATTTCTCCGGTGGGGCCGGGGCTGAGGCCGGTGAAGCTGACGTGCTCGCCGCCTTCGGTCCAAGCGCCGTCGTAGGGGGTGCCGGCGGCGGTTCTGGTGACGCTGTTGATGGTGAAGGCGGTGGGGAAGTTGCCGGAGCCGATGAGGAAGAGGCTGTATTTTTTTGCCGGATCGAGCCCGAGGATCTTGAGCGTTGCGAGGTTGCCGAGATTGGGGAAGACGCGGTCGTTCTGCAGCGAGACCTCGCTGCTGCCCAGGGCGGCGGTGCTGTTGAAGGCGCCGCTGAAGCCGCTGGTCAACTGGATGTCGATGCCGGTGGGCGAGCCGTCGGAGGCGACCAGGTCATCGAACTGGAGCGGGTGGATGATGCTGTTCGCGCCGCTGTCGCCGGTGGTGGCGAGGGGGATCTGGAGGTCGTTCCAGAGCGTGCCGGGATCGGGTGCCGGGCCGGTGGCGGCGTAGAGCACGGGCGCGGGGTTCGAGCCCGGATTGGTGCCGTTGACGATGTCGCGGCTGAAATCGGCATTCACCGTGACGGCTTGCAACGGGGTGCCGAGGGTGCTGGCGAGCAGCAGGATCAGGAGAGGGCGTTTCAATGGTGAAGGAGCGAGGTGTGGCGGAAGCGCACGCCGATGGCCTGGCCGGGGGCGGTGTCGAACCCGCCGAAAGCGGAAAGCAACTGGAAGCCTTCCCATGAGCCGGAGGTGAGCGGGGTGGTGGAGTAGATCACGATGCGGGCTCGGACTGAAGCGGGGCGAGGAGCGGTGCCGCCTCTATCATCACGACTTCCGGCTGGATCGCGACCTGCCGGAAATTCAGGACGCGTGAGGCTAGCGGGTGACCGACGACGGATTCACGACCGCTTGCCAGGAATTGCCCAAGGTGAACTCGCCGAACTTGAAGGCGGTCTGGCGTGCCTGCAGGGCGATGACGTCGAAGGGCACGGTGGTTTCCGCGAGCTGGCGGCGGGTGACGAATTCCCACTGCGCCGGTTCTTCCGAAGGGACGCCGGCAATATCCTCGAAGCCGGCCATCGAGACCCGGTTGCCGCGTCGCGGATCGAACTCGACTTTGGCGACCACGAAATACGGACCGGTCCCGCGGGCGGGCATTTCCGATCGCTCCCAGCCGCCTGGTTCCGTGACCACCCAGTGGTTGCGGCCGCTGAGCGCCATGCCGAGCATCGAGGTCGGGTCCTTCGAACTGCGGAAGAGCACCATCGCCTCGCTGAGCTTGCCGCTCTTGTCGCGCTGGGTCGGGTTGATCCGGTGGAGCGAGAATCCGAAGTAGCAGGTCCGCGCCTTCGTGGGGTCGATGGCTTCCGTGAGCGAGCGCCGGACTTCAACGCCGCCGCCGACGAGCAGGGCCATGCCGTCCTTTCCGTCGCGTTTGACCAGCGGAGCCTGCGGGACGAAGCGGTGGTCGCCTTTCGGTCCCTTGGTCGCCTGCCACCAGGCGCCCTTCCAGCCGGTGCCGAGGGAAAAGCGTTTGTCGCCGGTGAGATCGACTGGAAAGACATCCCGCGCGAAAACTTCCGGAGGGAGTGACTGCGCCTCGCGGTCGGCCGGCGTGGTGTAATCGCGAACCCAGCTCTTGGTGGAGGCGTTGAGCTTCTGGTTCTCACCGTCCGCGGTGAGCAGCACGGTTTCGCCGGTGTTGAGAAACATGGTGCCCTGATGCTCCCGGCCGACGGGATCGGCGATCTCGACCTCGCCATCGAGCACGTGGACTTCCGAGGTCCCGTCGGGCTCGACCGCGACGCCGAACTCGGTGCCGAGGTCGAGGATGGTCGAGGTCGGGGTGAGCAGGCTGAAGCTGTAGAGGCCGTCATCGCAGCGCACGGTCGCACTGCCGCGGTGAAGGCGCGCGGACTTGGGGCCGAGCGGCTCGAGGGTGGCGGGGCCTTGCAGGGCGAGGCGCGCGCCGCCGTCGAAGTCGATGATCGCGATGCCGGATTCCAACTCGATGATGCCGGTCGTCAGTCGCTGGTCCTCGGCCATTCCCGGCGGGGATTTCCATCGGCAGTCGCGGAGGTCGACCAGCGAGGCGAAGTGTTTCGTGGCGGCGACCTCCACGATGGATGTCGTGCCGGGGCGGAAGCTCTGCCACAGCGCGATGGAAGTCATCGCCAGGAGGGCCGCGATGCCGGCGGCGGGGAGCCAGCGGCGGCCGGGCGCGGATACCGGCACCGGGTCGCTTTCGCGGGTCGCCTCGCCGTGCAGCGCGACGTCGGTGCGGACGGCTTGAAGGTAGCGGGCGCGGGTCTCCCGGGAGCCGAGCAGATCCTTCTCTAACAGATGAAACTCATCCGGGGTGAGATCGTCCAGCAGGTGCCGGTGCATCCGTTCCCGATCGGAAGAGGCCGTGGGATCGGGTTCCTGAGGATCGCGCTTCATGGTGAGGAGATGTCGTGGGAGCAGGCGTGAAGATCAGCCCGTGCCAACGCGGCGGGAAAGATCCTGGTCGATGCAGCCCTGAAGCTTGGCCCGTAGGCGGCCGAGGAGTTTGTAGAGGCTGTTCACGCTGCGGTTGGCTTGTTCGGCAAGCTCCTTGACGCGACCGCCGCCGGCGTAGGGCGCGAGCACCAGTTCGCGATGCGCGGGGCTCATCCGCTGGAAGCAGCGCTCGAGGGCCTGCTTTTCGCGGGCGAGCAGTTCGTCTTCGGTCTCGGCGGCTTCGTCGGCCAGCATCGAGAGGAGCTCCTCGGAAAAGACCAGCCGGTCGCGGGCGAAGTTGCGGCGGGCACGGAGGGCCTCGAAGCGGACGATCACCTTCGCCCAGGGCAGGAAATTGTCGGGGGAATCCAGCAGGTCGAGCTTCCGCCACATGACCACGCTGGCTTCCTGGATCACCTCGTCCACGGCGTCCCAGGTCGGCACCATCACCCGCGCATAGGCCCGCAGCGCCTGTTCGTGCTGGACGAACAGCCGCAGGAAGCGGCCGTCGGAATCGGCGGCGCGGGGTTCGATGGGTGTTTCGTCGGACATCGTCGGTCAGCTTTGGACTTCCGGTGGCGCCGCCGCCTGCCGGACGAAATCCGGGATGCCCGGTGGCGGGCGATTTTACCAATCGTCGGTGCGGAACGGCGAGGCGGGAAGGCCGGCACCGTTGGTCAGGGGCGCGACGGGATTGTCGGCCCAGGCGTAACGCACCGCGACCGGGGCTTTCACCTCCGGGCTGGAGACGACGACGGTTTCGCCTTCGATCTTCGCCGTGGCCCAGACCCATTTGCGGTCCTCACCGGCGATGGCGAAGCCCTTGAGCTCGGCGTCCTTCGACTTCAGGCCGCCGTCGGTGTGGGTGAACTTGAGCACGATCGATCCGCCCTTGACCTCATGGCCGGCGGGCAGCGGGCCGGAGGAGGGGATCTTCTCGCCGTAAACATTGGCACGCGCCCACAGGCCGAGCCGCTTGCCGACGGTCTGCTTGTCCTTGGGGTGGATGTTGTTGGCGTCGCCGGCATCGATCACGATCGCGGTGCCGGTGTTCGGCAGCGAGCGGGATTTCAGCATCGCCTCGCGGATCAAGGCCCAGCCGCTCGGCGCGGCGGGGTCGTCGACGGGCTTCTTGAAGCCGGGCAACTGCACGCTGGCGAAGTGGAAGTCGCCCTGGCCCCAGCGCTTGCGCCAGTCGCGGATCATCAGGGGGAGCTGATCGGTGTAGAGCTTGGCGGCGGGTCCGGCGTTGCCTTCGCCCTGATACCAGATCGCGCCGCGGATCGCGTAGGGGACCAGCGGGGCGATCATGCCGTTGAAGAGGTTGCCGGGGCGGCCGGGCTGGGTGCGCGGGGACATCACGAGCCGCGGTTGCTGCGGCGGGCGCTTGCCTTCGGCTTTCGCCTTCTCGCTCTGCTTCTTCCAGACTTCCATCTGCTTCGCGTGGCGGGCCTTGGCCTGCTTCTCGTCGAAGGGCGCGGCGACCCGCTTCTTCCAATTCTCAAGCGACGGCGCGAGCGCGGGTAGCGTCTGCTGGGCTTCGACGCTGGTCCAGCCTTCGATCGGCGTGCCGCCCCATGAGGAGTTGATCAGGCCGACCGGCACTTTGAGGTTCTGATGGAGATCGCGGCCGAAGAAGTAGGCGGTGGCGGAGAAACGCGCGACGGTCTCTGGCGAGCAGACTTCCCACTTGCCCTCGCATTCTTCCTGCGGCGTCTCGGCGGTCTTGCGCACCACCGAGAACATCCGGATCTCGGGGAACTTCGCGTTGGCGATCTCGCCCTTGGCGTTGTTCACGCCGTTGACCTGCATCTGCATGTTCGACTGGCCTGAAGCCAGCCAGACTTCGCCGACCAGCACGTCGTTGATGGTGATCTCGTTGCTGGCCTTGACGGTCATCGTCTGCGCTCCGGTGGCGGCGAGCTTGTCGAGCTTGAGCGACCATTTGCCGTCGGCCCCGGCCTTGGTCGATTGCTTTTGGCCGGCGATGCTCACGGTCACCGCTTCACCGGGATCCGCCCAGCCCCAGACCGGCACGGAGCCGTCGCGCTGGAGGACCATGTGATCGGAGAACAGCGCGGGCAGCCGGACCGCCGCGGAGAGCGGGGCGAGGGTGGACAGGGAGAAGAGGAGGAATGCGGGACGGGTTTTCATTGCGGGCGGGTGACGGGGGTGGCTTTGACTTTTTCGAGAAGGGCGGCGAGGCGCTTCGAGACTTCGGGCTTGGAGGCGTGGAGGTTTTTCGTTTCGCCGGGATCGTCGCCGAGGTGGTAGAGGCCGGGCTTCGCGGGGGATTTCTTGCCGGGCTTGGCCCAGGAAGCCCAGCCATTGGCGGTGGCGAGGTCGGGGATGTATTTCCACGGTCCCTGGCGGATGGCAAGGTCGCCCTTGCCGCTCATCAGCACCAGGTGGTCGCGGCCGGCGTCGCGGTTCTTGCCGGTCATCAGGGGCAGCAGGTTGAAGCTGTCGGGCGCGGCCCCGGAAGGAAGCGTTTGACCGATGGCTGCCGCGGCGGTGGCCGGGAGGTCGACCAGGCTGACCAGGGCGGAGGAGGTTCCCGGCGCGATGCGGTCCGGCCATTTCGCGAGGAAGGGCACCCGGTGGCCGCCTTCCCAAAGGTGGGATTTTTCGCCCTTCCACGGGCCGTTCGGACGATGCTCGCCCTCCTCGGTTCTGTAGGCTCCGTTGTCGCTGGAGAGGATCACCAGCGTGTTCTTTTCGAGGTCGTGCTTCTCGAGGGTCTTGAGCAGTTCGCCGACGGACCAATCGAGTTCATGGACCATGTCGGCCCGCGGTCCCAGACCGCTGGTGCCGGCGAAGCGCGGGTGAGGGATGGTCGGGGCGTGGACGTCGTGCGGGGTGAAGCAGAGGAAGAAGGGCTTGGCGTGGTTCCGGTCGATGAACTTCACCGCCTCGCCGGTCAGGGTGTCGGCGATGTCGATGTCTTTCCACCAGGCCGACCTGCCGCCGCTGGTCCAGCCGATGCGACCGCGGCCGGCGGCGTACTTTTTCATCGGGGAGTCCTTGCCGGGATCTTGGTAGGTGTAGGCGATCGGGTCTTTCGGATCGAGCCCGACCACCCGGTGGTTCCGGACAAAGACGGTCGGCACGCGGTCGTTGGTGGCGGGGATGCCGAAGAACTCGTCGAAGCCGACTTCCAGCGGTCCGGGCTTGAGGTCCTGGTTGTAGTCCGGCTTGGAAGTGCCGAAGCCCAGGTGCCACTTGCCGATCAGACCGGTCCGGTAGCCGGCCGCCTTCAGCAGTCCGGGCAGCGTGACGGCATCGGTCGGGATCAGGAGCGGCGAGTCCCCGGCGGCCACGCCATTGTCGAGCCCGGTGGCCCTTTGCCGCCAGGAATACTGACCGGTAAGCATCGAGTAGCGGGTCGGCGTGCAGACGGAGGCCGGGGAGTGTCCATCGGTGAAGCGCAGGCCTTCGCGGGCCAGGTCGTCGAGGTTCGGGGTCTTGATCCCTTTGGCCCCCTGGCTGCCGAGGTCGCCGTAGCCGAGGTCGTCGGCCAGGATGATCACGATGTTCGGCGGGGTTCCCGGCAGTGGCGCGGCTGCCGCGATGGTGGCGAGAGACAGGGACGCGAGGGTTGTGAGGCAGGAAGGCACGATGGGAGAGGAGAAGAAGAGTGGAATGACGGAATGTCCGCCGGTCACGGGAACGCGGGGCCGCCACGAATCCGCGGGATGGCATGATACTACTCGCAGAATCGTTCCGAACTGCCGCACTCATGGCGAATTCCGGCAACTTTCGTGCCGGCCCTTTCGGGGTTTCTAACCGAAGACTCCGGTGCGGAGCTGCCGGAAGTTGAAAAGCCGCTCCTCCTTTGAGTCACCGGCCAGGCCCCGCAGCGGCCGGGCGCCGTCCTTGCGTTTCGGCCCGAAGCGATTGCGGAAAGCGGCGAACATCTCGTCCACGAAGGCCTTCCCGCCGATCACCGCGCCGTCGCTGAAGTAGCGGACCTTGCAGCGGAGGTAGTCCGCTTGGGACAATTTTCCGCCGCGCGCCAGCACCTCCAGCGCCTTCTCCCGTGG
>JBIPNO010000065.1:0-28435 GCA_044372775.1 Haloferula sp.
ACTTCGAGATCTTCAAAGCCCCCGACTTCATCGCCGCCGCGCTGCTCCACCTCCCGCCCAAAGGCCAGCAAACGGTGCGCTATTACGGCGTCTATTCCAACAAGACCCGCGGCCTCACCTCACCCATACCCGACCACATCATCCGGCCACCGGCACCCTTTCCAAATCAACAACCGGAAATCCGCCATCATCAATCGGAAATCCTCCTCATCCCCGCGCCTCCCAAACAATCCGCCCGCGACATGCGCCCCCTCTGGCGCGACCTGATTCTCCAGGTATGGGGCGGCGATCCTCTGGAGTGCCCTTGCTGCAAGGGAACCCTAAAACCCGTCCGCCAAGTCATCAGCCGCGAGGAAATCCAATTCTTCCTCCGCCTCCATGGCCTTTGGGAAGGGCTGATCCAGCTCCCTCGCCCGCCACCGCCCCCGTTCGACATCCACACCATGGAGCCGATCGAGCCGCCCTGGCTGGCGATCAAGGAATGGATCCCCGATGACGAACCGAACCTCGACTGGTTCAATCGTCCGCGGAATCCATCCAATCCAGATCCCGATGGCTTCGACCAGCGCCCCGGGTGGCAGCCAGCCGAGATTCGATTGGACGACGGCCGAACCCTGGTTCTCGACGAGTTCTGATTCCGCCCGCCCGACTGCCAAAAAGCCGCTGCCGAAAACCATCTTGGCAAGGCGGACCAGAAGGCTACGCTTCGAGGCGATGATTTTCCCTCCAAAAGCCCCCAATCCCGCCAGGTCCCGGCGGGGAATGGGAACTTTTCTTTCCGAAACACCGGCCACCGACGCACCGAAACACCTCTTTAGCCCCCTTTCCCCCCGCAACCCCCTTTTCCCCGCCCTCCGGTCCGCCCCAACGGCTGTTTCACGAGCCTCCCGCAGAAAGCAAGTTCCTAGCAGCATGGTTCCGCGGATCCGCTGGCCGTAGTTGGAATCGACCCCGCCTTCGAGGTCCGGCCGTGGGATGAGGTCGGAGATGTCGGGCTTGCCCCGGAACTTGAGGTGATCGACCAAATCGGAGACCCGGCTGCCGGGGATGCCGTCCCAGCGCTCGCGGCTGAGATAGCCGGGGATGCCGCCGGCTTTCCGCGGATCGCCGCCGAGCTTGAATTCGCGGGCATGGCTGAGCCGGTCGCCATCCGGATCGCCGCCCGCGCCGTCGGGACCCTTGCCGATCGCCGTATCGATTCCGTGCTGCCGCTCCCACGCGTCGGGCAGGCCGTCGGCGTCCGTGTCCTCCGGATCGGGGCCGGCGGTGGCGAGGACTTTCGCGGGAACCGGCTCGGACCCGAAAAGACCATCGACCACGAGATCGGAGAATTTCACCTCGACCGGCGCCTTAGATGCCGCGCCCCAAGCCACCGGGCCGGCCATGGTCCGCTCACCGAACTTGAGCGCGACTTTCCCCGCGTCATTCCATGTCACGCCATCGACCGACCACAAGGCATGGCATTCCTTCCCGTCGGCACGCAGCCGCAGCCACAGGGATTCCTTCAGCCACAGGGATTCCTTCAGCCGCAGGGTGCCGGCAAGGGAGCGCGTGCTTTCCACGGACTTCACCGGCTCGCCGGGTTTCACGCGGCTGTGGAAGACGATCTTGCGCCGTGCGTCGAAGGTCACCGCGACGAAGGGCGCGAAGGGATCGGGCGACTCCCGCAGCATCAGGCCACCGCCGGAGCCCTTGGGCAGAGTGGTCAAGGAGCCCATCCGCCCGATGGCCTCTGCAGCGCCTTCGACCTCAACATGCCGGAAAGCCATCGTGTCGCCGGAAGTGCCGCCGAATCCGCCGATGCCGGCGACACGGGCGACCGTCGAGCCCTCCTGCTCCGACCATGTCCCGGAAACCCCTTCCGCTAGGCCACCGTCGGACCAGGAATCCGAAGCGTGCCGTGTCCAAGAAACCCCGAAAGGAGGATAGGTCGTGATCGATGGCAGCAGTGCCTCGATGAAGTATATTTCCCCCTTCTTCAAGCGGACAGGGATCGAGCGGACGCTGTGGGTGTTGCCCTGCCAGACGATGTTCGTCGCGCTGCGGAGATGGGCGTTGCGGGCAATCGTCCGCTTGTTGAAGGCGTGGGAATCGGTCGAGAGCGACAGGATCGCGGGAACCTTCCCCGTCAGCCAGAAAGAGTAGATCCCGTCTTCGGGGGCCGTGAGCGTGCCGTAAAGCCGGTCGATGGTCCCGGTGCCCGTCCCCCGCGGCAGCTTGAATCCCGCCAGGGCGTCGCGATGGACGGGATCGCGCGAAGGTCCGCCGGCCGCGATGAACTTCTCCGCATCCGCAGGCGTTCCCGGCCAATCCCAGCGCGACCAGCTCAGCAGCCCGCCGATCGCCGCGGGATCCTGCGGGTCGCCGCCCGCATCGTGCTCAAGCACGTTTACGATCCCGTCGCCGTCCGGGTCCTCCATCGCATCGTGGGTTCCGACCACCAGGCCATTCGCGATTTCCCAGGCATCCCGCATCCCGTCATCGTCACGGTCTTCGGGATCCACGACCAGCGAGCGCAGCGCCGAAGCCGGCACCGGTTCCCGCACCCCGCCCGGAGGCTTCCAGGCGAGCGAGACGTGGTCGTAGCCGCGGAAGTCGCGGTGGAGGATCTCCAGATAGTACGCGCGCCCCGCTTCGAGGGTGACCTTGGCGCTCTTCTGACCGGGATACTTCTCCCATTCGTCCGGCTGCGTCCGCGAGTTCCCGTGGGGTAGTCCAGCCACCCTGCGGGCTCCGAAGCGGCTGCCGTCGACTCCGAGCCACAGTTCGCAGCCGTTGTCGCCCGCGATCCAGAACTCGTAATCCCCGCTCACCGGAGCGGTCAGCTTACCGCGGAGCCGCTGGTGGAAGGCGTTGCCGCCCGTCGAGTCGGCCTTCGCCCCGTGATTGAAGAACTGCATTCCACCGGGCCGGTTGAACTCATGCCGCCGGTCCGCCGCGTGGAGCGGCCAGCCGTCGGGCTCCTGCCACTTCTCCTGGAAGAGATAACTCGCAATTCCCATCCAGTCGGGATTCCCGTCCTTGTCGCTGTCCTCAGCCGTCGGGTCGGTCCCGATCTCCGCCTCGAACACGTTGCTGAGCGTGTCCCGGTCCGGATCGTCCTCTTCCGCCACGGCCAGGTTTCCGAAATAGCGCAGCTTCCAGTCATCGGTCATCGGCTTCTCCGCCGCGTGGCCCTCCGTGCGCCCGGGCCCGAGCACCATGATAAAGAAGGCTACGGCGAGCAGCGCCGGGGCGACCAGCCACAGCGGCATGCGTCTCAAAGGTTCGGGCATGGTTTACGGGAGTTGGAAGTTGGGGTGCAGGGAAACGGGAGGAACCTGAAGTCCAAAGGAACGTCACGAAGACAAAGCCAGGGTGGACCAATCCAAGATCGGCCCGAATCATCTAAGGATTCGAGGCTTACAAACGCCATGAGGATTTCGGGAAGGCGGTCGTAGCGTGTGTTGACGCGGCGGTATCGCCTGATCGTCGTGAAGAAGTTCTCCGCCACCCGGCGCTGTCTGCCGATTTCAGGGATACAGAACCGCTGCTCCTTCCGGTTTGACTTGCCGGGGATGATCGCCAAGCCGCGGCCGGAAGAGCGGATGGCCCGCCTGCGAAGTTGACCAAAAAGCGCGGGCGTTGATGGCCGGGACGTCGCGGTCCGGCCCAGGGACAAAGGCGGGCGACCGCGCCGGCAGGCCGACTTCCATGAGGATCGCCTCCACCGCGAGCAAGCTTCCGCGGCCGGGAGGGGGGCGCCGTGGTCGATCACTCGCCGATGAGAGGTGACGGTGTGGGAAGTTCGTGGGAGCGAGCAGCTCATCAGTTTCGGCCATGCCGGGTCGGCAGGATTCGCAGCTAACGAGGGGGGATAGGACAACCGCGGGCGTAGGGTCCCGATTCCGGAAAGTTTTTTCCCGCAGGATCCAGCCAGCGGTGATGCCCCTCCCCTTCCCTCCCCCGAATTGAGCGTTTGGAACCGCGTAGGAGCACGTGCCGACCACACAAGGGATGCCGGTATTCCCGCCCCTCACAAAACCATTCCGCGTCGCGAGGACCTCGTTGGCGCGTGGATGGGACAAGCCTTCACTTCGCGATCACCCGGCCGTTGAGTGTCATCCGCCCGGTCCTCTTGTCCCAAACGAGGGTGTTCTCCATCTGCCCTTCCTTGGGCAATATCCCGAACCACTTGTCCGCCTCGTCCTCGGTGGTCAGCTCAAGGTAGGGCTTGGAGAGTCAAACCAGACTCGTGGCTGCGACTCACATAGCAGAAGCTCGAGTTTCCGGAGAGCACACCATTTTCCAAGAAACGGGCCACCCGTGCGTCATGCTTCGCGCCGTGCGGCGATCCGATGCGGGCGGGGATGGAAATCTCCTCGTCACGCGGCGGCATCCATCCTTTCTTTCGCCGTGTCAGGCGGCGCGGAGCGCCATCCGGCAGAGCATTGCGGGAGTTTCCCCAAAGAAATCAATCAAGCCCAGCCATGAATCATCCCCGTTTTCATTTCCTCACCGGCTTCTCACGATGGGCCTGTCTCGTCTTTGCCTTGTTGGTGGCGCTTTTGCCAGCCGGAGCTTCGGCCGCGGAGCGGGTCAGGGTGCTGAAGTCGAAGCCGACCGCGGACCGGCGCGCGCTCGACGTCACAGTGCCCGTCAATTGCGGAGCGGTGACGGTGCAACGTCACCAGATGCGCGACGGCTGGAGCGATCTGCTGACGATGGATGCGGCACCCGGCACCATGCGGATCGCCTTGCCCGATCTGGGCAAGCGGCTACGACTGCGCGCCATCGTCGCCGCGGCGAGCAACGGTCCTCGCGGGAAGTTCCCGGCGGCCTTCTATCAGGGACGGAGCAGCTTCGAGCCGAGCTACCGTGGAAGCTCCAACGCCCTGCGCGGCCTAGCAGTCGATTTCCTCACTCCCACCGCGACGCCTGCCGGCGAAGGCAGCGGCGGACCGCAGCCCATTCCCGAGGAAGCCGACATCTGGAAGGCAGACGGCACGACGGTCTACTACTTCAACCAGCTGCGCGGCCTGCAAGTCATCGACCTCGCGGATCCCGCAAATCCCCGTCTGCTGGCCACCCTGCGGCTGCCGGCGGTCGGGCAGGATCTCTACCTGATGCCCGGCAGCGGTCCGGTGCGCCACGTCCTGCTGCTGGCCCGCGGCGATGGCGGCTACGGCCAGACGGTCATCCACCAGGTGAGGATCGAGGGCGGGAGCGCGGAGATCGAGCACCGCAAGACCGTCGAAGGTGACCTCGCGGAGAGCCGCCTCGCCGACAACCGACTGTTCCTCCTGACCTCATCTTGGATCCATGCCACAGGCAACCTGCTCAACACCACGCTTTCCCAGTGGCTGATCCAGCCGGGTGCCGAGCCTCTGCCGGCCGGCGAGACGGTGGTGAGCGGCGGCTCGCCGGTGGTGGCCTCGGGAGCCGGCTGGCTCGCACTTTCGGTGACTCCCGCGGGCGAGTGGAATGTCTCCGACGTCCACGTGTTCCGGCTGGCAACCGACGGAGCCACCCGGCTGACGGCGGGTCCGGTCCGAACCGAAGGCAGGGTCACGGACAAGTTCAAGATCCAGTGGAGCAACAACGTGCTGACAGTGATTTCGCAGCGGAATTCCACCGGCGGCGTATGGTCGCCCGTCACCGTGCTGGAGAATTTCCAAGCCGATGGTCCAGCCTCCGGAAGCCGACTCGGCCAGCTGGAACTGGCCGAAGGTGAAACCCTATACGCGACCCGGTTCGCCGGCAACAAGGCCTACATCGTGACTTTCCTCCAGACCGACCCGCTGTGGGTGGTGGACCTTTCCAACCCCGCCGCGCCGGTGGTCGCCGGTCACCTCGAAGTCCCAGGGTGGTCCACCCACCTGGAACCGGTCGGCGACCTGCTGTTCTCGATCGGCTGGGAAGGCGGAACGGTCGCCGCGTCGCTGTTCGACGTCGCGGACCCGGCCTCCCCCACCCTGTTGCGCCGCATCAACCTGCCAGGCGGTCATAGCGAATCGGTCTGGGATGAAAAGGCCCTCAGGGTCCTGCCCGACCAAGGGCTCGTGCTTGTTCCGATGGCAGGCTTCGACCGGGAGACCGGCGGGACCACCAACCACATCCAACTGCTGGACCTCGACCTCGGTGCCCGCGACCTGCGACTGCGCGGCATCATCGAGCACGCGTTCGAGCCGCGCCGCGCCGCCATGCTCGGCCAGTCGGTGGTTTCGATCTCGCAGCGCGAGCTGGTAACCGCCGATGCCAGCGACCGCGACCAACCGGAGGTGCTGGCAGAGGTCACGCTCGCGTGGGCGGCGGACCGCGTCCTCGCATGGGGTGACCACCTGGTCCAGATCGAGAACGGCAGTTACTGGGGCGGCGGCGTGGCGACCGCCCGGGTGACGCCGGGCAACTCGCCGGAAGCGGTGCTTTCCGAAACCGCCCTCGGTGACGGCGAAGTGTTAGCTGCCGCCCTGCGCGACGGCAAACTCTACGTGGTCCGGGAACTGCCTGCGGACAACGGAGGGGGCGCGAACCGCATGGCTTGGTATCACGCCGGCAGCGGCGTTCTGAGCCTCGACATTTATGACGCCACTTCCTTGCCCTCCCTGGCGCTCCTGGGCTCCTGCCAGGTGACCACGGATACCGCCGGCAGCCTCCAGACCGGTGACCTGCTCTGGCCACAGCCGAACCGCCCCTGCCTTGTCCTCGAGTCCCAGCCGTACTATTTCTGGTGGCGCGGTGGACCGGTGATCGACTTGCCGGTGGCTCTTGAAGCGCCCGTCGCAGGGGTCGCCTCCACTTCCCCCCTCATCGCCGACCACGGCTTCGGCTGGCCTTCCGGCAGCCAGCCCCGCCTGATCGTTTTCGATGTCACAGTTCCTGCCAGCCCGTCCGCGGACCCACTGCTGGACCTCGGCACCAACGAAACCACCCTGCCCGAAGGCCGTGCCGCGAACGATGGCATCGTGGTCATCGGTGCGGACTCGTGGACCGACAAGGAGATCACCACGCCGAGTCCGTATTCCGGATCCAACAGCGCGCTCCGTCACACCGTGCGGGTCATCGAGGTCCCTGCCGCCGGTGCCGCCGCCCCCCGCCCGGCGATCGACCTTCCCGGTTCGCTCTTTGAGGTGACGGAATTGGATCGAAACGGCTTCCTCGCCTACTCGCGCACTTGGGATGACAAGGGCTCTTCCTCGCTGCAAGCAAGCGCATGCGACGGGCGGGACGCCTATCTCATCGACTCGCTCGAGGGTGTCGATGCCCACGCGGCGGCTGCTGGCGGACGGCGCTTGTTCCAGGCGGCTGGCGACGAAGTGGTTCGACACCGGCTCGATGATGACGCCCGCTTTGTCTCCGAGCCCGCCTTGACGATCGGTTGGGGTGCCTGGGATCTCCGCTGGCTCGACGGCGTCCTGCTCGGCACTTCGGGAACGCTGCTGTTTGCCGCCGACGATGCCGGCATCGCGGACTGGGAATTCCCGACTTGGGGGATCGGCCTTGATTCGGTCACCACGGCCGGCGACGGCGACCTGCTGGTTCCTTTCGGAATCCATGGTGCCGAGAGGTTGGAAAGGTGATGTCCCATAACATCCCGCGACCATCGATCACCCCTCGGCGAAGATTGAAATCCGAAAATACGGTCAGCCAGTTGAGGAGCCAAGACAGCCGCCTTTCCATTTTCACGCCATCCGGTCCGGCACAGATGCTATATCAACTACCACCTGGCGCGTAGGGAGCGGATTCCGGAAAGTTTTTCCCCGCAGGATCCAGCCAGCGGGGATGAACCCTCCCCTACCCTGCCTCGAATTGAGTGTTTTGAGCCTCGTAGGAGCACGTGCCGACCGCGCAAGGGATGCCGGTATTCCCGCCCCTCACAAAACCATTCCGCGTCGCGAGGACCTCGTTGGCGCGCGGATTGAACGGGATCACTACCCGCGGCGCTTCCGCTTGGAAACCATCGCCCGGTTCTCCCACTGGCCTTCCTTGGGCAGGATCCCGAACCACTTCTCCGCCTCCTGCTCGGTGGTCAATTCCCGGTAGTTCTTGAAGATGATGGAGGGCGAGTTCCCCGCTTCGAGGGCGACCTGGTCGGCGCTCTTCACGATCGCGATCCGGTAACTGATGAACGAATGGCGCAGCACGTTGCGCGGCCAAGGGATCTTGAGGGCAGCAGCATGGGCGGCAACCGCGCGGTGGTGGGCTTTGACCGAAGGAACCACCCTCCCCTTTCGCTCCAGCGGCTCAAGCCATGCTGCAAGGTTCTCGGTGATCGGAATCACCCGGCGCGAACCCGTCTTGGCCTGGCCGGCGCGGAGTTCGATGATCCGGCGGTCCAGATCCACCGCGGACCAGTGGATCCGGTTCAGCTCGGCCATGCGGATCCCGGAAAACGCTCCAAGGGCGAGAATCGGAATCAGATCGGCCGGGGCATGGTGGAGCAGCTTCGCCATGGTCTCCGGATCGAAGATGTCCTTATCGTCGGTGACCACCTTGGCGATCTTGAGGTTCTGCGCGGCGGTATCCCGCTCGTCCGGCAGGTAATTGCGGCTGCGGGCGAACGAGAAGAAGATCTTGATACAGCGCAGCATCGAGTTCCGGGTGCAGAGCGCCACATCGAGCGAGCGGAGCCAGGCGTCGATCTGATGGGACTCCACGTTCACCAGATCGTCGGGGAATTTCTCGGTGAAGCGGGTCAGGGTGGTCTTGAGCAGCCGCAGGTAGGCCTTGCTCGCACCGTCCTCTTCGCGCTGCTTGAGCATCTCGTTGAGCACCTCGGCCGATGAGGAGTGGCGGACCACCTTCTTGAAGAGCCTGCCGTATTCCTCGGCCATGGCGGCCAGGGATTCGGTTCCGGCCAACGCGCGCGCACGCAGGTAGTCCTCCACCGCGGCGACCAGCGGGATGCCGGAGTCACCCAGCATCGCCTCGGCCGCCTTGAAGGTGTCGCGTTCGTGCGGCTTGAGATCCGTCACGTGCTGCATGCCGGACTGGATCCGCTGCGCCACGAACAGGGCTTCCTTGCGCGCCTCCTCCAGCTCGTTGAAGACCTGGCGCACGCGGCGGCCGTCGCGGTAAAAGCTCAGCGTGAAGCGGACCCGGCCCTTCGATTCCGTGCGGTAGATCGGCACCACGGCGGAGCCGAATTTGATCTTCTGGAAGGGCCCCTGCTTCTTGGGCGTCGCGCGGCTCCTTGATTTTGAACGCTTTGCACGTCCCGAACCCGCGTTTGTCACCAATTTGTCACCAGCCTCGCTCATGACGCTGGTGGGGGTGTCAACTTTGACCAACCCTTGGCCCGTAACCGATTGGTTATTAGCCTATGCGGCGCGAGTGCGCCGTCGAAAGAAAAAGGTGGCGGGAGTAGGATTTGAACCTACGACCTTCAGGTTATGAGCCTGACGAGCTACCTGGCTGCTCCATCCCGCGATTGTGTGGCACCTTGCGGTGCGGGGCGGCACCCTAGTCGGATCGCGATGCGGTGCAAGAGGTTTTTTGTTTCTGCTTCAACCTTCGATCCGATGTGGCAGGAAACGGCTGAGATTGCCGGTGACCGGATTAGTGTCGCCACGGGCGGAAAGACCGCGGCATTCGTCGCCGACCATCCACAAGCCCCAAACGACATGCTGGCCACCGGCCTGGAACAGCGGAGCGTGCTGCTGGTAAACCGTCTGCCCGCCGGATTCCGCGGGCGAATGGCAGGGACCGCGCGAATGGACGCTGACGCCGGACCCTTCACGGCCGAAGAACGGCTTCTCGACCCAACGCTCGACCTGGCCGAGCGCGTCGCGCGAATCGAAGGCCGGCAACAGCAGGGGATGCCCCGGATTGAGTTCCCACAGGATCGGCAGGATCGCCTTGTTGGAGAGCATCATCTTCCACGCCGGCTCGGTGAAACGCGCGCGCTCCTGGCCGATCTCCGCGAAGAACGGCTCCTCCGCCATCCATTCCCAGGGGTAGAGTTTGAACAAGCGCTCGATCGGTCGTTCATCCGGATCGGTGAAGCGTCCCTGCTCGGAAAATCCGATCTCCGACATGTCCAGTAGTTCGACACTTTTTCCCGCCTGCTCCGCGGTCTCGGCGAGGTAGGCGATGGTCTGGCGGTCCTCGAGATTGTCCCAGACGCAGGCGAAATGGACACTCGGCTCGGCGAAGGTCTTCCAGCGTTCGACCAAGGCCTCGTGCAAGGAATTGAGCTGGTCGCTTTCCGGCGCGACGTCCTCGAGCCACTGCCACTGGATCACCGCTGCTTCTAACAGCGAGGTCGGGGTGTCGGCGTTGTATTCGAGCAGCTTCGGCGTGCCGCTGCCGTCCCACGCCAGGTCGAAGCGGCCGTAGAGCGCAGGGTCGCCGACCAGCCACGAGGTTTGCACCATGCCGATCGCCGCCTCCGGGATGGCAAGCCGCTCCCACCAGCCGCGGCGGACGATTTCGCCGCAGGCGTGAAGGCACAGAGCGTGGAGTTCGTTGGCCGAGTCCTCAAGAACTTCGGCGGCCTCGAGGGTGAAGACCAGGTTGCGGTCTTCGGTCCAATACGGCTCGCCTCCCGCACCGTGCCAGATCAGGCCGGCGGCCTCAACGCGCTCCTGCCAGCCGGGCCGGGGGGCGCGGGTTTCCAGTCGGATCGGGGATTTCATCATCCGCCGTAAGAGGATCCGCCGCCCTTGCGGCTGTTGCCGAAGCCGCCGCGCACCGACTGGCCGGCGCGCACCGGCGTGCCGCTGGCACGGCTCTGCTCGACCATCCGGCGGTAGCCCGGATTGGCGGCGGCGTGGGAATTCACCGCGCTGCGCTGATTGTTGACCGATCCCTGCCAAGCCGGAGCCTGGGAGGTGGCGTTGCGGAAACCGGCTCCGGGCGAAAAGAAGCCGCGGTTGCCGGATAGCAGCCAGTACATCATCAGCGCGTTGCCCATTCCGAAGCCGTGGCTGTTTCCCTGCGCCGAGCCGCCCGAGGATCCCGCGGGCTGGCCGGCAAGAAGCTGCTGCTCTTTCTCCAGCGCGGCCTCGACCTTCTTCAAGGCCTCCGGCGTCGGGCGGCTGTCGGCCACCGTGTCCGGGCCGGGATTGAGCTCCCACTTGCCGTTGACGAACCAGCCCTGCGTGCTGGTCGCGCTGTAGCGCTCGGGGAAGAAATCGCGGGCCGCGGCGTGGTAGTAGCCGACGCCCTCAAGATGGAAATTGTTCGGCAGCTCGCCCGCCATCAGTTTCGTTTTCGTGGCATCGAGCTCGTCGAGCCGCTTCTGCGTTTCGGCCATCTGCTCGTCCTTCGGCGTGGCCACATAGCCGCGGTCGCAGCTGGTGAGGCCGACGCCCGCCAGGATGCAAACGGTGGACCAGCGGAGAATGCCTCCGGGGCGGATCGATGCGGTGCTTCGCTTCATGAATGGGCGGAACCTATCGGCCGTGGATGCGGCGAGTCAATGCGGCACGGATTCCAATTCCGTCTCCGGGTTCCATCCGCGAGCCTTTGCTGGAAAAGTGGGGGACGCCGTGATTCGCTCCCCCCGCGATGTCCGACGCGCCGGTTGCCACCTTGCTCGACGTCCGCGACTGGCGGTCGCGGGTTGCGGCGCATCGTGCCCGGGCGGAACAATGGACCATCTCCGCCAGGAAGCGGCGGGGCGCGAACAAGCCGCATCCGGTCGAGGACTTCCTCTTCACCTACTATCCCTTCTCCTTCGCGAAGCTGGAGGAATGGCATCCACCCGCCGGAATCGCGCTGGAAGCCGCCGATCCCCTGCCCGCCTGCTGGACCAAGCCGCCTTACCGCCGGGAAGGCGCCACCCTTTTCGCCGACCCCGCCTTGCTCGCCGACAAGGAAAAGGCCCGCCTGCACTGGCTGCGCGAACTTCTGGCCGCCACCCGCGACCGTGCGCCGATCCTCGCCTGCCACGGCTTGCACGAATGGGCGATGGTCTATCGCGGCGAACAGGTCCGCCACGCCGGCACCACCCCGCTGCGGCTGCCGCAGGCGGAGATCGACGCGCTGGTGGAGTCGCGCCCCGTGCGCTGCTCCCACTTCGACGCCTTCCGCTTCTTCCACCCCGATGCCCAACCGCTCAACCGCCTGCAACCTTCCCTGATGGGCCGCCGGGACTTCGAACAGCCGGCCTGCATCCACGCGAACATGGACCTCTACAAGTGGGCCTTCAAGGCGATGCCGTGGGCGGGATCCGATCTCCTGTTAGACTGCTTCGAGCTCGCGATGGACCTGCGCGACCTCGACATGCGGGCCAGCCCCTACGACCTGGCGACCTTCGGCCTCGAACCGGTGCGGATCGAGACCGCGGACGGCCGCCGCGATTACGAACGGGAGCAGGCAAGGCTCGCCGCGAAGGCCGCACCGCTGAGGCAACGGCTGATCGACGCGCTGGACCGGGTGTTCAACTCACAGCCCGCCTAACAGGCTGTCGAAGTACCACTCCGCGATCTTCCAGCCACCGAACATCCAGCTCAGCGCGCCGAGGATCAGGAAGGGACCGAAGGGCAGCCGCATGCCGAAGCCGACCCGCCCGAGCACCGCGGCCACGATCGCGTAGACCGACGCCGCGAACAGGCTGAAGAACACCCCGGTCCAACCGAAGAAGGCCCCGATCGCGCCCATCAGATGGACATCGCCCATCCCCATCGCCTCACGCGGGATCACCGCCCGCGGCGCCTTGCCGTCGAGCGATTTCAACTCCTCGATCTTCACGATCCGCCCGCCCGGCAGCTCGACCCCGTCCTCGCGGATGATCACCCTTCCGGCCGGCACGCTCTCGCCGTTCACCCGGACCTCGGTGGCCTCGATCTCCAGCCGGTCGGTCTTGCGGAAGAAGATGTCCCACCAGCCGGTGCGCTCGCCGTTCATCTCGAACCAGATCGGATCCTCGTCCTTCTCCGGCTCGACCAGGCGCCACTCGACCGGCGCGGGAAACTCCATCTTCTTCTTGCCGAACATCATCTTGCCGAGACGGACCACCATCCACAGCCCGCAGAAGCCGATCACCCAGCCGACCACCGACTGCTTGATGCCGTCGGCCAGCAAGGGATCGCCGGAAGCCCACAGCGCGAGGTCCGGCAGCTTCGGCCACAGCGCGGCCGCTGCCAGGCCGGCGATCGTGGAGGCGGTGGTGAAGGACGTCGGGATCACCATGTGCTCGGCATCGATGAAGGTGATCGCGATGAACAAGGCGGCCATGATCCACAGCGGGAGCAGCGCCGCCATTTCGAGCTGGAGGAAAGGCCCGAGGTTCAGGGCGGAGCGGAGGAAGCCCCAGATCGCGGTGAACAGCAGCGCGGTGAGCAACTCGACCCCGAAGTAGCGGAAGGCGATCGGCGCCCGGCAGTTCTTGCATTTGCCCCGGAGCCACAGCCAGCTCACCAGCGGGATGTTGAGGCGCATCGGGATGTCGCCCTTGCACTTCGGGCAGAACGAGCGCTTGGGCTCGTTCACCGACAGGCCGAGCGGCACGCGGTAGATGACGACGTTGAGGAAGGACCCGATGCACGCGCCGATCAAAAAGGCAGGCACGAACCAAAGGGGATGGGCCAGGGTTGGGAAGATCTGGATCAAGGTGGCGCCATTGAATCCCATTCCAACCATTTCGGAAATCCGAAATTTCCGCCCGGCGGAGCCTCAACGCGGCATCGCGTTCCTCTCCATCAACTGCCGCACCTCGTCCTGGCCAAGGGCGCCGGACACGATGAACACCTCGTCCAGACAGCCGCGGAAGTAACCACCGTGCTGGCGCTCCGCGGACTGATGGCTGATGTTCCGCCCCAGCGACACGCCGTGCGCGGCACCATCGATCCTCGTGTCCAGCTCATGAAGCGCCCGCCGCGAGATCGGCTCCAGCCGTCCGTCGAGGTAAATGAGCACATGCTTCCCGATATCGGGACGCGACGCCGGGTAAAGCACCACGGCCACATGATGCCATCGCCCGTCGCGCAGATCGGTCGCCCCGACGATCTGTCCGCCATGCGCGCCGACCCGCAGGCGTCCGAGCGGCCCGTCCTTCTCCAGCGGGTTGATCGAAATCTGCCACGCTCGTCCGAAGTCCGCCGCCCCGACGCTGCCCCAAGAGAGGATGCCGAAGCCTTCGCGAACGTTGAAATCCTCGGGAACCTTCACCCAGAAGCTCACCGTCCGCGGCTCCTGCCCGCCGATCCCCGGGAAGGCGCTCTCCGCATGGCCGCCCTTGCCATCGAACTCCGCCGCCGATCCAAAGACGCCTTCCACCGTCGCCGGCACAGCCCCCCCGTCCGCCGCCTTGAAGAGCATGTCATAGGCCCCGGGGCCGAAGCCACCGACCTCGGCGCGATCGCGGCCTTCCCGCACGGACTCCATCGGCCAGCGGATCCAGTCCGGACGACCGCTCCGTGGCGGCGGTAACTCGGTGTAGAACGATCCGCCGTCGGTCTTGAAGCGCGTGCCATCCCCGCCGTCGAAGAGCAGCGCGTCATCCTTTTTGAGCAGCACCTTGCGCCCGCCGTCCGGGATCGCCTCGACCTCGCCCGAGAGCACGTGGGTCTCCACCCGCTCATCGCCACCCACCGCGACTCCGAACTCCGTGCCGAGGTCGATCACCGAGCCTTTCGGCGTTTCCACCCGGTAGCCGTGGCCGGACTCGTTCACCCTCATCAGCACCCGCCCGCGGTGGAGCCGCGACTCCATGCCACTGACCAACTCGAGATCCGCCGGTCCTTCGACGATCATCCGGCCGCGCCCGCCCATCTCCAGCTCCACCAGCCCGCCCTCGATGCGCAGCCGCGAGCCCTTGCGGAGAACGGCACCCTCCTCCAGCGAAGTCACGCCGCTCCACGACACGGTCTCCAGCCGCCGCACCGTGGCCACCCCGTCGGGCCGGACCATCAGCCAGGAAAGCCCGCCGATCGCCAGCACCGCCGCGACCGCCGTGATCCGCTTCCGCCAGGCCTGCCGCCGGAGCCGCCGCGTCACCCCTTCCAGAAAGTCATCCTGGTCCGCCCGCCGCACCGCTTCCATCAAGCGCCCGTGCCGCCGTCCGGCCGAGACCTCGTCATCCAAGGCCACGCCTAACAGCCCCTCGACCAGCACATGGCCGCCGGCCGATTTCAAAGCCGCCGGATCCGCCGCGAGCCGCGCCGCAAGCGCGCGCCGCCCTTCCTCGTCGAGCTCCCCGGCCAGCAGCCGCGCGATGTCGTCCGGCTCCCCTTTCATGATTCGCTCGCCTCCATTTTCCGCTGCACGCAGTCCGCAAGGAGTTCGCGCAGCCGGTGCAGCTGCATGGTCAGCGCCGAGTACCCCCGCCCGCTCTCCGCCGCCATCTCACGCACGGTCTTGCCCGTCACGTAGCGCCGGTCCAGCAGCTCGCGCGACGGCCCGTCGATCTTCCCAAGGCATTCCCGCAAGGCCTCCAGCGCGCCGCCCTCGTCCGCAGCGGCCAGGAACGACTCCGCGCCGCGGTCGATCAGCTCTTGCAGTTCGTCGTTGCCGCCGATGGCCTGCTCGCGGCGCTTGCGCAGAAAGTTCCGCAGGTGATTGACGGCGATTCCCCGCAGCCATCCCTCGAAGCCCGCCTCGCCGCTGAAGGACTGCACGCGACGGAAGGCCGTGACGAACACCTCCTGAGCGAGATCGTCCGCGGCCGCCCAGTCGCGGATGCGGGATCGGAGGAAGCCGCGCACCCAGCCTTCGTTCAGCCGCACCAGCTCGCCGAAATCATCCATCCAGCCGGGACCCCGCGCCCGGATCCGGCGCAGCAGGTCGCCGGAAGGATCAGCCGGGGATTCGGAAGGAACAGCCACCGGAAGAAGTGTTCCGGGCGGGATGAAGTGCCACAAGTTTTTCCATCCGGCCGCGGAATCAGGCTTCCAGCTCCCGGCAAGCGGGATCGCCCTCCGGCGGATTCCGGAAAAGAAATGTGTCACTTCACCCCGCCCGGCACAGTTCCCCGGAAATCCGCCGTATCCCACTTCGTCACCATGAACCCACGCCTGTTCGCCGCCCTCCTCCTGACCAGCCCCCTTTCCGCCGAGCCCCGCCAGATCTCCGGCATCTACCCGCACCTCACGATGTTCAATGACGAGGGTGAATGCGGCACCGGCGCCGTGGTCCCCTGGGCCGACCGCCTGTGGATCGTCACCTACGCGCCCCACCAGCCGCGCGGCTCATCCGACAAGCTCTACGAAATCACTCCCGATCTCCAACAGATCATCCGCCCGGAATCCATCGGCGGCACCCCGGCCAACCGGATGATCCACGACGAGTCGCAGCAGCTCTTCATCGGGCCGCACGTGATCGACGCCAGCGGCAAGGTCCGCACCATCCCCTACTCCACCATGCCCGGCCGCCCGACCGGCAATGCCCGCCACCTCACCGACCCCGCCGGTAAGATCTACTACGCTACGATGGAGGAGGGCATCTACGAGGTCGATGTCAAGACCCTGCAAGTCACCGAGCTGTTCGCCGACAACCAGGGCCAGATCGGCCACTATGACGACAAAGCCAAGGGCCGCCGCCTTTCCGGCCTGCCCGGCTACCACGGCAAGGGCCTCTACTCCGGCCACGGCCGCCTGATCTATGCCAACAACGGCGAGGCCGGCGCTGCCGCGAAGACCAACCCCACAACCCCGTCCGGCGTTCTCGGTTCGTGGGACGGGAAGGCGGATACCTTCGAAGTCGTCCGCCGCAACCAGTTCACCGAAGTCACCGGCCCCGGCGGCATCCACGGCAACAAGAACCCCGCCACCGATCCCGTCTGGTCGATGGGCTGGGACGACCGCTCGCTCATCCTGATGCTGCTCGACGGCGGCAAGTGGCACGCCTACCGCCTGCCCAAGGGCTCCCACTCCTACGACGGCGCCCACGGCTGGAACACCGAGTGGCCTCGCATCCGCGAGATCGGTGAGGGCGAACCGCTGCTCGCCACCATGCACGGCACCTTCTGGAAGTTCCCCAAATCCTTCTCCGCCAAGAACAGCGCCGGCATCGCCCCGCGCTCGAACTACCTCAAGGTCATCGGCGACTTCGCCCGCTGGAACGACCGCGTGGTCTTCGGCTGCGACGACACCGCCAAGTCCGAGTTCCTCAACAAGCGGAAGGCCAAGGGCGAGATCGCCGCGCCCCGCTCCCAGTCGAACCTCTGGTTCGTCGAGCCCGCCACCATCGACAAGCTCGGCCCCGCGATCGGCCGCGGTGCGGTCTGGCTGGACGATGCCGTGAAAGCCGGCGCCGCCTCCGATCCCTTCCTGTTCTCCGGCTACTCCCGCCGCGGACTCCACCTCCACCACGCAAGCTCCGGTCCGGTGAGCTTCGTCCTCGAGGTGGACCGCGAAGGCAACGGCACCTGGTCGCCACTGACCCGGATCACCGTTCCCGCCCGCACGCACCGCTGGCTCGCCTTCACCCCGGAACAAGCCGGCGCCTGGATCCGCATCACCCCGGAAACCGACGCCACCGGCGTGACCGCCGCCTTCCAGTATTCGAACTTCGATGAACGCAGTACTTCCCCCGCGGAAATCTTCAACGGCATCGCCAAGGCCGGCGACACGAACCTCACCGGCGGCCTGATCCGCGCCCGCGACGGCAAGAGCGGCAACCTCGCCTTCGCCGCCATCGGTGCCGACGGCAAGGACGCCGGCTGCTACGAACTCGATGCCGCGCTGAACCTCCAGCCGACCACCGACGCCGCGCTCCACCAGCACACCCTGCAGAACACCAAGATCCCCGCCGGCGTGATCCGCACCGACGCCGCCTCGGTCCTGTTCATCGATGACGACGGCACCCGCTGGCGCCTGCCGAAGGGCGACCCCTCCCTCGACACCGCCGGCCCGCTCGGCGACAGCCGTGCCGCCCGCGAGGTCGCCACCGAGCGCGATCTCTTCCACGCCCACGGCACCTTCTACGAACTCCCCGCCCGCAACGCCGGCGGCTTCGCCAAGGTCCGCCCGGTCGCCACCCACAACCTCCGCATCCACGACTTCTGCTCGTTTCGAGGCCTCTTCCTGATCACCGGCATCGCCACCGATGCCCCGAGCGACAACCCCCACCTAATCCGCTCCGCCGACGGCAAGGCCGCGCTTTGGGCCGGAGCCATCGACGACATCTGGAGCATGGGCAAGCCCCGCGGCCAGGGCGGCCCATGGAAGGACACTGAGGTCAAGGCCGGCACCGTTTCCGATCCCTACCTGATGACCGGTTACGACAAGAAGTCGCTCACTCTCTCCACCGACAAGGACGCCACCCTGACCGCCGAAATCGACCTCAGCGGCCGCGGCCACTGGGTCACCTACCAGACCTTCCCGGTCAAAGCCGGCACACCGGTGGAGCACGCCTTCCCCGACGGCTTTTCCGCCTACTGGATCCGCTTCAAGTCCGGCGAAGACGCGACGGCCACCGCCCAGCTCGACTACCGCTGACGCCTGCTCTTGTCAGGCGATTCTCCCGACGGGCCGTGCAAACTGCCCGCAAGCGGAGAACCACGCCGTAGCACCACGAGAGGCGCCGGCCGATCTCCGCCCCTTTCTTTGCGTCGGCAGCTCACTGAGCTGGAGCTGGTTGCAGCCCGTGTCAGAATCAACCTGAATTCCCCATGATGAGGGGCGTCGTATGGGAGCGCTACAAGCTAAGCACTCACGTCATGAACTCACCCCGATACGCCTTGATGGCGACCATCACCGCATTCTCCGCCTGGGGCACCTTGCTGTCCCCGATGGTTGGAATCGCAAGTGCCCAGGAACAGGGCCAACAGGATCAGGAGCAGGAGATCCTTACCCGTGGCCCGGTCCACGAAGCCTTCGCCACCTCGATCAACTTCGAACCCCAGGCCGGCATCCTGATCGACACGGCGCCGCCGGAGCTGATCGACGAGCTGCCGCCGGAACAGCAGTTGGAAGGCGACAATGTCACCTGGATCTCGGGCTACTGGGCCTGGGACGAGGACCAGAACGACTTCCTTTGGATCAGCGGCGTCTGGCGGAACATCCCGCCCGACCGCGAATGGGTCCCCGGTTACTGGAATGAAACGGAAAGCCGCTACCAGTGGGTGTCCGGTTACTGGGAAGACCTCGGCACCACCGAAGTGAGCTACCTGCCCGCCCCCCCGCGGTCCGTTGAAGCCGGCCCCAACGTGGAAGCTCCTTCTTCGAATCACTCGTGGATCCCCGGACAATGGGCCTGGTCGGAATCCCGCTACCGTTGGAGCCCGGGCTACTGGGAACCCCTCCGTGACAACTGGACCTACGTGCCCAGCTATTACAACTGGACCCCTCGCGGTTATATCCATGTCGACGGCTACTGGGATTACTCGGTGGCCCGCCGCGGGGTGATCTTCGCCCCGGTGCATTTCCGGGGCAGCCAGTACCGCCAGCCCGGTTTCAGCTTCTCGCCGGTCACCGTGATCAGCCTCGCCCTGCTGGCCGACCATCTCTTCGTCCGCCCGTCCTACGGTCACTACTACTACGGCGACTACTATGAACCCCGTTATCGCACGAGCGGCTTCTTCGCCTCCTACTCCTACAGCTCGGGGCACCGCGGTTATGATCCGATCTATGCCCACCAGCGCTGGAGCCATCGCGATGATCGCGACTGGGACCGCCGCCGCTCGGATGACTTCAACTACTTCCGCGACAATCGCGACGCCCGCCCGCCGAGGACCTGGGCCGACCTCCGGGAAATGCCGAACGGCGGCCGCGGTTT
The DNA here is from genome assembly GCA_044372775.1 of Haloferula sp. Classification (GTDB taxonomy): domain Bacteria; phylum Verrucomicrobiota; class Verrucomicrobiia; order Verrucomicrobiales; family Akkermansiaceae; genus Haloferula. The sequence continues at coordinate 19,642 of JBIPNO010000065.1, forward strand.
CAAGGGCCGCAACTCCGACTACCTGGTCGCCGCACCGCTTGAGCAGTTCGCAAAGAGCGAGGCCGCGGGAACCCGCTTCAAGAAGCTCGAGCAACCGGCACGCGAACGCATCGTCGCCCAGCGCAAGGAAATGGGCAGCTTCCGCGACGAGCGGAAGAAGCTCGAGAAGCAAGGCGGACCACTTCGTGAAAAGGCCGAAGGCAAGGACTTCCAGCCGGCCAAGGTGAAAGTCGCCCGCTCCCCGATCATGGGCAAGAAGGCCGCCCAGCTTGCCAAGGAAGAAGCCCCGCCGCCACGGCCGAAGGCGCGGCCGATGAACGACACCGATTCCACCGGCGGCAGGAATCCCGCGGGCACCAAGGCCGGCACCACGCCCGGACGCGACCCGAAAATGAAGCCGGAACGTGAACCCAAGGGCCAGCAGGAGCCCAAGGTGAAACCGGAACGCGAGACCAAGCCTCAGGAAGAACCCAAGATGAAGCCGGAGCGCGAGCCAAAGGCTCAACCGGAACGCAAGGTTCAGCCCCAGCGTGAACCCAAGGTTCAGCCGGAGCGCAAGGTCCAGCCCCAGCGCGAACCCAAGGTTCAACCGGAACGCAAGGTCCAGCCCCAGCGCGAACCCAAGGTTCAACCGGAACGCAAGGTCCAGCCCCAGCGCGAGCCCAAGGTTCAGCCGGAGCGCAAGGTTCAGCCACAGCGTGAACCCAAGGTCCAACCGGAGCGCAAGGTCCAACCCCAGCGCGAGCCGAAAGCCCAACCGGAACGAAAGGTCCAGCCCCAGCGCGAGCCGAAAGCCCAGCCGCAGCGCGAGCCCAAGGCTCCTCAGGAACGCAAGGCACAGCCCCAGCGGGAGAAGAAGGAGAAGGAAGAAAAGTGAATCCCGGCAATGGGTGAACCCGCGGGTTCATACGCCAACCGATCCAAAGCAGGCGCCGGCGGGGAGATCCCTTGCCGGCGTCTTGCTTTCAAGATCGGCCCGTAATCACAGCCGCCCCGCCGCCTTGATATCGAGATAGCGGTTCGCCAGCGCCACCGGGAACTGCTGCGCCGGCACGTCCAGCGTCAGGATCCCGAAGCCCTGCAAGGTCGCCAGCACTTCGGAGCGCTCGGTGTCGTAGCGCTCCGCCGCCGCAAAGCGCAGCGCGCCGCCGAAGTCCACAATCGGCCGTGTCCGCGAGTCTTCGACCGAACGCTCGCGCAGGCTGGCCAACATCACCAGGTGCCGTGATCTCAGCAACCGCATCGCCGGCACCAGCTCCGCCGCGTCTTCGCCGCGCAGGTTCGTCATCACCACCACCAGCGCCCGCCGCTTTTGCCGGGCTAACAGCAACTCCGCCGCCGCCGAGAAATCGCTCGGCTCAGGCGTGGTCTGGTAGTCGAAAAGATGGTTCAGCAGCACCGACATCGAGTGCGATCCCTTCACCGGCGGTAGCCAGCGCTGCGCCCCGCCGAAGGCCTGCACGCCGACCTGATCGCCCTGCCGCAGCGCGACGTAAGACACCAGCAGCATCGCGTTCAGGCAGTGGTCGAACTGCGGCAGCTCGCCGTCCATCGCCCGCATCCGCCGCCCGGTGTCCGTGAGAAAGATCACCGTCTGGTTGCGCTGCTCCTGGAACTCGCGGCTGATCAGCATCGCCCGCCGCGAGGTCGCCTTCCAGTCGATCTGGGAAAACGGATCACCCTCCCGATACTCGCGGAGCTGGTGGAAATCCCGGCTGCTCCCGGCGAAGGATTTCCGGACGATCCCCATCTGGTCCTGCCGCGCCTGCATCGCCAGCAGCGCGAAGCGCAGCACCGGCTCGTAGTCCGGATAGACCTTCACCTCCCCGACATCACCCGCCCGGTCTTTCCTCCGCCAGAGTCCCATCGGCGAATCGCGCCGCACGTGGATCCGATCAAAGCTCGCCATCCCCCGCTCCAGGATCCGCACCGCATGCGTCACCCGCGCCTTGCCGCCGGCCGGCAGCGTTCCCGACCACGGCATCTGCTCCGCTTCCGCCCCCGCCGGGATGCCGTCGAACACCTCCACCACCGCCGGCAGCCGGCCCGGGTTCACGATCTCCAGCCGCACCTCGCCCGCCTCCCCCACCGCAAAGCGCCCCGGCAGCCGCCGCGTGACCTCCACCTTCTTCAAGCGCCCCAGCGTCACCGCATCGAACAAGGCCAGCGCCGCAAACGCCGCCCCGCTCATCCACCACGCCGGCACCAGCTCACGCCACACCGAAGCGGCAAGCCCGAACAAGGCCCACCCCACCACGATCCAAAGCGTTCTCCCGGTCGGACTCATCCGTTCAAAAATCTACCATCTACCATCTACCATCTACCATCTACCATCTACCATCTACCATCTACCATCTACCATCTACCATCTACCATCTACCATCTACCATCTCTCTTCACTGCCGCGGCGCCGGCACCGACTCCACGATCCCCTTCAGCACCTCGTCCATCGACTGCCCGCCCATCGCCACTTCCGGCGCGAGCTGCACGCGGTGCCGCAGCACCGGCAGCGAGGCCGCCTTGATGTCGTCCGGGATCACGAAATGACGGCCGTGCATCAGCGCGATCGCCTTGCCGATCCGCACCAGCGCGATCGCCCCGCGGGTCCCCGCGCCGAGCCACACCGACCGCGCCTCGCGCGTCGCCTGGACGATCGCCACCGCGTAATCGACCACCTCGCGCACCACCTGCACCGCCGCCGTCGCCGCCTGCGCCCGCACCACGTCGTCGGGTGAAGCCACCACGTGCAGCGAGTCGGAAGCCGTATCCCCCGGCGCTTCCGAGGAAGCCCGCGCCACGATCTCCGACTCGGCGTCCGGGGACGGGTAGTCGATCAGGATCTTCATCAGGAAGCGGTCGAGCTGCGCTTCCGGCAGCGGATAGGTCCCCTCGTGCTCCACCGGGTTCTGCGTCGCCAGCGTCATGAAGGGCGGCGAAAGTTTCAGCGTCTCGCCATCGATCGTCACCTGCCGTTCCTGCATTACTTCCAACAGCGCCGCCTGGGTCTTGGCCGGCGCGCGGTTGATCTCGTCCGCCAGCAGCAGGTTGCAGAACACCGGCCCGCGGCGGAGCTGGAAGGTCTGGCTCTTCATGTCGAACAGGCGGAAGCCGGTCACGTCCGACGGCATCAGGTCCGGCGTGAACTGGATGCGCCCGAAGCCGCCGCCGAAGGCCCGCGCCAGAGCGATCACGAGCTGCGTCTTGCCCAGCCCCGGCTTGCCTTCCAGCAGCACGTGACCGCCGGCCAGCAAGCCGGCCAGCACCTGGCTGACCACCTCGCGCTGGCCCAGCACGGCATGTTCGACCTGGGCCCGCAGGCGCGCCACCAGCGCGGAGGCGTCCGAGGAAGGCGGGGCGGAATGATAGACGGCTTCTTCTTCAGTCATGAGAGAGATAAGTGAATTTTCTGCAAATCGGCCAGCACCCGCGTGAACGACGCCACGTCGCCCGGGTGCTCGTGGGTCATCGCCCGCTGCGCGCGATCCCGGGTGAGCCCGGCACGCTGCGAGATCCATTCGAAAAGATCGCCGTCGCGGTGGCCCACCGCCGCCAGCCGCTGCGCCCGTTCCAGCACCGAGTCACGCAGCGGCCTCAGCAGCGCCGCGCCCTTGTCGAGCCGCCATTGGAAATCCCCGAGCGCCTCAAGGTGGTGATCGTAGTCGCGCAGCGTCGAAGGCCCTTCGCCGCGCCGCAAGGGGCCGAAGCGCGGCATGTTCTTCCACAACCAGAACACCGTCACCGCCAGCAATCCCGCCAGCGCCGGCCAGCCGCTGCGCCACAAGAGCGTCCACAGTGAAAGCGCCGCGTCCCGCACGATCACCACGCTGCCTTCGTACGGCGACGCCTCCACCACCGCCAGCAGCAGCGCGGCATGGTCGTGGTCGGCGATGTAGCGGTTGCGGAACGGCCGCGCGTCGGCCATCACCGTGATCAAACCCTCACCGTATTCCACCCGGCCCATCAGCCGGGCCTTCCCGCCGCCTTCCTTCACCCCCACGCCCGACTCCGCGAACACCTCGTAGCGCTCGCCATCCGTCCGCAGGGCCTTCGCCTCGATCTTGTCCCCGCGCTCGACCGACAGCCCCGCTTCGTCGAACCACTCCTGCAGCGGCTCCGGCACCGGCGGCTCGTCCTCGTCCACATCCGGCCGATACGTCCGCCAGTCGTCCTGATAGGATTCCGCGTGCTCCACCAGGCAGATCAAGTGGCCGCCGTCCGCGACCCAGTCGCCCATCTCGCGGACATACGCCTTGGTCGAAATCACCGACGCCGGCACGATCGCCACCGCCTGCTCCTGATCGAAGCCCGGCCAACCCGGCTTGCTCGCCACGGTGTAGCCGTTCTTCTCCAGGAACCTCCCCGCGGCCAGATACGCATCCAGCCGCGCCTTGCCCTTGTAGCCGATCTCCCGCGTGCGGGTCGTGGATCCGCATCCGGCCAAAACCGCACACGACAGCATGAGCACCAGCGCTCTCATGCCGTCCTCCCTTCCGTGAACGGCCAGCGGGCGCACAGTTCCTGCATCGCCTCGTCCGGCGGTGCGCTGCGGCCGTAAGCCAGCCGCATCCACGCCTCGGTCAGCCCGCCGAAGTAACCGGCATGCGCCGCCGCTTCCGCTTCGACGCGCCGCAGGCAGTCGCTTTCCGTGTCGGACTCCGCGATCTCCACGCCGCCGTTCGAGATCAGCTTCGAAATCGTCCCGCGATACAGCAGGCTCATCGCCTCCTGCCGCCGGCCCACGCGCCACAAGTCCATCGCCGCGCCGGGAATGTCCTGCGGCAGCGACTCCGGCGCGACCGCCATCCCCATCACCACCTGCGCCCGCGGTGCCGGCACCCGCTTGCCCGCCGGCCCGCCGCCGCCCTGGAACACATGGCGGTACTGCCAGATCAACCAGCCGATGAAAACCAGGAACGCCAGAACAATCCCCCACATCAGCACCTGCGCCAGCCCGCCCAGCCACGAGGCATCCCAGCCCCACGACGACGAACTTGGGTTCGGCACCTTGAAGGTCACCGAGTGCACCGTGAAATCCTCGTGCGCCTTCACCTCCTCGATCGTCTCCTTCGGTCCCGCCTCCGCCAGCGGTGCCAGCCCGACCATCAGCAGCAGGCCCAGCACCGCCGCCCCCGCCCCGCGCAGGCGGTTGCCCAGCCGGCGGAAGGCCAGCTCGACGTCCCAGCCTTCGATCCAAGTACGATGGTTCACGTAGATCCCGAAGCCCGCGCCGGTCGCGAACACGTCGACCAGCGACATCGACAGCAGCAGCGCACCCATCCCCATCCAGCCGACCACCGGCGGAATCTCGTTCCACGAGTCGTCGTTCCACGCATCCAACAGAATCTCCCACTGCTCCGCCTGCCCGGCCGGCAGGAACATCATCGCCGTGAAGAAAATCGCCATCGCCAGCCAGCCGGTCAGCGCCCCGCGCCACAGCGCCAGCATCACCACCGTCGCATCGCCGCGCCGCAGCAGCAGCCGCACCCGCTGCGCGTATTCCTTGCCGCGCAGCCCTTCCAGATCCTCCACCGCCATCGTCAGCGGCCGCCACGGCGACAGCCGCGCCCACAGCATCCGGAAGCCGAAGCGCCGGACGGAAGCCCGCGGCCATTCGCGGACGATCTCCTTCCACTTCGGCGCCTCGCCGAACAGCCGGCGGCTGAGCACGAACAGCACCAGCCGCGAGCATACGGGCATCCACCAGGCGGCGATCACCAGCAGCAGCACCGGATGCTCCGGCAGCAGGAAGGGGAAAAACAACAGCACCGGCAGCATGCCCAGCCACCAGCTCAGGAACAGCCGCCGGAAGTCCCGCCGCACCAGCGCCAGCCCGAGGTCCACCGCCTCCCAATCGCTGCGCGGCCGGAGCTCGGCCGTGACGCTTTCAAGCCGCACGCGCCCCCCTTCCCATCGCCAGGAAATACACCACGTGCAGCACCCAGCCGGCGATGCCCACCGCGTACTTCACCTCCGCCGGAAAAGCCCGCGCCGACCAGAAGCCTTCCACCACCGCCGCGAAGGCCGTCATCAGCCCGGCCCCGCAGATCAGCGGCAGCGAGCGCTTCGCCGCCTCCGCGATCGCCCGCCCGCGCGGAAAACGCCCGGGATTCAGCACCCCCAGTCCGAGCCGCATCCCCGCCATGCCCGCGACCACCATGCCGAGCAGCTCGTACGACGAATGCCCCGCGACAAAGGTCCAGAACGACTCCGGATTGCACGCGTAGTGGACGTAACCCGCCGCCGCCCCGATGTAGACGCCGTTGAAGACCAGGAAAAAGATCGTGCCGAGACAGGCCACGATGCCGCCCGCGAAGATCTGGAAGTCGATCCCCACGTTGTTCTGGATGTAGTGGCCGAACATCTGGAAGTTCGACCCATAGACCTCGCGCATATGACTGACCTGTTGTTCCTGGTCGCCGCCATACATCGACTCCATGCCCTGCATCCCCTCCGGTCCCAGCGTCGCGCGGATCCAGTCGATATCGAGCCAGGCCGAGGCCATCATCGCGAAGAAGGGCACCCAGAACATCGCGCTGCACAGCCAGAACAGCCGCCACTCCGCCCGCACCGCCCGCGGAAACCCGGCGACCAGGAATTTCAACACCGCCTCCCAGCCCGCGCGCCGGCTCCGGTAAAGCAACTTGTAGCCGCGGATCACCAGCGCGTTCAGGCGCTCGATCACATGACTGGAATACATCCGGTGCCGCGCCAGCGCCAGGTCCGCGCAGGCCTCGCGGAAACGCCGCGGCAGCTCCTCCACCCCCGGTGCCGGCCGCTTGGCCTCCACGCTGGTCAGCAGCTTGTCCAGCTCCACCCATTCCGCGGCGCGGCGTTCTTCAAAGGATCCGGGGCTCATCGTTTTTCTTGCAACCAGTGGGCGATCGACATCATCCGCGAGACCCCGGGCTGGCCGGCGGATCCCGTCAGTTCCTTCGCGTGGTCCGCGATTTCCGCCCGCCGGTCTTCCGACCAGAGGCCCGCCCGTTCCCGGAAAGCCGTCACCGCCCGCACCTCCTCCGGCCGCAGCGCCACCGACGGCCGGGCCGATGCCATCGGCGGCGGCGCGGGCACCGAGGGCTCGGGCAGCAGCTTGTCATAAATCACCACCGTCCCCGCCGCGAGATCACCCAGCCGCTGGAAGCGCTTGGTCGCCAGGCAGGTCGCCAGGCCGAAACCCATCGTCGGCAATCCCACGATCACCCCGCCGAAGCACGGCAGGCCATCGGCGAAGCGCAGGAAATTCCGCAGCATCGACTGCCCGAAAGTCACCGGCGCCCCGGAGGTCTGCACCACCCGCAGCCCCAGCATCTTCTTCCCCGGCGTCGCGCCCCAGCGGCTCGCCTCGAAGAACACCGGATACCACCACCAGGTGAAGAACCACACCAGGCTGAACATCCCCTCCGCCACCAGGAAGCCCATCGCGAAACCCGCCAGCGACAGCACGAAACCCGCCAGCGCCAGCGCGGCGAGCTGCACCCCGACATCGATCCCCAGCGCCATCCCCCGCAGCAGCGGCCCCGCGATCCGCAGGCGCACCTCCACCCCTTCAGCCAGTTCGATGGCCTGCAAGGTGTCGATCCGTCCCGCCACTTCCTCCATATCCCGAGATTCGCGCCGAAACTAACCGTTCCCGCCGCCCCGTAAAGCCCGATTGCCCGCGCAAGAGGGGTGCGGGCGGCTCGCCCGCATTCCCGTGGCTGCGGCATCCCTGCCGCAAGCCTCTCCGCATCCCTCTCTTCCCCGACCCGGAGAAACTCCCATCCGCCCCGATCTCCGCTCTTTCCCCCACCCTCCCCAAACTTCCTTCTCCCCACCCTTGCCACCCGTCCTTCGGACCTCCTAACTTCCCTTAACTCGAAATCCCCCGACCCGCCCCCTGCGCTTGTCCCAGGCATCCTGCGACTTTCTCCCGATCCGCCGCCCCACCCTTCCTGCCTCGTTCCCTCTCCCGCGAACAAATGCCTGCCAAACGCAAAGCCGCCACTCTGAAAGACTCCACCGGCACTCTTGGCCTCGAAGCCGATGGCACGGCTTTCGGATCCATAAACAATGGCAGCTTCGAGAAAGTCTCGTTCATCACTCCACCCGGCGAGATCGTTTCCGCCTACGAACGCCCCGGTCCCCTCGAAGATCAAAACCGCACCCACGAAAACCAAACTCGCACCGTCGTCACCCTGCGCGATACGCTGCTGCCGAATCTGCTCAAGGAGCAGGTGCTTAACACTTAGGGAATGAGCCCATTTAGAAAAAAGATCAAAGAAGTGTTCACGCCTCGCAGCGCTGAAGTGAACGAAGCGATGTATATTCCGCGACCTCACCATCAAAAGGAATTAAAACGCGCGGTTGAGGGAAGTATGCATGCGGTGCTTTGTGGAGAAAGCGGTAGCGGGAAGTCATGACTGCAACGCCATGTGGCGCAGAGAGAGGGCTGGAAGACTTACTATGCAAACGCTGGTAACGCAGCGCGACACAAGAGCCTTGCCGCAACAATTGCCAACAGTGTTTTTGACGAGGGCGACCGAGAGTGGGTTGAATACACACAAAATTTAGCCGGCGAAATCGGAGCATTCGGAATCGGAGGATCGGCCGAAACCGCGCGCAGATATGAGGTCAAACCCAAAGAAATCCTTCTGCGCGTTTTCAAATCGGCCAAATCCAAGGCAGGCCGAGAGCTTCCGGTGATTGTAATCGACAACCTTGAAGTGAGACGGACCCGAAAATCCGGCCAAGGAAGGGCTAAACTAAGCTATGGTCGGCAGGTGCGGGAGAGGGTTGGGTGATCATGACTGATCGA
>JBIPNO010000066.1:0-27969 GCA_044372775.1 Haloferula sp.
CGATGAGGAACAGGACCGGGGGGTCTTTTCTTCCAAGCGGCAAGTCCCGCACCGTCTGTCACCGGGCCGGTCGCACGGGACCGACGCTCTACAGCCGGGGGGCTGGAACAAGCGTCGGGCCCGACACTTTCCAGGTAGTCGGTTAACGTAGTATTCCAGCGCTGCCGGAGCCGGGGGGCTCCGGCGCGCGGAGACCGACTTTGGTTGCTCAGACACGCTGCCGGTTCAAAAGACCGGGACGAACGATCCGGGGGGATCGCCATCGTCCCGGTCTTTTGCGTTGGTCCGCGCCGCTATCTCAAGCGGCATTAGTCCCGGCGCGGCCTCACGAGGGTTCGGTCACCTGTAGCCGGATGAAGCGTTTGGGCGAGCCGTCGGGGGCGACGGTGACGTTGCCGCTGGTGCCGGCGGGGACGGGATTGGCGACCGGGCCGACCGCGCCGGCCGGACCCCAGGTGCCGAGGTTGGGCGAACTCTGGATCAGGATCGGCGCGCCGCTGCCCCCGGGTGGCAGCGGAACGATGAAGCCGCCGGGCTGGGCGGGATTCGGCCGCGGCAGATAGGGGAGCGGGTTGGAGTTGGCGTTCAAGCCGAGCGCCCACAGCAGGCCGTTCGAAACGCCGTCGCCATTCGGATCGCCGGCGAAGGGGGCGTTCGGGATTCCCTGGTCGAGGGTCCACGCGAGGTATTCGGTCTTCGGGACCTGGACGGTGCCGGAAGCGCGGACGGTGCCGGTGGCGGTCACGTTGACCGTGTTGGTGCCACTCACGAACGAGTCGTTGATCGTCACCGGCAGGGTCGCGGTGACGGTGTAGTTGCGGTAGATCCCGCTATCGCCGGTGTGGACGAGAACGACCGAACCGTTGCCGCTGCCCGTGCCGCTTGCAGGGTTCTCGGGGGTGAAGGATTCGTTGATAGGGTCTCCGGCGAGCGCACCGCTGGTCTTCCCGGTGATGGTGCCCTGGTCGATGTCGAAGCGGTGCTGGTTGGCGGCGAAGCTCCCGGTCGCCGGGGTCACCACGCCCGGCGGGGTGATGGTGTTGATGGCCGCGGAGAGGTTGCTGACGGTGATGTTGTAGCCACCAACCAAGAAGATGTTCCTAACGAAATTCATGTTTGTTCCGTTGGCACGACCGTTCAGCAGGGTGAGCTCCGAGGTCTGCCCGGTGGCCGGATTGATATCGAAGAATGCCTGGACGGTGCCCGTCAGCGTGGTGGTTGCGCTGGACGACGCGTTCACGAGTGGGACCACCGGTGCAACCGTCACCGTGATCTGATTCATGCCGGGCTGATTGACCAAAGTCAGCGTCGTGCTGGCCGGGATTGCGGCGAGTGGGGAAAGCAGGGCGAGCCAGAGCGGGAGGGTGAATTTCATGAGGCTAGGCTCGGAACGTTACATGGCCGGCCCGCCGGGAAAAGGGGGAATTCCGCGGCTCAGCAACCGTTCATCCAGGCTTCAAGAATCCCCACGGCGGCGGCCTGGTCGATGACGGCTTTCTGCTGCTTCGCCTTGCGCCCGGCTTCGCGCAGCTTTTCGGCGGCATCCATGGTGGTGTAGGCCTCGTCGACATGGACCAGCGGGATGCCGGGCACGCGGGCGGCCAGCTTTTTGCCGAAGGCCCGGACTTTTTCCGCGGCGCTCCCTTCAGTGCCGTCGAGGCGGACCGGCAGGCCGAGCACCAGGGTCCGGATGTTCCGTTGCGCGGCGAGGGTGGCGATGCGTTCGAGCGGGTCGGTCTTGCGGACGTCGATGGTTTCCACCGGATGGGCGAGGATGCCCAGCGGATCGGTGGCGGCGATGCCGATGCGGGCGTCGCCGTGGTCGATGCCGAGCGCGGGATGGGAGTCGTCGCCGGTCATGGCTTTTTCTGGTAGATCCGAATGTTCCACTTCGACTCGTCCACCGGGCCGTCGCCATCGAATTCATCCGCCCAGACGAGCTGGTAGGCGGGATCGCGCGGCGGTTCGACCGGGTCCGCGGCTCGGAGGGCGGCGGCGGAGAGGAGCAGGAAGCAAAGAGCGCGGGTCATCGGCGGCGGCAGGATGGTCGCAAAAGTCGGCCCGGGCCACAAAAAGCCGCTCCACTTCCGGCAGGAGATCCGGCAGGCTCGGATGGTTCCGGCGCTTCCTGATCATGAATGCCAGCGAGATCCTCGACGAACTGCGGCCGCTCGGCAGCGAGAGCTACAAGCGGGTGATGATGAAGAATCACGGGGTCCGGGAGCCCTGTTTCGGGGTGAAAATCTCCGAGCTGCAGAAGATCCGGAAGCGGATCAAGCGGGACTACCGGCTGGCGCTCGATCTTTACGAGACCGGGAACTACGACGCGATGTATCTGGCCGGGCTGATCGCCGACGACGCGCGGATGAGCCGGGAGGATTTGCAGCGCTGGGTGGAGGGGGCATATGGCGGGGCGCTGCCGGGGTCCACGGTGCCATGGGTGGCCGCGGGCAGCCCGCACGGCTGGGAAATGGGGCGGCAGTGGATCGAGTCGGAGCTGCCGCGGATCGCGCTGGCCGGGTGGTCGACCTTGTCCTGCCTCGCGCTGATGAAGCCCGACGCCGAACTGGACCTGCCGGCTTGGCGAGGGCTGCTGGAGCGGGTGGCGGCGACGATCCATGAGGAACCCGACCTGGCGCGCCACGGGATGAACGGCTTCGTCATTGCGGCGGGTTGCGGGATCGCCGGGCTGACGGAAATGGCGCTCCGGCTGGGGGAGGGGATCGGCCCGGTGACGGCGGACCTGGGAAACAACCAGTGTCAGGTGCCCTTTTCCCCGGATTGCATCCGCAAGGTCGCGGCCCAGGGCGGGATCGGGAAAAAGCGGAAGAACGTGAAGTGTTAGAGCGCTCCAGTGCTTGATTTTCCGGCGGGGACAAACGTTGGGATTGACCTCCGAAGCCAGTTTCTCGATGGGATAGTGATTAGGATATGCAGATTTCCCGCGTTCTCTGGCGAAAGCCAACGGAAATGCGGAGATCCCTGCGGCAACCGTTCGACAAACCCATGAAAACCCCTATCGCCCCCCTTTGCTGGACCGGTCTCGTTTCCGCGTTCCTGGTTCCCCATCTTTCGGCGCAGACCACCTACTCCTGGCGGGCGGAGGCCACGGATGGCACCTGGCAACTGGCGGACAACTGGTGGGACGGCGTCCAGACCGCCACCCCCGGCGGCTCGGAAATCCTGTCCTTCGACAACGATGCGCAGCCGGTGATGACCAACGATCTGGCGGCCACCACGCGCCACCGGATTCTTTTCAACAGCACGCTGGCCGTCAGCCGCAGCATCGCGGGCACCACCCAGAACCTTTTCGCCACCGCCGCCGCCAATCCGCCGCTGGTCCGGAACAGCTCGACGGTCCTGCATTCGCTGAACTTCCCGATCCTGCTCGATCCGACCGATCTGACGGTCGATGCCGACGCCGGCCCGCTCGGCCTCGGCGGCGTGATTTCCGGCAGCGGCGGCCTTTTGAAGACCGGCGCGAACGTGCTCACGCTGGGCGCGGCGAACGATTTCACCGGTAAGACGGTCGTCACCGGCGGCACCGTGTCGATCGACGCCGATAACCGCCTCGGCGCGGCTCCCGGGGTCGCCGTCGCCGACCAGCTCAGCCTGGACAACGGAACCTTGCGGATCACCGGCGCGGCCTCGGTCACGCTGAACGCCAACCGCGGCATCGCGCTCGGCGCGGCGGGTGGCACGCTCGACAACGCGTCGATGGGCCAGGGGCTGAACGCCAACTTCAACCAGATTGTTTCCGGCAACGGCCCGCTTGCCCTGCGTGCCAATGGCAACACTTCCGACACCGGCGGCGGGGTCGGCGGCAACCTGACGCTGGGAAGTTCCGCCAACACCTTCACCGGGGACGTCACGATCCATTCCGGCGTGGTGAATTTCGCGGGCGACGGCTCCTTCGGGGCCGCGGCCAACGACATCGTCCTCGCCGGCGGCGGGCTGGTCGCCACCGGCGCCCGCACCCTGCCCGCGACCCGCGACCTCGTGCTCTCCGGCGGCGGCGACCGGATCTTCCGGGCCTACGGCGGCGTCACTTTCACCATCAACGGCGCGATCACCGGCAGCGGCAACGTCCGCCACACCGACGGCGGCACGCTCCAGCTCAACGGCAACAATTCCTTCACCGGCAATCTGATTCCCGCTGGCGGGCCCGGCCGCATCATCGCGCTGGGCGGCGTGAACACCTACAGCGGCATCACCCACCTGGTGAACGGCTCGACCCTCCGGCTCGATGTCGACAACGCGCTGCCGGACACCACCGCCGTGCTTCTTTACGGCGGCACCGTTTTCAACGTCAACGGTCGCACCGACACGGTCCGCGGCGTCTATGTCGGCGGCGCCAGCGACACGAACACCACCGTCAATCTGGGCGCGTCGGGATCCACCGGCACCCTGACCATTGCCAACAACTCGATGCCCGGCGGATCCCCGACCAATATCGGCGGCAACTTCTTCGGGAAGATCGCCGGCTTCGGGAACGTCGAATACAACCATGCGACTTCCGACACGGCGAACTGGGATTGGCAGAGCCTGACGAACGACTTCACGGGAAATGTCGTCATCACCCGCGGCCGGCTGCGCACCACGCTGAACGGCGGCATCGGCAGCTTCGGCAATGCGGCGAACGATCTCGTGTTCAACGGCGACATTGTCACGACCCTCGGCAACGGCCAGGGCAAGGCCAGTCTGCAGGGCGCCTCCAGCGGCGCGCTGAGCCTGGGCATCGACCGCAGCATCGTCCTCAACAGCGGCAAGGAAGGCACGATCTATGTCTGGAGCGGCAACACCTACACCATCGACGGCCAGGTCACCGGCGGCGGTAATCTGCGCAAGGAAGACGGCGGCGTTCTGGTGCTGACCAACACCACCAATAATTACAGCGGCCAGACCCGCATCGCCCAAGGCACCCTGCGACTGACGGTGGCCGGTGTCCTGCCCGACGCCTCCGCGGTGGAAATCGCCGGCGGCAACCTGGACCTGAACGCGACGACCGAATCGGTGGACTCCCTGTTCGGGACCGGCGGCGCGGTGAACGGCGGCGGCACGCTCACGGTGCTCACTTCCGGAAGCGCGGATTACGCCGGAGCCATCCAGAACGGCACCACGCTGCGGATGTCCGGCACCGGAACGCAAACGCTTTCCGGCACCGGCGACAACGCCAACGGCTGGGCCCGGATCGATTCCGGCACACTGGTCATGGCCAAGGCATCGAGCCTCACGGTGCACGCGGTCGGCCGCACCAACGATGTCGGCCTGATCATTGCCGGCGGCACGGCGCGGCTGGCGGGCACCGGCAACGACCAGATTTACTTCGATGTGCACGTCAACCAGACCGGTGGCGTGTTCGATTTCAACGGCACCAACGAAGGCTTCCGCGCGCTGACCGGAACCGGCGGGATCATCCGCAACGACCTGGCCGCCACCACCAGCATCATGACGGTGGGTGAGAACTCGCAGGCCGCGGACAGCTACACCTATGCCGGCTCGCTGGCCGACGGCAGCGGGACCATGGCTTTGGAGAAAGTCGGGGCGGGCACGCAGGTCCTTTCCGGGACCAGCACCCACAGCGGCCCGACGACCGTGACCGCGGGACGCCTGCTGATCAACGGTTCCATCACCGCCAGCCCGGTCGGCGTGGCCGCGGGAGGCACCCTCGGCGGAAGCGGGGCCGTCGGCACGGCGGTCACCGTGGCTTATCCGGGCGTCATCGCCCCCGGATCGAATGTCGGCACGCTGACCCTCGCCTCGTGCGTTCTCGACGGCGTCCTCGAAATCGAACTCGATGGTGCGACCAACGACCGCCTCGACGTCACCGGCACCCTGGACATCGGCAGTGCCGACGTGTCCTTCAAGACGCCGGGAGCGGGTGCCACCCAGCAGGCCTATATCATCGCCAGCTACGGCACGCTGGTCGGCACGGAGTTCTTCACCGAGATCGACCTGCCGGCCGGCTACGCCATCGACTACGACTACCAGAGCAACAAGCAGATCGCCATCGTGTCCTCCGGCACGCCGTTCTCGACCTGGGCGACCGCGAAAGGTCTCACCGCCGGCAACAACCAGCCGGGAGATGATCCCGACAAGGATGGCGTGACCAATCTCGCGGAGTTTGCCTTCGATGACGAACCCCTTTCCGGCGCGACCTCTGGCAAGATCGTGGCGAAGATTGAAACGATCTCCGGCAGCCCCTACCTCACGCTCACCCTGCCGGTGCGTGACGGTGCGGTCTTCTCCGGACCCGGCGATCTGGTTTCGGCCCCCGTCGCGGGCGTGACCTACACCATCCAGGGCAGCACGGACCTCGCCGACTTCGCTTCCATGAATCTGGTCCAAGTCACCCCTGCCCTCGGCGCCGGCCTGCCTGCGCTCACGGCCGGCTGGTCCTACCGCACTTTCCGCACGCCGGATCCCACCGGCAGCCTGGCGCGTCAGTTCATCCGCGCCCTTGCCGAGTGATCCGTTCCATTTCGTAAAAATCCTCCGTTGCCATGATTCCGCCCGCCCGGCTCGTCCGACTTTTCGGTGCCACTTACCTTCTGATTTCCCCGCTGTCCGCCGGCACTCTCTGGGACGGCGGGGGAGGGGATGACAATTGGTCGACCCCCAACAACTGGGACCCCGACGGCACCCCGCCGGTCGGCAACACGGTGGACCTGACCTTTGCCGGCGCGGTAAGGCTGGCGTCGAACAACGACTACACGTCCTGGGACGACTTCCGCAGCTTCCTCTTCGCCAGCGGCGCGGGCTCGTTCACCCTCACCGGCAACTCCGTCGATCTCTTCGGCAAGATCGAGAACAACAGCAGCGTGACCCAGACCGTCTCGCTCGCCGCGTTTTCCTTCAACTCGGCCGCCGCCGAACTCAATCCGGTCAGCGGCAACCTGGTCATCAACAGCGCCGACATCTTCACCAACGGCAACACGATCAACGTCTGGGGCAACAACGGCCACACGCTCACGATCAACGGCGCCATCTCCCAGGGCGGCGGCCTGACGGTGAACCAGAACAGCAACGTCGTCCTCACCGGCGCGAACACCTACACCGGCACCACCACGATCAGCGCGGGATCGCTTTCGGTCGGCAGCGGCGGCACCACCGGCAGCCTCGGCACCGGCGGCGTGACCAACAACGCGTCGCTGATCCTCAACCGCTCGAACGACTTCACCGTTTCCAACAACCTCAGCGGCAGCGGCACCCTGACCAAGCTCGGCGGGGGAGTCGCCACCCTCACCGGCACCAACACCTTCACCGGCAAGACAGCGATCAATGGAGGCACTCTGTCGATCGACGCGGACTCCCGCCTCGGCAACGCGCCCGGCGGCTTCGTGGCCGACCAACTCAGCCTGGATGGCGGCGCGCTAAGGATCACCGGCGCGGGCTCGGTCACCCTCAGCACCAACCGCGGCATCACCCTCGGCGCGTCCGGCGGCACGCTGGACAACGCGGCGATGGCCCAGGGGCTGAACGCCAATTTCAACCAGGTCATTTCCGGAACCGGCCCGCTGGTCCTGCGGGCCAATGGCAACACCTCCGACACCGGCGGCGGAGTGGGCGGCAATCTCACGCTGGGCAACGCCGCCAACACCTTCACCGGCAACGTCACGATCCAGTCCGGCGTGGTGAACTTCGCGGGCGACGGATCCTTCGGCAACGCGGCCAACGACATCATCATCAGCGGCGGCGGACTCGTCGCCACCGCCAACCAGACGCTGGCCTCCACCCGCGACATCGTGCTCTCCGGCGGCGGCGACCGCATCTTCCGCGCCTACGGCGGCGTCACTTTCACCATCAACGGCGCGATCACCGGCAGCGGTAACGTCCGCCACACCGACGGCGGCACGCTCCAGCTCAACGGCAACAATTCCTTCACCGGCAACCTGCTTGCCGCGGGCGGAGCCGGCCGGATCATCGCGCTCGGCGGGACGAACACCTACTCCGGCTACACCCACCTCTTCAACGGTTCGACGATCCGGCTGGATGCCAACAACGCGCTGCCCGACACAACCGGCGTGCTGATGTACGGCGGCACCACCTTCAACGCGAACGGCTACTCCGACACGGTGCGCGGCCTCTTCGTCGGCGGCGCGAGCGATACGACGGCGACCGTCAATCTCGGAGCCTCCGGATCCACCGGCACCCTGACCATCACCAACAACACGATGGCCGCCGGCGCGCCGACCAATGTCGGCGGCAACTTCCACGCCCGGCTGAGCGGCTTCGGGAACGTGGAATACAACCACTCGGCTTCCGACACCGCGACCTGGGACTGGCTCAACACCGCCAACGACCAAACCGGCAATGTCGTGATCACCCGCGGCCGCCTGCGCACCGCGCTCGGGGTCGGCGGCATCGGCGCGTTCGGCAATGCCGGCAACGACATCGTCTTCAACGGCGATGTCGTCACCTCGCTCGCCAACGGTCTCGGCAAGGCGAGCTTGCAAGGCGCTGCCAGCGGCGCGCTGAATCTGGGTGCCGACCGCAGCATCATCCTCAACAGCGGCAAGGAAGGCACGATGTATGTCTGGGGTGGCAATACCTATACCATCACCGGCCAGATCACCGGCGGCGGTAATCTCCGCAAGGAAGACGGCGGCATCCTGTTGCTGGCCAATACCTCCAACAACTACACCGGGCTGACCCGCATCGCCCAAGGCACCATCCGCGTCGGCACCGCCGGGGTCATCCCGGACGCGTCCTCCGTGGAAATCGCCGGCGGCAACCTCGACCTCAACGCGACCAACGAGTCCGTCGCCTCGCTCTTCGGCAGCGGCGGCGCGGTCAATGGCGGCGGCACCCTGACCGTGCTGACCTCCGGCAGCGCGAACTATTCGGGCCTGATCCAGAACGGCACCACCTTGCGGATGGCCGGCACCGGCACGCAGACGCTTTCCGGCACTTCGGACAATGGCAACGGCTGGGCCCGCGTCGATTCCGGCACGCTGGTCCTCGCGAAAGCCTCGAGCCTGACCGTCCATGCCGTCGGCCGCACCAACGATGTCGGCCTGACCATCACCGGCGGTACCGCCCGCCTCGCCGGCACCGGCAACGACCAGATCTACACCGAAGTCCACGTCAACCAGACCGGCGGCGTGTTCGACTTCAACGGCACCCAGGAGGGCTTCCGCGCGCTCACCGGCACCGGCGGCACCGTCCGCAACGACCAGGCCGCCACCGCCAGCACGATGACGCTCGGTGAAACTTCGATCGTTACCGACACCTACACCTATTCCGGCGTCATCGCCGACGGCGCGGGCACGATGTCGCTGACCAAGGTCGGCGCCGGCACCCAGATCCTCAACGGGGCGAACACCTACACCGGCAACACGACCATCAGCGGCGGCACGCTGGCGCTCGGCAGCTCGGGCTCGATCGCGTCTTCGAACATCATCGTCGGCGCCTCCACCACCCTCGATGTCTCCGCTGCCGGCAGCTGGACCCTCGCCTCCGGCCAGACCTTGCAAGGCACCGGCACCGTGGTCGGCGACATCGTCATCGACGGCGATCTCCGCCCCGGCACCTCGCCCGGCGCGCTTTCCATCACCGGCGACCTCGGCCTTGGGATCAATTCCGAGACCTTCATCGAACTCGGCGGCCTGACCACGGGCGACTACGACCAGCTGCTCGTCAGCGGCCTGCTGACCGCCAACGGGGTGATCCGCGTTTCCTTCATCAATTCCTTCAACGCAGCGGCCAACGACAGCTTCCAGATCGCGACCTTCAACTCGTTTGCCGGCAGCACCTATAGCTTCGACTTCACCAACGCCGCGCTCGATCCCGGCCTGACCTGGGACACCAGCAGCTTCTCGACCAACGGGACCATCGTCGCGATCCCGGAGCCCTCGGCCCCGCTGCTCGCCGGCGTGGCCGTGCTGACCCTCGTCTTCCGCCGCCGGCGGAACAACGCGTAGCTGGAGCGTCTCGCTCGGGTCCGTTCAAGGGGCGTCTCGCCCCTCGAAAAGTCGTGCAGCCGATAGCCATCCGAGGGGCGGGACGCCCCCGGAACGGACTGGGGCAAGATGCCCCAGCCACGCTTTATGAACGCGCAGTGCCTGCGGGAAACGGCCAGGCCTCGATCCCGAGCCTGCCGCTCACAGCAGCCCCGGCGGCAGCTTGTCGGAGAGCTTCTTGATCGCGTCCGCCTGGTGACGGTTGGCGATGAGCAGCGCATCCTCGGTCTGCACGATGATCAGGTCGTCCACGCCGAGCAGGGCGATGTGGCTGCCCTTGCGGGCATTGAAGACGATGTTGTTCTCCGATTCGATCTCGGAGATCGGCACGTTCACGCGGTTGTCACAGCCGACCTTGTCGAGGTAGTTCGCGACCGACAGCCACGAGCCGACGTCGTCCCAATCGAAAGTCGCCTCGATGTTCAGCACGCGGCGCGCCTTTTCCATCAGGCCGTAGTCGATGGAGATCGGCGTGAGCTTCGGGAACTGGGCGGCCACGGTGGCGGCGAGGTCCGGTGAGCGGCGGAGTTCGGAAATGAACGAAGCAAGCTCCGGCTGGTGGTTGCTCAGCTCGCGGATGACGTTCGGCAGCGACCAGACGAACATCCCGGCATTCCAGCAGAAGCCGCCCTGGGCGAGGAATTGCTCTGCGAGTTCGGTGCTCGGCTTCTCGCGGAAACGCTTCACCTCGGCCGGCATCTGCTCGCAGTGGAGACCGGGGATGGAGGCGCGGGAGCCGCGCTCGATGTAGCCGTAGGACGGGCAGGGCCAGGTCGGCTTGATGCCGATGGTCACCAGGCCGTCGGACTTTTCCGCGGTGGCCAGCGCGTCGCGCATGACGGCCTGGAACGCGGCGGTGTTGGCGATCAACTGGTCGGCGGGCAGCACCATCATGATGGCGTCCGGATTGCGGGCGGCGATCAACCCGATACCGAGCGCCACGGCGGGCGCGGTGTCGCGCTTGGCGGGCTCGGCGAAAATGTTCTCCGCCGGAAGCATCGGCGCCACCTCGCGGACCGCGTCGACCTGCTGGGCGTTGGTCAGGATCAGGATGTTTTCCGGCGGAACCAGGCCGTCGAGGCGGGCGATGGTCTGTTCGAGCAGCGTGGTGTCGCCGAACAGGTTGAGCAGTTGTTTCGGCCGGGCATTGCGGCTCAGCGGCCAGAAGCGGGTGCCGGAGCCGCCGGCGAGGATCAGGGCGTAAGTGGAAGATGGGGCGGACATTGCTGGGCGGGAGGCTAACGATTCCCCGTCGAGGGGAAAGGGTGAATCACGCGTTCGCGGAAGTGGCGGTTTCCGGGATTGTCTGCCGCCGGAAGGGTGTTAGGGTTTCTTTCATGAACCTCGACGACGACGGTGAACGGGACTGGACGGAATCCACCGCGCTGGCGGCACCTGCCCTGCTGGGCGCCGCGGCCGGACTGATCCTCGGTGAAATGATGCACGCCAGCGCGCGCCGCGGTGTGGCCCTCGGCTTCGCCGCGCTCGGCGTCGCCACGCTGCTGCCGCTCGCGGTCGGCGGGGTGGTCAATCTGGTCAACGGCCCGGAAAGCAAGTTCGGCGCCCGCCGCCGCCTCCGCAAGATCCGCGATGCCGGGGTCGGCCACGGCTACGTCGAGGACAGCCTGAACGAGGCCGGCGTGATCTGATTCCGGCCGATGCGGATCGCCATCACCGGCACGACGGGGCGGGTCGGCCAGGCCCTCGCCCGACATTTCGCAGACGGTCACGAGGTGGTCGCGCTTCCAAGGAAGAGCTTCGACCTCGCGTCTCCATCGCTCGGGTCCTTGCTCGACGGGCTGGACTTCGACGTCCTGATCAATCCGGCCGGGCTGACCAGCCTCGAAGCGTGCGAGGACGACCCGCCGCTGGCATCGCGGATCAATGCCGAAGCTCCGGCGGAAATGGCGGCGTGGTGCCGGGAGCGCGGCAGGAAGCTGCTCCATTTCAGCACCGACTACGTATTCGACGGCCTTGAGCCCGGCCTGCGGACCGAGGGCGACGAGGCCCGGCCGCTATCGGTTTACGGCCGGACCAAGCTCGCGGGTGAGCAGGCGGTGCTCGCGGCCGGCGGCACCGTGATGCGCGTGTCCTGGGTCTTCGGCCCGGAGAAGGCAGCTTTTCCGGACCTGATCCTCGACCGCGCCCTCGCCGGGCTGGAACTGGCGGCGGTGGCCGACAAATACTCGCGGCCGACGTTCACCGCCGACCTCTGCGGCTGGGTGGAAGCCTGGCTCGATGCCGGAACTCCCGCCGGCTGCTTCCATGCCAGCAATGGCGGGCCGGTGACGAGCTGGCACGGCATGGCGGAGGAAATCGTGGCTTACCTCGCCGAGAAGGGAATCGCCACCCCGCCCTTGAAAGCCCTGTCACTTGACGAAATGACCGCCTTCCGCGCCCCCCGGCCGCGACACACCGCGATGGATACCCGGCGGCTCGGAGCCTTGTTAGAAACTCCGCCACGCGACTGGCGCGAGGCATTGGGGGAGCATCTGGAATCGCGCCTGATATCCCGTTGACCCTCACCGGGGCGCGTGGCAACCTTGTCCCATCATGATCAAGGGTCCATCCGTCGTCCTCGCCTCCCTCGCTCTGGTTCTGGCCTCCTGTGAAACCGGTGAACTGAACACCGGCGGGGACTTCGATCCTTTGACCGCTCCCGGCTCCGGTCGCAGCACCCGCCTGGCACCCTCCGGTCTCCGCCCGGGCACTTTCGCCCGCACCAGCATGGACAACGTGGCGTTCTTCCTCAAGCGGCCCAAGGGCGACGCGGAGGCCGATCGCCAGCTCCCGGCAAACACCGAGATGAAGGTGATTACCGACGACGGCAGCTTCGCCAAGGTGGAGCTCAACAGCGGGGAGGTCGGCTACGTGCCTTCCGTGTTGATTTCCGATCAGAACGCCGCGCCGGTTCCCGTGACTTCGCCGGATGCCATCCAGGTCTATCCGCCCGCCCCCGGCACCTTGCCGCCCGGCCTGCCCGACTCCGGGATCCCGACCATCCCGCCGGTGATCGATCCCGACGCCCCGGTCAATCCCGACCTGCCTCCGGTGCCCGACATCCCGCCGGTCCCGGTCGAAGAAGCGCCGCCGGTCCCGACGACCCCGACTCCGCTGCCGCCCGGCGTGGGGGACGAGGAACTGCCGCCGGTCGAAAGCGGGAATATCTGATCCGAACTCACGAAAAAGGCCGCGGGCGATCCCCGCGGCCTTCTTCTTGAAATCGTGCGGCTTTGGATCAAGCGAGGGCCTGCAGTGCGGCCTTCACCGCTTCGAAATCCGGCAGGTCCTTCGGATGCTCCTGGACCTCGGCGTAGCGGACGATGCCGCCCTTATCGATCACGAAGGCCGAGCGCTTCGGCACGCCGCCCATGATCAGGTTGACCTCGGGCAGGAACTGCTCGTACGCCACGCCGTAGGCCTTGGCGACGGCGTGCTCGTAGTCGCTCAGCAGCGGCAGGGTGATGCCGGACTTTTCCGCCCAGGCCTCCTGCGCGAAGGGGTTGTCGCCGGAGATGCCGAAGACCTTGGCGTCGAGCGCCTCGTACTCCGAGATGCCGCTGGAAATGTCGCACAGCTCGGTGGTGCAGACGCCGGTGAAGGCCATCGGCACGAAAAGCAGCACGATGTTCGACTTGCCGACCAGCTCCGAC
This sequence comes from Haloferula sp., assembly GCA_044372775.1. Classification (GTDB taxonomy): domain Bacteria; phylum Verrucomicrobiota; class Verrucomicrobiia; order Verrucomicrobiales; family Akkermansiaceae; genus Haloferula. The sequence continues at coordinate 13,616 of JBIPNO010000066.1, forward strand.
AGCTTCACCAGCTGCGGGCCTTCGGCGGTTTTGGAAACGAGGGTGAAATCAGGTGCGGTATCGCCAACTTGAATTGCCATGGGATTGAAAGGTTGTTCGGGAAAGAGCCGCCACTATAGGGTGACGGCCCCGCCGGTCAACGGCACCCGTGTCATGAACCACGAATTCTCCAATTTCGGCCGGCAGCTCGCCGGCGGCAGCGGCATCGAGGAACTGATGGAGGACCTCGGCAACGCCCTGGCCAGCGGCGGTCCCGACATCTGCATGCTCGGCGGCGGCCAGCCCGCCCACATCCCGGAAGTCAACGCGCTGTGGCGGCGACGGATGGAGGAAATCCTCGCCGAACCCGGCGCGATGGAGCGCGTCCTCGCCAACTACGATCCGCCGCGCGGCAACCCGAAGTTCATCGCCGCCCTCGCCGCCCTGTTCCGCCGCGAGTTCGGTTGGCAGCTCGGCCCGGAAAACGTCGCCATCACCGCCGGCGGCCAGACCGCGTTCTTCTTCCTCTTCAACCTGCTCGCCGGGCCGATGCCCGACGGCCGCCACAGGAGAATCCTGCTGCCGCTGGTCCCCGAATACATCGGCTACGCCAACCAGGGCGCCGGCGGCGACCTGTTCCGCGCGGTGCCGCCGAAGATCGAGAAGACCGGCCCCCACGAGTTCAAATACCGCGTCGATTTCGACGCGCTGGAAGTCACGGACGACATCGCGGCGATTTGCGTCTCCCGCCCGACCAATCCGACCGGAAACGTCCTCACCGACGAGGAGATCGCACGTCTGTCGGATCTCGCGAAGTCGCACGGAATCCCGCTGATCATCGACAATGCTTACGGCGCGCCTTTCCCCAACATCATCTTCACTGATGCCAAGCCGGTCTGGGACGAGCACATCATCCTGACCCTCAGCCTTTCCAAGATCGGCCTGCCCGGCACCCGCACCGGCATCGTGGTCGCGCATCCGAAGATCGCCGCCGCGATGGCCTCGATGAGCGCGGTGATCGGCCTCGCCAATCCGAACATCGGCCAGGCGATCGCCCTGCCGCTGGTCGAGAGCGGCGAGATCCTGAAGCTCGCCAACGAGACCGTGCGGCCCTTCTACATCGAAAAGTCCCGCCAAGCCCGCGAGTTCGTCGCGGAGAGCTTCGGCGAGGGCTTCGAGTACTACGTTCATCGGAGCGAAGGCGCGCTCTTCCTCTGGCTCTGGTTCCCCGGCCTGCCGATCACCTCGCGTGAACTTTACGAGCGGCTGAAGAAGCGCGGCGTGCTGATCATCTCCGGCCACTACTTTTTCTTCGGCCACGACGACGAGACCTGGCGCCACCGCCACGAATGCCTGCGAATGACCTTCACCATGGACGAGCGCACCGTCCGCCGCGGCATCCAGGCGATCGGCGAGGAAGTGCGGAGGGCGCATGAGGAAGCGCGGGTTCCGGCGGAGCGCTGACTTTCCCGGCCCTCGCAGCCCCGGCGAAGCGGGCCGGTGGCGTGCCTTGCATCCAAGGTCCAGTCATCTGTCGACCGTCCGCGCACCCCTGGCGATCCTCCCTCAGTCCCTTGGCGATCCGGCATTTTCAGGGGGTAGGATGGTCATCGGAGAGAAAAAGATCCGGGCCATCGTGACGGAGGAGCTGGGGAGGGAGTGGAAAGGCCTGATCGACTCGCCGATCACCGGGACGGATGGGAACCGGGAGTTTCTGGCGTGGTTGGGGTGAGGGGGAATTCCATCCAGCGCGGAGCCGGACTGCCGCCCCGCGGCGCGCCGGGAAATTCCCCGCCGAGGCAACGTTTCATCCGAGAGCTACAGGAATATGGCCGCAATGAATGGCGAAAAGCCGAAGCCTGGCTTGCCAGCAATGCCGCGAATTCCCTAGGGTTCTGTAGCACGATAAAAGGGGTAGCCCTCCAAACGTCGACTCGAAGGCGGGACAAAATCCGCCTCCTTGAGAGTTCCCTGCAAAAGCACCTCTCGGGACGCACGAACAGGTAGCCCCGAAACAAAGATCCACTGCGATGGCGACTGCCTACATCGAGACGACCATTCCAAGCTACTACGTGGCGAGGACGTCGGATAGCCTTCTTCAAGTCGCCAAGCAGACGGCGACGAGGAGATGGTGGGATGCCGGGTGCTCTGGATTTGAGCTCTACACCTCCCTTGAAACGCTGGACGAAGCTGCGAGAGGGGGAGGCTCAAATGGCCGCTGACAGGCTCCATCTGCTTCGCAATATCCCGCTTTTGGCTCTGCCCGACCGGGCACTCGAACTTGCCCGCGAGCTGGTAGCATCGGGAATTGTTCCTCCCAAAGCGGCATCCGATGCGATCCACATTGCGCTGGCATCGGCCCACCGGATGGATTACCTTGTAACATGGAATTTCAAACACATCGCCAATCCATTCATTCGCGACCGCTTGCGGATCGCGGGTGCGGCGGCGGGCTTTGTTCTCCCGGTCATGTGCAGCCCCGAGGAACTACTTCAGAACGATGATGAAGACGATTGATACTCCAAAGAAGGCAGTGGATCAGGTCATCACCGAGGTCTGGCGTCACAAGCAAGAGATTGGGGCGGCTTTTGGCTTCGATGTCATGGCTCTCGGTCGCTCGTTGCAGCAGCGCGAAGCCGGTGATCCTCGCGTGAAGACACAGGGAGACGATCCAGTCGCTGAAGCAAGATGAAACTTTTTTCCACCATCCTCATTGCTTCGGTTGTCGGCGCTGGGTTGGCTTCCTGTGATCGACGGCAAGAGGCTAAGACGCAGGATATGAACGTGCAGGTGAGCGTGGATTTTTCGCTGAGCCGCGGGGAAGACCCGGAGCCATTTCGCAAGGGGTTAGAAGCCGCTCTCGGGTCGGCTGGATTTATGTATCGCTGGCCTGAGGAGCAGGGTTCGAACGGGATGATTTGGATCCTTCTTGCCGATGACAATCTCACTGAGGCTTACCACCTCTTTGAGCAGGCACTGACGACCACGGGCAACGGGGGGAGGAAGTCCATCGTGATCCATGTTTTGCAGTCCAAGAATTCCGAACCCGATTCGGAGGGGCAATCGCGGTAGCGCAACAACCCAACAATTTCAGCATGGCCACAGCATACATCGAAACCACCATCAACGATTCGGGCTTCCACATGCCGGTGATCTGCAGCCCGGGGGGGACTACTCAATAACGATGAAACTCTCTGACACGCGCCCCAAGGTCATTGACGAGGTGATCACCGAAGTTTGGGCGATCAAGCGAGCGATCTCGGAGCGGCATGGCAACGACATCGACCGTTTGCTCGCTTCGCTGATTTCCCAAGAGCGTGCGGCTGGGATCGGGCAGGGGGATCAAGCCAGTAATGAGCAATCCGCTATCCGATCCGAATTCAAGTCTGACGGTAGCGACAATCCTCATACTGAATCGGAGGAGCGCTCCCGGTAGTGGGTGGCGGGCCTGGGACGTTTCGTCATCGCCGTCTCCTTGGCACATGTTTTGGTCTGTTCAAAGAGAGAAGCTCGACGCCCGCACGGTGAAGGTCACACTGTCCGCGGGTTCGCCGCTTGGCTATGACGAGGTGTTGAGCTTGTGGCAGGGCGACGAGCGCTTCCGGCGTTTCTTCACGGAGGCAGTCCTCGACTCCGGCTTCGAGGCGTTTTTCTGGGAGACGCCGCCGGTGACGCTTTCGACGCTCGGGCGGCCTTTCGAGTTCGTGGTCGTGGAGGGCGGGGCCTTGGCCCGGCTGCGGGTGGATCCGCAGCCCTTTGCCAAGCATTTCGCGGCCCGCCCCTGCCCGGAGGTCCTCAGCTTCCCCAACCTTGGGGGCGATGCGACGCTCATCGTCCCGGCACCCGTTTCCCCGGACCACTCCAGCTACACCCATCTCGGCAACTTTCTCCGCGACGCGCCTGCCGGGCAGGTGGACCGCTTCTGGAAGGTCGTGGGGGAGACGATGCAGCAGCGCGTGTCCGCATCGCCGCTGTGGCTGAGCACGGCGGGCATGGGCGTTTCCTGGCTGCATCTGCGGCTGGACTCGCGGCCGAAGTATTACAGGCATCGGCCTTATGCGGTCATGGGATGATCCGCTTGGGCGGTGAGGAGATGAAGACTTTGAGCTGGGGAACCTCTCCGCTTGTTGTCATTGCCGCACTTTGGTAGGCTTCTGCCGATGGATCCAAGTGCCGAGCAACTTTTTCTCCAAGCCCTCTCGCTTTCGCCCGAGGCCAGGGCGGAGTTGACCGACCGGCTCGTCGCCAGTTCCGCGGAGGCCATTGATCCCGGAATCGAGCGGGCGCATCTTGACGAAGTTCGGCGGCGGATGGCGCAATTGGATTCAGGCGAGGTGGTTGGTCGTAGTCACGAAGAGGTCATGCAAGCTGCCCGTCGCGCGATCGGATGCGCTTGATCTACTTATCCATCCACAACCTCAACGCCTCCTTCATCCATGTCGGCTGCGCGTGCGAGGACGCCATGTGGGTGCCGAAGTAGTAGCCGGTGATGTGGAAGAAGATCGGGCCGGCGAAGAGGAGGGAGTCGAGGCGGTCGAGCACGCCGCCGTGGCCGGGGATGCCGCGGCCCCAGTCCTTGGCGCCGAGCGAGCGTTTGACAGCGGACATGACCAGCCCGCCGAAGAAACCGGCGGCGACCAGCAGGGCGGACATCGCGGCGGCGGCGAGCGGCGTGAAGGGCGTGGCCCACCAGAGGCCGGTGCCGATGAGGGTGGCGGCGGCCCCGCCGTAGAGCAGGCCTTCGCGGGTCTTCGAGGGGCTGACCTTCGGGGCGATCTTGGTTTTGCCGAAAAGCTTGCCGAAGACATACTGCATCACGTCGCTGATCTGGGTGACCAGCACGACGAAGAACAGCAGCTTGGCATTTTGACCTTCGTAGCCGGGGATCGGCAGGTAGAGCAGCATCGGCAGGTGGCTGAGGAAATAGACGCAGGTCAGCACACCCCACTGGATGCGCGAGGTCCGTTCCAGGAAGCGGTCGGTGTCGCCGGCCAGCGCGCTGCGGATCGGGATGAAGACGAAGGCGTAGACCGGGATCCAAATCAGATACATCCCGTACCACGGCGCCCAGGCGAAGAGGTAGTGGAGCGGCAGGATGAGGAAGAAGACCCAGGTCAGCGTGCGATGGTCGCCGCGCGGAGTGGGGGAGAGCGTGATGAATTCGCGCAGGGCAAGGAAGGACAGCAGCGTATAAAAGCCGAACACCCCGCCGCGGCCGAGGGCCATCGAGGAGGAGAAGATCAGCATCATCCACCACCACGCGTTGACCCGCTGGCGGAGGTTGACCAGCACGGGCGTCTCGCCGCTTTTGCGGATCAGCAGGCGGGTGACAAGGCTCGCGATGAGCAGCACGGCGACCACGCCGCCGACGAGATAGAGCAGTTCAGGATCCTTCATCGGGGAGTGGAAGCGGGGTGAGGTTGCCACGGGAAAGGCGGAGCACGGCGTCGCGGGCGCGTTCGAGAAAGGCGGCCTTGGTTTCGCCGTCGTCCGGCGGGGCGAGGGGATGGCCGAACACCGCCTGGCCCATCAAGGGCAGCGGGAGCAACTCGCCCTTGGGCAGGATACGGCTGAGGTTTTCGAGGAAGACCGGGACGAGGATCAGGTCGGGGCGCTTTGAGATCAGATGGTGGAGGCCGGGCTTGAAGGGGCCGACTTCGCCGCTGTCGCTGCGGGTGCCTTCGGGGAACACGATGAGGTCCGCGCCTTCATCGAGCGCGGCGAGCATCTTGCCGAGCGGGTCTTCGTGACGCATCCGGGCGAGGTCGCGGGGGATCAGGACGGCCTTGAAAATGCGGGACGACAGCCACCTCCGCAGCGGTCCTTTTTCCCAATACTCCGCGGCGGCGACCGGCCGGGTCCAGGCGCGCTGGCGGGCGGGCAGGGCGGCCCAGATGACCATGAAGTCGAGATGCGATGAATGATTGGCGAAGTAAACGCGGCGCTGGCCGTCTTCCGGCAGGTCGTGCCGCAGCCGGACCCCGGTGGCCAGGCGGACGAGGAAGGCGAGGATCGTGGTGATCATGACGTGGCGGCTTGCTTGAGGTTCGCGGCGAGCCGCAGCAGGCGCCGTGCAAGGGTGATGCCGGTGCCGGCGGCGATGAGGATCAAGTTGATTTGCATCACCTGCCCGCGGCCGTTCCAAAGCGGTTCCGCCGCGGTGAGCAAGGCGGCGAAGGTGAGGCATGCCATCCGCTGCTGCTTGGCGAAGGGGCCGCAGAAATCCTGCACGCCGGTCAGGGTGGCACCGACCGCGCGGACGTAGGCCGTCATCAGCGCGGCCCAGCCGGCAAGCGCGCCGACCCAAGGCAGGCCGACCGCCCAGCCGGCGCAGACCAGCAGGAGCGGGTCCGCGATGCGGTCGGGCACCTCGTTCCAAAGCTCGCCGGTGGGGCTTTTCTTGCCGCCTTCGACCGCGACCATGCCGTCCATCAGGTTGCAGATCAGACGGGCCTGGATGCACAGCGCGCCCGCGATCCAACCTGCCGTCCAGTCGATGGCTCCCCGGCCCGCCGCGACGAAGGCGAGCCCGCCGAGGCCCGCGGCGACCACGCTGAGGGCGGAGATCGTGTTCGGCGTGATGCCGGATTTGCAAAGGGTCGCGGCCAGCACCTGCGCCCATCCGGTCGAGCGGACTTTGAGCGGCCGGCGGGAAGAGTCGGTTTCCACGGTCGCCATCGTGGCAAGTGCCCGCGGCCCGGGCAAGATAAGGAATTTGCCGGATCTCTTGCGGTGGGACGCTTCTGCCGTTAGAAGAAGCGGCCATGACCGTCGGCATCATCGCCAACACGCAGAAAGCTGGTGCCCGGATCGCCCTCGACCGGTTGGCCGGTGCCTTGGCCACCCGCGGGATTCCGACCCACCTCGAGCGCGAAGCCGCCGCGCTGTGCGGGTTGCCGGGCGGGATGGACGGGCCGGAGCTGGCGGCATCGAGCGATGTCATCGCGGTGCTTGGCGGCGACGGAACGATGCTCAACGCCGTGGCGAAGCTCGGTGCGACCGACAAGCCGGTGGCCGGGATCAACATCGGCACGCTGGGATTTCTCACGAGCTGCACGGACGACGAGGTGGAGAAATTCGCCGACGCGGTGCTGTCACGGGACTACGCCACCAGCCGCCGGACCCTGCTGGCGGCGAAAGTGAAGGCGGTGGACGGCAAGGAGCAGGATTTCCTCGCACTGAATGAAGTCGTCCTCGCCCGCGGCCAGACCGGCCGGCTGGTGTCGCTTTCCGCCTATGTCGACGGCGACCTGCTCAACCGCTACCGCGCCGACGGCCTGATCGTCGCGACGCCGACCGGTTCGACCGCCTACTCCTTGTCCGCCGGCGGTCCGCTGATCAGTCCTTCGGCCGCGGCCTTCGTCATCACGCCGATCTGCCCCCACACGCTCAGCCAGCGCTCGCTGATCGTGGGGGACGACACCTTGATCGAGCTGGCCCCGGAGAATGCCGACGAGGCACCGATGCTGTTCACGGTCGACGGCCGCGACTGCGTGTCGATCCACCACGGCGACCGGATCGAGGTGCGGAAGGCGGGGCAGGCCCTTAACTTGTTGCGGCTGCCCGGCCATTCGTTCTACGAGGCGCTCCGGCAGAAGCTGAACTGGCGGGGTGGCTGAGGGGGCAAGCGCGCGGGACGGTGGGGCGGTAAGGATAAGCGGATCGGTGAATCCGATTGGGTTTTTCGAGAAAGACACATCTCCGGCCCGTCGGTTTGCGCCAAAAGCTCGCACAATTTGGCCCGAGAAACGCCGGAAGAAGGTGGATTCGCCACAATTCACCAACTTTTCGGCGATCCGTGGAAATGGCGTTGCCGGACGGCGGGGCATCGTTTGGACTGCGCCCATGCGCTACGACGCCATCGATCCCCAGTTCTTCATCCGCAACCGCGAGAAGCTCCGCGCATTGCTGCCGCCGGACAGCATCGTCATCGTGCTGGCAAACGATATCTACCCGACCAACGCGGACGGGACGATGGCCTTCAAGCAGAACGCCGATCTCTTCTATCTCACGGGCGTCGACCAGGAAGACACGGTGCTGGTGATGATGCCCGACGCGAAGGATCCGAAGGAGCGCGAGATCCTGTTCCTGAAGGAGACCAGCGAGCACATCGCGATCTGGGAGGGTGAAAAGCTGACTAAGGACCAGGCAAAGGAAACCACCGGGATCGAGAGGATCGAGTGGAGCCACACCTTCGAGGGCTGGATCCACCGGTTGGTGCCGCAGGCGGACAAGATTTTCCTGACGACCAACGAGCATCTGCGCGCCGCGGTGGTGGTGGAGACCGCCAACGACCGCTTCATCAAGAAGTGCCAGGCCCGCTACCCGCTGCACCGCTACGAGCGCCTCGCGCCGCTGATGCACCGGCTGCGGATCACGAAGGACCCGGTGGAGATCGATATCATCCAGAAGGCCTGCAACATCACCGAGGCCGGCTTCCGCCGCCTGCTCGGCTTCGTCAAGCCGGGCGTCGGCGAGTGGGAGGTCGAAGCCGAACTGCTGCACGAATTCGTCCGCCGCGGTTCGCGCGGATTCGCCTACACCCCGATCATCGGCAGCGGCAAGAACGCCTGCGTGCTACATTACATCGAGAACGACAAGGTCTGCCAGGACGGCGAGATGCTGCTGCTCGACGTGGCGGCGGAGTATGCCGGCTGGGCGTCCGACCTGACCCGCACGATTCCGGTCAACGGCCGCTTCAGCCCGCGGCAGCGGGATGTTTACAATGCGGTCCTCAGCGTTTTCCGGGGAGCGAACGAGATTCTTCGTCCGGGCAACACGCCGCTGGACTACCAGAAGCAGGTCATCGAGCTGATGGAAGCCGAGCTGGTGAACCTCGGTCTGATCAGCGCGAAGGATGCGAAGGAACAGGGCCCGGACAAGGCGCTGGTGAAGAAGTACTTCATGCATGGTACTTCGCACCACATGGGGCTGGACGTCCACGACGTCGCCCCGCCGCACGAACCCTTCGCGGAAGGCATGGTCTTCACGATCGAGCCCGGCATCTACATCCGCGAGGAAGGCCTCGGCGTGCGGATCGAGAACGACGTGTTGATCGGCAAGGACTCGAACTTCGACCTGATGGGGAACATCCCGATCGAGGTGGAGGAGATCGAGGAGCTGATGAACAAGTAGCGCGACGTTGCACGTTGCGATCGTGGGCGGCGGTCATCCGGGTGCGGATGGAACCATCCCGGGCGGATCGACTTTGCAGGCGGTCGCCGTTGAAGTCAGCGGGGTGCTGCGGGCTTTGCGGGGTGATCGCAGGCCGGTGGGTCCAGCGAGCCGCACCCCTGCACAACTTGCAAAGTTGCGCTACTTCGTCTTGTCCGGCCGCGGTGGTGGCTGCGGGACGGGGCGCGGGTCCTTGGCGATCTGCTCCTGGAGATGCTTCACCGCGGCTTCGAGCTGGGCGTCCTTGCCTTGGAAGGCGGTGTGCGGGGTGTTGTCGACGGTGACGTCGGGCTCGATGCCGGTGCCCTCGATCAGCCACTCGCCTTCCGGGCCGTAAACGCCGATCTCGGCGGCGGTGCACATGCCGTTGTCGACCAGCCAGCGCTGGGCGTTCAGCCAGATCTGGCCGCCCCAGGTGCGGGTGCCGAAGACCTTACCGAGGCCGAGGCGGCGGAAGCCTTCCGAGAAGGCCTCGCCATCGCTGGAGGTCCATTCATTGCAGATCACCGCGACGTGGCCGCGGAAGGCGTACTGCATGTTCGGATACGGCTGGCCGACACGCGGCGACCAGTGGAACCAGGCCTTGCGCATCAGACGGCTGAGGATCCACGAGTCGGTGTTGCCGCCGCGGTTGTGGCGCATGTCGATGACCAGTCCCTGGCGGTCGAAGACCGGATAGAAATCGCGGGCCCATTCGAGGATGCTCTCCGGCCCCATGTTGCGGAGGTGGACGTAGCCGATCTTTCCTTCGCCGAGTTTCTCGGTCTCGAGGCGGCGGGTGTATTCCCACTCGGCGTAGCGCAGTTCCGCCGCGGCGTCCGGGGAAAGCGGGCGCACCAACACATTCCGCCGCGCGCCGCCTTCGGCCACCTGGACATCGAGCAGCACCTGTTGGCCGGCTTTCTCGGCGAGCAGTTGCTGCGGGTGCTCCACCGTCTTCAAGTCGCGGCCGTTGATGGCCAGGATGACGTCGCCCGCCTTCACGCCGACGCCGGGCCGGGCGAGCGGGCTGGCGGCACCGGGGTAGTCGGGATCGCTGGCGAAGACGTGCTCGACCTTCCAGCCACCGCTCGCCGCGTCGCGGGAAAGGCGCGCTCCCAGGGATGAAGGCTGGATCGAGTCCGGGCCTTCGCGCTGGTCGCCGAAGCGGACGTAGATGTGCAGCGCGCTGAGCTCGCCGGACATCTCGTGGAGGATCTCGTTGAGGTCGGAACGATCGGCCACGCGGTCGACCAGCGGCTCGTATTTCTTGCGGATCGCGAGCCAGTCGAGGCCGTGCATCTTGGGATCGTAGAAGAAGTCGCGCAGCATCCGCCAGGACTCCCGGTAGATCTGCTGCCACTCCTCGCGGGGATCGATGGCGAAGTTCCAAGCACCGAGCGGGACGGCCTTGTCGAGCTTGGCGGGGCAATCGCCGGCGGTCGGGACGACGTGGAAGGCATCGCCTTTGCGAAGGGCGATCGTCTTGCCGCCGAGTGCGATGTCCCAGCCCTGCGGGTCGTCTGCGAAGACCTTGGCCTCCGGCTTGTCGTGGGTGATTTCCAGGCGCATCAGCCGCGGCTTGGTGCTCGAGCCGGGGGCCTGGGAGGTGAAGAAAAGATGCTTCGGGGTGGCGGTGAGATCCGTTAGATTGCCCGACACGCCGGGCACTTCGAAGAGTCGCGCCGCGAGGCCGTCGGCGTCGATGGTGACGACCACCTCGGCGGGCTTCATCTCCTCTTCCTTCTCGTCCTTCTTTTCCTTCGCCGGCTCCGCAGTCAGTTCGTCCGGCGGGGTGAAGGGGAAGCGTCCGTCATTTCGAAGCGACAGCGCGTAGATCCTCGTGCTCTCGGTGAAGAATGGCTCCGGTTGGCGCGGTCCCCAGGGGGATTTGACGAGCGACTTCAGCTCGCGGTCGCTGAGGAAGTAGAGCCACTTGCCATCGGCCGACCAGGCGGGCGAGCTGCTCATCACGCGGTCGCCGGTGGCGTCGATGATGCCGCCGTCCGCGGCGTGAAACAGCCGGATGCGTGTGTAGGTGTTCGGGGCGGGTTCGACGAAGGCGAGCCAGCGGCTGTCGGGCGACCATGCCATGTCGGGGAAGCCGCGCATCGGGGAAGTGCTGACTTTCACCGACTGCTTCGTGGCGAGGTCGCGCACCCAGAGGTCGAGGTTCTTGTCCTGCCACGCGAGGCGCTTGCCATCGGGCGAGGGCAGCGGGGCGAAGCGGAAGATGCCGCCGTCTTGGGTGAGCAGCTCGCTCGGACCGACGCCGTTGGCGGGCAGCTTGACCATCTCGATCTCGCCCGTCTCGTCGCTTTGGGCGACCAGCGATTTGCCATCCGGCAGGAAGCTGGCCTCGCGGTAGCGGACGCCGGACGAGCGGGGGATTTCAAGGAAGCGCCCGCCGGGCTTCACCGGGGCGATGAAGACGCTGCCGCGGGCGGTGAGGGCGAGTTTTTCGCCGTCGGGCGAGAGGCTGAAGCGGGTGAGGAAATCGAAGGGCTTCTTCACCCAGCGGTCGCGGGTCTGGTCGAGGTCGGACGGCAGGGTGATCGGGATTTCGGTGTTCGCGCCATCGGCGAGATTGAGCAAGCGGAGGCTGCCGGCCTGCTGATAGACGATGCGTCCGTCGTGCAGGTCGGCATTGCGGATGTCGAAGTCCTCGTGGTTCGTCAGGGCCTTCGGGTCCTTGCCATCAGGGGTCATCGACCAGAGGTTCATTCCGCCGGAGCGGTCGCTGAGGAAATAGACGCGGTCTTTCCAGAGCATCGGGTTCTTCGAAGTGCCCGGGAAATCCGCGGTGAGCGGCACGGCTTCGGCAGCGCCTTCGTCGAAGCGCCACAGGTTCTGCGCGGTGCCGCCCTGGTAGCGCTTGGTGCTGCTGCCCTGAGCGGGCAGGCGGGTGAAGACGAGGCGCTTTTTGTTAGAGTCGTAGGTGCCGTCGCTGGCCTGGGCGAGGGGGAGCAGGGTGTCGATGCCGGTGGCGGGGTCGATGGCGACGAGCTGTTCGTTCGGGAGCGTCGAGTAGGCGCGGGTGGCGCAGAGCACTTTGCCATCGGGCGTCCAGCCGACGGGCACCGCGCCTTCGCCGTGCCAGGTCAGGCGTTTTGGCAGGCCGCCGGCGATCGGCATCACGTAGGTTTCCAGCGGGCCTTCGTATTGCGCGGAGAAGGCGACGTGGGTGCCATCCGGCGACATGGCGGCCGAGGACTCCGTGCCCGGATGGCTGGTCAACCGTTGTGCCGCGCCGCCGGTGAGCGGGACTTTCCACAGATCGCCCTCGGCGGTGAAGACGACCGTGTCGCCATGGAGCGCGGGCACTCGGAAATAGCCGGGCGCGCCGTGGCAGGCGGAAGCGGAGAGCAAGAGGCAGGCGAGCAGGCGGGGGACTTGCATGGGCTGGAGATGCACCAAAGCGGGGCGTCCCGCAATCCCGGGTGCGCACCGGTTGCGCGGAGGCTCCGCCCCGCAGAAGCACCGGGAGGTTCACTTGTTGGCGCTGCGGACCGGAAGGGGCTGCAGTGCTTGGGGATCATTCTGCGGGCCGGAGGCTCCGCGTCCCCGGTGAGCCCCGCGCCGCGGGCGGTTTACAGCGTTTTGATCCGGATGCTGCGGAAGGCCACCTTGTCGCCGTGGTCCTGGAACACGATGTGGCCTTTCGGGGCCTTGTTGAAGTGCGCCCAGTCCTTGAACTTCGACTTGGCGAGCAGGGCCTTGAACTCATCGGTCGTGGTGTCGACGTCGGCGGTCACGGTGCCGTTGAGAAAGAGGCGGATCTTGCTGCCCTTCACCAGGATGCGGGTCTCGTTCCACTCGCCGACCGGCTTGGACCATTCCTCTTTGGCGGGGAGGATGTCGTAGAAGCTGCCGGCGATGTTGCCCTTGTTCGTCTCGTGGGTGTACTTGTGGCCGTCCTGCTTGAAGGAATCGAGGATCTGGTATTCCGGGCCGGTTTCGTAGGGCGCGCCGCGGTCCTCGGTCGAGCGCCACATGATGCCGGAGTTCCCCTGCTTGGCGATCTTCCACTCGCAGCGGAAGTCGAAGTCGGCGTACTGCTCCGCAGTGACCAGGTCGCCGCCGCCGCCCGCGGTCAGGGTGATCGCAGCGTCCTCGACCTTCCATTGTTCCTTGGCTTTGTCCGCCTTGAAGGAACGCCAGCCATCGAGGGACTTTCCGTCGAAGAGGAGCTTGAAACCTTTCTTCTTTTCCTCGGGCGTGAGGGTGTTGGGAGCGGAAAAAGCGGGCAGGGACATGGCGAGGAGCAAGAGGAGCGGTTTCATGGTCGCCTTAGATACGCCGGGAACAGCGTTCGGGTTTACACCGATGCCGTGAAAGGCGGAAACTTGAAGCGGATGAATCCGGGTCCGCCGCGAGATTTCGCATGCCCATGGTCATTCCGACACCCGATCATCCTCGTTGCCCGCGATGCCATCCGGGCCGTTGGAGCGGAGTTCGAAAGCGCGGGGCGAGGAATCGGGAAGGCGGAGGTACTGGTATTCTTGCTTCCAGGGATCGGCGGGGATCTTGGTGGCGATGTTTTGCCAGTCGCTTTCCGCGGGCAGGGTTTCCGGGCGGCTGACCAGGGCCATGAGGCCTTGGTCGGTGGTGGGATAGTCGCCGGTGGTCTTGCGGTAGGATTCGAGGGCGGAGGAGAGGGAGGTGAAGTCGGCTTTGACTCGCTGGGTTTTGGAGCTTGAGCTCGGGGAGCCCAAAAGTAATACGAAGATCAAAAGGACGAAGCCGCCGATGATGATCCAAAGGACGAGAGAAAGCGCTCGGCTCACGGCTTTGAATTCGGATGGGGTTGATGCAGTGAAGACCGGTCATCCTTCGTGCCTTCCATGCCATCCGGGCCGTTGGAGATGAGTTCGAAGGGGTAGGGAGAGCCTTCAGGGAAGCAGCGGTAGCGATACTCGTTTTTCCAAGGGTCGGTGGGAACCTTGTCTGCGATCTTCACCCAGTCATCGGGGAGTGGCGGGATCGTCGGGCGTTCGACGAGGGCTTGGAGGCCTTGCTCGGTGGAGGGGTAGTGGCCGACGTTGATTTTGTAGGTGTGGAGGGCGGAGGAGATGGATTGGAAGTCACCTTTAGCTGGGGCTTGTGCGACGACGATTAAAACTACCCCCTGACGACAATTAAAATTACCCGCAGGACGGGTGGTTTTCCGGGGTGTGGCGGGATGCCGTTTGACACCGGTCGGGGAAGCGGGTGCGGGTCCG
>JBIPNO010000067.1:0-27838 GCA_044372775.1 Haloferula sp.
ACAACCCGGACCCGCACCCGCTTCCCCGACCGGTGTCAAACGGCATCCCGCCACACCCCGGAAAACCACCCGTCCTGCGGGTAATTTTAATTGTCGTCAGGGGGTAGTTTTAATCGTCGTCGCACACCCCTCCCGGCAACCTCCAGTTCCAGCGCAAGCTCGTGCTGCACCGCGTCACCGACAACCCCGACTGGATCCGCTCCTCCTCCGTCACCCCGGGTCTCGGGTCTCCTCCGGGAGTGGAGCGATAGGCAACGGTTTCTGTTATTCGGCTTCAAGACCTCATCATCCGACGCCCGGCGATCGGCCTCATTTCCCATGGAGGCCGCTCCCCATCTGAAACCCATCTTGATGCTTGCCACCGCGGACGGTTGAAACACGCTACGGACCGATGTTGACGTCACACAACACCGACGGTTCGTCGCAACTCCGCAAGCGGCTGTTTGAGGGAGCGCAGGGGCGTTCCGAAGGAATTCAGGAGGCTCGTCGTCCAAGCGGAGCGGCTGCTTCGGGAAACTCCCGCGGGCGGCTGGTTCCGGTCGGCTGGTTCCGGCTCCTGATGGCCATGGGGCTATGCGTCGGCCCGGTGATGGGAGAGACGCTTGAAATGAAGGTCATGGAGATCGAGGGCCGCTTGATTGAGGCGACCTTGAAGCCGGCCTTCGCGGCGGACCGGGATGCCTTGGACGAAGTCGTGGGCAAGCTGTCGGCCATCGGGCCGGACCGCGGCGTCCACCATCTGGCGAACCTGAAGGTGGAGTCCCAGCGCGGGATGTTGAACGCCAGTGCCCGCGACCTGAAGCGTCATGACCGCCTTCCCGGGCGGCGCCGCGGCTTTTCCGTTGGCCCGGATCTGACGTGGCGGTTGCAGCACGACGAGCGCGTGTTGACGGTGCAAATGCAGGCGACCCTGGAGATGGCTCCCCTTTATCAGTTCGAACTGATCCACCCGGCGGATGGCAGGTGGTCGCTCTCCGCCGCCGTGCGCGGGGTTCGCGGCATGGTGATGGTGTTCGAGCGGGTTGAGGGCCGGCCTGTTCCTGCCGATGCTCCCTCGCGCGAGTGGCTTGCGGCGAGCCTCTCGACCGCCCGGCCGGGAGCATTCGATGCGAAGGAGCCATGGCGCATGGTCGTTGACCCGAAGGGACCCGGATCCGCGATCATCCGGATCCAAACCCCGCGGGAAGGTGGAAAAACCGGCAAGGTGGCGGCGGATCTGAATCGCTACAGTGAGGCGCAGCAGACCTACAGTGATTCCGTCGTCACGTTCACCACCGGGCCAGGTAGCGGCCCCATGGCAGGGAACAAGGTGATCTTGTGTGATTTCGAAATCCCGATCGACCGCCGCCCGGGAAAGGTGATCCGGTGGAACGGCGAGGGGCAGGTCAAGCTCGACCCCGGGACGATGATCGCGGATGGGATGGTCAAAGCGACCGAGTGGCATGATGAAAGGACGGAGAAGGGATTCAGCTCGACAGCGCAAAAACTGAAGAAGGAACCCGAGTGCCACGTCAGGGGCATGGTCATCAAGGTGCGCTGAGCCGGCAGCGTCTGTTTGAGGACCGGAGGATTGCCGGATTGGGTGCTAACCATGCACCCGTCAAACCGTCATTCAATCCGACGACGCCGCGGGGCAAACAGAGAAGCGCCTCCGTGACTTCGCCCGGGTCCCCTCACGCCTTCCGATTCCGCAGCCGGTCGATGATCACGGCGACGACGATGATCGCGCCTGTGATGATTTCGGTCCAGGGGGTCGGGATGCCGTTGAGGACGCAGCCGGTGCGGATGGTGGTCATCAGCAGCGCGCCGATGATGGTGCCCAGCACGGTGCCGACGCCGCCGGAGAGGCTGGCGCCCCCGATGACCACGGCGGCGATGATATCGAGCTCCCAACCGGTCGCGGTGGTCGGGTCGCCTTGCGAGGACTTGGCCATGTTCATCACCGCCGCGAGACCGGCGAGCGCGCCGCCGATAACGTACACGAAGAGCTTGGTGCGGGTGACGTTCACTCCGCAAAGGGTCGCGGTCTGCTCATTGGATCCGACCGCGAAGACGTGGCGGCCGAAGCGGGTGTAGCGGAGGACGAGGGTGAAAAAGACAGCCAGCGCGACCATCAGCCAGACGCCCCACGGGATGCCGGCACCGCCCATCCAGGGTTTGTAGGCGGTGACGTCGAAGGGCAGGTTCACCGGGGTGCCGTTGGTGGCGACTTTTCCCGCGCCGCGAAAGACCTGCATGGTGCCGAGGGTGACGATGAAGGGCATCAGCTTGAGCCCGGTCGATAGCCCGCCGTTCAGCAATCCACAGAGGCCGCCGAAGCCGATGGTGGCGAGGAAGACCAGCGGCGGGTCGATGCCCTTCGTCACCAGCGTCGCCGCGATCACGCCGCAGAGGGCGATCATCGAGCCGACCGAGAGATCGATCCCGCCGGAGATGATGATCAGCGTCATGCCGATCGCCGCGGTGCCGACGATGACGGTCTGGGTCAGGATGTTGAGCAGCACGTCCTCGGTGAACATCGCCGGGTTGTTGACTCCGAACAGGCCGTAAACGACCAGCAGTGCGATGAAGGGGCCGAGGAGGGCGAGGAGGGATTTGAGGCGCATGGAAGGAAGGCGGATTGAAGATTGCCGATTGCCGATTGAGGATTTCGGATTTTGAATCTTAGGAGCGGGCGCTGCTGCTGGGCTGGGGCAGATCCGCCGCCTTGCCGGTGGCGACGAGCATGACGTCGTGCGGGGTGAGGTCGGCGACGGGGACGGCGCGGGTGAGCTTGCCCTGGCTCATGACGGCGATGCGGTCGCAGACGCCGAAGAGCTCGGGCAGGTAGCTGGAGATGATGATGACGGCGCGCGGGCGGGCTGGATCGGTGACGGCCTCGTTGATCGCCTCGTAAATGCGGGCCTTGGCGGCGATGTCGATGCCGCGGGTCGGCTCGTCTAACAAAAGGATGTCGACGTCGTATTCGAGCAAGCGGGCGAAGGCGGCCTTCTGCTGGTTGCCGCCGGACAGCGCGCCGATCGGCTGGGCGGGGCCCTGGCACTTGATGCCGAGCTTTTCGATCCACACGGCGGAGCGGCTCATCTGCCGGGCCGGCGACACCGCGCCGCCGCGGCCGAAGCGGTCGAGGCAGGGCAGCGTGATGTTGTCGGCGATCGAAAGGTTCAGCGCGAGGCCCTCTTCCTTGCGGTTCTCGCTGAGCAGGCCGACGCCTTGCCGCCAGCGCTGGCGAGGGCTGGCGGCACCGTGGTGGTCGCCGATGCGGATCTCGCCGGACTTCACGGGATCCAGGCCGAACAAGGCGCGCAGGAACTCGGTGCGGCCGGAGCCGACGACGCCCGCAATCCCGACCACCTCGCCGCGGCGCAGGGTCAGGCTGGCATCCGCGGGCTTCGTGCTGCCGGCGAGGTGCTTGATCTCTAACAGCGCTTCGCCGGGGTGGCGTTCGGTGCGCGGATAGAGGTCGTCGACATCGCGGCCGACCATCATCGAGACGATTTCCTCCGGCGCCGTGGTCGCGACGTCGCGGGTGCCGACGACCGAGCCATCGCGCAAGACGGTGAGGCGGGAGGCGAGGCGGTTCACTTCCTCGAGGAAGTGCGAGATGTAGATGATCGAGATGCCCTGCGACTTGAGGCGGTCGATCAGCAGGAACAGCCGCTCGATGTCCTTTTGCGAGAGCGAGGAGGTCGGCTCGTCGAAGACCAGCAGCTTGCAGCCCATCGCCAGCGAGCGGCCGATCTCGACGAGCTGCTGGGCGGACACCGACAGCGTGCCAGCCAGCACTTCGGGCCGGATGTCCGGGTGGTCGAAGTGGGCGAGCGCTTCGAGGGCGCGGGCACGCATCACCCTGCGGTCGACCAGCGGGCCCTTCATCGGCTCCATCCCGAGCACGATGTTTTCCTCGACCGTCAGGTGCGGGGCGATCGACAGCTCCTGATAGATCATCCCGACGCCGCGCGCGCGGGCATCGAGCGGGTTGCGGGGAAGATAGGGCTTCCCGTCGAATTCCATCTCCCCGCCATCCGGCGCGTGGGCTCCGGATAGCACCTTCATCAGCGTGCTCTTGCCCGCGCCGTTCTCGCCGACCAGCGCGTGGACCTCCCCTGGCAGCACCTCAAGGTCCACCCGCCCGAGCGCGATCGTCGGCCCGAAGGTCTTGCGGATGCCCCGCATGACGAGGCGTGGAGGCGTTGCCATGGATGGAGGATGGTAGATCGTGGATGGTAGATGAAAGGCAGCGGGGCGGCGGAATCTTTCTCAAGCATCTGCCATCCACCATCTGCCATCCACCATCTCCTTCTTACTGCAACTGCGTCTTCACCAGCGCGTCGATCTTGGGATCCGCGAGGTTCTCGGGCGTGACCAGGGTGGCACCGGTGTCGATGACCGGTTCGACCTTCTCGCCCTTGAGCTTGGCGACGGCAGTCTTCACGCCGAGGTAGCCCATGTTGAGGGGATCCTGGAGGACGGTGCCCTGCATCTCGCCCTTCTTGAGCGCATCGATGAAGGTGGCATCGCAATCGACGCCGATGAACTTCACGGTGCCGGCCAGGTTCTTGCCGCGCAGGGCCTGGAGCATGCCGTAGGTGCTGGTCTGGTTGGAGCAGAAGATCGCGTTGACCGTCAGCGCGCCGCCGTCGGTGAGGCGGGTGACCAGGTTGGTGGCGGTGTTCTGGGCATCGCTGGCGGTGGGGCCGGCGAACTGCTCGGAGCTAACGACCTCGATGCCGGGGAACTTCGCGATTTCATCCAGGAAGCCCTGCTCGCGCTGCTCGGTCGACGCGCTGCCCTGCATGTAGCGGAGCATCGCGATCTTGCCCTTTTCGCCGATGGTTGCGGCGATCGCACGGGCCCCGATGCGGCCGCACTCGGCGTTGTCGGTGGCCACGTAGCTGGTGATGAAGCCGGCGCTGTCGGCGAGGCTCGAGTCGACGATCACGACCGGCTTGCCCTTGTCGGCGACCTCCTTCGCGACATCGCGCAAGGCGACGGCATCGAGCGGTGCGAGGACCAGCGCGTCGTTCTGCAGCGATTGGTTCTTCACCAGATCGATCTGCTGCGAGCGGTCGTCTTCTCGTTGCGGCCCGATGAAGGTGACCTTCACGCCGAGTTCGGCACCGGCTTTCATGGCTCCGGCTTCGACCGACTTCCAGTAGATGTGCGTGGTGCCTTTCGGGATCACGGCAACGCGGAGCTGGCCGGGGGTTTCGGCGGACTTGTTGCAGCCGGACAAGAGCGCGGCGAGGGCGATGGCGAGGAGCGGAGTGGATTTCATCTTGGGTTGTCGGTTGGGAGAATCACTGACGGATCGGCGGCGGAAAGTCACGCAAAGGGGTGCGGGCTGGCGGAAATCCTCTGTCAGGCTTTGCCGTAGAGCGGGCCGTAGTTGGCGCAGGCGCGGAAGTCGGCTCCTTCCAGATCCGCCGTGCCGAAGGCGCGCCAGGCGCTCGGGCGGAAGATCCGGTCCTCGCCGACATTGTGCATGTAAACCGGGATCCGCAGCATGGCGGCGAGGGTGAGGTAGAGGTGGCCGATGTGGCCGTGGCTCATCACGCAATGGTTCGCGCCCCAGTGGTTCATCACTTCGTAGGCGCTGCGGAACGCGCCCTGGCCGGTGAGGATCGGCGCGAACCAGGTGGTCGGCCAGGTCGGGTTGGTGCGCTGGTCGAGCGCGTCGTGCACCTCGTCCGGCAGGTCGATGGTGTGGCCTTCCGCGATCTGTAGGGCCGGGCCGAGGCCGTCGACGAGGTTGAGCCGGATCATCGTGGCCGGCATGCCGCCGCGGGTGCGGAAGCGGGTGCTGAGGCCGCCGCCGGGGAAGTATTCGGTGATCGAGGGATGCCAGGTGGTCGCCTTGAGGCACTTGTCCACCTCGGCGTCGGTGATTTCCCAGAACGGCTTCATCGCGGGCACGCCGTCGATTTCCTGCTCGCCGGTGCCGTCGAGCGCGGCCGGGCCGGAATTGATCAGGTGGAGGATGCCGTCCTGGACGAGCGGGTGAGAGAAGGCATTGCCGCTGGCTTCCTCGATGGCACTACAACTCCAGTAGGTGCGGAGGTCGGCGAAAATCTGGGCGGTGTGGGTGAGCAGGTGGCCGAACAGCATGCCCGCGCCGTTGAGCGCGTCGTTTTCGGTGGCGACGATGTACGGCGCGCGCTTGCCGTTCCAATCGAAGGACGAGTTGAGGATGGCTTCGAGGAAGTCGCCGTTCGGGAAGTGGTCGGTCCACTGGCGCTGGCCCTGGAAGCCGGCGGCGATGGCGTTGTGGCCCTGGGCTTGTTCGCCGAGGCCCATCTCGGCTAGCTGCGGATTGCCGGTCATCAGGTCGCGGGCGATCAGCGCCATCTTCACGCTGTCTTCCCACTCGGTGTCGATCTGCTCGCGGCTGCGGGTGGTCTCGGGCGAGTTGTAGTCCTTGCCTTCGGGGCAGTTCGCTTTCACCCAGGCGAGGGCTTTTTCATACTCCTCGGGATCGTACCAGCCCTTCTTCATGCGGCCGGCGAACTCACTCATGTCGATCGCCTCGACGCGCATACCGAGCCACTTTTCCCACATCGCGGGATCGACCACCGAACCGGCGATGCCCATCGAGGTGCCGCCCATCGAAAGGTACGATTTCCCCCGCATCAGGGCGACCGCCAGGCCGCAGCGGACGAAATCGAGCAGCTTGCCGCGGACGTCGGCGGGGATCGCCGTGTCGGTCGCGGCTTGCACGTCCTTACCATAGATCCCGAAGGCCGGCAGGCCCTTCTGGGTGTGGCCGGCGAGGACGGCGGCGAGATAGACCGCGCCCGGCCGCTCGGTGCCGTTGAAACCCCAGACCGCCTTCGGCAGGTGCGGGTCCATGTCCATCGTCTCCGAGCCGTAGCACCAGCACGGCGTGACGGTGAGCGAGACGCCGGCGTTCTCGCGCTTGAACTTCTCCGCACAGTCGGCGGCTTCCTTCACGCCGCCGATGCAGGTGTCGGCGATCACGCACTGGACCGGTGAGCCGTCGGGATAGCGGAGTTCCTGCGCGATCAAATCCGCCACCGCGCGGGCCTGCTGCATCGTGCGCTCTTCCAGCGACTCGCGGACTCCGCCGAGCCGGCCGTCGATGGTGGGGCGGATGCCGACCTTGGGAAAGGACGAGGGTTTCATGGCGGGAACGCTGCGTTGCGGCGGCTGACTTGTCACTCGGGAAATGGATAAAGTTGTTGCACTTGAAATGCGGAGAGAACCAGCCGCGGAGACGCGGAGGTCGCGGAGGAAGCGCTGATAGGATTCTATTTCAGGGATGAGATCTCCCCCTCAAATGTTGGGACCGCGGAAGTGTTCGTTGGCGCTTTCTCAAAAACATGGATGTTTTTGCTTCCATTGGAATGAGGCTTGGAGAAAGAATTCCACCGTGCCGCCGAACTCCGACACCTTGCCCAATCCTTCGTCCTTCCTGTCGAGGCAGGTCGAGTCGTCGCGGGTCTTTTTCTTCGATGAGCCCGATCCCTCGGGCTTCGAAGTCAAATGCGGTGGCTTCGAGCGGTGTCGGCCGGACTACCGGATCGACCGCCCGGACTTTCCTTGGTTCGTCATCGAGTTCGTCCACGGCGGCCGCGGCAAGGTCACGTTGAACGGCGTGGAGGCGACCTTGAAGTCCGGGGTTTTTTTCGTCTACGGACCCGGTGTCGAGCACCACATCGCGACCGATCCTGACAAGCCGCTGCTGAAGTATTTCATCGGCTTCGCGGGACCCGAAGCGGCCGAGTTTCTGCAGCGCCACGACATCCTGCCGGGCATGGTGTCCCACTGCCTGAAGAGCGAGCCGATCCGCCGGGCTTTCGACACGCTGGTCGAGCGCGGGTCGCGGAACTCGAAGTATTCGCGGCCGCTCTGCACCGCCATCGTCCAGCAACTGCTGCTGATGTGTCGCGAGGATGCGGTCGATGCCGGCAGCACGGACACCCGCGCCTTCGCCACCTTCAGCCGGGTCAAGCAATGCATCGAGCAGAACTACCTGAAGCTCGGCACGCTCGAGGCGGTGGCCAATGCCTGCGAACTCGACGCGCCTTATCTTTGCCGGCTCTTCGCCCGTTTCCACGACGAGAGTCCCTATCAATTCCTGACCCGGCTGCGGATGCAGCACGCGGCGTCGCTGCTGCTCGAGGGCACGGTCTCGGTGAAGGACGCCGCGCGCGCCTGCGGCTTCCCGGACCCCTTCCATTTCTCCCGCGTGTTCAAATCCGTCCATCGCGTCCCGCCCTCGCGTTTCCGCGAGGCGATGCATGCGAAGAAGACCCGCTGAGCCCATGACCCCCGCCGAAGAACTCGTCCAACTGTCCCGCGAACTCGGTCGCGAGGACCGCCATCTTGCCATCCTCGGCGAAGGGAACACCTCCTGCGACCTCGGCGACGGGACCTTCCTGGTGAAGGCCTCCGGCACCTCGCTCGGCACGCTGACCCCCGACGGCCTGTCGCGGGTCTCCCATGCCAAGGTCGATGCGCTGTTAGATCGCGCGAGCCTCACCGAGCAGGAAATCGAGGACGGCCTGGTCGCCAGCCTGGCCGATCCCGCGCACAAGAAGCCTTCGGTGGAGACCTTCCTGCATTCCATCTGCCTGCGCGAGCCCGGCGTGAGCTGGACCGGCCACACCCACACCACCTCCGTACTCTCGATCCTCGCCAGTGTCCGCGGCACGGAACCTTTCCGGCGTCATGTCTGCCCGGACGCGATCGTCGTCTGCGGCCGTCAGGTACTAGCCATCCCGTACCTCAATCCCGGCCTCGAACTTTCCCTGGCGGTGCGCGACGGCCTCGCGGCTTTCCGCGCCGAACACGGCAAGCCGCCGAAGGTCATCCTGATGCAGAACCACGGCCCGGTGGCACTCGGGGCGAGCAGCAAGGAAGTGCTCAACATCATGCTGATGCTCGACAAGTGGGCGCGCGTGCTGCTCGGCGCCTTTGCGGCCGGCGGCCCGACTTTCCTGAGCGACGAGGACGCGGAGAAGATCGACAGTCGCCTCGACGAGGCCTACCGGCGGAAGATGATCGAAGCAAAGGCCTGAGGCCGACTATTCCGCGGACCTTACGGGCCGGCCGGTCGCGTCGATCAGGGTCGGCGTGACGAGCAGCAGGATGCGGGAGCCGTCCGGGCGGGTCTCGACATGGATGCGGGTGAAGGCGTCGCGGGTGAACGAACTGTCGGTGATCGATGCGCGCTCGACGACCTTGAGCTCGCTCGATTTCGGATCCTCTTCCACGTCAGTCACGTTGAATCCCATGTCGATCTTCTGGCCGAAACCGAGGACGGCGGGTTTGAAGTCGAGCACCACCCCGACCGGCTCGATCGTGAATTCACCATCCGATCCGGGAACCGGGGAAACGACCTCGCGGACAATCTCCACCTTCGCTGTTTGGCCATTGCCGGCCACGGTGGATGGCGCGGTCATCAGATCGACGCCTCTCGTCTGAGCAAGCTCCCGCATGAGCAGTTGCATGCTGGCCTCGTCGAGCTGCGCGTTTTCGGGCGGGGTCCAATCGACATCCTTTCCGAGTTCGAGGATCTTCGTGGTCACCTTGAGCTGGGGGATGGTCTCGCTGGACGCGAGGCTTACCATTTGGGCGACCGCCACTTCGTCCGCCGCGCGGGTCGTATCCATGACGAGCGTCCCCGCACCAGGGCTGAACTTCAGCCGGGTGTCGGGATCCAGCGTGATTCCCTTGTTCGAGAAGTAGTCGGCAGGAGAGGTCTTCGAGAGGTTCGTGACTTGCACGAACGGATCGTCGGCGGACCCGGGCGCATTGAAAAAATCCGGCGGCACGCGGAAGCTCCGGGTCCGCGGTTTTCCGGTCTCGACCGGTAACTCGAAGACATACTGAGAGCCCTTGCGCTCAAGGTGCATCCCCGACATCGCGGCGAGCAGACGGATGGCGCCGTCGAGCGTCCGCGTGCCGATCTTCACCGTCAGCAGACGGTCATGGCCCGGCGGCACGGAGAAAGTCAGCGCGAGCGGCGTTTCCCCGGTCTCGCGACAGGCGTCCTCGTAGGCCGCTTGCAATTTCTTCAGCGCGGCTTCCGGCGGCAGGCCGTTGATGTTCACCGGCGGGAGATAGAACTGGACCAATCGCCCCGGCGGGTGGGTGGCGGCGGGATCGGTGGCGAAGCGAACCGACGACTTGCCGGAAAGCTGGCGAGCCGCGCCCTCGTCCGTCGGTGCGGTTGCTACAAGGTGATCCCCCGCATTCAGACCGGATGCCGATGCCGCCTCCCGTCCGCCCCATGCTTCGGGGCCCTTCCAGAGCACTATGGTGCACAGGAGAATCACCGCGAGCAGGATCAGGTGCCGCTTTTTCACGGTCGCTATCTTTGGCAGCGCGAACCTCATGACAAGGGGATTCTCGCGCGATGTTGTTGGTCAGGAGCACGCCGTCAAAGCGTGCCGGACCGGGAAGGGCTCGGTGCCGGGAATCTCAATCGGCGAAGGCTTGGGCGATCATTTCCCGCGGACCATGGCGAGCACGCTCTTCACGTCGAGGCTGCCCGCTTGCTCCTGGATCTGCGGGAGGTAGCGGGCGTGGAGCTGCTGGGCGTTGTCCTTCAGCTTGGCGAAGCTGCCCTTGGCATCGGTGCCGCTCCAAGTACGACCGTTGGCGTAGTAGCGGTGGGCGAGCTGGCCGATGGCGTAGGTGCTGGCGAAGGAGAAGGCCGAGCTGGTGAGCTGGTCGACGCCGCCCTTGGCGAGGCCGCCGGCGGACTTACCGAGGAACTTCTTGCCGAGCTTGCCCGCGAAACCGCCGACCATCTTGCGGGCGAAGCCTTCGACCACCTGCGAGGTCGCGCCGATGCCCGCGGCGGCGAGGAACTCGCCGATGTGCTTGCGGTCGAGCGAGACTCCGTGGAGTTTGCCGACGCTATGGACCAGCTTCATTTGCAAGGGCAGGATCGCCATGGTGGCGAGGGTTTCCGGTAGGAGCTCCAGCGCGCCGTTGAGGATGGAGTAGCGCAGGACCAGCGAATCGACCTCCGCTTGCACGGCGGAGCCAGGTGCCGCGTTGGCGACCGGAAGCGGCGGGGGGATGCTCGGCAGGAGAAAGGGCTCGATCGCGCCCGGCTCGGTGGTCGCTACCTCGTCGGCTTCCTGGACCAAAGCGGCGGCGGGTGCTGCCAGACCGAGAGAGGCGGCGAGATCGCGCAGGAAGGCTTTCTCCGCCTCGCCGGTCTCGTGGTCGGCCTCGCACACGCAGATCGCCATTTCGTAGGCGAGCTGTTTCCACTCCGGGCTATCGAGCGCGGCGGCCGCGGCGGCGGTGTCGATCTGGCGGAGCAGGACTTTCTGATAGAGCGCGGCGGGATGCAGCTCGGGTGGCAGCAGGCTTTCGCCGATGCGCTTCAGTTCGGCGCGCTCGCCATCGGACGCCCCGCCATCGGAGAAGGCGGCGAGCAGGCAAATCGCGAACAGGCCTTCTTCCTTGGAGAGCGCGGAGGAGTTTTCGGACATGGGGTCAGAACCTGCCGGAAACGAGGGGAAGTGCAACGCCCGGGCGGGTGGAAAACGGGTTTTTGTCTCCATGCGGAAGTCCGTGGCTCCGACGCTCCGGTCGAGCGGGTCTTCCGGGAGCTGACCTCTTTCCCGCCGCGATCGCTCATGACGGTTCCTATGACGGGCCGGTCATGATGCCCGCTTCTCCACGTCGACCGCCAGGCCGCCGCGTTCAACCCGCATTCACCGGCCCGATGGTTCCGCCCTCGACGAACTCCGCCTTGGTCAGTGTCTCGCGCTGGTCCACCCGGCCGCTTTTCACGTCGGCCGCCCAGCCCTTGATCCGGCGGATCAAGGGCTGGCTGTCCCAGTGGATGTGCGAGACCGGCGGATCGAACCAGGCGAAGCCCGGTTCGTTGTCGGAGCAGACGAGCGAGACATCGTGGGGGACCCGCAGTCCCTGATGGGAGAGAAATTGTTGCGTCGCATGGAACAAGAAAGCTTCCTGGATGATCAGCGCGGTCGGCGGGGTGACCTGGAACAAGGTGGTGAGAAGCTTGTGGAAGCCGTCCTTGTTGTCCTCCCAATCCGGCAGGTTGAACGACCTCGTCCTGATCCCACGGGCCTCGAGCTCCCTCAGGAAAGCCCTTTCGGAGCGGCCGGGCACCGGCAAGCGCCGCATCCTGCGGGCCAGCAGGGCGATCCGGCGGTGGCCGAGGCTGACGAGGTGTCGAACGGCCGCGGCGTAGGCGGGGGCCTTGTCGGGCTTCGCGGCTGCAAGTGCCAGGCCGGCGGTGCGTCCGAACAACGCGAAGGTGGGAACCGACCGTCCGCTGAACCACTCGAGCACCTCGCGCGAGCCACCGACCACCACCCAGGCGTCCGCCGGGCTCTGGTTCACGATTTTCTGCACCCGCGTCAGGTTCATTCCCGGCGTGACCAGGTGACTCCGGCAAAAGTAGGCGTCGTGCCCCGCCTTCAACAGGGTGTGCTGGAGCTTGACCATGTAATCCGCGTGCCGGGCGGCGGCGTCGCTTAAAAGGATCTCCACCCGCAGGGGGCGGCCTGCGCGGACGATTTCAGGCATGGTGATCCGCCGCCGCCGTCCCGCGCCTTGTGGTACCAGCAGCCCGCGTGCTTCGAGCAACTTCAGCGCGGCGTCGATTGTCTTCGGGTCAACCCCGAGTTGCTCCGCAAGCAGGGGGGCGCCTGGCATCAGGTCCTGCCACATCCCGCTGGCGAGTTCCTTGGTCAAGTGCGCGGCGACTTGCTGGGCGGGGGAGAGGACTTGAAAATCGGACACCCGGGAAACCTACCCAATGACGGTGAGGTCTCCAGAAAGTTTTATTTTGCGGCAGAGAATTTCGCTGCCAGCTTCCGCCCCCCCGTCCAGCGAGGCAGGAAAAGGTTACCGACTGTGCCGAAACAAATGACCGGCAGGATTTTCCTTGGGGGGGCGTGGAGTGCTGGCGCGAGGTCCAGAACCTTCGACGGCTGCATTCCCGGACTCCGACACTCACAAAGAAAACCACGACGCAATTCACGATGAAACCCCGCATCCTCTCCGCCGCCCGGCTCTCCCTCCCGCTCGCCACCGCCCTCGCCGCGCTGCTGGCCTCATCTTCTGCCATGGCGCAGACCAACGGCACTTGGGACGGCGGAGGCACAACCCCCATCTGGGGCGGGGCCAACAACTGGAACCCGAACAATCAGATCGCCACGGGTGCCGGAGCCACCGCCACCTTCGGCACCGCCTTCACCAGTGGAACGAACATCCAGGTCAACACCGCCCGGACGGTTGGCAATATCAACCACAATTCGACCACCACGGACATCACGATCTCCCAGATCAACAGCTCGGTCTTCACTCTCGACGTCACCACCGGCTCCCCAACCGTCACCGTGGGCACGGCGGCCCGGACGCTGACGGTCACCGCCCCGATTTCGGGCAACGACGGACTCACCAAGGCCGGTGCGGGGACTCTGATCCTGTCCGGCCTCAACCTCTTTACCGGAAATGTGACGGTCAGCGCCGGAACGCTCGTCGCAGGGATTGCGGGTTCCGGCGGCAATTCGGCTCTCGGTGGTTCCCTCGCTACCAAGACGATCACCGCCAACACCGGCACCACCCTCCGCTTCGATGTCGGCAACGTCTTCAACAATAACTTCGCATCCGCGGCAACGAGTGTTCCCACGTTGAGCATTGCCGGCGGCACCATGACCAACGGCGGCACCGCGACCAACAGCGCCCTGGGCAACATCACCTTGGCCGGCGGCACCCTGAGCGCCACTGTGGGTAGCGCCAGCGGCTACGGCTCCTGGAATCTCAACGGCACGGTCACCTCCACCGGCAACTCGCTCATCTCCTCCTCCGCCGCCGTCCCGATCACCCTCAGCGCCGCCGCGGGCACCACCACCACCTTCAACGTCCAGTCCGGCACGCTGACGGCGTCCGCGGCGCTGGGCGAAGTCACCGCCGCGGGCGACGAAAGGATCAGCGGTCTCGCCAAGACCGGCGCGGGTACCATGGTCCTTTCGGGCGTCAATACCTACACCGGCAACGCCGCGATCAACGCGGGCACCCTCACCCTTGCCACCAAGGACGCCCTTCCCGGCTACAACACCAGCGGCCGCTACACCGTCGCCAGCGGGGCCACCCTGGCCGTGCAGAACGGAGTCTTGGATTCCGAGATCGCGGAAATCCTGGCCACCACGAATTTCCAGTCCGGAGCCAACCTCGGTTTCGACACCGCAGCGGGCAGCCGCGATTTTCCGCTGAACCTCGCCGACACCGCCAACGGTCCGCTCGGCATTGTCAAACTGGGGGCCAACACGTTGACCCTCTCCGGGATCAACACCTACACCGGTGGAACCCAGGTCCTGGCAGGTGCCCTGAATCTCCCTTCCACCAGCACCCTGCCAGGCTGGAACGTGGACGGCGGCTTCTCGGTCGCCAGCGGTGCCTCGCTGGTCATCCCCAATACGATCAGCGAGTCGGAAGTCACCACCATCCTCGGGACGACCAACCTGGCTGCCGGGGCCATCCTGTCCTTCGACACCGGTCTGGGAAACCGGGTTTACAGCTCCGCCGTCACCGACAGTCCCCAAGGGCTCCTCAACGTCCAGAAGATCGGAAGCAATGCCCTGACCCTCGCCGGGACCAACACCTACTCGGGCAACACCGTGGTCACCGGCGGCACCTTGAACATCACGGGGACCGTCACCGGCAACACGACCAGCTCCACGCTGGCGCTCGGCAACAGCGCCGCCAGCACGGTGGCCAACGTCAGCAATGATGTCTCGGTCTACGCCTTCACCGGGGCCAACAATGCCGGGAGCACCGCCGTTTACAACCAGACCGCAGGCACCGTCACGACCAGCACCCCGGTGCAGTTCGGCAGCTTCGTGGCCAACAACGGTGGCTACGGATACTTCAACCTGGCCGGCGGCACGTTCCAGAACACCCAGGGCAGTTTCAACATCACGAACAACAACGGCACCGCCAGCACCGGCGTGGCTTACGTGGCCGGGAATCTCGATCTCTCCGCTTCCAACGGCAACATGGTCGTCGCCTATTCGGCATCGACCAACGGCTCGCTGACCGTCGCGCCCGGCGGCACGATGAACTACAGCGGCGCCACCAATTCCTTCTTCCTCACGGTGAGTGCCAGTTCCTACGGCGTCCTCAACGTGGCCGGCGGGAACGTCGACCTCGGCACCCGGGCCGTTCGCGTGGGCAACGCCGGCGCGGGGCAGACCGGCATCATCAACCTAGCCGGCGGGACGCTCACCTTGGGCCAGAATTTCTCAACGCTGGCCACCACCAGCAACTTCCACGTGAACCTCGCGGGCGGCACCCTGAAGGCCGCGGCGAATCTCACCGCGCCCTTCAACACGTTGACCGGGCTCACCGTGACCTCCACCATCTTCGGAGCGATCGACAACTCCGCGGCGCTCGGCAACGCCAGCCAGAACTTCACCGGCGGACTCACGGTGGACACCAATGGCTTCGACGTCTCCCTGCCCAATCCCCTGCTCGGCGCCACCGGCAACGGAGTCAAGCAGGCCGACATGACCATCACCGGCGGCAGCGGCTACACCGGCGCACCGATGGTTGTCTTCACGGGCGGCACCCTCGCCCCCGGCGGGACGCCGGCGTCCGGCTACGCGATCATCGATGGCGGCGCGGTGAGCGGGATCGTCATCACGTCACCCGGTGCCTACACCGGCGACCCCACCGTCACCCTGACCGGCGGTGGCGGATCCGGTGCCAGCATCGCATTGGGGGCGCTGACCGCGAATGCTTCCGATTCCGGTCTCGTCAAGACCGGCACCGGCACCCTGACCCTCCCGGGTGCGAACACCTACACCGGTGCCACCTCCGTCAATGCGGGAACCTTGAACATCACCGGCTCGCTCACCTCGAACGTGACCGTCGCCGGCAATGCGAATCTCGGTGGAGAAGGCTCCACCACGGGCTCGCTCACCTTCGGCGGCAACAGCCAGCTCGCCATCGACCCGAGCACCGGGACCGCCCTCGCGGCCGCTACCGTGAATGCGACGGGCGCTGCGGTCACGGTGACGCCGACGATTCCCTTCACCGGCACCGGAATCGTGGTGCTCGACGCACCGGGCGGCATCGTCGGCACGTCCGGCGGCGCCGGCAACAACTTCATCTACACCGGCCGCGGCAACCTTTACTTCAACAACGGTTCCCAGACCCAGCTGCTGATCGACACCGCGCCGGTCAGCCTGACCTGGCTCGGCAACGACGGGACGAACCCGAGCTTCTGGGACCTGAACACCACGACGAACTGGGACAACTCGGGATCGGAGAAGTTCTTCACCGGCGATGCGATCACCTTTGATGACACCGCGAGCTCCTTCACGGTGAACATCAGCGCCGCCGACGTGTTCCCGGGCAACATCACCTTCAACAACACCACCGCCTACACCCTCCAGGGTGCTTTCGGCATCTACGGGGGAGCCACCCTGACCAAGAACGGCACCGGCACGACGGTGATCAACACCGCGAACGGCTACACCGGGGCGACCACGGTGAATGCCGGCGTGTTGAACATCGGGAACGCCAACGCCCTCGGGTCGGTCGCCGCCGGCACCACGGTCGCCGCCGGTGCGGCGCTGGAAATCCAAGGCGGGTTCACCACCCCGGCCGAAGCCCTCACCCTCAAAGGAGACGGCATTTCCAACAACGGGGCCCTCCGCAACATCAGCGGTGACAACACCTGGGGAACCGCGGTTGTCCTCGGTAGCAACACCACCATCGGCACCGACTCCGGCACCCTGACGATCCCGAGCCTCAGCGGAGCCTTCGGCCTCACCAAGGTCGGCGCCGGCACGCTCAACATCCCCGGAGCGACCGCCGTGACCTCCACCGTCGTCCAGGCCGGAACCCTTTTCATGGGAGCTCCCTCCGGTGCCAGCACCACCACCACTTTGGGTGCTGCCAACCCGGTCACGCTGAACACTTCGAGCAACCTCACGATCCGCCGCACCAATACCACCGGCACGGACCTGACCGGAGTGATCGACGGCGGGGGCTCGCTGGCGCTCATCGGCACCAATCCCAGCACCATCTCGACCGGTGACTTCATTTTCAACAACACGAGCACCTATTCCGGCGGCACCTCGATCGATGGCGCGCGGGTGCAGTACAAGGCGGCCGACGCGCTCGGCTCCGGCCCGATTTCGACCTCCAACAACGGACAGGTATTCTTTGATACCGGCATGACGCTGGCGAACAACTTCACCCTTGGCAGCGGCCTGGGCTGGAACGAACCGAGCGGATTCCTCGGCGCCTTGCGGATGAACAACACCTCCCTCTCGGGAACCATCGCGCTCACGGCCGACACCCGCCTGACGAGCGCCGGCACTTCCACCCTCTCGGGCAAGATCAGCGGCGGCTTCGGTCTCAATCTCTTCGAAGACACGGTGATCGGCACAATCAGCCTGTCCGGGGACAACGACTACACCGGTGAGACGATCGTCAATTCCGTGGGAGGCGGCACGACCTTCCCCAGCCTGCTCGTCGCGAGCAACACCGCGCTCGGCACCACCGCCGCGGGAACGATCGTGAACGGCAGCGGGACGACCAACAACGGTTCGCAGGTCATCCTGGCGGACGGGATCACGGTGACCGACGAGACCCTCACCCTCAACGCCACCGCTTCCGGCTATCGCGCCAGCCTGATCACGGCTTCAAACGCCACGGCCACCTGGGACGGGAACGTGGTGACGGCCGGAACCGGCGGATTCCTCGCCTTCAACGCGAACGGAGCCACCAGCAATCTGACCGTGGGTTCCTCCGACGCGGATACGATCACGGGCACCAACATGATCGCGATGCGCGGAGCCGGAAACGGCACGGTGAACAGCTCGATCAACGTCGCTACCTCGGGCCTCTTCAAGACGGATGCGAGCGTCTGGACGATCGCTTCCAACAACAACGACTTCACCGGTACGCCTTCGATCGC
Organism: Haloferula sp.; assembly: GCA_044372775.1. Classification (GTDB taxonomy): domain Bacteria; phylum Verrucomicrobiota; class Verrucomicrobiia; order Verrucomicrobiales; family Akkermansiaceae; genus Haloferula. Next base: position 17,951 of record JBIPNO010000067.1, read on the forward strand.
GGGAGGTATCTTGAGTGTCAGCACCATCGCCGATGCCGGAGTCAATTCGGCGCTTGGCGCGGGAACCCTCATTTCCCTCGGTCAGAACTCCACCGCCATCGGCACGCTGCGATTCACGGGTGCTTCCGGAGGTTCCTCCAACCGCGACATCAGGATCGCCAACGGCACCAACGGCGCCGGCGGTATTGAAAACGCCGTGGCCGGTCAAACCCTCGCCCTGAGCGGCGAGGTGACTGCGAGCGCTCCGGCCAACGCCCACTCACTCACCCTGACCGGTGCCGGCGACGGCCTGCTCAGCGGAACGATCACGGGTTCGCCGGCCATGGCGATGGTCAAGAGCGGGGCGGGAACCTGGGAGGTGTCTGGAAACAACACCCAAACCGGTGCGACCACGGTGACCGGCGGCACGCTGAAACTCAGCGGCAACCGCAGCGGGGTGCCAACCGGCACCACGGCCATCGGTGGAGCCGCCGCGATCCTGGAGATCAGCGGGGATTTCCCGATGGGAGCCACCCAGTTCCAGGTCGGCAACGTCACCGGTGGCGGCACGGTCAACCAGATCGCCGGTGACATCACCTTCGTCAGCGGCAACCAGCTCACGGTCGGGACCAATGCCGCCAACATCGGCACCTACAACCTGAGCGGTGGCACCTTCACCACGGCTGCCCAAGGCAACCGCGGCGTGATCATCGGCGTGAACGCCAGCTGCGCGGGCTTCTTCAACCTGAGTGGCACCGGCGTGCTCAACGTGGTCGCCGGATCCTCCCTGCAGATCGGTCGCTCCGAGAACGTCGCGGGTGCCGGCTCCAACGGGACCTTCACCCAAACCGGGGGGACCGCCACGGTCAGCGAACTCCGGATGGGCGGGAACACCGCCGCGAACAACGCCAACGAGGTCGCCACGCTGGACGTTTCCGCCGGAACCTTCACCGCAACCGGCTTCACCGCCCTCTCCGGCGGCGACGGTAGCGCCTCCACCATCAACATCAGCGGCACCGCCGAGGTGACCCTGCCGGCGTTCCCGACCGCCCGGGGTGCCGGCGCGACCGCCATCATCACCTTCGACGGTGGCACCTTGAAGAACAGCGCGGCCAGCCCCGCCTACATGGGCGGCCTGACCGAAGCCCGCATCAAGGCGGGTGGTGCGACGATCGATACGAGCGCCGGGGACATCACCGTCAGCCAGCCCCTGCTGGAAGACGCGCTTTCCACCGGTGGCGGGCTGAACAAGGCCGGTGTCAACACCCTGACCCTCACCGGTGCCAACACCTACACCGGCGCCACCCTGGTGTCCGACGGCGTCCTCGCGCTGGCGGGCGGCAGCCAGGTCTCCGCGATCACGGTGGGCAGCGGTGCGTCGCTGGGCTTCACGGTGGGCTCGACCACCAGCTCCAGCAGCTCGGTCACCCTCAGCGCGGGTTCCACGGTCACCATCACCGGCACGCCCACCTTGGCCAGCTACACGCTGATGACGGCCGCGTCCTTCGATGGGATCACCCCCGTCCTGAGCGCGCCGGTCGCCGGCTATGAACTCGTGTTGGACGGGACCACCACGCTGAAACTGGTGCAACTGGGCTACGGCGCCTGGGCCACCGTCAACGGCGCGGGACCGAGCCTCGACGACGACCACGACGGCGACGGCGTGACCAACGGCATCGAATACTTCATCGGCGGACCCAATGGCAACACCACCGGCTTCACCCCGCTGCCGGGCGTGGTCGACACCGCGGGCGTGTTGAGCATCACCTGGCCCAAGGGTGCCGGCTACGCGGGAGTCTATGGCACCGACTTCGAGGTCGAAACCTCCGCCACGCTGAGCGGGGCCTGGACCACCGAGACTCTCGGCGGCGGCAACATCACCGACACCGGAACGAGCGTGAAATACACCTTCCCGGGACCGCTCAGCGGCAAGAACTTCGCCCGCCTCAAGGTCACCGGCCCCTGAGCCGCGCGGCTTTGGATGCTCCCTGGCGATCCCGCGACGGCGCGGGATCGCCAAGCGTTTGGAATCCGCATCGCCCCCTCGGGAAGATCAGCACTCCACCACGTTCACCGCCAGGCCGCCGCGGGAGGTTTCCTTGTACTTGCTCTTCATGTCGCGGCCGGTGTCGCGCATGGTCTTGATGACCTTGTCGAGCGAGACGAAATGGGAGCCGTCGCCGGCCATCGCGAGGCGGGCGGCGTTGATGGCCTTCACGGAGGAGCAGGGGCGCTCCGGGCATCAGGTCCTGCCAGGTTCCGCTCGAAAGCTCGCCGCTCGAATGCGCGGCGACCTGCTGGGCGGGGAAAGGATCTGGAAAGCGGGCACCCGGGAAACCTACCCACGATGGGTGAGGTTGCTGGAAAGAATGTTTTTGACGTGGGGGGGTGGGCTTGGCGATTTTCGATAAACCTCCACCTCTCGCCATGAAACCCAAATCCAGTCTCCGCGCGTTTCTCCTCGGCTGCCGCTCGCTGCTTGCCGTACTTTTCGTTTCCCACTCCGCCTCCGCGGCCAACCGCTGGTGGGAAGGCGGATCGGTCGATCTCGCCGGCAACGGGAACAGCGCGAGCACGGGTGGTGCCGGCACCTGGAATACCACGCTGCTCAACTGGGACGCCGGCGCGGTGCCGCGGGTGGCTTGGAACAACGCCGGCAACGATACCGCGATTTTCGGGGGCACGGCGGGTGCCGTCGCCCTGACCGCCCCGATCACCGTCGGCGGGCTCACCTTCAACACGATCGGCTACACGTTCACCAGTGCCGTCCCCGCCACGAATTTCATCTCGGTGGCGACGAACGGCCTGATCGTCAGCGCTCCCAACACGACGAACGCCCTGGCGAACGTCTCCCTGGCCACCGGCAACAACACCTGGCGCTTCCAGAATTCCAACGCCACCAATAATTTCGCGAACACCACGCTCCTCACCATCTCCAAGGCGATCTCCGGGGCCGGCACCGAAGTGGTGGTTTCCGGTAGCGGAAATTCCCCGGTTTACCTGACCGGCACTCTCAGCCACGGCGGCGGCACCACGGTGAATGCGGGAGCGGCTCTGGGTCTCGCCACCACCGCACTTACCAGTCTTGCGGACGGCAGCATCTCGGTTGGTGCCAACTCAACCGTCCTGCGGACCGGCGGCAGCTTCAACCAGACCTTCCTGAACAAGTTGGGCGCCACTTCCAATGCGTTCGCCCTCGTATCCAACAACGCGGGGACGAGTGCCGCCCTCAACCTCACCAACTTCCCCAACGCGAGCCTCGCGACCTGGGACAACGCGGGCACGCAGACTTTCGGATTCACCGGCGCGATCACGGCCGGCGCCAACGGCTATCTTTTCGGCAGCAGCCGGGTGGGGAACAACATCAACGTCGGCGGCACCAGCGGCACCGCCACGGTGACGGCGAACATCCTGACCGGCACGGGAGGGCTCGCGCTGGTCTCCGGCAGCCTCGGGAACATGTTCCTCTGGGCGGGCAACACCTTCTCGGGAAACACCATCAACAGCGCCACCGGCAGGACGATCTCCATCAACAGCGCGACCGCGCTGCAGAACAGCGCCATCGACACGAGCGGCGCCGGCACCTTCATCCTGGGCACCGGCTCCAGCGGGACCGGTGGCAACAGCGGCGCCGCCATCACGACCCCGACCCTCGGTGGACTGATCGGGTCCAAGAACCTCCTCACCGACGTCATCGCCACGGCAGGCTACAATGCGATGACGTCCCTGACCCTGAACCCCGGCACCGGGGCGTCCCACACCTACTCGGGGGTCATCGCCAACAGCACGGCGGGCCTCGCCCTGACCAAGAGCGGCGCCGGAACCCAGATCCTCTCCGGCCAGAACACCTTCGCGGGCAATCTCACGATCAGCGGCGGCACGCTGGTGGCGGCGGTGAGTGGCACGGGCGGGAACTCGGCCCTCGGCGGCGTCCTGAGCACCCGCACGATCAACGTGAACACCGGCGGCACCCTGCGCTTCGACGTCGGCAACGTCTTCAACAATGATTTCGCCTCCGCGGCCACCAGCCTTCCCGCGCTGAACATCGCCGGCGGCACCCTGACCAACGGCGGCACGGCGACCAACAGCGCCCTGGGCAACATCACCCTGGCCGGCGGCACCCTGAGCGCGACCACCGGAAGCCCGATCGGAACCGGCCAGAGCGGCGAAGGCTGGGGCTCCTGGAATCTGAACGGGACGGTTACTTCCACCGGGAACTCGACGATTTCCTCGACCGCTCCCGGCGGCATCCCGATCACCCTTAGCGCGACCGCCACCAACGGATTCGTTACGACCTTCGACGTCCAGAGCGGCATCCTGACCGCCTCTGCGGTTCTCGGGAACGTCACCCGCGTGGGCAACGAAACCGTGAGCGGTCTCGCCAAGACCGGCGCGGGAACCATGATCCTTTCGGGCGTCAACACCTACACGGGCAACACCGCGATCAGCGCCGGCGTTCTCACCATCGCCACGACCGATGCGCTCCCGGGCTACGCGACCAACGGACGATACGCGGTTGCCGGCGGAGCCACGCTCGCCGTGCAGAACGGCGTTTCGGATGCCGATGTGGCTTCGATCCTCGCCACCAACAACTTCGCCTCCGGTGCATCCTTCGGTTTCGATACCGGCGCGGGCAACCGTTCGATCGCGCTGAACCTCACCGACCTCGTCAACGGCCCGCTCGGCATCGTCAAGCTCGGTGCCGACACCCTGACCCTCACCGGCACCAACAACTACACCGGAGGCACCACCGTCCTCGCGGGCTCGCTCAACGCACCTTCGATCAGCTCGCTGCCCGGCTGGAATGTGGACGGCGGCTTTTCCGTCGCCAGCGGTGCTTCGCTGGTCATCCCGAACACCGTGAGCGAGGCGGAGGTCACCACCATCCTCGGCACCACCAACCTCGCTGCCGGGGCGACGATCTCGTTCGATACCGCTCTCGGAGACCGCAACTATGTCTCCGGGATCACCGACACCCCGCAGGGCCTGCTGAATGTTTCCAAAACCAGCCCCAACACCCTGACGCTCTCGGGCGTGAACACCTACTCCGGCACCACCTCGGTGACCGAAGGCGCGCTCACCGTCACCGGGACCATCGCGGGTAACCCGGGCACTTCGGGTTTCACCTTCGGCACCGCCGCGGCCACAACCGCCGTCACCGTCACCACCGGTGCCGATCTCACGCTTTCCACGCTGCAGGGAGCCAACAACACCGCTGCGGCGACCGCCTACCGCCAGACCGGCGGAACCGTGACGGTGGGTTCGCCCGGTAGTGTCGCCGAGAGCGGTTACGCGGCGAACGCCGGCTATGGATTCCTCGAACTTTCCGGGGGCAACATGCTCTTCAATTCCCGTTTCACCGTGGCGCTCAACGGCACAGCGGGCGGCAAGGGCATCACGCGGGTGGGTGGAGGCGCCGGAGCCGCTTCACTCGCGGTGGATGATCTCCTCGCCGTCAGCCGCGGAGGCGGGTCGATCGGCGACCTCACCGTGCTCCCCAACGGAACCGTCACCCTCAGCGGAACCGGAAGCACCAACATGCTGCTTCACGGAAACAACGGCAACGGCACGGGTTTCCTCAACGTGGTCGGTGGCACCTTCAGCTCGCCGGTCAGGGCGATCTCCTGGGGCAACGGCACATCCACCAACACCAGCCTCGGCCTGTTGAACCTGGGCTCGGGCATCCTCGAAATCGGGACCAACCTGGTGCTCAGCACGATCGCCACCGGCACGAACCGCGGATACGTGAACTTCTCGGGAGGCACGTTGAAGCTGGCGGCCTCGACCTCGGGAAATCTCCTGCTTCCCGCCACCAACGGAGGTTTCTCCGGTCTGGCCAACAACGTCTTCGGCCCGCTTTCGAACAGCACCGCGAACCTCGACGGCTCGGGGGCCGCCTCGGCCATCGCCGGAGCGGTCGCCGCTTCGCAGGATTTCGCGGGGGGTGCCGTCATCGACACGGGCGCGTTCAGCACGACCATCAGTGCTCCGCTTGTCGCACCGGCGGGGGGTGGCGTGGCCCAGGGCAACATCAGCATCACCGATGCCGGGTCGGGCTATTCGGCCCCGCCGCTCGTGGTGTTCAGCAACCCGGCCACCGCCACCTCGACTCCGGCCGCCGGCTACGCGCTGGTCAGCGGCGGGACGCTCACCGGCATCGTCATCACTTGCCCGGGTTCCTATGATGCCGCGGACACGGTCACCGTGACCTTGATTGGCGGTGGTCCCAGCACGCCCGCAGCCGTGGCCGACATTCCCGGGGCGTCGATGGCCGCCAACACGTCGGGCGGCCTTGCCAAACTCGGCTCGGGCACCCTGACACTCTCCGGTGCCAATACCTACACCGGCGCAACCGCCATCAATGCCGGAACGCTCAATCTCGGGGGCACACTCGCTTCGAATCTCAGCATCGCCAGCAATGCCAACCTCCAAGGTGAAGGATCGACCACCGGCTCCCTGACCTTCGGCGGCACCAGCACCCTCGGCTTCGATCCCACGACGGCGGGGACTTACCTGACGGCTGCGTCCGTGAACGGAACGGGCGGCTCGGTGACCGTGGCTCCTTCGTCGCCCGTCACCGGCACCGGGATCGTGGTCCTCGGCGCGGCAGGTGGCATCACCGGCACGGCCGGCGGGGTGGGGAACAATTTCGTCTACACCGGACGGGGCAATCTCTACTTCAACGTCGGCAACACCGAGCTTCTCATCGACACGGCCCCGCTCGGTCTTGTCTGGAAGGGGAATGACGGCACGAACCCGTCCCTCTGGGATCTGAACACGACCACCAACTGGGATTCGGGATCACCTCAGAATTTCTTCACGGATGACCCGGTGACCTTCGACGACACGGCCGCTTCGTTCATCGTGGGCATCAATGCGGCGAACGTGTCGCCCGGAAACATCACCTTCAACAACACCACGGCCTACACCGTCCAGGGAGCTTTCGGAATCACCGGAGGGGCGACCCTGACCAAGGGCGGCACCGGAACCACGGTGATCCAGTCCTCCAACAGCTACACGGGTGTCACGACCGTGAACGAGGGGGTTCTGAACATTCAAAATGCCAACGCCTTGGGCAGCACCACCGCCGGCACGACCGTTGTCGCCGGCGCTGCGCTGGAACTGCAGGGAGGCATCACCAGCGACGAGGCGGTCACCCTCAACGGCTCCGGAGTGTCATCGAATGGCGCGCTGCGCAACATCAGTGGCAACAACGGATTGAGCACGGCGCCAGCCCTCGCAAGCGCTTCCAGCATCGGTGTGGACGCCGACACGCTGACGATCCCCGGCCTTACCGGAGCCCTCGCCCTCACCAAAGTCGGTGCCGGCACGCTCAACATCACCGGAGCTTCGGCGGCCACACCCGTCACGGTGGAGGCGGGCACCCTTTTCATGGGAACCACCACCGGCAACAGCACCACCACCACCCTGGGTGGCGGGACGGCGGTCACGCTGAACGGCTCGAGCAACCTCACCCTGCGCCGCACCAACACCGGAGCGGCGGATCTGGTCGGCGCGATGGGCGGCACCGGTTCGCTGTCGCTTGTCGGCAACAACACCGTGACCAGCGCTTCGGGTGATTTCACCATCAACAATGCCAGCACCTTCTCCGGTGGCACTTCCATCACCGCGGCACGGGCGGCGGTGAGCAATTCCACCGGACTGGGCAGCGGTCCGGTCACTCTCGGCGCCAACGGCCAGGTCTTTGTGAGCGCGACCAGCCTCACCCTTGCCAATGACTTCAACATCGGCGGCCTCGGATGGAACGAGCCGAGCGGTTTCCTCGGCGCCCTCCGCCTCAACGGCACCACGATCTCGGGCAACATCGCCCTGACATCGGACACCCGCATCACGGGGGCCGGCAGCTCCACCCTGTCCGGCCAGATCAGCGGCAGCCACAGCCTCGACTTCTTCGAGGACACCGTCATCGGCACGATCACCTTGTCCGGTGACAACAGTCACACCGGCACCACGACGATCAACTCGATGGGCACCAGCGCGACCCTGCCGGTTCTCGTGGTGGCCCACAACAACGCCCTCGGCACCACGGCCGGAGGCACCGTGGTCTTCGGCAGCACCACCGGCGGAAACGGATCCCAACTCAGCCTGGCCAACGGCATCACGGTGACCGACGAGACCCTGACGCTTGACTCGACCGCCAACGGCTACCGCTCCAGCCTCATCACGGCTTCGAACGGCACCGCCACCTGGGATGGCAACGTGATCACGGCGGGAACCGGCGGCATCGTCGCCTTCAACGCGAATGGCGCCACCGGCAACCTGACGGTAGGCTCGTCCGACGCGGACACCATCACTGGCACCGTCCCGCTGACCCTGCGCGGCACCGGCACCGGCACGGTCAACAGCACGATCTCCCTGACCGCGGGAGGACTCCTGAAGACCGACAACGGCACCTGGACGATCCATTCCAACAATAACAGCTATCCCGGCGATACCACCGTCTCCGTGGGTGCCCTCATTTTCGGCACCATCGCCGACTCCGGGGTCAACAGTTCGATCGGGGCGGGAAGCCTGATCGCCCTGGGCCAGAATTCCACGAACCCCGCCGGCACCTTACGGTTCACCGGGGCCTCGGGCGGCGCGTCGAACCGCGCCATCTCCATCATCAACGGCGCGAGCGGTGGCTCCGCGGCCATTGAGAACACGGTCTCCGGGCAAACCCTGGCCTTGAGCGGCCAACTTACCGCGGCCGCACCTGCCAACGCCTGCACGCTCACGCTGACGGGTGCGGGCGATGGCGTCCTCAGCGGCGGAGTCGCCGGTTCGCCGCTCCTCACGCTGAACAAGTCCGGAGCGGGCGCTTGGACGCTTACCGGCGCCCATACCGCCACCGGGGCCACCAACGTGACCGCCGGCACGCTGACCCTGGATGCGGCCAGCGTGGTCAATTCCGCGACTTCCGTGGGTCGTTTCACCATCAACGGCGCCACCGCCGTCGCCAACATCGCGGGAACCTACAATGTCGGGAATGGCAACGGTGACGCGTTCATCCAGATCCAAAATGGAGGAACGCTCAATTTCAGCGGCAATGCCACGCTCACCAACAGTCCGACGGGTGGCGGCTTCCGGATTGGCGAAGCCAGTGCCGGCACGATGAACATGACCGCGGGATCGTTGGCCTATACCGCGGTCGGCGGCTCGAACTTCCTGGTCGGCCGGACTTCGGGCGCCAACGGCACGCTCAACCTTACCGGCGGCATCCTGACCGTCGCCGGTGCGGGCGGCTTCATCATCGCGAACGATGCCAACACCACCGGTGTCGTGAACATTGGCGGCACCGGGACGCTGGTGGTGAGCACCGCCACGGCAAGGATCGGCAACAACGCGACTTCGAACGCCACCATCAACCTCGATTCCGGTGGCACGATCCTCCTGAGTTCCCCGACCATCACCAGCGCCGGCAGCAGCCGGGTCTTCAACTTCAATGGCGGCAGCCTGCAGTCCGGAGCGGCGATCTCGTTGCCCGCCCTCACCCGGGCCAACGTCCGCGACGGCGGTGCTCTCATCGACACCACCGGCGGCACGATCACCCTCAACCAGGCGCTCGATCACTCCGACATCGGCGGCGACAACGCCATCGACGGCGGCCTGACCAAGTCGGGCACCGGAACGCTGGTGCTCAACAACACCGTCAACACCTACAACGGTCCCACGACCGTCTCCCAGGGCACGCTCTCGCTCGTCGGCGGCAGCCAGGCTTCGGCGATCACGGTGGCGGATGGCGCGTCGCTGGGCTTCACGGTGGGCTCGACCACCAGTTCCACCGCCACGGTGACCTTCAACGCGGGTTCCACGGTCACCATCACCGGCACGCCCACCTTGGCCAGCTACACGCTGATGACGGCCGCGTCCTTCGATGGGATCACCCCCGTCCTGAGCGCGCCGGTC
>JBIPNO010000068.1:0-27632 GCA_044372775.1 Haloferula sp.
ATCCTCACCTTCAGCTTCGGCAGCTTCGGCGACGCCATCATTTCCGGCACCACCATCACCAAATACCTGCCCATCTCCACCAACGTCTCCGCCCTCACACCGGCCGTTACCACCTCCCTCTTCTCCATCAGCAACCCAAGCTCCGGCGCTCCTCGGAACTTCGCGTTCCCCCAAACCTACACCATCACCGCGGAAGACGGCACCACGAAAAACTACACCGTCACCGTCAATCTCGTCACCCCGCTCACCTACGACTTCAACACCGGCCTCCAGGGCTGGACCCAGATCTATCCCGTCTCCGGCGTCCTGCTCCAAAACAACGCCCTCGGCTCCGGCTACGATAACGACGACACCTTCTCCCGCTTCGCCAGATCCCCCGGATTCTATCTGTTGGATTCCGGACCCATCACCTTCTTCCTCGACGGCGGCCAATCTCCGCTCTCCGCACCCGCCGCACCTTCCGCCATCCCCGCCGAAGCCATCAACGGCGGCGGCTTCGCAGGCATGGCCCTCCGCGATGTCGAAACGGACACCTACGTCCTCTGGCGTCGCAAAAACGGCAACGGCGGCGGCTTCCAACTCCACCAGTTCTCGATTGCGGAACTCGCCCCCTTCGTCAACAACGGCCGCGAATACACCCTCGACTACCTCGACTACAACTCCGGCGGTTGGGGCTGGACCTACATGGACACCGTTTCCATCCCCGGCCTCCTCGAAGAACCCGGCACCGAAGCACTTCTCACTTCCATCAAAATCAATCCCGCCAGCACTTCCGAAACCTTCGGAAACTTCATCGACATCTGGGTCCCCGAAAACACCGACGTCTCCGCCCTCGCGCCCCAAATCGCAATCTCCCCGGAAGCCAGCATCTCCCCGCCCCACGGTACCATCCGCGACTTCACCACACCCCAGGATTACACCATCACCTCCGGCGATGGCCTCGTGGTCAATACCTACACCGTCACCGTCCTCCCTAACGGCTCCCTCAGCGTGAAAACCTTCGACACCCTCGAAGGCCCGGGCTACCTCGCCCCCATCTCAAACCTCCAGGCCCTCGCACCCACCGCCACAGGCATCCAGCTCAACGATATCTTCTACGGCGATTTCACCGCCAACCTCCCCGGCCTCACCGCCAACGAAACCTTCTCCGTCCTCTGGGAAGGATGGTTCAACGTCTCCCTCAACGGCCCCGGTTTCTACACTTTCGGCTCCCAAAGCGATGACGGTTCCATGATCTACCTCGACATCAATGACGATGGCGACTTCGCAGATCCCGGCGAACTCATCGTCAACAACAACGGCTACCACGGCTACGACATCGCCACCGGCTCCGTTTACCTCGGCATGGACTCCGTTAGGATCGCCATCGGCTATTTCGAAGCCGGCGGCGGCGAAGGCCTCGACGCACGCTTCCTCGCTGGCGCAAGCCAACCCTTCTCCTCGCTCGCCCGCATCGGCGGCAAATCTGGACACTTCTCCATCACCCGCCCTGCTGCCGACCCCTCCTCCACCGCTCTTTGGAACCTCCAGGCAGCCGACGTCACCGCCACCCAGAACGGAAACCAAATCTACCTCGGCCTCCCTCCGGAAATCGATATCACCAACGTCGCCCCCACCTTCCTCCTCGCCCCCGGCGCGGAATCCAATCCGGCCTCCGGCAGCACGCGGGACTTCACCAATCCTCAAACCTACTCGGTGACTTCCGATGACGAATCCACCACCACGGATTACGTGGTCACCATCCGCAACACCGGCGCACTCAACGTCAGAACCTACGACACGATCTCCGGCACCAACCTCCTCGCCCCCATCTCCACCCTCGAAGCCCAAACACCGAGCGCCACATTCATCGCTCCAAATGACATCTCATTCACAACCTACAACCCGGCCATTCCCGGCCTCACTAATGCCGACACCTTCGCCATCCTCTGGGACGGCTGGTTTGACGTCGCCGAAGAAGGCCCGGGCTACTATACCTTCGGATCCAGCAGCGACGATGGCAGCGTGATCTACCTCGACCTCAACAACGACGGCGATTTCGACGACGCTGGCGAGCTCATCGTCAACAACAACGCCGTCCAAGGCATCACCACCCGCACCGCAACCGTCTGGCTACCGATGGACAAAATCCGCATCGCCATCGGCTACTTCGAAGAAGGCGGCGGTGAAGTCATGATCGCCCGCTACGCCAAAGGCCAGGACGTCCCGTTCACCCAGATGAACCTCATCGGCGGCTCCATCGGAACCTTCTTCGCCACCGAACCCGCCTCCGATCCATCCTCCGCCGCCCTGTGGTATGTCAACTACTCCGGCCCACCCGCCGTCGTCGATGGCACCAACCTCCAACTTGCAGTTCCAGCAGGCACCGACATCACCAACCTCGATCCCATTTTTGAAATCTCGCCCGGTGCCACCTGCGTCCCACCCTCAGGAACCACCCGCGACTTCTCAACCCCTCAAACCTACACGGTCACCTCGGACGACGAATCCACCACCACCGTCTACACCGTGTCCGTCTATCAGCGCGCCGACTTCACCTTCAACTCCGGCACCCTCGATGGCTGGTCCAACCGCGTCTGGGACCTCGCCGCAAACGGCGGCAGCGGCGGATGGATCAACCTCTCGCCCAACGCAACCACCCTCCCCCCAGGCATCAACGGCGGAGAAATCCTACCCCCATCCATCGACAACGGCCTCTTCGCAACCATCACCTCACAGGTCCGCGTCAGTGGAAACATCGACACCCACCTCAACACCCACTGGCTCCGCTCACCCGCATTCGTCCTCGATGCCGTCGCCAATCTAACCGTCGACCTCGGCATGGGCATCGCCAACACCACAGACCCGCTCGACGAATCGGAAATCCCTCACGAAGCCGTCACCGGCGGCGGCTGGAAAGGCATCGCCCTCCGCCGCGTCAGCGATGGAGCCTTCCTCATCGCCAAACCCCGCACCGGAGCCAACAACGACGTCTTCCGCACCATCACCTTCACCCAGGAGGAACTCGAACCCTTCGACGGCATCGAATGCACCCTCGACCTCATCAACTCCGATCGCGGAAGCTGGGGCTGGATCGCCATGGACAACGTCAGCATCCCTGTCGAATCCCTAACCACCAGCTCACCCTACGAAACCTGGATCGCCAACTACCCATCCCTCGTCGGCGGAGACACCGAACCCGGAGCAGACCCTGACAACGACGGCCTCACCAACCTCGAGGAACTCGCATTCAACACCGATCCCACCAGCGGCATCATCAACACCCTCGCCTTCGACCTCGGCACCATCACCACCCCCGGCAGCCCCTTCATCGATACCGACGGCGGATTCTCCTTCATCTTCGCCCGTCGCATCGATCGCGTCGATCAAGGACTCACCTACACCGTCCAGTTCAGCCGCGACCTCGACACCTGGGTCGATGATGCCACCGTTCCCACCGTCCTCGCCAGCGACGTCGACATCGAAGCCGTCGAGGTCCCGTTCCCTGCCACCATCACCACCCCCGGCGGCCCTCAAGTCCCGCAATTCGCACGGGTGAGAATCACGAGTAACTAACACAAGCGCGGCCCCCGCCGCCACGCGGCACAAAGACCCAGCCCGGGAAAAGCGGAACCTCTCCGCCGATCCCGGGCTTTTTGTTCCCGTCCCTCACTCCCTCCCTTTGATTGGGCAGAGAACCTAATCCGGTTTCTTCACCTGGGTGTGATTTCTACCGTAAGCGTCCTGAATTCGTCCTCCCTGCGGTAGCCGGGCGGATCGAGGGTCCGGCGACTTGCTCGGGCGGCATGGTCCGCCGCTCCCGACGCCGCGCCGGGCTTGCAGGGCAGGGACCGTTCGCCGGAAGCTCGGCCATGTGCTCTCCGATCCCCCGGATTCCCGTGCCACCGGCAGGCCAGACCGCCGAAGGATGGTGCTTGTACGAGGACGACCAATGGAACGGTCCGGCACCGCAGGATTGGGACGATGACGGTTGGATCGTGTATCCCGACCCGATCGCCGCTTGGGCCGGTCTGGCGCGCGAGATGCGGAGGCGCTGCGACCTCTTCGATTCCGGCAAATGGCCCGGCACACAACTCGTCACAAACTGGTATCCGGTTCCCGTCACCTACCTGCCCGATGGTGCGGTGCGCGATGAAACCGGTGCCGAATTCGGGCCGGGACAACCTTGGTAACTTACCGAGAACGCGGAGGCCTCGGGTGGGGGGCATTGGACAGGCAGGTCTTCCGCCGTGGCACGTTATCCGCAATCCGCCCCGGATCTGAGGGGTACTTCTCGCTCCAAGAGCCACTAGTGGTCAATGAGATGCGCGGGTTTTTTCCGACCGAATGCCTGGCGCGTCATCTGGACAGAACGACAGAATGCCTGACCGAATGCCTGGCGCGTTATCTGGCGCGTTATCATTATCAGGCGGGGCAGGGAGCGCATGAAATCACAGTCGTGGAATCGGAGATCTCGCGGCCTCCATCGGTCATCGTGGCGGCACCGCCCCCTGATGGAAACCCGATGCCGGGGGCGTAGGTGTCGCCGTGTCATTTGCCTCCCGAATCAGAATCCAAGCGGTCCTTCTCATGCGCCTGTCCACGCTTGCCGCAGGTCTTCTCATTGCGTTTTCCGCGGTGCACGCCGAGGAGGAGAAGCCCCGTCCGAACTTCCTCATCATCCTGGCGGACGACTGCACCACCCGCGATCTTGAAATCCACGGCGGCCAGGCGAAGACCCCGCACCTCACCCGCCTCGCCGCGCAGGGCATGAAGTTTACCCGCTGCTTCCAGGCCGCGCCGATGTGCTCGCCGACGAGGCACAATCTGTACTCCGGGCTTTATCCCGTGAAGTCCGGGGCCTACCCGAACCACGCCGTGGCGAACAAGCGCGTCCGCAGCATGGTCCACTACCTCGGCGAAGGGGGCTACCGTGTCGGATTGAGCGGCAAGACCCATATCGGACCGAAGAGCGTCTATCCTTTTGAGCACGTGCCGGGTTTCGATCCCAACTGCAACCGCTCGCCGACCCTTCCGCATTCCACCGAGGGGATCACCCGTTTCATCAAGCCCCGCGACGAGGAACCCTTTTGTCTGGTGGTCGCCCTGGTGGAACCGCACGGCCCCTGGGTCATGGGGGATGCGGCGGCCTATCCTCCGGAAACGCTCAAGCTGCCTCCCGTGTTTGCCGACACCCCGGAAACCCGCAGGCAATACTCCCGCTACCTCGCGGAAATCACCTCCATGGATTCGCAAGTCGGCGAGATCCTTGCCGCCCTTGATGCGAGTGGTGCGGCGGACGACACCCTCGTGCTGTTTCTTTCCGAACAGGGAAGCGGATTCCCTTTCGCCAAGTGGACATGCTACGATGCCGGGCTGCAAAGCGCCGCGGTCGCCCGCTGGCCGGGTGTGGTGAAACCGGGGAGCGAGACCAATGCCATGATCGAGTACGGGGACGTCCTGCCGACCTTTCTCACCGCCGCCGCTTTGGAAATCCCGGAAGCATTGGATGGCAAGAGTTTCCTTCCCGTGTTGCGCGGGGAGACCGGCGAACACAAGTCCCACGTCTTCGGCATCCAGACGACGCGCGGCATCGTGGGCGGGTCCGACCACTACGGCATCCGCTCCGTCCGCAGCGGGACTCACCTTTACATCCGCAACCTCACCCCGGAAGCGACCTTCAGTTGCAGCGCGAACAAGGGCGAGGTCTGGAACAGTTGGGTCCGCGCCGCGAAGAACGGGGACGTCCACGCGGCCTCGCTGGTGCGGGCTTACCAGCACCGCCCCGCCGAAGAACTCTACGATGTCCGCAAGGATCCATGGAATCGCAGGAACCGGATCGACGACCCGGCCCTGAAGGAAATCCGCGCCGCCCTGCGCGCCGAACTCGACCGCTGGATGAAGGCTCAGGGCGACGAAGGCCAGGCCACCGAGCTGCGCGCCCGCGAGCACATGGTGAAATGATGAGAACCCAACGGAACAGAAATCCGTCCGGGATTTGGACTTCGCCGCTTGAGGGCGGCTGGAACAGGCTCCGAAAGATTGCCCGGTGGCAAGGTCTGCCGCTCCTGACCCCTCGATGAGTTCAGCGACAGAATGCATGGCGCGTTATCTTGTGGATGCGGTCAGGGCTCTCGGATTCACATCACCGGTGGAGCGCCTCAAGAACCGCTTCCGGATGGGACTCGGCGACACGGAGGAGGGCACGGGCAGTGCCTTCGGGCTGGCGGTGACCTTGTTCCCAATTTTCCTCAAGCCAGCACCTCCCTCACCACCCTCCCGTGGATGTCGGTGAGGCGGAAGTCGCGGCCTTGGGTGCGGTAGGTGAGGAGTTCGTGGTCGAAGCCCAGGCAGTGGAGGAGGGTGGCTTGGATGTCGTGGACGTGGACGGGGTCCTTGACGACGTTGTAGCCGAGCTCGTCGGTGACGCCGTGGACGAGGCCGGGTCGGATGCCGCCGCCGGCGAGCCACATGCTGTAGGCCTTCGGGTGGTGGTCGCGGCCGCGGGCGCGGCCGAGGGCGGCGTTGCTTTCGACCATCGGGGTGCGGCCGAACTCGCCGCCCCAGGCGACCAGGGTTTCATCGAGCAGGCCGCGGCGCTTGAGGTCGGTGACCAGCGCGGCGCTGGCCTGGTCGGTGGCCTTGCACATTTGGCGATGGTTGCCGACGACGTCGCTGTGGGCGTCCCAGCCTTCGTGGAAGATGTTCACGAAGCGCACGCCGCGCTCGATCATCCGGCGGGCTAACAGACAGGCGCGGGCGAAGGAGGGCACGGCGGGATCGCAGCCGTACATCTCGAGCGTTTCCTTCGACTCGCCGCGCAGGTCCATCAGCTCGGGCGCGGAGGTTTGCATGCGGAAGGCCATCTCGTAGTTCGCGAGGCGGGTCGCGATCTCGGGGTCGCCGGTGGCGTCGAGGCGCTTGCGGTTGAGGGTGCCGACGAGGTCCAGGGTGTCGCGCTGGAGGGCGGCATCGATGCCCGCGGGATTGGAGACGTTCAGGATGGCATCGCCCTGGTTGCGGAAGCGCACGCCGGTGAAGGTGGTGGGCAGGAAGCCGCTCGACCACAGGCCGGAGCCGCCGCTGATGCCGCTGCCGGTGCTCAGCACGACGAAGGCGGGCAGCTCGCTGGTGACGCAGCCGAGGCCGTAGGTCGCCCAGGAGCCGATGCTCGGGCGGCCGGGCACGGCGAAGCCGGTTTGGAAAAAGGTCTGCGCGGGGGCGTGGTTGAACTGCTCGGTGTGGCAGGAGCGGATCAGGCAGATGTCATCGACGATCTTCGAGAGATAAGGCAGCGCCTCCGAGATCTCCATGCCGGACTGGCCGTGGCGGGCGAACTTGAACTGCGGGCCCATCACCGCAGCATCGGCGCGGATGAAGGCGAGGCGCTGGCCTGCCGTGACCGAGGGCGGCAGCGGCTTGCCGTCCATCCTGGTGAGTTCCGGCTTGGGATCGAAGAGATCGAGATGGCTGGGCGCGCCGGCCATGAAGAGGTGGATGACCGCTTTCGCCTTGGGGGCATAGTGCGGCGGGCGTGGGTCCATCGGGTTGACCACGGCGGTCGCGGCGCGGGCTTGCGCGCCGAGCTGGTCGGCCAGCAAGCCGGCGAGGGCCATCTTGCCAACGCCCACGCCGCAGTCGCGCAGGAAATGGCGGCGGGTGATGTCGAGGCAGCGGTGGTGGAAGGGAGTCATGGGGAAAGTGCCGAGTGGTGGGGGAAGTGCCGAGTGATCAGTGAGCAGTGATCAGTGGAATCCGGTGATGGGGAGAGTGGGGAGTCAGCTTTTGGTAACGAATTCATCCATGTTCATGAGAGCTCGGGCGACGGCGGTCCAGGTGGCGCGGGCGACGGCGGATTCGTCGGGGCCGGGGCCGGCGAGGGACTTGGCGGATTCGGGGGCGGCGGTGAGGCGCTGTTGCTGCTTTTGCTGGAAGTCGAGGACGGCGGCGGTTTCGGCGGCATCGGGACCGCGCGAGAAGCAGCGGAGGAAGGCATCGGTGATCTTTTGTTCCGGCGTGCCGGGGAGCGCGGCGAGGCGGGTGCCGAGGGCTTGCGCGGCTTCCATCATGGTCACGTCGTTGAGCAGGCTGAGGGCCTGAAGCGGGGTGTTCGATTTGTCGCGGCGGACGATGCAAATGTCGCCGGTAGGGGCGTCGAAGGTGTTGCCGAAGGCGAAGGGCGCGGTGCGCTTGGCGAAGGTGTAGAGGCTGCGGCGGTAGCGGTCCTCGCCGGTGCTGGCGGTCCAGGCGAGCGCGCCGTAGGCTCCCTCGCTGGTGACGCTGGCGGGCTGGGGCGGGAAGACGCTGGGGCCGTGCATCTTTTCCGAAAGCAGGCCGGCGGCACGGAGGGCGGAGTCGCGGATTTCCTCGGCATCGAGCCGCAGCCGCGGGCCGCGCCAGAGCAGGCGGTTGGCGGAGTCCTTTTCCTCGCCGGCGGCGGTCGAGCGGCTCGACTGCTTGTAAGCGGCGCTGGTGACGATCAGGCGGTGGAGCTTTTTGTTCGACCAGCCGTCGTCCATGAAGCGGATGGCCAGCCAATCGAGCAGTTCCGGGTGGCTGGGCAGGTCGCTCTGGAGGCCGAAGTCTTCCTGGGTCTTGACGATGCCGGTGCCGAAGAAGGTGGCCCAGGTGCGGTTGACCACGACGCGGGCGGTGAGCGGGTGGTCGCGGCTGACCAGCCAGCGGGCGAAGCCGAGGCGGTTCTTCGGCTCGCCGGCGGGGAAGGGATTGAGAATCGCGGGCGTGCCGGCTTCGACCGGGTCCTTCGGCTGGGTCCACTCGCCGCGGTGGTGGAGGCGGGTGACGCGCGGGTTTTCCGGCGGGCGCTCCTGGAGGACCAGGGTGGTGAGGCCGGGCGCGGGATTGCGGAGGCTTTCGATCTCGGCGCGATTGGCCGCGAGGGGCGGGGCGGTGAGGAGGAATTCGTTCCGCAGCGTCTGGAGTTCCGCGGCGCTGGGGTCGGGCTGGTGGAGCAGGCGCTGGGCTTCGTCGGAAAGCGGGCTGGCGACGGTCTCACCGGTGGCGGTGGTGAAGGAGATGCGGAACTTGCCGAGCGAGCACGCGTAGTGGCGGCCGAACATCATCGTGAGCTTGAGGTCGCTGGCGGTGAGGGGTTGCTCCAGGCGGAACACCGCCTCGTGCGCGCGGCCCTGGCCTTGGGCGCAGCTCCAGCCGGTCTCGGGATTGCCGTCGATGGCGAGCGAGGCCTCGGCATGTGGGCCGAAGTGGTTCTTCGCGTAGCTATGGCTGGCGCTGGCGATCTTGACCGGCTGGCCGCCGGCGCTGAGCTGGAATTCGCCGAGCAGGAAGTCGCCTTTCGGGCCTTCGTAGTAAGCCATGCCGGGGCCGCGGGCGGGCAGGCGCGGGTCGGGCAGGGCCTCGAGGCGGATGGCGGTGATGCCCGGGGGAAGCTGGGTGAATTCGAGCTGATAGGTGTCGGCTTTCGTGATGTCGCCGGAGACGAAGACGGTGGCGTCCGGCTGAAGGGTGAGGAGCGGGAGGTTCGAGGTGGCCTTCGCCGGGGCGACGGGCTGCCAAGCGGCGGTGCGGGAACGTTCGCGGGCGAGCCATTCGTTGAAGGCCTTTGCCAGCGATTCTTGGCGGAGGGCCTCGCGGTCGGGGATCGGGGCGGCATCGGCGCCGAAGCTCAGCCGCAGCCGACCGATGGTGTGGTGCGAGCCGTGGGCCTGGCGGACGATCACGGTGACGTTGTCGGCGGCATCGAGCGGGCTTTCGAACTCGAAGGTGGCGGACTTGTCGCTGTGGAGGTCCGGGCCGCCGGTATCGACCGCCCAGCCGGTGCCGGGATTGCCGTCGATGGCCTGGTCGACCGTGTAGCCCGGCTGCTGCGCGGCGGCGGCGGGGCGGACGAGTTTGAGCGGCTTGCCGGCGAGGAGGACTTCCAGCTCGCTGAGCACGAAGTTGCCGTTCGGCGCGCGGCCGGGGCCCTTGCCGGGCAGGGAGTCATCGGCCAAGGCCTCGACCCGCAGACGGGTGAAGCGGCCTTTCAGATCGGCAAAGCGGACGGTGGCGACGCTGGTGTCCGGGCCCGGTGCGGGGAAGAGCAGCGAGCGGTCGTCGAGGGGGCGGACGGCTTCGGCAGGCTCCGTGGTGAGGGCGGCGAGCGGCGTGGTCCAGGCGACCGGGCCGTCGTCGATGGGCCATTGCTGCGGGAGATCGGCGAGCAGTTTTTCAGCCCGTGCAGCGCGCTCGGCGGCCTGGCGCTCGTGGTTGGCGTCGGGCAGTTCCAGCTCGGGTTCGTCGGCATTGTTGAGGAATGCCATGATCGAGAAGTACTCGGTGTGCAGGATGGGGTCGTACTTGTGGGTGTGGCACTGGCAGCACTGCAAGGTCAGGCCGAGCCAGGTCGCGCCGGTGGTGGCGACGCGGTCGGTCATCGCGTGGTAGCGGAATTCGAGGGGATCGATGCCGCCTTCCTCGTTGACCATCGTGTTGCGGTGGAAGCCGGTGGCGATGAGCTGGTCGGTGGTCGCGCCGGGCAGGAGGTCGCCGGCGAGCTGCTCGATGCTGAATTGATCGAAAGGCATGTCGGCGTTGAGCGCCTTGATGACCCAGTCGCGGTACGGCCAGATCGTGCGCGGGCGGTCCTTTTCGTAGCCGTTGGTGTCGGCGTAGCGGGCGAGGTCGAGCCACTTGCGCGCCCAGCGTTCGCCATAGCGCGGCGAGGCGAGCAGGCGGTCGACGGCCTTTTCATAAGCGTCCGGCGCGGGGTCGGCGAGGAAGGCGGAAAGCTCCTCCGACGTGGGCGGCAGGCCGGTCAGGTCGAAGCTGACCCGGCGCAGCAGGGCGGACTTGTCGGCTTCCGGCGAGGGCTCAAGGCCGGCTGCCGCCAGCTCGGCGCGGACGAAGGCATCGATGGGATGGTCCGCGCCGGCCGGCACCGGCGGCTTCACAGGCGCTTGGAAAGCCCAGTGCTTCTCGTATTTCGCACCGCCGGCGATCCACCGCTCCAGCACGCCGATCTGCTCCGGGGTGAGCAGCTTTTTCATCGAAGGCGGCGGCATCACCTCGTCGGGATCGGTCGTGTGGAGCCGCTGGATCAGCTCGCTGTCGGCCGGCTTGCCCGGGACGATGGCGGGCTTGCCGGACTCGCCGCCCAGCAGCGCCGCCTCGCGTTCGTCGAGCCGGAGTTCGCCCTCGCGGGCTTCCTCGTCGGGCCCGTGGCACTTGAAGCAGTTGTCGGAGAGGATCGGCCGGACGTCGCGGCTGTAAGTGGGCACGTCCCCGGCCGAAGTGGCCGCGATGCCGAAAAAGGCCGCAAAAATGCGTCTCGTTGGTGAAAATGACATGGAACCCATGGGAAACGTTACTTGTAATCGGAAACTTTCCGTGGAGAAAGATAGGAAACCCTATCAAAACACGTAGGCGCGCCCTCCGTTGTTTTGCTCTATCGTTCCCGGCGGAAGTCATTCACCCGAATTCATGAAACGTTTCTTTATCACGTCCGGACTGGCCTGGTCCCTCGGCATCGCCCTTTCACCCCTCCCGCTCGACGCCGCACCCCAGTGGATCTGGGTCGCCAAGCAGGCCAAGAACGGGGAGAAGGCCACCTTTCGCAAGACCTTCACGGTGGCCGGCCCGGTGGCTTCGGCCAAGCTGAACTTCACCTGCGACAACGGCGCGACCGCCTACCTCAACGGCACCAAGGTCGCCGACAATCCGGACTGGGGCCAGCCGACGCAGGCGGACCTGAGCAAGCTCTTGAAGACCGGCGAGAACGAGCTGCGCTTTGAGGCGAAGAACGAAGGCTCCACCGCGGGCTTCGTCGCCACCTTGGAAATCGTCGCGAAGGACGGGAAGAAGTCGGTGGTCGAGTCCGGCCCCGACTGGTCGGTCGCACCGGCCGGCAGCCAGGATTTCAAGCCGGCCGTGGTGGTCGCGGCCTACGGGGCGGGTCCCTGGGGCAAGGCGCTCGCCGGCGGCGGGAAGAAGAACCAGCAAGCCGCCGCGCCGGAAACCGTGCCCGACGCCGCCGACATCCAGGTCGTGCCGGGCTTCGCGGTCGAGCTGCTCTACACCGTGCCGAAGGCCGAGCAGGGCTCCTGGGTGGCGATCACCGAGGACCCCAAGGGCCGGCTGATCACCGCCGACCAATACGGCTCGCTCTACCGCGTGACCCTGCCGGCGACCGGGTCCAAGGAAGCCCCGAAGGTCGAGCCGCTCGCAATGCCCGACGGCAAGCCCGAAGGCGGGGCCCACGGGCTGCTCTACGCGTTCGACAGCCTTTACGTGATGGTGAACGAAAAGCAGTCGAAGGGCCTGTGGCGGGTCACCGACAGCAACGGCGACGACCAGTATGACCGGGCCGATTTCATCGCCAAATGCGACGGTGGCGGCGAGCACGGGACCCACGGCCTGGCCTTGAGCCCCGATGGCAAGTCGATCTGGTTCGCCAACGGCAACCACACCAAGCTGCCGGACAAACTCGCCCACTCACGCCCGGTGGCGATCGGCGAAGACCACCTGATCACCCGCCTGTGGGACGCCAACGGCCACGCCCGCGGCATCCTCGCCCCCGGCGGCTACGTCTGCAAAACCGACCCGGAAGGAAAGCGGGTCGAGTTCGTCGCGGGCGGTTTCCGCAACCAGTACGACATCGCCTTCGACGCCAACGGCGAGCTTTTCACCTTCGACTCCGACATGGAGTGGGACCTCGGCGCGCCGTGGTACATGCCCACCCGCATCAACCACATCGTCAGCGCCGGCGACTACGGCTGGCGCTCCGGTGCCGGCCGCTGGCCGGAATACTACGCGGACTCGCTGCCCGGCACGGTCGACATCGGCCCCGGCTCGCCGACCGGCACCGTGTTCGGCACCGGCGCGAAGTTCCCCGCGAAGTATCAGAACGCCTTGTTCGCGCTGGATTGGACCTACGGCACGATGTGGGCGGTCCACCTCAAGCCGGACGGTGCGACCTTCAAGGCCGAGAAGGAAGAGTTCGTGGCCGGCAAGCCGATGCCCTTCACCGATGCGATCATCCGCAAGCAGGACGGCGCGATGTATTTCACGACCGGCGGCCGCCGCAGCCAGTCCGCGCTCTACCGCGTGACCTACACCGGCGCCGAGAGCACCGCGCCCGCCACACCGCCGGCCCCCACCGCGGAGACCAAGCTCCGCCACGAGCTGGAAACCCTGCACCTCCAGGGCACGGGCCCGGACGCCATCGCCAAAGCCTGGCCCTACCTCTCGCACGCGGACCGCTACATCCGCTTCGCCGCCCGCGCGGCGATCGAGCGCCAGCCCGCCGGCACTTGGGCGGACAAGGCGCTCGCCGAAAGCAACCCGCAGGCCGCGATCGAGGCCCTGATCGCGCTCGCCCGCGTCGGTGACAAGTCGCTCCAGCCGAAGATCTTCGTCGCGCTCGGCAAGCTCGACTTCGCCAAGCTCCCGGCCGGACTCCAGCTCCCCTACCTCCGCGCCTGGCAGCTCGTCTTCACCCGGATGGGCAAGCCCGCACCGGACGTCTGCGGCAAGATCGCCGAGCGCCTCGATCCGTTCTTCCCGACCGCCGACCCGCTGGCCAACCGCGAGCTGGTCTCGCTGCTCGCCTACCTCGGCTCCACCAGCATCGTCGCCAAGACCGTGCCGCTGCTCGACACCGCGAAGGACGCCGACATCACCGTCGCCAGCGAGGCCGTGCTGTCCCGCAACGACCGCTACTCCAACGCCGTCGCCGGGATGCACGACAGCCACCCGAACCGCCAGGCCATCGCCTACGCCTATGCCCTGCGCGAGGCCAAGGCCGGCTGGACGCCGGAGCTGCGCAAGGCCTTCTTCGGCTGGTTCCCCCGCACCTCCAAGTGGCGCGGCGGCAACAGCTTCAAGGGCTTCCTCAACAACATCCGCAAGGAAGCGCTGGCCAACGTGGTGACCGACGACGCCGAACGCGCCGCGCTCGACACCCTCTCGACCCAGGCGCCACCCGCCCCGCCGGTCAACATGGTGATGCCGAAGGGCCCCGGGAAGGACTACAGCGTGGACGACGTCGTGGCGCTCGCCGCCGGCGGCTTGAAAGGCCGCAACTTCGAGCAGGGCAAGGCGATGTTCGCCTCGCAGCTCTGCATCAACTGCCACCACTTCCTGGGTGAAGGCGGCAACAGCGGCCCCGACATCACCGGCGCCGGCAACCGCTACACCATCCGTGACCTCGCCGAGAACATCATCGAGCCCTCCAAGGTCATCAGCGACCAGTACCCGACCGAGCAGATCACGCTCAAGGACGGGTCGGTCGTGGTCGGCCGCGTGGTGGTCGAGGAAAACGGCAAGATGTTCGTCATGACCACCGCGCTGGCCCCCGACGCCTTGACCGCGGTGGATGAAGACAAGGTGAAGTCGCGCGAGCCCTTCAATGTCTCGATGATGCCGCCCGGCCTGCTCAACTCGCTCAACAAGGACGAGCTGCTCGACCTCTTCGCCTACATGCTGTCCGGCGGAGATCCCAAGGATTCCCGCTTCAAATAGCCTCCCGGCGGGCCGCCTAGGCACGGATTCCCACGGCGCACGCGATTTTTCGGAGTCGCGTGCGTTTTTTTGAATCCGATCCCGGGCACCGGGCGAACCCCATGGCAGACGGTTAGAACCACCGTTTTCCCACCATGGCCCGCGACTCCGACAACAGCCTCGATCTCTATCTGCGGGAAATTTCCCGGACACCCCTGCTCACCGTCGCCGAGGAATGCGATCTCGCCGAGCGGATCAAGATGGGCGACGAAAAAGCCCGCTCCCACCTCATCCGCGCCAACCTGCGCCTGGTGGTGAAAATCGCCCGCGACTACTCGGGCTACGGCGTTTCCCTCAACGACCTGATTTCCGAGGGCAACATCGGCCTGATGCAGGCGGTGGAGCGCTTCGACCCGGAAAAAGGCGGCAAGTTTTCAACCTACGGCGCCTGGTGGATCAAGCAGTCCGTCAAGCGCGCCCTCGCCAACCAGAGCAAGACGATCCGCCTGCCCGTCCACATGGTCGACAAGATCGCCCGGATGCGCCGGATCGCCTCGATGCTGGCCGAAGCGCTCGGCCGCGAGCCCTCCGACGACGAGATCGCCGCCGAACTCGGCCTGCCGCGCCAGAAGATCGCGATGCTCAAGCAGGCCGCCCAGCGCCAGACCTCGCTCGATGCCCCGGTCGGCGAAGGCGAAGTGAAACTGCAAGGCGACATCGTCACCGACGAGTCGGCCCCCGACCCGCTCGAGGCGCTGACCGAGAAGAATCTCCGCGAGCAGATCGGCGACCTGCTCCACGTGCTCAACGAGCGTGAGCGCAAGATCATCGACGACCGCTTCGGTCTCAACGGCCTCAAGCCGATGCTGCTGGAAGACGTCGGCCGCGAGTTCGGCGTCTCCCGCGAGCGGATCCGCCAGCTTCAGAACGTGGCGCTCGCCAAGATGCGCAAGGCGCTCATGAAAAAGGACAAGCCGGTCGCCCATCTCTCCGACCTCGCCGAGGCTTGATACTTGAAGCGGTCAGAGTTCGAACAGGAGGAAGCGGAGCAAGCGGAGGTGTCGTTGGCACTCTTCCGATCTCAAGGTTCTTCTCGCATCTTCTTTTGAGGCGCTCGTGCAGCCCTGTTTCTCGTACCCTCCGCTGCCTCTGCTACCTCCTGTCGAACTGCTTTCGTCCCAGCGCAGGATGATCGCTTTCACGGCGCGCTGCCATCGAGCGCCCGGGTCACCACACGCAGGAATCCGCGGGCGGCGGGTGCCGGGTCTTCCACCCGCACCCGCTTTTTACCGCCTGCCACCGGCGTCTCCTCCACCTGACCGCTCCACGCACCGCCGCCGGTCTTCGCCGCGACGGTCGTCCAGTGGATTAGGTCGTTCGATGACTGGACGCGGAAGGCCAACGCCGGCGCGGGGTCGTGGCGCTCGAATTCCAGGCACACGTTGCCGGCGGCCCGTCCGAACCCGAGGGTCACGTCTAACAGCTCACGCGCCTTCAACGCTTCGAGCCGGGCCATCGCTTCGAGGAAAAAGTAATCCCCGTAAATCAGCGACCGGTTGGCCTCGGTCCAGCGGGCGTTGCCTTCCTTGAGGATGCCCGGATTCGCCGGGTCGCCTGGCGCGCAAAGATAGTCGGGGTCGCTGCCACCATCCGGGCCATCGTAGGAAATCAGGCATTCCAGGATGTCCTCCGCCGCCCCGAGGTAGCGGGTGCCGCGGGCGGGATCCGGCACGAGGCCCGCCAGTTCGATCAAGCCCGCCGCCGCGATCGCCGCCGCCGAGCTGTCGCGCGGTGTGAAGACGTGGGTGGCCGGCTTGCGGTCGCCCAGCCCCGCTCCGGTACTAGGGTTGTAGTTGTCGTTGGCATCGTTCCACGGCCCCGCCGGCTCGCCGAGTGCGGCGTCGAAATCCTTCGGCGGCACGTGGTCGCCGCTCCGATGGTTGTAGGGGTCGGCGGTGTGGTGGTGCGGCAGGTGGTCGAGAAAGTAATCCGCCACCGCTTCGGCCGCGGCGAGGATGTCGGACGCATCCGTCCCCGGATCCCGTCGGGCGTGCCGGTAAACCGCGCTCAGCCCGTAGATCGCCCAAGCCTGGCCGCGGGCCCAGGTGGTCTCGTCGCCGTAGCCCTGCAGGGTGTTCTTGCGCTCGATTTCGCCGATCTCCGGCCCGGTGTCAAAATGCCTCACGACGTGGTAGCTTCCACCGTCGGCCCGGAGGTGGCGGGCGATCGAGGTGCGGGCGTGGGCCAGCGCGTGGTCGAACCACGGCCGTTGCTCCGGCGGCCGGCCGTTCAGCTCATAGGCCATCAGCAGCAGCTCGAGGTTCATCAGGTTGTCGATGCAGACCGGATACGGCGATTGGAACCCGTCCCAGGAGCGGATCAAGCCGGCCGGCACCCCGACGCCGGACTCGTTCGGCTTGTTGAAACGTGCGTCCAGCTTGGCCGCCGCCACCGTGATCGCGTTCCGGGCGAATTCCCGGTAGCTGCCGTCCGGGTCGCTCAGGTCGTCGTGGAAGTACCAGCCCTTGCCCATCGAACCGAGCAGGATGAAGCCGATGTCGTGGTTGGTATTGGTCGATGCGGCCAGTGCCTGCGACCAGGCCGTGGCGCGTTGCCGCCAGGCGTCGTCGCCGGTCTTCTGGGCCAGCATCCACAAGGTCCCCGGCCAGAAACCGGCGTGCCAGTCCGCCGGGCTGTTGCTGGTCGTCCATTTCCCGGTGCTGAGACTCCCCACGGTCGGATGGCGGGTGAACATGCCTGGAGACCCGTAGGTGTCCTCCATCCATTCCACCGTCTCGGCGCTCCGCAGCGCGGCCACCGTCCAGGCATCCGCCATCTGTTCGACGAGTTCCGTGGCCGCGGAGGATCCGGCGGTCGGAAACAACGCGACGAAGACAGGAATGAGCGGCCGGAGGATGCCGCTGCGGACTCGGGTTCTCATGGGGGGATGGCGGACTCTACGGCGTACTTCGTTGAAATCCAACGGACAATCTCGCGGCAGGCCATGCGGCGGATTTCGCAAGAGAAGCCGAACCTGCCACGCGTCGCCGGAACCCCGGGGCGGTTGGACACGGTGCCTTGGCCCATCCGGATCGGTTCACTTCGCCACCGGCTGCTCCAACCGATCTCTCAACCGGTCGAGCGCGACGAGATTCCCGCGGAGGGTCACCGCGGAATCCGTCTCCGGCAGATGGTCGAGGATGCCGACCGGTCCCTGCCAGCCGCTCTTCACCACATGGCGCAGCATCTCCAGCTCACGGGTGCCGTCGCCGGGCGGGAGGATCTTTTTCCCGAGCGCTTCACCGTCGTCGACCATGCCGTTGAGGTTGAGCGCGAGGAGATGGGGCTTCATCGCGTCGAAGAGCTGCGGGAACCTGCCGATGTGCGCGTGGCCGTGGTGGAAGTTGTAAACGATGCCGACGTTCGGCATCGCGAGCTCCCGGATGATCGCGAGCTGGTTCGCCGGTTCGCCGAACCAGCCGCCGTGGTTGTAAAGCGCCAGTTTGCAACCGAGCGCCTTCGCCTCGATGGCGAGCGGCCGGAGTTGATCGGCCGCCGCCTTCACCTTCGCTGCCGGGTCGGCCCCGGCGGGCTCGCCGATCATCACCCACCACTGCGGGTGGATGTCGTGGCGGCGGATCACCTCGATGATCTTCCGCGCGTTGGCATCCAGCGTCCCGGGCATCCACCAGGCGGTCAGCTCGATCCCGTGCCGCTTCATCGCCACCACTTCGGCATCGAAGGAGGCCACATGCTCGTCGCGCCAGTCGTAGGCCAGCCGCGAAAGCCCGAGCTCCTTCAGCATCGCCGCCCGCTCCTCCGGCCCGCGCTTCTTCGCGTCGAAGGGCACGATGCACCACGCGACGAGGTTTTCCCGATCGAGCAGTTTCGTCTCCGCGGACAGCGGCAGGACCGCGGCGAGGATCAGCGGGATCAGGAGTCGGAGCATCCCGTGGAAACGCCCGCCGAAGGTCCGATCTTGCCGCTTCGCAGCAGCCACGCGGAAGCTGCTCACTTCTCCACCGGCTTGCCCGCTTTCTGCCAGGCGATGATCCCGCCGTCCATGTCGTGCACGGTGGTGAATCCCGCCTCGCGCAGTGCTTTCACTGCCTTGGCGCTGCGTCCGCCGCTGCGGCAGTAGACCAGCACCGGCTTCTTCGGATCGAGCGTGGCCTTGGCTTTTTCGACGAAGCCCTCGGCGGTGAAGTCCACCCGCTTCGCTCCCTTGAGATGACCTTCGTCCCATTCCTCCTGGGTCCGTGCATCCAGCAACTGGATGCCATCCGCGATCAGCTTCTCCGCCTGTTCGATCTTCACCGGCGCGTCCTTCGCGGGCTCATCGGCGGCGAGGGCGAGGCAGGAAATCAGCGGGACCAACAGGAGAGCGAGGAGTGCTTTCATTCCTTTCCCCTAAACTCCGATCCGCCCCGCCGCAAACCCTTTCAATCCCGCCATTCGCCGCGCTCGTCCTCTTCGAGCTGGATCCGGTCGTTCAGGTTGCGCGCCTTGACCCGGCCGTTGCGCTTGGCCCAGCGCTCGACGGTCATCTGCCGCTTCTTCGCGAGGTGGCGCAGCTTTTCGATCTCATCGTCGAGGTTCAGGAAGCTCTCCAGCCGCTGCAAGTCGAGCTTCCCTGCCGCCACCGCCTCGCGGATCGCGCAGCCCTTGTCATTGCCGTGCTTGCAGTCGGCGAAGCGGCACTCCGCGGACATCGCCTCCACGTCGGCGAAGCTCTCGCGCAGGGACTGCTCGTCGGTCCACATCTGGATCTCCCGCATCCCGGGATTGTCGATCAGCATGCCGCCCTTCGGCAGCGGCACCAGCTCGCGCGAAGTGGTCGTGTGGCGGCCCTTGCCGGTCACGTCGTTGACCTCGCTGGTCCACTGCCACTCCTCGCCATAAAGCTGGTTGACCAGCGTCGACTTGCCGACGCCAGAGGAACCTACGACGCACATCGTAATTCCCTTCTTGAGGTACTTCTTCAGCACGTGCAGCCCCTTGCCGCCGAGCGCGCTGGTCACGTGGATGTCCGCCTCCGGACAGAGTTCGCGCAGCTCGGCCGCGCAGGCCTCGTTGTGCGCCTTGGGGAAAAGGTCGGCCTTGTTGACCAGCACCACCGCCTTGGCGCCGCTGCGGCCGATCAACGCGAAGTAGCGCTCCATCCGCCGCGGGTTGTGGTCGGGACCGGAATCGGTCACCACCGCCACCACGTCGACGTTCGCGCCGATCACCTGCTCCTCCACCGTCTTGCCCGGCATCTTCCGCGAAAAGCACGAACGCCGCGGCAGGCGGGCGCGGATCACATGGTCGGTGTTCTCATCGCCCAGCTCCACCGCCACCCAGTCGCCGACCGCCGGCAGGTCGGCGTCGTTCGCCGCCTCGTGCCAGACCTTGCCGCCGAGCACGCAGTCGATCTCCTCGATCTCGCCGTCCTCGTCCTCGCCCAGGAACGCGCTGAAATTGATCGGCGTCTCGCGGATCAGCCGCGCCGGGACCCAGCCCTTCGCCTCGTAAGGCACAAAGGCTTCCGCGAAAAAATCATCCCATCCCAGTTCGGCCAAAGTCATCCGCGGGAAGACTAGCCACCGGGCCCCGGGCTGTCGATCCCCGCCCTACGGCGCGGATCCGCGGAATTTCCTGTGAACCCATCACGCGGCCCGTCAGCCTGCTCCCGCCTTGTCCGCCCCGCGAAACACCCAGCTTGATGGTTGGCGCGCCTTTGCCGTGCTCGGCGTGATGTGGCTGCACTGGGCGCCGCCCGAATGGCGCGGACCGCTGCCCTTCGAGATCGGCCTGTTCTTCTTCCTCACCCTCACCGGCTTCCTGATCACGCGGATCCTGCTGCGCGAAAAATCCGCCGGTGAAGCTTCCGCCGGCTCCTGGCGTGGCGCGGCCTACCGCGGCTTCCAAAAACGCCGCGCCCTGCGGATCCTGATCCCCTGCTACGCCGCGATGCTTTTCGCGTGGATCGTCGGCGCGCCGGACATCCGGGAGCACCCGCTGCCCTACCTCACCCACACGGTGAATTTCCACATCGCGCGGATGCCCGGCTGGCCCTCCGGCACCTCGCACTACTGGACGCTGGCCATCCAGCAGCAGTTCTACCTGCTGTGGCCGCTGGTCCTCTACTTCACGCCGCGCCGTGCGCTCGGTGCGGTGCTGCTCGCCACCGTCGCGCTGGCCCCGGTCTCGCGCGCCATCATCCACCACCACTTCCCGCAGATCCATCACCCGGGCGTGCTCACCTTCTGCTCGCTCGACTACCTCGGCGCCGGTGCCCTGCTCGCCTGGGCCATGGACCGCGGGATGAAAGCGGGTGACCGCCGGCTGTCCCTCGCCGCCGCGCTCGCCTTCGTGCCCTATGTCTTCCTCTACTTCCGCGACCGCAGCGGCCAGACCGTTCCGGTGCTGAGCCATCTCCAGCAGACCTTCGTCTCGCTGGTCTTCGCCGGCCTCATCTCGGCCACCCTCGCCGGCTTCCGCGGCCCGCTCGGGAAAGTCCTCGACCACCCCGCCGCCCAGCACATCGGCCGCCTCAGCTACGGGCTCTACCTCTTCCACGGACCCATGCCGCTGTTCCTCGGCTTCGTCATGCCCTTCCTCTGGAAACCCGCCGTCCCCCTCGCCGTCCAGCTCCTCGCCTTCTTCCTCGCCTCCTGGGGCGCGGCGTGGCTGTGCTGGCGTTACCTGGAGCAGGGCTTGGACCGCCTGAGGGGGAAACCCTGAGAACAAGTGCGGGGGAGCCCTGAGTTCGGTTCTCTCCTCTCCGCCGGATCTCGATTCGGGCAGCCGCAGGCGAGTCCACCTTACTCTAACAATAATCGGAAAAACCGGATGACTTCGGCGATTCGAGGAAGTGCGATCGAATTCTCCTCCAGCCAACGATTGTCCTGAATGGATACCTGAATCGCCTTTCCGGGCTTCAGGATGCTGGACATGGCGGCGACCGTCGCCTTCTTCAACCCTGCCGGCTTCCGCAATTCCTCAACGTCTTTCGGGCACAGTTCAGGGAGCGCCTGGACACTCCGCACATAGCCTTCGGCCGCCGCGTTCAATTCCGGGTAGGAGGCTGAGCCCGCCTCAAGCAGCAGGTCTTCCAGTGTTCCGGTCGAGCGGTTGTCGGGCAGGACAAAAACACCGCAGCGCGGGGTCCCGGTGGCAACTTGTCCCGGCTCCGTCGGGAATCGCAGTTGCCTGAGCTCGGGCTCGGGGCGACCTGCTATCTCACCCAGCAAGCGCGTATGCCGCTGACAGGGGTCGCCGTCGTCGTCGGCATCGAGCAAAACCGCGACGGCATCCGGTAGGTGGTTCAAGCCGGCGAGATCGATCCCAAGCCGCATCGCCAGCTTCGAAATACCCACGGAATTGATGATGGCAACCGACTGGCCTTCGGGATTGGCGAAGAACACCGGAACCGGATGCCTGGCGAGCAAGTCACCCTTCTGAGGCCAGCGCTCGGGCACCAGGCGAGTCCAGAACGGATATTCCTTCTGGAGCACTTCATGTCGTTGAATCCTGCTGAAGGCAAAACACTTGAGAAGCCGGGCGCAGAACTCCAGATCGTGAGGTCCCTCGACCAGCAGCAGCAGCGTCTTCGTCGTCATGGCTCAGCGCAGGTCAAGCCCTCCCTCGTTGCGCAGGTCATGGAGGGTTCGCCCTCCGAAACGCTTGATCGGGACGCCGCTGCCGCGCTCGGGAAGGCGATAAGCGACCAGATCCCCGAGATCATCGGCCATGCTGGCGAGCATGGCGTCCACCGCTTCCAAGCTGTGAGTTGTTACGAAGAGCTGGATCCCCGTCTCACGGCAGACATGAACGAGGAAGCGGAAAATCCCGGCGAGTGCTTCCGGATGCAGCGCCGTTTCAATCTCGTCCACCAGCAGGACACCGTTCCGTGCCAGCGAGGCGGCCGATGCAAAGGCCAACGCCCGGCGCATCCCGTCTCCCTCCACCGCAAGCGGCACGTGGCCGATGCCTTCATGGTAAAGCTGGATCACGGAACCGCGTCCCTGGGGTGAGCGGATCTCGATGTCCTGCACGTCCGGTGCGAGCTTCTGCAGCAGCCCGACAATCTGCGGCTTCAAGCGTTCCTCGAGCACCTGATCGACGCCCGCGAGAAGGTGGCGGCTTGTGCGATGGGAAACCGGGGAAATGAACTGGCAGGGGAGCAAGCGCGCGGCAGAACCGACATCCTTGAAGCTCTTCCCGCTGAACTCGTAGATCACGGGAAAAGCTTCCAACAAGCTGTCGCGCGGATCCCTCTCAACCCAAATTCCCAAGGTCGCCGCATAGTCGGAAAATTCGTCCTCGGCAAACTCCGCCCCCTCGTCGGGCTCGGGAGTCATCCTGACCTGCCGGAACTCTTTATACTCCGCCCGGATGCTCACCCTGCCGCCTCCGGAAAGGCTGCCACCCAGCGCCGCCATACCCTCGAATCCATTCTCCCTCGGGTGTTGATGCGGGAAAAACCATCCGAGTACCTCGAGCAGGGGAGTCCGCGCCGATTTCAACTCCCGCTCCCGCCCGACATCGATCCATTGCAGAGCGCTGGTCGGATGGCTGGCGATCGCAAGCGCCTCCAAAACCGAGGTTTTGCCGCTGTTATTCTTGCCGACAAGCAGGTTGACGGTGCCCAGGTCATCGAGCCGCAGGTTCTCCAAGCGGCGGAATCGCTCGATATGAAGGGCTTCCCAATGCGGCATGCCGGAAGGCTAAGGGGATCCGGGCGGAATCTCCAACCCTCAAGTTCCCGCGGCACCCGGCGTTGAAAAGCTCGCCGTCCAGCTCCTCGCCTTCTTCCTCGCCTCCTGGGGCGCGGCCTGGCTGTGCTGGCGCTACCTGGAACAGGGCTTGGACCGATTCCGATCCCCGGGTCGCCGGAATTAGTCACTTTTTCCGCCGATTCGAAATTCCTCTGGCCCCCGGAATCCGCTCATGCTCCCTCGGTCCCGCATCCGAATCGTATGAAAGCGCTCGTCAAAGCCACCGCCGGCCCCGGTCTTGAAATGATGGACGTCCCGATGCCCGAAGTCGGGCCCACCGACGTGCTGATCAAGATCAAGAAGACCTCGATCTGCGGCACCGACGTCCACATCTGGAAATGGGACGCCTGGGCCCAGCGCACGATCCCCGTCCCGATGCATGTCGGCCACGAGTTCTGCGGCGTGGTCGAAGCGGTCGGCTCCGGCGTCACCGACCTGGTCCCCGGCGAGCTGGTCTCCGGCGAAGGCCACATCGTATGCGGCCGCTGCCGCAACTGCCTGGCCGGCCGCCAGCACCTTTGCCCGAACACCCAGGGCGTCGGCGTCAACCGCCCCGGAGCCTTCGCCGAATACCTCTCCATCCCGTACCGCAACGTTTACAAGGTCGACCCCGCCATTCCGGAGGAAGTGATCTCCTGCTTCGATCCGCTCGGCAACGCCGTCCACACCGCGCTGTCCTGGGACCTCGTCGCCGAGGACGTGCTGATCACCGGCGCCGGCCCCATCGGCTGCATGGCCGCCGCCGTCGCCCGCTTCGCCGGGGCCCGCCACGTGGTCGTCACCGACGTCAATCCCTGGCGCCTGAAGCTCGCCGAAAAGCTCGGCGCCACCCGCACCGTGAACGTCGCCGAGGAATCCGTCGGCGACGCCATGAAGTCGCTCGGCATGAAGGAAGGCTTCGACGTCGCCCTCGAAATGTCCGGCCACCCGTCCGGGCTGAACGACATCCTCAATCACACCTCCAACGGTGCGAAGGTCTCGCTGCTCGGGATCTTCCCCGACAAGGTCGCCATCGACTGGGACAAGGTCATCTTCAAGGGCCTCGTCCTGAAAGGCATCTACGGCCGGGAGATGTTCGAGACCTGGTACAAGATGAGCAGCATGGTCCGCGCCGGCCTCGACATCTCGCCGGTCATCACCCACCGCTTCCCCGTCGACGAGTTCGAGAAGGGCTTCGAGACGATGATGTCCGGGCAGTCGGGGAAGGTCGTGCTCGACTGGACCTGAGCGATCCGCTCCGGGCGCCGCCCCATGGACTGCGTGCAGCCCGCTGCCGCTCTCCCCCGCCAGCCTGCTGGCGCTGCGAAAGCCACGCGCCGTCACGTGTCGTTTCCGCGCTATCCACCTGCTCCGGATCATCCCGTCGCCACCGCCCCCCGCCGATCCACCCGATCCGCCGTTTCATCTACCGCAGGATCCGCTCCTTCGTTGCCCTCGTCTCCCCAAGCATCCGCGGAATCGCCGCCTCTCAAAACCCGAACCGCGAAATAACGCGAATGGACGCGAAATCTCCGGAAGTCCGGAACGGCGGATGGCAGGGTCTAGCGATGACGTCTCGCCCCTTGGGTTTTCGCTGCGAAAGCACCATCACGACTCTCCCCGTCCTCCGCAGCCTGCCCTTCGTAGCGCCTGTCCCGCGAAGCTTTGGTGAATTCGAATCGCCGGTCCTCCGGCGGGAGCGCTGACTTCAGTCGGCCGCCCCAGCCCGACCGTCCAAGCCGGCTGAAGCCAGCGCTCCCATGCCCCCCGGCGGCCCCCTTGATCCGCCCCGTCCTTTTCATCGCCTGCGGCCGGGTTCCAGGCTTGCTTGTCCCATGGCCGACGTCTTCACCCCGGAAAAGCGCTCCGAAGTCATGTCCCGCATCCGCGGTCGCGACACCCGGCCGGAGCGGCTCGTCCGCTCCCTGCTCCACCGGCTCGGCTACCGCTTCAAATCCGATAGGTCACCGCACCCTTCTCGTCGATCGCCAGCTTCTTCGCTTTGCGCAGCTCCTCCACCACCGCCTCGCCCTGCTTGTCGGTGGCGTTCTTGCCCAGCGAACTCTTCGCGTGGCTCACCAACGTCTTTTTCTTCTTCGGCCGGTTCTTGGGTGACTTCATCAAGGCCTCCAGCAGCTTTTCCGCGTCGGCCGACAGCCCGCTCTTGGCAGCGGCCACCGGCGGAGCGGGCTTCGCCACGGGAACCGGTGGCACGACCTTCTCCGGTGGTGCCGCGGGCGCCGGGACGGCCGCAGGCCTCGGCTCGATCAGTGCCTTCAGCTCGTCCCACGTGCCATGCCGCTTCACCTTCATCTTCCGCGACCGCAACAACTCCACCAGCGAGTCGAAGCCCTCGTCGGCGGACAGAATGTGGAAATAGCCCGTGGGATCCGCTGCGGCTGCCTGCCCCAGATAAAAGGCCAGCACGAAGTCGGCGGCATTCTTGCCGGACTTCGGGCTGCGAATGAGGGTCACCGCCTGCGCGTTCTCCATCATCCGCGCCACCGCCTCCACCGGCAGGGTCTTGTTCGTCGGCCCGAGGATGAGATGGAAGGTGTAGTTCTTCTTCCCCAGAGTGTCCCCGTCGATGGTCTTCAGGTTCTCGAAATCCACGAAAACGTGGTTCACCGGCAGGTAGCTTACAACTTCAGTTGTCATGGGAGGAAGATGAACTGACACAACTTCCGCCGTCTGGCGAGGCGGGAATCTGCCGCTCGGTCTTCAACGCGACTGGCGAGGCACTCGACCCAAAATCTCACGCCCGGCGTTTCCGGCATGCCGGTGACCGCGCAAGCGGATTCACTCTGGAGGCCTTTGCTCCGGAGGATTCCCAGGACGCGCCTTGTAGCGGCACCTGAGTTCATCGACGACTGAAGCCTTGAGGCGGAATTGAGTCGTCCCCAGACGCCGGAACACGTCGTCAAAATCGACCAGGCCGGCCGCCGCGGCATCGGTAAGCACCCCGGCCGCCCCGGTAATGCGCAAGCCGAGGGCGGAGGATACCCGGCGGCCCCGTTTCTCGTCGATGATAAGAAGGCTGTCCGGCCGGTGTTGCCAGGCAAGGGTGATGGCGGATGCCTCGCCCGGGTCGAGCGCGTTCGTTTCCTCAAGGTAGGGAGTTGGATCCGGCACGACCTCGAGCCATGGTTGAGGCGTCCCGAGAAAACGCTTCAAAACCTCCGGCGCCCCCGCATGGCGAGCCTCCCGCTGGATCGCCGTGGTGATGACGACGGTGCCGTAGAGTTTGTGCAGCAAGTCCAGTTCACCAAGCTCGGCCAAACACGACAGCGCTGAATTGTCGCTAACGACGATCACCCGGCGGTGGAGCGAAAGCGGCTTGAGTTTGCGGCATCTTGCAGGATCTCATCGGCGGATTGGCCGGGCCACACCCCGTGGCGGGAAAGAACTTCCTGCGCCAGCCATCGTGATTCCAACTCAAGCAGCCGACGAACCTGCTCCAAAGAGAGCACGTCCTTTTCATAAGCTTCGGCCGCAAGAGCCTCCAAAGCGGCGCGGCCGAGATTTTCGAATCCTGCCTGCAAGTCGGACGACACGTCGTCGGGGATTTTCATGGTCAGAATCATGGCCCTCTACGATAGACCCACCGGTCGGCCGTGCAATTTCAAAATCCCTCCGGCAAACTTGTGTTCGCGGCGGATACCGGAAATGCCCTCTGCCCAATCGATTTGCCGTCCCCTCATCCCCGCATGGCCGACGTCTTCACCCCGGAAAAGCGCTCCGAAGTCATGTCCCGCATCCGCGGTCGCGACACCCGGCCGGAGCGGCTCGTCCGCTCCCTGCTCCACCGGCTCGGCTACCGCTTCACCGTCGCCGGCCCGAAGAACCGCCTGCTGCCCGGCCGGCCCGACATCGTCCTGCCGAAATTCCGCACCGTCGTCTTCGTCCACGGCTGCTTCTGGCACGGCCACGAACACTGCCCGGACTTCCGGCTCCCCCAGTCCCGCCACGTCTGGTGGAAGCACAAGATCGAAGGCAACCGCGCCCGCGACGCCGGCACCGAAGCCGCCCTCCTCGCCCTCGGCTGGCACGTCGTCACCATCTGGGCCTGCGCGGTGAAGACCGCCGCCGCCCGGAGCTGGCTGGAAAGGCGGATTCGTGGACTTGTGGGCAAAGGGATGCCGTAGCTCGTGGTGACGCAAGATTGCTCCCGGACCTCCGCTGCCTACGAGCCACCGAGGTCGGGCAGAACGACGTCGTCTTTTAGTTATAAGAGCCACCGCGGGCAAGGGAGGCCCTTCTTCGCCTTTCTTCCGCGGTTGGCTCTGTAATTCGGTCGTAAAGTCCTGCCCACTGGGCGTCATACAAGTTCTTCAAACTAATGTGACTTTAATCTTGGACGCGTAGCGTTTGCTTGATCCAGCAGCCACGGGCGTCCGACCAACCGCAGCACCGCCGCCGCGTCGTTCCAAAAACGCCTGAGGGCCGGCAGTA
>JBIPNO010000117.1:0-7780 GCA_044372775.1 Haloferula sp.
CCATCGCCCGGATCCGCGGAAAGCCCCGACCAAAGCTGTCCAACCCGCCCAAGAAGTGTAACCCTCACCCGCAAGAGTGTTACCCATGTTCTGACCCAGAAGTGTTACCGATGTTCTGACCGCGCCCATCTACCATCCACCATCCACCATCCACCATCTACCATCCACCATCTACCATCTACCATCTACCATCTACCATCTACCATCTACCATCTACCATCTACCATCCACCACCTACTTCCCCAGCCCCCGGATCACCCGCACCTTGTGGGTCTCGCTGTCGCCGATGTAGAGATCGCCGGTCTTCGGATCGATGCCCACGCCGTGCAAACGCGCCATCCGGCACTTCAGTGGGTCGGGCGAGTCCGGACCGTCGCCGCGGGTGCCGTCGCCGGCGATGAGTTCGAGTGTCGGCGGTTTCCGCGTCAGGTCGATGGCCCGCACCGTGTGCGTCTCGGTGTCGGCGAGATAGACGGTCTTGCCATCGGGTGAGACCGCCACGCCTTTCGGCCCCGCGATGGTCGCCTGCTTCGCCGGTCCGCCGTTGCCGGTGAAGCCCGCCTTGCCGGTGCCGGCGACGTGGTGGAGCGTGCCCGTCTTCATGTCGATCCGGTAAACGGCGTTGCCCTCGCGCAAGGCGAGCCAGAGGTCGCCGTCGGGGCCGCGATCAAGGGCGCGCGGGCCTTTGAGCGCGGTCTGCTTGCCGAGCTTCGCGCCGTCGGGCGTGTCCTTCGCCTCGCCGGTGCCGCACCAGGTGTCGATGCTCCCGGTTGTTAGATCGACCCGCCGGATCCGGTGGTTGCGGATGTCGCAGATGAAGAGCCCCTTGCCCTCGCGGTCGAACTGGATCGAGTGCGGCTCGTTCATCGCCGCCTTCACGGCCGGCCCGCCGTCGCCGGAAAAGCCGGGCTTGCCGGTGCCCGCGACCGCTTCGATCCGCCCGGTCCCGCGGTCCATCCGGCGCACGATGTGGTTCAAGCGCTCCACCCAGTAGAGCGTGCCGTCGGGATGAAAGCGGATCTCGTAGGGCTCGTTGAGCGTCGCCCGGGCGGCCTTCCCGCCGTCGCCGGTGTAGCCCTTCCTGCCGCTGCCGACCACCGTGTCGATCTTGCCGTTCGCCCGGCTGATCCTGCGGATCACATGGTTGTTGGTGTCGCAGAAGTAGAGATCCCCGTCCGGGCCGACCGTCACCCCGAAGGGTTGGTTGAGTTCCGCCTTGAGCGCCTGGCGGCCGTCGCCTTCGTAGCCCGCCTTGCCGGTGCCGGCGACGGTTTCGATGGTCGCCGCGTGGCAGAGCCAGGGTGCGAGGAGGAGGAGAAGGACCGGACGCATGGAATTCTTGTAACTGCGGTTGGGCACAGGACAAAGGGATTCGACGGAGGCGAAATCTCCAGTTCCCTCGCGTATGGGTGACGACCTGTAGAAACCCCGATGAAACTCTTCACCCTTCTTCTCTCCCTCATCCTTCTGCCGGCCACCGGTTTGCACGCCGGCACTTATGATCCCGCGTGGGCCGACATCGTGCCGACGCGCACCATCGCGCTCTCTCCCCTGCCCGGGGCCGGCGATGCGGAAAACGGCATCGCACTGGTGAAAGCAGCGGCGGCTTTGAAACCGGGCGACAAGCTGGAGATCACCGCGGGCACCTACAGCGTCGGGCAAATGTGGGACCTGCGGGTCAGCGGCACCGCGGAGGCACCGGTGTGGATCGTCGCGGCGAAGGACGCACGGGTGGTCATCACGCGGCCCGATGCCCGGCAGAACGTGCTCAACGTCGGCCAGGGCGGACCGGTGGCTTTCCTCGCCCTGCGCGGCCTTGAAATCACCGGCGGCAGCCACGGCGTGCGGCTCGGCCAGTGCCGCGACCTCTGGTTGGACCGCTGCCACATTCACCACACCGGCGAGGTTTGCCTCAGCGCCAACAGCGCCGACACCGAACGCCTCCACCTCACCCGCAACCACATCCACGACGGCGCCGGCCATGCCGAAGGCATGTATCTCGGCGCGAACCACGGCGAGCACGTGATGAGCCAGAGCGTGATCGCCTTGAACCACATCCACGACTGCCGCGGCGAACAAGGCGACGGGATCGAGGTCAAGCAAGGCTCCTGGGGCAACCTCATCGCCGAGAATCACGTCCACGACACCAACTACCCTTGCATCACCGTTTACGGCACCGCGGGCAAGCCGGTGAACATCATCGAGCGCAATCTTTGCTACAACAGCGGCGACAACGTGATGCAGGTCCAGGGCGAGGCGATCGTCCGGAACAACGTTCTGATCAACGGCGCGGGCTCCGGCTTCGCGAGCACCGACCACCAGGGCAAAACGCTGAACCTCCAGGTGATCCACAACACCATCGTCAACAGCGGCCACGCTTTCCGCGGCGGCTCGTGGAACGGCCGCGAAGGCATGGCGCTGGCGAACAACGTCCTCTACTCGCGGGACGGCAACGCGCTGCACTTTGCCAACGGCAGCGCCGGGGTCGTCAGCCGCGGCAACGTGGTGTTCGGAGCTGGAGCGATCGAGGGCTGCGTGAAAGGCGGCGGGCTGGCGGATTTCGCGAGCATGACTTGGGACGCCTCGCGCCACGATGCCACCCCGGCCGCCGGCGCGCTCTTCGACCACGCCGATCCCCGCCACCTGCTCGCCACCGATTTCAATGGCAAGCCCCGCGGCAAGACCAGCGGAGCGCTGGCGCGGTGAATCACTTCCCTGGCTTGCCCGCCACCTTGCGGAAGGCCTCGGCGAGTTCCTTCAGCTTGTCGGGATGCCTGGCGGCGAGGTTGTCGTTCTCGCCCGGGTCCTTGCTCAGGTCGTAAAGCTGGGGCTTCGGCAGGTTGCCGGAGCGCATCGTCTTGTGCGCGGCCGGCCCCGCACGCGGTGGGATGAATTTCCAGTTCCCGCGGCGGAAGGCGAGGCCGCCGGTGCCCTGCTGGACGATCTCGCTGCGGCCGGCGGCATCTTTGCCTAACAGCGCAGCCGTGGCATCGGTGCTGTCGGTGGCGGAACCCGCCGGCACCGGCTGTCCGGCGAGCGCGGCGAAGGTCGCGAGGAAGTCGATCTGCGAGACCAGCGCGGCGGACTGACCCGGCGCGATGGTTCCCGGCCACGAGGCGATCAGCGGGACCCGCGTGCCGCCGTCGAGCTTCGAGTATTTGCCGCCGCTGAAGGGCCCGGCCGGCTTGTGATCGCCGTTCTTCGAGGCCGAGTCGTCGGCATAGCCGTCGTCGAGCACCGGACCGTTGTCGCTGGATAGAAGAACCAGCGTGTTCTTGGTGAGGCCAAGCTTCTCAAGTGTCGCGACGATCACCCCGACGTGGTCGTCGAGCTGCGCGATCACATCACCGCGGGGGCCAAGTCCGGTCTTGCCGACGAAGCGCGGCGCGGGGACTCGCGGGACGTGGGGCTCGTGGAGGGCGAAGAAGAGGAAGAAGGGCTTCTCTTTGTTGGCTTCCAGGAACGAAACCGCCTGCGCGGTGAAATGATCGCCGAGCTCCTCGTCCTTCCACAAGGCCGCCTTGCCGCCGCTCATGTAGCCGATGCGGCTGACGCCGTTCGTGATGGTGTCGCTGTGCTGGTCGTCGGCACCCATCAGGCGGGCCGACGGCTGCTCGCGGCCGACCGGTTCGTTGCCGATCTTCTCCTTGTAGCTGACGCGGATCGGATCCTTGGGGTCGAGATTCACCACGCGGCCTTGCTCGACGAAAACGGTCGGCACCCGGTCGCCGGTGGCGGCCATGATGTGGTGGTGATCGAAGCCGACCTCGGCCGGCGAGGGCTTGATGAGTCCGTTCCAATCGGCGGGCTTCTCCACCGTGCCCAGCCCGAGGTGCCACTTGCCGACCACGCCGGTGTGGTAGCCGGCCGTTTGAAGGATCGACGGCAGCGTGACACTGCCCGGAGGGATGATCAGCGGCGCGTCGCCTTGCAGGATGCCGGTGCCTTCCTTCCGCCACGGATAGCTGCCGGTCAGCAAGGCGTAGCGCGACGGCGTGCAGGTCGACGAGGTCGCATGCGCATCGGTGAAACGCAGGCCCGAAGCGGCAAGCCGGTCGACGTTCGGGGTGGCGATCGCCTTGGCCCCATAGCAG
The DNA here is from genome assembly GCA_044372775.1 of Haloferula sp. Taxonomy (GTDB): domain Bacteria; phylum Verrucomicrobiota; class Verrucomicrobiia; order Verrucomicrobiales; family Akkermansiaceae; genus Haloferula. The sequence goes on from JBIPNO010000117.1 coordinate 4,095, forward strand.
CCGAGGTCGCCGTAACCAAGGTCGTCGGCGTAGATCAGGATGATGTTCGGCTTGTCCGCCGCGAAAGCGGCGGGCGCGAGCAGCAGAAGCGAGAGTCCGAGGGCGCGGATCATGTTGGAGAAGGGTTCAGGGTCGGGCTTTGCGGAAATCCACCGGCTTGTCGTTCTCCCGGGCCGGTCCCGGAGTGCTGCGGCCCTTCGCGACGATCTCCTTGAGGAGGCCCGTCAGCCGCTTGACCTGGTCCGGCTCGCTGGCCTGGAGGTTGTCCTTTTCGCCGAGGTCCTTCGCGAGATCGTAGAGCTGCAGCGCGGGCAAGCCGGCCGCGCGGGCGTCCTTGTCGCCGGGCTTGCTCCAGCCGCCGCTGCCGGGGCAGAAAGCGAGCTTCCAGCTCCCCTCGCGGATCGCGAACTGGCCGTGGATGCTGTGGTGGACGATGCTCCGCCGCGCCGTCGTGCCGTTGCCTAACAGGTCGGGCAGGAAGCTGAAGCTGTCCTCCGCCGCGTCGCCGGGCAAGGTCGCGCCGCTGAGCTCCGCGGCGGTGGCCATCAGGTCGGTCAGGCAGACCAGCGAGCTGCTGGTCGAACCCGCCTTCACCTTGGCCGGCCAGCGGACCAGGAAGGGCACGCGGTGGCCACCTTCCCAGATGTCGGCCTTGGTCCCGCGGAGGTCGCCGTGAGGAAAGTGGCCCTGCTTTTCGAGCGCCTCGATCTCCGCCGCGGGCGAGCAGCCGTTGTCGCTGGTGAAGACGATCAGCGTGTTCTCCGCGAGGCCGTTCTTCTCGAGCGCGGCCATGATCTCGCCGACGCTGGCATCGGTCTGCATCACGAAGTCGCCGTAGTCGCCGAGCCCGCTCTTCCCCTTCCACTCCGCGGTCGGGAGGATCGGGGTGTGCGGCGAAGCCAGCGGCAGGTAGAGAAAGAAGGGCTTGTCGTCCTTCTTGCGGCTGGAGATCAGCTCGACCGATTTGCGGGTGAGCCCGGGCAGCACGTCGATCGCCTCGAAGTCCGGGTCCGCCGGGCCTTCGCGGATCCACGTCTTCGTCGCGGTCGGCAGGGCGGTCAGGCGGTCGTTGTCGATCCATGCGTAGGGCGGCATGTCGAGCGAGGCGCTGATGCCGTAGAACGTGTCGAAGCCGCGGGCGGTCGGACCCTGCGTGAGGGGCTTCGAGAAGTCATGCTGCCAGCCGGGATGCTTCTTCCGTTCGGCAGGGCTTTCCCACTTCGCCCACTCCAGGCCGAGGTGCCACTTGCCGATGCACGCGGTGTGATACCCCTGCCCTTTGAGCATCGCCGCCACGGTCAAGCGGTCGACCGGGATCAGCGGCGGGCTCATCCCACCGAGCACCCCGCTGACCAGCGAGGTCCGCCAGGCGTATCGGCCTGTTAGAATGCCGTAGCGGGTCGGCGTGCAGACCGAGGAGCCGCTGTGCGCGTCGTTGAAGACCATGCCCTCCGCGGCGAGGCGGTCGAGGTTCGGCGTCTTGATCTTCCCGCGCTTCGGATTGAGGGCCTGGATATCGCCGTAACCGAGGTCGTCGGCCAGGATATAGACGATGTTCGGCTTGTCCGCGGCGGAGGCGGACAGGCAGGCGAAGAGGAGAGCGGCGGCGATGGAAAAGCGCATGGAGGGAATGGGTGAAAGGATCAAGGGGCCGGCTTCAAGGTCGGCTCGCCTTTCAGCCAGCCGAGCGAGGTGAGGAACTTGTCGGCCTCGATCACGGTCTTCTGGTAGTAGGGCGCGGCATTGAAAAAGCCGTGTCCGGCGCCGGGATAGAGATGCGTGTCGCAACGCGAGCCGGCCTTTTTCATGTCGGCCTCGAAATCCTTCGCCACCTTGACCGGGATCAAGTCGTCCTTCTCGCCGAGGAACACGATCGTCGGTGGCGCACCCTTCTTCACGTTGTGAGCCGGGGAAAAATCGCGGTAGCGTTTGCCGACCCGCTCGTGCCCCCACTCGCCCGGGCCGTTGTTGAAGACCGGATTGAAAAGCACCAGCGCGTCGGGCTTGCAGGAGACCTTGAGGTCGTCCGCAGGGTCATCGAGCCCTTCCACCAGCGCCGCAAAGGCCGCGAGGTGACCGCCCGCGGAGCCGCCCGAACCGGCGATCCTGGCCGGATCGATCCCCAGTTCCGCAGCGTGGGCGCGGACGTGGCGGATCGCCGACTTGGCATCCGCGCAGCTCAGCAGCGGCGGGCCCTTGTCGCCCTTGGCAATGGTCCGGTATTCCACCCGCACCCCGACCATCCCACGGCTCGCAAAATACGCGCTGTGGCGCTGGAACTGGTTCGGAGTGCCGCCGACCCAGCCACCGCCGAAAAAGAACACGATCGCCGGCCGCTTGTCCGCCGCGGTCCAGCCGGGCGGCTTGTCGACCAGCAGCTTGAGTTCCTGCCCGTCCACCTTCTTGTAAACCAGCGCCTCGGAAGCAGCGGAAGCGAGGGCTGGCAGGAGCAGGAGGCCGGCAACGGCGAACTTGGAAATGGAGCGGGTCATGGGCGGAGGCTGAACGGTCGATGGGATCGCTTCAAGACTTCCGCTCCATGGCGGAACCTGCCGAAAGTTTGACCGCGGTCCCCGGGCCTTGGCGACTCCGGTCGTCAAGGCCTCGCCCCTTCAACACCGCTACTTCGAACGCTGTCGTGCGCAGGCCCGTCGAAAGATCTCGGCCAAAACCACCGGAATCAAGCCGACCACACCGTCCAGCCAAGACAGGAGTGCAAATCCAGTAAGGTCGGAAACATAGTAGAATGGAAACGTCAGAAGCCAAACCGACAGCATCATTAGGATCAGCAGGCCCGAGAAGCGCAGGCGCTTGGCGGATCCGCCCAGCCAGAGACCATAGAGGAAGATCGGAATCCCGAACGTCACCAAGAAAAAGAGAAACTGGTCCATCGAAGAATCTTTCAGGCGCACGATCAGGCCTGGCACCCGCTACCGGGAGCACCCCACCGCTTCAGGTTGAGGTTTCTCGCCACCTTCAGGTTTCGACTCGGGGCGGGTAGCGGTTTGCCCAGAACCGGCTTGCTCGCTTGCTCGTTTCTTCATTGCTCGTAAGGCTATATTCACAGCAGGCTCCAGTCTCTTGGGTTATGTCACACCCGTAATCTGCTTATCGTGCATCCGTAGAGAACAAGTCACCGGAGAAGGAGATTCGGTTACAATGCTATCTAAATAATCCAGAAAATCGGGCGCAGAGAAGGGGTATTCTTTTGGATCGAGTGTTCGCTCAACCCAGTTCTTCTCCTTGGAAAATCGCTCATTCGCTCTCTTCGCGGCGCCCATAATCCCTTCGGATGGATTACTCCAATCGGCCATCTTCGGGGATTTAAACCGCATCTTCTCATAAGCAAATGTGTCCCGAAAGTAGTCTTTGCTTGCCCACACCGCCACGAAGCAACCCAAAATGCCACATAGAATGTAAGTTGCTGTGCGCAGGTTCATTTTTTTCAACGTCAAAGTCCTCTCACACCTGCCCGAGGGCGAGGCTTCGACTGTGGGTTGAGGGTTGAATGGTCATGGCGGATTGAACTCGCGGCGGGGCAGGTGTTGAGAGCGACGCCTGGCATTCGCGTCAGGTTAAGGCCCGGATCCCTGATTCCACAGGGGATTGACGTCGCCGTTTGTCCCGCATGACGTGGTCCGGGTAAGGATCGAAATCGAAGAGGGCGGCGATGTCCGGGGCTTTGA
>JBIPNO010000159.1:0-4489 GCA_044372775.1 Haloferula sp.
TTTGCTGGCCAATCAGATGGCCAGCGCGGCGATCTCGATGCTTGCGGTAGTCGGCTATGCAGCACTGCTGCTCTATTACAACCTCACCATCGGTGCGCTGGTGCTGGTCATCACGGGCATCAACGTGCTCGTGCTGCGCGAGATGCTCGACCGCCGAACCACGATGCAGTCTCGTATCTTTCGTCGACAGAACGATCTTCGTGGTCTCACACAGTCTGCGATCCGCAACATCGAGACTCTGAAGTCGACCGGCCTCGAGGATCAGACCTTCGCGAGCCTCTCAGGAAAGCAGACCGATTACATCTCGGCCTCGGCAGCGCTCGTGCCGACTTCTTCCGTCCTCGTGGCATTGCCGGTTGCATTGATGTCACTTACCTCTGCGGTCATCCTCATCGTGGGCGGTCTGTTCATTCTCAACGGCTCGCTCTCGTTCGGTGGATTGCTCGCGATCCAAGCTCTGGCGCTCAGCCTCAGCCAGCCCGTGCAGTCGCTCATGAGCACTGGCGGTCAGCTGCAGGTCGTCACGTCGAGTCTCCAGGCTCTCGACGATGTGCTTCGCAACGATCTCGCTCCGAGATTCGAACGTTCCGCTCTCGTGCCGGGTGCCCCGGTGCCATCCTTCTCAGGGCATCTCGAGTTCCGCGACGTCAGTTTCGGCTACGGGGAGAAGGCGCCTCTGATGCTCGACGGGTTGAATCTCAAACTCGAGCCGGGCAGTCGAGTGGCGCTGGTCGGTGTCTCGGGAGCAGGGAAGACGACGATCGGCAATCTCGCAGCCGGACTCCTGCAACCGCGAGGCGGCCAAGTTCTCTATGACGGAAAGCCGATGGAGGACTATCCGGAGGGTGCGCTGGAACAGCGACTCTCGAAGGTCGATCAGAACGTGGTGCTCTTTTCGGGAACCATCGCCGAGAACGTCTCTCTGTGGGATCGGTCGATCTCCTATGAACAGATCTCAAAGGCGCTCGCCGATGCACAGGTACTCGACGATGTCCTCGCTCGCGTCGGGGCACTCGACTGCCTCGTTGAAGAGGACGGACGTAACTTCAGCGGTGGTCAGTGCCAGCGGATCGAGATCGCTCGAGCGCTGGTACGCAATCCCAGTCTCATCGTGCTCGATGAAGCAACGAGTGCGCTCGACGATGTCACCGAGGTGCTCGTCACCGACGCGATCCGGCGTCGTGGCGTGTCCTCGTTGATCATTGCTCACCGACTGAGCACGATCCGCGACGCAGACGAGATCATCGTGTTCGGTCGCGGAGGCACGATCCTTGAGCGCGGTAGCCACGATGAATTGATGCAAAACGAAGAAGGCGACTATCACCGGATGGTCATCGAAGCTGGAGAGGGTGGAGATGTCGGAAGCTGAGCGGAACATGAGCACATCTGCGGTGTTGAACGGCAGGATGAAGCTTGACTCGACGGCGGGGCCATTGCGGGTCACCGCCGGAGCTGTCGACGTTTTTGTTGAGGGCGATGGCGGCGAACTCGTTGCTCTCGCGACGTGTGTGCAAGACGACATCATCATTCCCTCCGACGGGTCGGTGACGATTACAGCGATGACTCGTCTCGGTGGGCAGGTAGTGCCCGCAGGAACTGTTGATGCGGCTGCGGTCGCGTCGTTTACCGTCAGACTTGATGAAGGTCTGGGTTCGCTCTCATCGCCTCTCGCCGGTGCCACTCCGGAGACGTTCGCGGGACTGTTCACTTCGGTAGCGCTCTCGGCGATCGAGCGGCAACATGCCCAACTCGTAGATTCGGCTCATAACTCACGTGTTGTCTCTGATCAGTTTCTAGAGTCAGCGATGGATCGTGCGGCCTATTCCGCACAAACCCTTCGCTCGCCGGTCGAAGGATTCGACGTAGATCCTCTCGTAGGCGTCATGCAGCTTCTCGGGAAGACTCAGAAATTCAGCGTGTCGAGCCCTACGGCCGAGGAACTCCGAAAGACTCCGCACCAGCTGCGGATGATCGCCCATAAGTCGAACCTGCGGTTCCGCACGATCCAACTTCCCACCGGATGGGAGAAGGAGTCGGTCACTCCGTTCCTCGGCTTCCTCGTCGGTACCGACGGAATCGAGACCCCGGTTGCGCTCGTGCGCAAGGGTCGGAACTACACGATCCAAGGACCGAACGATGTCTCCTCGCGACGGATAACTGCTGATGAGATCTCGCGGCTGACTGACACTGCTGTCGAGTTCTACACACCCTTCGACGCTGGTCGTCCAGCGACGCTTCGCGATGTCATCCGAGTTGCACTGATTAGCACGAAGTCATCGTGGGTTCTCACCGTTGTAATGGCAATCGGCGTCACAATGTTTGGACTGATCACTCCGATCCTCACGAACGCGGTGATCGGAACATTCATTCCTCAGGATCGAAAGAATATGATCATCTCGGCCGGCGTCGCTTTGATCCTGGCTGCAGTGGCGATCTTTCTGTTCTCGATGGTTCAGAACTACGCCATATCTCGGACTTCCCAACTCTCGACTCGGAACCTACAGTCAGCGTTCTGGGATCGACTCATCTCGTTGCCGGCAGAGTTCTTCCGGGGCTTTAACTCGGGCGAACTTGCAGTTCGCGCGATGGCGATTGACAGTCTGTCGAGCATTCTTAGCGTCCAAGTAGTGAGCGCAGTTCTCACCGCATTCTTCGGCATTCTCTATGTCGTTGAAATGCTTTACTACGACATTTTGCTGGGAATCGTCGGGCTTATCTTCTTGTTGCTGACGTTGGTCGTCCTCGTATGGGCGTTCATTGCATCCAGTAAGCAGCAGTCGGCCCAGCTTGATTCACAGATGGATGCCAACGGTTGGCTTGTTCAGATGCTCAACGGTCTTTCGAAGATTCGCATCGCGAATGCCGAGGATCGTTTGGTAGCGAAGTACATCGAATCGCTGCGCAAGTCGATCGTCGCCCAGTCCAAGGTCACTGTCGTCAGCGGATGGCTCAGTTCGTGGTTCGTATTCGCCGCAATCGGTGCTCCAGCACTCTTTTACTTCATCATTTATCGACAGTGGACTGGTGACCTGCCTCCGATCGCCACGGCGACGTACTTGGCCTTCTACAGCGCGTTCTCGATCGCATTTGGAGCGATCGCAGGTCTGTCGAGCCCGATGGCATCTATGTCAAACGTGACTCCTATGTATCGGCTCTTGACGCCGATGATGGAAGCGGTTCCCGAGACCAGCGGCGATCGTCATGATCCCGGAGATCTCCTCGGTGGGATCGAACTCCGTAACATCCAATTCCGCTACGCGCCCGACAGCCCGCTGATCCTCCGCGGACTCTCCATGAACATCAAGCCCGGCGAACTCGTTGCCCTTGTTGGTCCTACGGGAGCAGGCAAGTCCACGATCACAAGGCTCCTTCTGGCGTTCGAGACCCCTGAGCAGGGGCAGATCCTCTTCGACGGGCAGGATCTTGCGAGCCTCGACCCGACTCTCGTTCGACGTCAGATGGGTGTCGTCATGCAGAGCGGGCGCATCACTCGAGCCTCGGTGCTCAAGAACATCATGGGTGATCTCTCGACCGATGAGGAGACCGCGTGGGAAGCTGCCAAAGCAGCCGCCGTGGCCGACGACATTCGTGCGATGCCAATGGGGATGCACACGTTGGTCGATCCTTCGAACATCTCCGGTGGGCAGGCGCAGCGCCTACTGATCGCCAGATCACTCGTCACGAAGCCCCGGATCATGATCATGGACGAGGCCACCAGCGCGCTGGACAACTCGGCGCAGGCGCAGGTCACCGAGGCAGTGAGCCAGCTCAACGCCACCCGAATCGTCATCGCTCACCGACTCTCGACCATCCGCAGCGCGGATCGGATCATCGTCCTTGACCAGGGGATAGCCGTCCAGTCCGGCACCTTCGATGAACTTATGAGCGCCCCTGGCCTCTTCCAAGATCTTGTGAAGCGGCAAGTCGCGTAGCCCATACGAGCATCGCTATACAACGAGGTCCCGTCGCGTCGGTGTCGAGACCCCTTAAACGTGATGCGGGAAATCAGTCGCGTCCGCCATCGACGGCGTAGAGGTACTTGCGGCGGTTGGGACCTTGATTCCAGGTCAAACTTTCAACCCAATCAGGGAGATTGTCCCACGAGCGCTGTGATCGCCGAATTGCGTACGACGTGAGTTCGACATCAAGCTCAAGTGATTCGCCACGGATCGCATGACGCCAGAAACCAAGCAAGTCGTGCGTCATCATGAGCCGCTTATCGGTCGGCTGGAAGGGGAGACAAAAGAGTTCCCTATTTAGTGTCATGGCCTCGTCGAGAATCGTGAATTCTTCTTGTGGGTCCAGATCGCCGAGTTGTTTGGGATCGGCGAGATGAGTTGCAAGGAGTGAGGTCAACGCCCCATGAACTTCGTCCATGAAAGCAGTGAAGTCGCCGTCGGCAGCCAAACAGACGAGAGCGTGCTGGTCGGCGGGCCAAAGTAGATCGCCTGTCGATTCATGCTCCATGTATTCGATAGCACCGTTAGTG